>JBBAXA010000032.1:0-41364 GCA_040396935.1 Pirellula sp.
ACAGGATTGCTGTACAAGCCAGCGCGTTGAACAGACAACCCATCCAGTTCGGAGCCAGCATCCCTTTCCAAAACGTCCAGTTTTCGAAACTGGTCCAACAGCGGCCGCCAGGAATCGGTATCAAAGGGAGAGGATTACCATGCTTGCGATACGATTCCAAGCGTTGTTGGAGTTGCTCGCGTCCCTCCCCCTCTGAATTTGGCTTGGGAACGAAACGGTGCAGGTGAACCCATGGCCAGCCATGTACTTGTAGCTGAAAGTCGCGAGCATAGTATCGATCGTCAACCTCACCAGGGATCACGATTAGCAGCAGCGCAAAGGTAGTCCCGGCAACAATCAGCAGAGTGCTGAGATGGAGTGGGTTTTTCCGATAAACATTCATCTCGTTGAAGCGTTCGTCCTTCCTAAGCCGAGTTCACTACTGTGCTTGGATCGGTAGGATACGCTGTTTCGGAGTGTTCTCAAAATCTCTTTGTTTTACGAGGTAACACGGATAGTTTGAATTCCACCGCCTCCACGGGCGTGGATCGGTGCCAGACCGGGACATGCAGAACCAAAGTGTTTTGACGGTCCAGCTCGACTCGAAAAACGAATCCATTTGGGGATGCGCGACGCGAAAGGGTAACGCCGCGATCCGCCATGCACCGAGCAGTATGGGCGCGCCAGAACTCCGAAGCGACTGGCAAGAAGTGCGAAAAACCCTCGGAGAACGAGGAATCTGCAACATGGGATTCAACAAGCTAACGGAGAGGACAGGATTCGAACCTGCGGTAGGAAATGAATCCTACGCCGAATTAGCAATCCGGTGCTTTAGACCACTCAGCCACCTCTCCAATTCACCGTATTCTGCCCAAAACGCCGGACATTGCAAGCTCGATTCGAGCTGACTTTGCCGCTTCAGCGAATCGCAGCTGGGATTTTCGACAGATTCCGTAACTCTTGCCCGATTTTATCTGTAACCAAGCCCCGCGTTCCCGCAACTTCCGCAAAAATAATGCCGATCTGCTTTGCAACTCTGATCCGCTCTTCAAAACCAAGAACGCATACCTGCCGTTTGCGAACCTCTCACCTCAGGATGCCCTTTGGATGCGGGAGAGATCGAGCGCTAGGGTAGATTTCGTGGAGTGAGACTCCCTGCAATCGATGACTTTTTTGGATGGCTATGAATTCCCTGCAACCGCCAGCACGATCGACGATTCCCAATACGACCAGCTACGTGGTGCTGATTGGCACCATGCTTCTGGCGATCAATATGTATGTCGATCGGGCGGCAGTCGGGCAGCTGAAAAATTCGATTTCCCAAGAGTTTGATTGGCAAGGAAACGAGGGGGGCTGGTTCATCGGTGCTTTCTTCTGGGCCTACGCGCTCGGGCAGGTACCCGCTGCAGCGCTCGGGTTGCGATTCGGATTCAGAAACATTCTCGTTGTCTTTCTCGTGGCTTGGTCCTGCGCGACGATCCTTACGGGACTTTCTACATCCTTTGGGCTTTTGATCGCATCGCGTTTGGCGTTAGGGCTTGCCGAGGCTGGTGCCTATCCGAATGCGAATGCCCTCATAAGAGGATGGTTTCCGCTCGCTCTTCGGGGGCGGGCCTGTAGCATGATCACCTTTGGAGGACGCGTCGGTTGGGCGATCTCTCAGTTCCTGACCCCGATTTTAGAGTTGGCATTTCAGAGCTGGAGACAAGTCTTAATCCTCTATGGTCTTGCGGGAATTCTGCTGGCCATTCCTTTTCGATTTTTGGCTCGCGATCAAGTCGAAAGAAATGAGGATGCTCCCTTGAATCCGGATGCCAACGACTCGGTGGACTCAGTTGAAGCATCTCTCAGCGTTTCGCAAATGTTCTGCAATACCAATTTGTGGTATTCCAGCGGGATTCAGTTCTTTACGAATTTCGGATGGGTGTTCCTGCTCTCGGATTTACCGACGTACCTTCAACAAGTTTTAGGTGAGGAGAAGGTACGGACGGGCTTTCTTTCATCGATTCCGCCGTTTGTCAGTTGCATTGGCATGTTGTTTGGCGGTGTGGTCACCGACCTGATGTCCAAGCGATTCGGCGTTCGATTGGCTCGTTCCATTCCCATCGCTGTCATGATGTTTTTTTGCAGCGCTGCCTATTTGGTATGTCCACTTTTTAGCAACGCGCTCGCTTTCGTTTTGGTTCTGAGTGTGATGGCGGTCGCTGTTGATTTTTCCAATCCCTCGATATGGGCATTCGCACAGGATGTCGGAGGTCGCAATGCGGGTAAAGTGCTGGGTTGGGGAAACATGTGGGGAAACATCGGCGCGGGATTGAGCCCAATCTTGATGTCGATGGTTCAGCGTCGATTCGGCTGGAGCGTTTGTTTCTATTCGTTCTCTGTCTGCTTCCTGCTGGCTGGACTGATCGCTCTCTTGCTCAACGCGGAGCGAAAAATTAGCCCCGACGCCTGACTTCTTCTTTGACAGGTTTCAGCTACGGAGACCGCCTCGAGGTTTCAGCGCGACGAGCGATTGTCGCGGAACTTCTGGTGACATTGCGAGCAGTTCTCTTTCACACGGCTCAGAGGCTCTCCTGCCGAGTCGAGGCTCTGACGTCTTAGGAGTGATTCTAGACTGCGCGAATGCCTTTCGCCCGCTTCCAGGAACTGGACGTACTCGGGGGGAGAGTTATTGTTCTTGGCGATTCGAAAGAGTTCGGTGTAGTGCTCTGACAATAACAGAGCGCTGTCAGCGATCGACGATTCGGTTTGGAGAGAACCTTTGGGCTGCTTGGTTAGACGATCGAGTAAGTCATCCATGGCGACCATGGTTTCGACAAGGGGCGGGATTTCAGCACTTTCGACAAGTTTCGGATGGTAGGACTCGAGCGCTCGAATATCGATTGGAGTGGCATTTTCCACACTTTGGATGAGTCCGCGGAAATTGGGATTTGTCCCTGCGATCTCTAAAACCTTTTTACCTTGTTCGCTAGAGATCCAGCCTAGCGAGATGCATGTCGAGGCCACCGCGGCTGGACTGCGATGCTTTCCGTGATGGCAGTGAATATAGATAGGCTTGGGGGAATCCGATAGCGCTTTAATCAATTCCTTTTTTCGCTCCTCAGGGATACCATCGTACCCGTGAGGTAGGTGGATGTATGCGATACCGTATTGTCGTGCGAGGTCTAGCTGAGGTCGCATTCCATCGACGCTGACGATCGTCGTCACACCTAGTTTTTGTAGTTCGCGAAATGAGGACTCTCCTTCGGGAACAGCACCCGAAAAGATGGACTCGGTCACTTGGATACAATTGCGCAAGCTTACGGTCGGTATTTTGTGAGGATAGGTGTTCGGTGCTTGCTGCGCGAGGATCGGTGGCGTGATGCGATACGAGTACACGCATACCGCAAGGATTGGGATAAAAAGGCAAAGGGAACGCGGGAAGTTTCTCATGGCTCTGAACGTAATTCGCGAATGTCGACTTCGTCGCCCAATGATGGATTTCTCTCACGCTCGGATATCGCATCGTCCGACATGAGAATCCTCTGAAAGAATAACATAAGCAGCGTACAGAGATAGCGTCTTCCCATCTCACTTAATCGTAAATTGCTGGAGCCCCAGGTGCGGCCCTGCCACTCGATGGGTACCTGTGCGATTTTGTATCCGGCGATCAATGCACTGAGAGACAATTCGAGCGTGATGTTGAAATGACAAGAGCGAAAAGGTCCACATCGGCGAAGGACATCGCTTCGGTATGCTTTGAACGCGTTGGTCATATCGTTGAATTTCGTCCAAAACATCCACTGAATCGAAATGTTGACACAACGATTGACCCATAGCTTGAGACGTGGGTAGTTCTCAACGCGCGACCCATCGATAAACCGGGATCCGAAGACACAATCGTAGCCCTCCTCCAGTTTTCGAAGGTATTGGATGGCGTCCGATGGGTGGTCGCTGCGGTCGGCCATATAAATCACTACCGCGGGGTGCTGGACAAACTGAAGACCGGTTCGAATAGCGCGGCCGAAGCCGCCCGGTGCATTCCGTCGAATCAGTCGAATGCGACCGATGTAAGAATGGGCGCGGTTTGCGACTTCTAGTTCGGTTCGATCCGAGCTGTTATCGTTGACCACGACGATTTCGAAATCGACATTTTCCTCTTCGAGCTTCGAGATCAATTCATCGAGGCACGGACCAATGTTTGCTTCTTCATTGTGTGCTGGGATGATAACGGACAATTTCATGGAACGGGTTCGACTTGATAGACGTCGAGAAAGCAGGACTGCGGAACATCTCTCGAGCCCTCCCTGCGAACAAACTTGGCTCGGTACTGTTCAGGCCATCGTCCATCGATTCCTACCTGACCTGCCAAAACATAATCGATCTTCATGGGTTGATCTCCCCAATACTTGTCACGATCCTGGCATATCCATGTTTTTCTGCCGGACAAGTAGACATCGAACACATAATTGGTATCGACCATGAACGCGCCCTCTTGGGGGAGATCCTTCAAAGCATTCCGGATGAAGCTGGGAGCATGTAGGCTCGGATTTCCCCAGTTCGACCAATAGAGCCAAGTGCTTTTGAGACCTGCTCCTGGAATAACGCTGCATAAGAAAGCCGTTGTGATCATCATGGCGTAAGGCAACGGAATCTTGTCTCCCCAAGGAAGCACTCCAGACCGAATCCCTAGTTCTCGGAACATCCCAATCCACCCGTCGACAGCGAGGGGGTAGATCAAAGCAATGGGATAGACGGCATACCACTTGGTTGTGTGAGTCCCAGCAGTGGTAATCGTCAAGTAAAGAGCGGACCATGCTAAAGTCAAGTAGAGTCGGTGATATCCGCGTTGGCATTTTGAGAGCCAAAATGCCGTCGCCAGTAGAAAACCGGTGGATAGGAAAATCGATTGTATAGGATCGTTCAGCTCCCACAGAAGGGAAGCATGCTTTCCAATGGATTCCCATGGCCAGAGGATTCGGGAGAGGAGGCCTGGTCCGGAACGTTCCAGCACGTTGCTAAAGAACTGGCTCTTGAATTCGTAGGGAAACATTGCGATGTAGGGAATCCATGGGGAGAGGCCTATCGCGAAGAAGGTTCCTAATATGAAAAGATCAGCGCCCTTTCGTTGCAGGGGGGCGGCTTTGAGGAGAGTCCATGCACCAACTTGTAAGCAGTAGGCGATTGCGAAGGGGTGGAATAAAGCACCGAAACCGCATGCCAATCCAGCCAATGCGAGCCATCGAGAAGAGCCGCTTCGATGCCAATTCCACATTCCTATCAGTGCGAGGATTCCGAATAAGGCACAGAGCATATCGGGTCGAGCGATCACAGAGGTGAACAGGACTGGTCGACTGATGGCCAGCATGGCGCAAGCTGTTCCCACAATCCAGTCATTCGGAATCGCTTGACGAGCCAGGTACCAAGCAGCGGTCAAGAAAAGGATGCCCCCGAAAAACGAAGGCCAGCGAGCGGTCGGGTATCCCGGTGGTAGGAAGCCAAAAAAGGGAGCTTGAACGAAATGCAAGCCTGGTGGAAGGGTCATCAGGCATTTATCGGCGTTTTCGAAATAGCTCTCACGAACTCGCGATGGACAGTAGGGTATCCGCGGAACACCCTCGTTCCACATGGTCCATCCTGGGATGGCAAACCAATCCTCATCCATTTGCCCTGCGCAATGCGTGACGAATGGAAGTCTCAAGACGATGTAGAGGAGGAGAGCGAGGAATAGGCCAATTCGTCCCGAGTGGTTGCGCGGCGGCAAGGAGGCAGCCGCGTTGGTCGGTGTGAGGGACTCGCTATTGCGGTTCAACTATTTTCCCATCTCATCTGCCAAACGGCTCGCATCGTAGATCGTTCTCAACGATTCCAAGACACCCGAGATATGAACAGCGACGGCTCGAGAGACTTTGTCGGAGTAATAATAGTCCGCGGTCAGGCTTTCAATGTTTCCATCGAAAATGATCCCGACCATCGCACCGTCTCGCGAGACCACTGGAGAGCCGGAATTGCCACCGATAATATCGGCCGTGCAGACAAAGTTGAAGGGCGTGTTTTGTTTCATCTTGTCTTTGGCTTTTTTCCAGCTTTCTGGTAGGACCCACGGATCCTCGACGAGGTGTAGTTTTTCGTGATCAAAAGCTCCACCTAGGGTTGTAAACGCGGGGACTTTTTGACCGTTCGATTCGTAACCACGCACTGCACCGAACGAAAGCCGTAACGTAAAGGTAGCGTCGGGATACATAGTATCCCCCGCAGTCGCAAATTTGGCTTCGGTGATTTTCGCGTAGGCTTGCCTTTCCTGTTCTTCGATACTATCCATCGCCTCATGGACTTTACGGTACTCCGACTCGAGATTTCTGGCGAGTTCGATCAGCGGATCGGTGGATTGCGAGATACCCGTCACACCAGAGTCTGCTAATTTCTTTCGGGCCTCCACGGAGATCAACGAGGTTTTTGCGATGATTTCGGCGGCACGTTCGCGAGGGTTTTTCCCTGCGAGTGCTAGTGCGACGGTTGGATCATTTCCTCCTCGATCATCGATGAGCCGAGCTAGTTCATCCGCGAGTTGAGCACGTTCCAAATCGTCGTAAATGGGGGCTTCAGAATAGAGTTCCTGGAGCAAGGAGTCTCGGTTGCTATCACGAAATTCCCTCAGTCGTTCGGGGCTCGGTTTCTTATCTTCGCTCGCCATCAAGACGAGTGTTTCAGCGATCCCGTACAACTTGGCACGTAGCGATACCGATTTGGTTACCCATTCCCGGCGTTTTTCCTGAGCGGCTTTGACCTGGTCCCACGCGCTGCTAAGTGCAGAGAGTTTGGGATCCGCAGAGAGTCGTTGCTTCAGGGCGGTCTCTTCTTGTTTCTTCTTGGCAGTGAAGCTCGGGTCTTGGATGCCGGTCAGCATGCCCGTGTATGCTTTGCGAGAATTCTGAATGCCGAACAAATCGTCTTTGGCGCGTCTCTTTTGTTCGGGGCCACCCAATGCATACTGCTGCATCAGCACTTCCTTGCGGCGGAGGATATTCATGGTTCGAGGCATTGCGACATCGCGTTGGTATTCGATTGCATCGTGGGTGAAGATCCGGCGTGTTCTCCCTGGGTTTCCGGAGACAAAGATCAAATCATTTTCTTTGGCGCCGAGCGGATCCATTTTCAGGAAATGATCGATTTTGGCTGGCTGTCCATTTTCGTAGACACGGAAAAGTGTCACGTCGAGACAGTATCTGGGGTATTCGAAATTGTCGGCGTCACCACCAAAAAAGGCCGCACCGGCCTCAGGAGCCCAAACCAATCGGACATCGGTGTATTTTTTATAGCGGTACAAATGGTATCTGCCGCCGCCAAAGAGCGTTACAACATCGCTCCGGAGCCCAGTCTTGTCCAACGACTCCTTTTCGATTTTGGCCATTGCCGCTTGACGCGCTTTGGCTGCTTCCTGGGGAGAGAGTTCAGCCTTGACTTCCGAGTTTACTCGGGCCGTCACATCCTCGATGGATAGGAGTTGATTCAGCTCGAGATCTGGAGCCTTGATTTCATCGGCAAGCGACTTTGCGAGGAATCCATTCTCGTTGTAATTATGTTGAGCGTCGGAGAGTTTGTACAACGTGTCCGAGGCGACGTGATGGTTGGTCAACACCAGCCCGTTGGAGGAAACAAAAGAGGCAGATCCGCCGGAATTGAAACGAACACTCGATAGCATCAAATGATCCAACCATTCCTGGGTTGGCTCAAATCCGTACTGTGTCTTCAAGTGAGATTTGGGAACGGAATTGAAAAGCCACATACCTTCGTCCGCTCGAAGGTGCGGTTGAGTCGTCACACCCAATGCGACTAAACTCCAAACCCATTTTCGAAAATGATTCATTTCGTTCTCTTCCTTATGGATGAAATTCGCGTACTGATGACAGGGATATGGGAGGTACGTTGCTCGATCGCTGGGGTTCAGAAGGGAGCGTCGTCATCCGCACCCGCTTGGGAAAACTCATCGTTGATGTCGTCTTCGTTCAAAGAGTTCGAACCCGTACCGACTTTATTGAAGGCCATGGCCTCGGCGCTGAGGAAATATTTCACTTCGCTCGCAGGATCTTTCTGCCATTTTCGTCCGCTGAGTCGATAGGTGACATCGACTTCATCCCCTAGTCTCAAGTCATCGACGAGGTCGCATCCGTCGTTGGTGAACTCCAGCGGAATGTAATTATTGAATCGGCCCAGCTGTTGTTCCAGGACGATGGTTCGTTTGCGAAATCCCTTTTGACCAAACGACTTTGTCTCTTCGATTACGTGCACGATTCCGCGAATCTTCGAATTAGACATGGACAACCTGTGCTGAGGGTGGTGGATGAAGCGTTTCGGGAGATGGTGAGTTTACTCGATCCTGAAGCGGTGAGGAACTCCCATATCGATCAATCGTCGTACCGATGCAGCACAACGAAACCGCGACGGCACGCATGTCAGTCGCGGGTTGTATTCGATGGTCGATTGCCTTTTTTTGCAACAAGACTGAGCATCCTACTTTCGAAGTACCGAGGGCGAATCGGTAGTATGTATCGAGTCTCGATCCTCGGACGAATGGTGGGTGAAAGATCGGGGATGCGATGAGACGCGGCGGGGTTCACGTAGACCTGAGGAGTGTCTCCACCGATCGAAGGTTAGGCGGACTGCTTGGGGCTGAGCGATGGGATCAACGATCGCAACCAAAGCTTGGCGTTCTTCCAATCATGGGGTAATTCCGATCTTCGGACGAGCTTATGCGAAACGCTATCCGATGATTTTTTCTGTTTTTGTAGCCATGAAGTCACCAATCCAAGGGTGTCTTCTGGTTCCAAAATTCGGGAGCCAACGTCTGGAGTTGCCGTACTCCAATCCGCAATCCTCTGGGTACTTTCTTTCCACTCGGTACTGTTGGTTGGTGCCGCGATGGAACCGACAACGCCGCCGGATCGAAGGACGTACCATATCCAACCGCCATGGATGCTTTGCACCATATAGATGCTCTGTTCGGAGTTTCTCGCACGATCGAACTGTGCGAGGCGACGGCTAAGCCAGCGGATGATCTTTAGGTCTGCGAGGAGTCGTGAGGCATGTTCGTAGTGCTGGCCCTGCGAGGCTTTTTCGATATTGTTTAGAAAATACGTTTCGATATCACCCGGGTTTCCTTTGAGGAACTGTTCCGCTCGAACGACCTGCTCCTCGTAGGAGGCTTTGCTGCAACCGGAGATGCAGGGTGCCAGGCAATTACCGAGTTCATGGCGAACACAGCCGGCCCTTTGCTCGAGATCGAAGAGTTGCAGTTGGTCTGATAATTGCATGGGCGTTTTTTGGCTGCAGTCGCGCAAGCGGAAATGTCGCGTGAGGATTTCAACGGCGCGATGGAGATGTCCGACACCGTACAACGGACCGACGCTGCGTCGTGCTTGCGAGTCGAAATAGCGGGTGATGTAGAACCCCTCGGCTGGAGGTCGACCCAGGCAAAGAAACGCCTGTTGCTGGCGGTTGGGCATACCGATCACGTTCATTCGAGGTTGCCATCGGCGGATGAGGCATTGTTCCCGCAGCAGCGCTGCAAACTCGCTCGGCTGCGATTCCCAAACGATGGATCGTGTCGCCTCCACGATGCGTCCAGCCTTCTCCTCTTCGTTGGTCGGCATGAAGTAACTCAGTAGTCGATTGCGGAGGGCTTTCGATTTTCCGACGTAAACCAAACGTCCTGTGGCATCGATCATCCCATACACACCAGGAATCCTAGGGATGGTGGACGAAACAAGCCTTTTTAAAAAGTCAGAACGTTCTTTCGTCCCTAGCGAGTCAGGAGAGGAGATCCACTGCAGCGGCGCGGGTGGATCGGGAAGGAACGGATCCGTTCCAAAGTCGATAAATCGCTCTGTCCAGAGAGCTTCCATGCAAATTCCTCCCGAGAAAATCTGGGTGGATTATGGCATGAGTCAGGGTCCGGTTCAAGTTTCCTGCTGC
Organism: Pirellula sp.; assembly: GCA_040396935.1. Lineage (GTDB taxonomy): Bacteria > Planctomycetota > Planctomycetia > Pirellulales > Pirellulaceae > JBKCUI01. Next base: position 9,934 of record JBBAXA010000032.1, read on the forward strand.
AGAGTGCTGAAGGGAATCCAGTCAATATCGACGCGCGAGATCACACGAGGTACGAGTTGCCAGGTTTCAGAGGTAGGCATCCAAAGCTTATCGATCAATTCCTCGACATCTAATTCGGTTCCCTCAGCAATAATCGTCGGTGTCAGTTTGCCATCGACGGTTTGAATACTGCAGTTAGCCTCCAACTTCGATCGCAATTCCTCTGGCATCTGGAACCACAGATACTCCGACAAATAAAGCGTTTGTGCAAGACTCGCCCCAAAATCAGCGAGATACGGTTGCACAGACTCGAGTTTCTCTTGCAATTCGAATGGGTCGCTTGCACGAGTCGATCCTTTTGTCTCCTGGGTAACGGTACCTCCCGTCATTCGCTCGATGGTTTTGCCAGCAAACCCTAGCCCTTCCAGAAGGGTCTTATTCAGGGTCATTGATTCGCCCGTTGTTGGAGCATCGCCGTTCGAGAGTGATTGAGGCGAGCTAGAAGATGTATGTTGCTCAAAGTCGGTAATTAATTTATCGAGAACAATCCTGAGTTGGGTTTCAATCCCTTGTGCGGGGGAGAGTAGGTCATAGATAGTGGAAGCATGAAGCGGTTTCGCGAGGGGTTTCTCTGGGGATGATAGGAAGTGCCAGTGACTTGCGATCACATAGGCCAGATAGGCCTTGCATGATTTTGTCATAGCATCCGTTTTGGTAATCAAACCTGATTGCAGGAATTTTTCGATGCCGTTTCCAAAGGTTTCCTGGCAAATCTGGTTACCGAAGCTGACGAGGGACGTGCTCAGATTGCGAGAGCATTTTTTCCAGAGGTCTTTGTGAGTCTCGAGATGACCAGCGATGCGCTGGAGCAGTTTCCCGCTCAACGTGTGAAATTTTGACTCAATAGATAGTTTACCTAATCTGCTATCGATTTCGGTTTGGGATATCCCCAACGACCCCTCGGCTGCTTTACTCTTCGCATCGATCAGTTCATTTTTTTGCTCCTCGAGTCTTTGTGAAACGACAAAGAGAGAGTTGGAATTGATTCTGAGTCTTTCGCCGATCGTGTCCAAAAGTAAAGGGATCTGCTGCCAGTGAGAAGGCGAATGCAACCAGTGCAATCCGATATGATCGAAAAGTGTCTGTTTGCAGCCATTCAATAATCTTTCGATTGACTGTTCTCCTTTCTCAGGTGCGACACCGAGTAGTTGGCAGATCTCATGCACTGTACCCGTTGAATCGTGAACGTCCGACGCATCGGCAGATATCAGTAGTCCTGCGTCTTGGTGATTGTTCTGTTCGCCTGGAACTATGACTTTCATGCATTCCCGTACCCAAGCCTGTGCGTTCCAATTGCACAAACGGAATAAGTCGCTAATGAAGAACTCCTGGCGATCGGTGATTTTCATCGGCTCCTTTGGGCTTTCTCCCGAATCGATAGCCGAGCTGTCCATAACATAGACCCATGGCATGAGGGAATGTACTAGCATTGAAGTGCTCGCTCGCGATGGTTCGATGGTTTGCTCGAGAGGAAATGCAGCGGTACAAACGGTGGTGAGCCAATAACTCGTCTCTCCATCGGAGGGAGATCGCGATGAGCTGGTCGGTGTGACGACAGAAGGGAGTAACAAGTAGTCTGCTACCTGTCGAATGCATTCCTCTCGATCGTCGTTATCACCCAATTGTCCTCCGTAAATGAGTTTCACGCGATCGAAGGGTGGCTTGTTGCTGGATGATGGTGGAATGCCTGGGAGTGCTGGGTGGAGGCCTCCGGTTTTGAAGTAATGGTTGATTTCCAATAAGCAAGCGATCGAGGAAGCGGAGGCCAGATCGCCCAACGCCGATGGACTAGGTGCTGCACACGTCAGAAGAAGTTCGATGTCGACGCTGGCGGATACGCTCTCTGCAGCTTGCCGTATCAAGAAACCTAACTCTGAAAGGACAGCGCTACCGGTTCCTCCCATGCACGAACCCACCAGTTTGATCTGCATGGGAGACTCGCTCGGAACCGATTCCGTCAAGTCCATCATTACTGTCAGGATGCGATCATGAAGATGCAGAGCGTGATCAATCGTGGCTAGCATGCCTAGAGGGCGTACCCCGTCGGTCTGCTGTGAGCGCGGGATATTGTAGAGCCATCGTCGGCTGAGTTGTGGCAGGGACCCTAGCTCATCGCGGTAGTAATGGGATGTTTTCAGGGGGATGTGTAGAACGGACCCATAATCCAAGTGCCACTCGTTTCGACGATCGACGAGTGGTTCGAGGGAACGGGAATCGGTATCGATGGCTAAAAAACGTGGATCAAAATCAACGGTCGGATTCACTGCGAGCATTTGACGAACTCGACCTAGGGCATCAGCACCTATCCCCCCCGCACCTACATAGATCACCCGCTGTCCAGACGCCGAGAGTTTTGTTTTCGAACTTCCACTCGATTTGGAATTGACTGCCTGAACGGCTTTGGAGCGGTTCATTTTTGGCAACGAATTCCCCATTTTGGACTGGGTATTCGCTCGGATCGCACCAGTGTTTCGACTCAAGTTGGTGGCACGAGGGTTCCATCCACGTTGCTGGACAAATCGTTCCGAAGTGTCACCTGGAGCGACCTGCTTGGAAGGCGCTAGTTCGAGCGCGGCGATCATCTCACGGCAATCAGCGAATCGTTGATGGGGTTTCTTCGAGAGCGCTTTCGCAATAACGGGACGATCGCTGATTGGTAACTCGTCTAGATTCGGCGCCTTATGCAAATGCTCGTTAGCCAGTTGTGCTGCTGTGCGCCCACGGAAAGGAAGAGTGCCTGTGAGCATCTCTTGGTAGACGATCGCCAAAGAGTATTGGTCGCTATAACGACCAGGGCGACCATCAAACATCTCAGGGGCTGCGTAGGTGGGTGTCAAACCTCCCATCAAGGACAAAGTGTTTGATTGCAAATCCTTGACGAGACCAAAATCGGCTACCTTGACTCGGTCGGAAAGGACCAGCAGATTTCCAGGTTTTACATCCAGGTGTTGCAGGTCGTGTTTTTGACACAGAAAGTCCAGGCCGTCCGCTGCATCTTTGAGATAGTTGATGAGCCGATCTCGTGCGATCCCCGAGAAGCCCTTTTCGCGATACTCAAGGAATCGATCGAACAACGAACCCTGGGCTAGTTCATTAACGATCAGAAGTTGACCCTGAATCACTTCGATACGTTCTAGCGAAAGAATGAACGGGTGATTGACTTGGCGGATGCGCTGGAGCGATTTTAATTCGCTCGAGGCGCGGCTTTCGTCGATGCTTCCGTGTACAAATTTGATTGCCTTTTTGAGACCTCCTGGCGCATCTGCTGACCAGACCTCTCCATATCCTCCGGCCCCGATTTTATGCGTTAGAAAATAACCCGGAATGGGTTCAAATCCTGCTTGGATTTTGGCTAAGAGTGAAGACATTGGCGTGATTCCTGTTCAACTACTGTGCTTGCATAGGGTTGACCGACGAGTTGAGTTGACTCGCAGTGGGTTGGGGTAATGGTGGAATCATCCCAGCAGGGATTGGTCTGACTGCGGTGAGTCGATAGGTCGCTTCAGGGTTCGATGCCCCATCCGCATACCCAGATGGACTGCTCGCGGAGCCAATCGTCGTACCCCTTTGGGCAGCTTCTGCGAGCGTGGATCGACTTGGGGATTTCAAGCCATCTGGGAGTCGATCCCCTTGGCGAACAGGTAATTCGAGTCGAGGGCTACCGACAGGAGCCGATTGCGGTGCGGGAGCTGCTGGGTTTCGATTCGATCCGCTAGCGATGGGTTGATTTCCGAAGTAATTTTTGCAGGCTATCTCTAGATCATCGGACCGCAATTCCATGCGTTCGTTTCGATACGTACATAGGCAACGAACTTGGTGGAGCAAATCTCGGGGATGGCAACGTCGCATAGCCCGATTGAACTTCTTGTACTGCTTGAGGATGAGTTCCTCAACGACCTGTGGACGCCATGTAATCTCGTAGGCTTCGCATGCACGTCGGAAAAGCTCCATGAATTCCTCCGAGGTCGGGTCAGCGATTTGGATTTTGAAAGGCACGCGCCTCATGAACGCTTCGTCTACCAAGGACTCGGGTTGGAGGTTGGTTGAGAACAGGATGATTTGTTCGAATGGGACACAAAGCTTCTTACCGGTGGGCAAATTCAGGTAGTCCTGGCGGTTTTCCAACGGAATAATCCAGCGGTTCAAAAGTTCTGCGGGTTCCATACGTTGTCTGCCAAAGTCATCGATGAGCAGGCAACCGCAATTGCTCTTTAGTTGAATAGGAGCTTCGCAAGTGTTGCTACGTGGGTCGTGTCTCATTTCGAGGTGTTCCATCGTCAATTCACCCCCTACCACAACGGTGGGACGCCTCACTCGAATCCAGCGTCGATCGTGTTCCTGGTCCGTGACTAGTCCTGAATGAGTGATGGGGCGATTGGACACTTGATGGTAGGCTGAATCAAAGAATTTGATGATCATTCCATCATCGATGATTGCGTGAGGGATCCAGATCTCCTCACCCCGGCACGCGGCTAGACATTTCGCGATGGTCGTTTTTCCGTTCCCCGGTGGGCCATACAAGAAGATTCCGGAATTGCTATTGATCGCTGGGCCAATGAAATCGAGCCATGCGGGGTCGTACGTAATGCCTTCCAGTGATTCGACCAGCCGATCTTTTGTAATCGCTTCAAACGAACTGGCTTGAGCGTCGACGCTCAGTAGATAGTCCATCAAAGGTACAGGTGCGGGACCTGTATACGAGCAAATCGCCTGATAGCTAAGCGCTCGTTTCTGACCATTTTCTGTCAAGCTGTAATAGAAGTCGTTCAGCGGTGCTGGACGCGCATGGACGATGAGTTGGCGGACTCGAAGTTGTGCTAGGAGTTGCTCGATGATGCGGTATGGCATCTTGATACGTTCGGTCAAGCCACGACCGGTAAGGGTGCCGACCGCCAGGAAGATCTGAAGGGTTACGGATTCCAGAACCATTTCCGAAACGCCGGCTTCCTCGATCGACTTAGGTTCGAAAGGCCAGAACGCCGATTCGTTTAAAACTGCAGGAAGTGCGTCGTCGGGTAAGGCGGCGGTGACGGGCCCCAGCTTTGGATGCATTTTCGTTCAATCCTTCTCGAACCGTTTTTTATGCTCAATCGTTACAGTTGCTATCTGTGACGACAGCCTCCGACTAGCCATCGGCAAAAGGGGGGCGCAATCTTGTCGACAATCCTTAAAAGACATCCCTGAGGCGAAATTCGTTGCCAACAAATCCAATATTTAGGTTGCGATCACCAATCGTGTCCTAAATTAACCCAAACGCTTGAGATCTCTCATTGAGTATCCCAGGGTGAGTTCACAAAGAGGAGCTGACTCTGAGCCCTGAGTTCGTCCGAATCAAATGTGACGCCTTTACCATGAATAATGATTCCGTCATCCCCATGAGACCCCTCTCGACATCGACTCGGCGAAGCGTTAGCAGTGACACGAAATCCGTTTGGATTCTCGAATCCATAGGACAGCAACTCAGCGAATCGCTCACGGTCGTCTATCCAGTTCCTTTCTCCATTGGCCGGAAAGCGGGCTGCAGTCTTCAACTGCAGTCGCGCAGTGTCTCGAGTCACCACGCCGACCTGACGATTCGCGATTCCATGTTATGGCTCATCGATCGTCAGAGTACGAATGGAACTTACGTGAATGGCAGCCGCGTGTCCGACATGACTGCTCTCCGCCCCGATGATGTTGTCCAGTTCGCGGATATTGCATTTCGTGTTCGTTGCGCTGACCACGCGACCGCTTCGAATACGGTAGCCGAAGACCTGTGCGATCAAGCTCTCGCGTTGGTTCAATTCGATCGCATGATGGAAAAAAGATTGGTCACCCCATTCTTCCAACCGATTGTCAGTATGGACGGTTCGAGTATTCAGGGGTATGAGGTTCTAGCTCGCAGTAGGATGTTCGGGCTCGAAACCAGTGCTGCCATGTTCGGAGCTGCGACCAAGCTGAACATGCAAGTGGAACTCAGTCAGATGCTCCGCTGGGAAGGGATTCGCGAGGGACTGACTTTTCCAAAAGGGAGTCACATCTATGTCAATACGCATCCACTCGAACTCGAACGTCCAGGATTGTTGGAGTCGATGCAGAGTGTCCGGAGCCTGACCGCAGAGACTCCCATTACTTTGGAAGTACACGAAGCGGCGATTACAAGTGCCCCTCAAATGTTTGAGCTTCGCAAAAGCCTCCGAGATCTGAATATCAAGATCGCATACGACGATTTCGGCGCTGGACAAAATCGCCTTTCGGAACTGGTGAATGCGGCGCCGGATGTCCTGAAATTTGATATGGGGTTGATCCGCGGAATTGATAAAGGTCCTGCCGATCGTGTCAAGGTTTTACGATCGCTCGTTCAAGTCGTTCTCGATCTAGGTGTCGTTCCCCTAGCCGAGGGTGTCGAAACCGAGGAAGAGGCGGCGACGTGTCAAGAAATCGGATTCCAATTAGCGCAGGGTTATTACTTTGGCCGCCCGGCTCCACCTAGCAAATTCATCGGCTAGTTGAAACGGGATTCGCTGCGGTCGGTGTCGCGATGGCGAATATAAAACGGACGTTTTGCGAATTTTCTAGATGTAAAAAAGGGTCGTGCACGGTGGCCGAATTTTTCTGGCTCACGGATCTCCGCCTCACCCTCACCGCAGGTGTCGTTCCAGGAGTTGGGATGGACCCGTAACGAACTCCCTTCGACTCATACGAGTCAGTCGATCGTTGAGTTTAACAGAGGACTCAAAGCGAGAAGCAAAGGGAGAAACCACGCGATCTCGGGGGATGGTCCCTGGGGTGGTGCGTATCTCCGACCGTGACCATGAGGACGAAGATATCGGGTAAAGTGGGTCGAAACAGAGGTGATAGATCGATGGCGATATCGTAGAATGATTTGTAGCAATCGAGCCTTGTTTTACCCCAACCTGCCCGGGCGTTCTGCCCAGTTCCTATGGATGTTTTGATTGATCCTAACAACGATCGCTGGTGGATGGATTCCGCTACGATACGAGACATATTGGGGAGACGTTTTTTGCCGCTCCGACCCCATCTTCGAGCTGGTGCGTACCATGGGATGCTCGTGACATCGATCCTCGTCAGGTTGGCGTCGAGTGTTGCAATGATGCTCGTTGGGTGCTGGTTGTTGTCTCTTCTGGCCACCGGAATGGGAAACGTGGCCCATGCGAGCGATCAGGCCGAGGAAATCAACCCCGCGGATTTGGAGTTTTTTGAGAAACATGTCCGTCCGCTTTTAGCGGACAAATGCATGGATTGCCATTCTGCGAGTAAGAAAAGCGGAGGATTGTCTCTAGGGTCCAGGCTCGAGATTTTGACGGGTGGGGATTCGGGATCGGCATTCGCTCCGAAGAAACCCGAGGAGAGTTTGATTCTTAGGGCGGTCGGCTATGAGGATGACTCGTTGCAGATGCCTCCGTCGGGCAAGCTCAGCCAACAGCAGATCGATATCTTGAAGAAGTGGATTACGAAAGGTTTACCTGACCCGAGAGTGTCGGCATCTTCGGGGGATGCATCGCCTCTCGTGGGAATGTCGATTGACGAAGGAAAGGAGTTTTGGTCCTTTCGACCGATCGCTCCCGTGGAGCTACCGGACCTCTCCAACGATTTTTGGTCGCGTGAACCGGTCGATCGCTTCATCGTCGATAAGCATCGTTCGCGAGGTCTGCAATCCGCCGAACAGACCAGTCGATCCCTGTGGCTCAAACGGGTCTCCTTCGACTTGGTCGGATTGCCTCCATCCTACGATCAGATCGATCGATTCGAACAAGATGATGCACCTGATGCGTACGAGCGAATTGTCGACGAGTTGTTGAACTCTCCTCAGTATGGTGTCCGTTGGGGAAGGCATTGGTTGGATGTGGTCCGATACGCGGATTCGAATGGGTTGGATGAAAACCTGGCGTACGGTACGGCTTGGCGTTATCGGGATTACGTAATCGATGCTTGGAATGGGAACAAGCGATTTGATCGGTTCCTACAGGAACAGATTGCAGGAGACCTGTTGGTCGATGCGACACGGGAGTCGCACACTGCGACCGGTTATTTGGTCCTCGGTGCCAAGGTGTTGGCGGAGCCAGATCGGGAAAAATTATATGCCGATACGATTGATGAGCAGATCGACAGTATTGGAAAGGTCTTTCTCGGCCTATCGCTCGGGTGTGTACGGTGCCATGATCATAAATTCGATCCCGTGCTTCAATCGGATTACTACGGGCTCGCCGCCATTTTGCAAGGCACGAGAACCTTTGGTCCTACCAACACGGGGGCGATCAAGCATTGGAATGAAATCCCGTTTGCGAGTGAGGACGAAAAGAAAAGTCTCAAGAAGGTGAATGAAGAGCTCGCTGCAAAGCAGTCTGCGTTCAGCAAGGCCAAAGCGAGTGCGATCGAGGCCCTACGAAAGCAGACGCGTGAAAAGGTGGTCGAGTATCTAGACGCGTCGATGGAGCTCTCTCCTCATGCTACGCTCGCGGATTGCATACCCGTCGCTCAGGCGAAGGAGTTACACCCTCGCGTTCTGCTGACGTGTCGAACGTATCTCGCACGAAACGGTGAGTCCAAGTTGTTTGCTCACTGGACGGAATGTTGGAAAAAGAAGGATCATGATTCGATGCGAGGGTACTACAACAAACTCTTCGCCCTCGGAGATGGATCCTCGGAGTCGGCTCCAGTCGATGGCGATTTTGGCGAGGAGTTCCGAAAGCTGGCGCAGTCTGCGTTGAAGGATGCGACGGGGTTTTTGGCCATCCCGGCAAAGCTGGAGCATGCTCTCCCCGAATCGCAGATCGCGGAGCTGCACCGTTTAGCCAAAGAAGCGAGATTGTTTGAAAGTCAGGCCCCCGATGAGTCGACGTTCATGGGGGTAACCGATGGCACACCGATGGAATCGATGCCTATTCATATTCGTGGAAATCATCGCCAACCTGGACGGATGGTAAAACGCGGTTTCCCCGAGGTCTTGGTTTCGTTCCGGGAAAGCCCGATCTTCAACCGACATCAGAGCGGGCGTCTCGAATTGGCCCAATGGCTGACCAGTTCCTCACAGCCTCTGACTGCGCGCGTCATCGTCAATCGTATTTGGAGATGGCACTTCGGGCGAGGAATCGTAGGTTCGACTGAGAATTTCGGAAAGCTCGGCGATGCTCCCAGTCACCCGGAGCTTTTGGATTATTTGGCGAGGGAGTTTATCGCCTCTGGATGGTCCATCAAAGAGTTACATCGATCGCTCCTCCTCTCCTCCACCTATCGCATGTCTTCATCCCATCCGGATACCGAAAAACTGAGCGAGCAGGATCCTGAGAATGTTTTCCTTTCGAGATTTTCTAGATTGCGTCTCGATGCGGAACAGATTCGGGATTCAATCCTGCATGTGACGTCCAATTTGGATTATCGCCTCGGAGGCAAGACCGTACCGCTCCGGAATCGGCAATTCGTTTTCGATCATACATCGATCGATCATACCAAGTACGATATGGCGCGTCGGACTGCCTACTTCCCGATCATTCGGAACAATCTGGCTCCACTCCTGCAGTTGTTTGATTTTCCCGATCCTACGATGCCAACTGGAAATCGCGCAACGACGTCCGTGGCTCCACAAGCTCTTCTGTTGATGAATGCAGGATGGATTATCGATGGGGCCCGCAGCGTAGGGAATCGTCTCGCAGAGTCCGAGGATCCCAGACCGCGAATCGAGGGGATCTATCGAACCGTTTTGGGACGTCCGCCGTTGCCTACGGAGGTCGCTTTGGTCCAAGATTTTATTCAACAAGCTTGCGATCGCCAAAGTACCGCCGAGGCCCGCGAGACGGCGTGGGGGATTGTGGTTCAAAACTTGATGATGGGTAACGAATTCATGTTCGTTCGATAGATTTCGGATGAGGTTGTATATGCCAATGGTAAATCGGAGATCGATTCTGCAGACGACGGCGTTGGGGTTTGGAGCTCTGGCGTTTGAGTCGCTGCTGCAGGAGGCTTCCTCAGACGAAACGAAACAGACGAATCCTTTGGCACCCAAGCTGACGCATTTTCCGGCGAAAGCAAAGCGGATTGTCTTTCTTTTCATGAAGGGAGGACCTTCGCATATAGACACGTTCGATCCCAAGCCGTTTTTGGATCGCGATGATGGCAAGCCACCTCCGTTTGAACTCCCGAGGGTCGTGTTTGCTGCCCAAGGCAATCTTCTCAAATCCCCTTGGAAGTTCCGCCAGTACGGTGAATCAGGACTGCCGGTCAGCGATTTATTCCCGCACGTCGCTCAACATGTCGACAAATTGTGCGTTCTCCGTTCTCTGCACGGCAGCAATCCCGCTCACGGGGGAGCGCTGCTCAAAATCCATACCGGTAGCGATCAATTCGTTCGCCCCAGTATGGGCGCATGGATCAGTTACGGATTGGGTACGGAGAATCAAGATCTTCCAGCGTTCGTGACGATCTGTCCGACCTTAGCCCACGGTGGTGTCAATAATTGGGGAGCTGCTTTTTTGCCCTCGGTCTACCAAGGTACTCCCATTGGAAATGCCAGCTTGCCAGCTGCAGCCGCACAAGTCGGGCATATTCAAAATGGTCGGATCGATCGGCAGTGGCAACGCAGGCAACTCGACTTGTTTCAGCGAATGGGGCAGTCTGTCGAGGGAGAAAAGGACGCGGAACTCAATGGACGATTGAGCAGTTTCGAGTTGGCCTTCCGAATGCAGAGTCAAATACCGGAAATACAAGACCTATCCAATGAGACGTCGTACACTCTCCAACAATATGGTATCGACGATCCCTTGACAGAAAACTTCGGTCGACAATGTTTGCTCGCACGGAGATTTCTGGAATGCGGAGTCCGATTTGTTCAGGTAACGCACAGCGATAGCGAGGTCCAGTGGGACCAGCATAGCGATCTTTATCTGGGGCATACAAAGAACGCAGCCGAGGTCGATAAGCCTATTGCGGGCTTTCTCACGGATCTCGAGCAGCGTGGATTACTGGAAGACACGCTAGTCCTCTGGGGTGGAGAATTCGGACGTACCCCAACCTCTCAAGGAAATGGACGCGATCATAATCCGCATGGTTTTTGTATGTGGATGGCCGGAGCAGGAGTCAAAGGTGGCTTTGCTTATGGAGCTACCGATGATTACGGATACTACGCCATTGAAAAGAAGATGCATGTGCATGATTTGCATGCCACCATTCTGCATTTGTTAGGTCTCGATCATGAGAAGCTAACGTACCGATATGCAGGCCGGGATTTTCGACTCACCGATGTCTCGGGAAAGGTCGCTCGAGAAATCCTCTCCTGACCCCTCGACTCGAGACGTCGCGAGCCATTCCGATCGTATCGGAGTAGCAGGGGCATGGATTGCTCCTCAAGACCGTATTGCTTTTTTCAAGAGGTTTGAACCGTTTGCGGACGCCCCAACCTCCCTCGGCCGATGCTGCAGGTAACGAGTTGGCGTTGACGTATCGCGATCGCTTCTTTGTAATAAAACGGTTTCTCACAAAACTGGTTGGAAAGGTGGTGATGCATGCCGCTCTATGAATACGATTGCCGTGAATGTAAAAAGCATGTCGAGGTCTTTGTACCTCGTTCCGACGCGACGCCTGAATGTCCCGAATGTGGTTCCAACCATTTGACCAAGCGACTCAGTGTGATCGGTTCCCCGGTTGTGAATCAGGGTTCCAAGGGACGGCAGCCGGAGGCTGGACCGTGTGGAAGATCAGCTTGTGCCAGCGGGTGCATGTTTGGGAACGAGAATTAAAAGAGCCCTATGCTCTCTCTGGGGATAGTCCACCATGCAAACTCTCTCTTTTGCAAACCCTCTCTTTTGCAAGCGATTAGGGCTGCCTCTAAACCAACCTGCTGTATAGACCTACGTCAGGTATAGACCTACGTCAGGTATAGACCTACCAACTTCGTAGAGCCGCTCGCTGAATGGAGCGTACCTCTGCTCGAGATCTGAGTCAAACCACCTTGCTGGGTTCGAGATCGGTCGACCTCGAGTCTGCAGTGGACGCGAGTCGAGCTCGTCGTGAGACGTTGGCTGTCGGTCGGGATTACCCGATCTATCCAACGGAGGTGAGAATAGGAACCTCTTCACCTACGGTCCAATCTTTGAAGTCATCAGGATTGCGATGGACTTTGTGGTAGACAGTATCCCGTTCCATAGGTTCACGCCCGGCCTCGGTGATCAAATGGCGGATCTGCTCGACCGACATCATCTCGGGTGTGGTTGCACCTGCATCGTGATAGATCAATTCGTGCCGTACCGTTCCGTCGATATCATCTGCCCCGAAGGCGAGGGCCGTTTGGGCTGTTCCAATCCCCAACATGATCCAGTACGCCTTGATGTGGGGAATGTTATCGAGCATCAATCGGCAAACAGCCATGTTTCGTAAGTCCACCAAGGCGGACGGCTTTTTCAGGTGCGACAGCTTTGTATTTTCCGGATGAAAGGCGAGTGGGATGAAGGTTTGAAAACCGCCCGTACGGTCTTGCAATTCTCTGAGCTTGAGCAAGTGATCGATACGGTGATACGGTTGCTCTAAATGTCCGTAGAGCATCGTGCAATTGGTCTTCAAGCCGATCTCGTGTGCTGCCTGGTGAATCTCCAGCCACTTGTGGGAATTGGCTTTATGTTCACAAATCTGACCTCGGATTTCTGGATGGAAGATCTCGGCTCCACCACCGGGCATGCTTCCCAATCCGGCATCTCTTAGATCGAGCAAAATTTCCTTGGACTTTTTCTTGGTGAGGAATTCGAACCAATCGATTTCGACGGCCGTCCACGCTTTCAAATGCAACTTGGGATAAGCGCGGTGCAACGTCTCAATCAAACCACGATACCAATCGTATCCGAGCTTGTGATGCAGCCCCCCTACGATATGCATTTCCGTACAGCCATTGTCCATGGCTTCTTGTCCGCGAGCGAGGATTTGCTCATCGCTCATGGCGTACCCTTTTGGATCTCGCAAGTCCGATCGGAAGGCACAAAAACGGCAACGGTAGACGCAGACGTTTGTGGGGTTCAGATGGGTATTGATGTTGTAGTAAGCAACATTCCCGTTGATTCGCTCCCTGACATAGTTGGCGAGTTCACCCACCTCGTGCAGCGGCACCTCCGGAGAGTATAGGAAAATCCCGTCTTCCATCCCCAGCCGGCCACCTTGCTCGACGGTATTGCGAATCTGTTTCAATCGGTCTTTAATCGACGCATTCACGACGGGTTCCTCGCTGTGTTCATGAGCCTAATTAGCGTAGCCATGCATCCAGACTTCCAATCACCAGAAACACGATACTAATCAACGAATTGAGTTCGAAAAATGCAATGTTTACCTTCTCCAAGGATCTTTCGGAAACCAGTGAGTGTTCCCACCATAGCAGACCGCCAACCACCACCAGAGCCGAGCGGAAAATCCAGCCCAAGCTCAAATCGGGATTGAGAAAGGTCATGCTCATTGCGATGGTCCACATACAAAGGTGGCTGAGTTTAGCAACATGCAAAGCCCCGCGTACCCCCAGCCAGGCCGGAATGCTACGAAGCCCCGTTTCCTTGTCAAAAGCAAAGTCCTGGCATGCGTAGATGATGTCAAAACCGGCAACCCAAAACAGAACGACCCCACCCAGCCAAACCGCCGGCATGAGATCGGACGGTCGTTCAACTACGATTTGACCGCGTAATGCGATCCATGCGCAAATCGGTGCGAGCATGAGAGCGATCCCCAACCAATAGTGTGCCAGGGAGGTAAAGCGTTTGGTAAGGCTGTAACCTCCGAGGAACAGTAGAACGGGAACAGATAGCAAGATGGGGAGTGGGTTCGGTAAAAAGAGCAATGTCGAGGCGAGGAAGACCAGTGCACAAAGGACACAAAAGAGAGAAACCTGTTCCCGTTTCAGGATCCCTCTGGGTAGGTGACGGTTGGCCGTCCGCGGATTTGCTGCGTCAAATCGATGATCTAGCAAACGATTGACTGCCATCGCAAAGCTGCGTGCCGCAACCATACAGAGCACAATTCCCAGGAGATACCTCCAATGGAAGATCAGGTAACGATTGGGCTCAGAGGGAGTACCGGTATCGACGGGGACCGCGTAAGCCCAGATGGTTGCCAACAGAGCAAAAGGCATCGCGAAGATCGTATGGCTAAATCGAATCAACTCGAGGAAGTGTCGCACTCGATTGAAAACGGTTTGCTGCAAGATTGCTTCACTCATCTCTCGCTACTCCACCCCTGAGCCCCAACGGTTCATCAGGTTGTGCGATATCCCCAAATGGTCGAGTATGCGAGCGACGATGAAATCCACCAAATCACCCATGGATTCGACTCCGTGGTACCAGCCTGGCATCGCTGGCATGACGACAGCACCGGCTTGGGCCGCCCGTAACATGTTCTCGATCTGAAATACAGAAAGAGGTGTCTCGCGGGGGACGAGAACCAGTTTCCGATGCTCCTTGAGATGAACGTCGGCAGCCCGCACTATGAGGTTTTCGCTCGATGCATGCACGATGCCGGACAGGGTCGAACCGGAACATGGGCAAACGACCATCCCCCTGGTGAGAAAGGAACCGCTCGCGATCGGTGTAAAGTAATTCTTGTAATGATGTAGTTGCACGAGGCTCAAAGCCTGCTGAACCCGATCGGCATCGTACGCTTCCCAGGACGATCCTGGGAGACGGTATTCCAGAAGGCCGCTCAACGAATGGATGTTGGAATCCACATTCAGTCCCAATTCCTGGCGAATGACTTCCGCACCCGAACTGCTAATCGTCAACTGCAATGGGATCTTGTTGCTCAGCAGGACCTGCAGCAAGCGGGCAGCATACACAGCGCCGCTAGCTCCCGTAATCGCCATCACAAGTGGGGCGGATGTTGCCTCGCTCATGGCTCGACCTTTGTGCCCATGTAGAGTGTAACCACACCCAATGTCATCGGGACCATCTCAACCTTTTGCAATCCCGCTTGGCGCATCAATGCTAGAAACACCTCACCGCTCGGAAAGTGCTGGACGCTTTCCGGCAAATACTGGTAAGCAGATTTATCGTTCCTAGCCATAGCCTGTCCGATGCGAGGCAGTACGTGGAGGAAATAGGTGTTGTAAAGCTGCTTCAGTCCGAAGGTTGTCGGTTTTGAGAACTCCAGTACCGCGACCTTTCCTGCAGGCCTCGTGACACGCACCATCTCGGTCAATCCGAGCATTGTGTCCGAGACGTTCCTCAAACCAAATGCGACGGTCACGCTCTGGAACGTATTATCCTCGAATGGTAGTTTCTCAGTATCGGCCTCCAGGAATCGGAGCTTCGAATGCTCTGGGAGGTGCTGCTGTTGCTTTCGCTTGGCATGTTCCAACATCTCCGGGCAAAAGTCCGTGCCGATGACCTCGGTTTCCTTCCCGATTTTCTTGGCGATAGCGATCGCCAAATCCCCCGTGCCGGTGCATGCATCGAGGATGGGAATGCCTGCCGTTAATTCCAGGCGGCGAACGGTTTCAGCTCGCCAGGATTTGTCGATGTTGAGCGACAGCAGATGGTTGAGCAGGTCATAGCGCGGTGCTATTTGAGCGAACATGGTGCGGACCCGATCGCTCGATTTGTCGATCGGATTTGATGTTCTCTCGGAACTGCTGTCCGTGGCTGAAGCATTCATTTTGACTTGGCCGTAAGGGATGGGTCGATTCGGGATAACCGCATTCGATCACCCGTGATAACCGCAATCCAGGTTCGGCAACGGTTTCAGCTACAACAGGATTCGTGGATGGATTCGGAGAAAAAGGCTTAGAATTTCAGGCCGAAAAGCTCGCCGCCCCCGCTGTTTCCGGTTCCTCCCTTGAGAGTTCCCTGGAATTTTTTGACTGCGGGCGACCGACGTTGCTCTTCGGGTTCCGGTTCGGCTTTGGATTTGTTCTCCGACTCCGGCTTGGCTTGGGTCGCGCGAAGCGACAGACCGATCCGTTGTGCATCGGCTTCGACCGTTAGGATCTTGACTTCTACCTCTTGCCCTTCCTGAAGGATTTGGGAAACGTTGGAAACTCTCCTGTGAGCCAATTCAGAAATGTGAATCAGTCCTTCGATACCCGTAGAAAGTTTGACGAACGCGCCAAAATTCGCCAAACGTGAGACGACTCCCTTGATGACAGCGCCGATTGGGAATCGAGCTTCGACATCGTTCCATGGGTTGTCCTGAGCGGAACGGTAAGAGAGTCCGATCTTACCGGAAGTTGGGTCGATCTTTTCGATTCGGACTTGAACCGTATCTCCCTCTTTGATCACTTCGCTGGGATGTTTGATCTTTTCCCATGAGAGTTGGGTGATGTGAATCAAGCCGTCTAGACCTCCGATATCCACAAAAGCCCCGAAATCGGTGACCTTACGAACGGTTCCTTCGCATTGATCACCAACTTGAATGGAGGCCATCCGCTCTTTTCGCTTGGACTCTTTGTCTCTTTCCAAGACCGCGCGGTGGCTGAGAACCAGATTACCGCGTCTGGGGTTGGCTTCGGTGATAACACAGAGCAGCTTTTGGCCGATGTAATCCGCAGCGGTTTCGATTCGATACTCTGCGAGTTGACTGATCGGAATGAAGCCGCGGACGTTTCCTACTTTGCATTCGACACCGCCCGTATTCGCGCTTTCCACTTTCGCTTCAACGATAGCACCCTCCTGGAGGTCATCCCAATCGTTGACAGCGATCGCTTCTCCAGGAATGGCTAAATCATAGAGCCCTTCGTCGCGATTGAATCCTCGAATCAAGACCTCGATGGGTTGTCCTGCCTCGGGTGGGTTTTCAAATTGCAGGATGGATACGACACCTTCATCCGGTCCGCCGAGACTGATAAAAACGTTGGCGTTATGAACTTTGATGACCTTTCCGGGATGTCGAGATCCGTCTTCGAGCCGTCTACCTACTCGGAGGGATCGATCGCCGATCATCAAGTGATCCAGATCGGCACCGCTGAGCGCCGCTTCAAGGGCCTGGTCCTCATCCTCGGAACGCACACGAGCGCTGGGAACCGGCACTTTAGGTGCTGCGATGGGGGCGGTATCTTTGTTCGAGCGGTAGCGGGCCGGCGCCGCTTCGTCGTCTGCTCGTTCGGATCCAGGCTCACGATCCGGACCTGCTGCGGTGGACGGGGCAGCAGCACTCGGTTCTTGAGGAGCTCGGTTGCGTTCCCGGCGGGGAGGGCGATTCTCAGAACGAGGTTGTTGGGATTCCCTCATTCGTCGGATCGCTTCTAAATTAATAGGACCGCCAGGAGTGGGCGCGGTGGATGCGGGGGTGGCATCGGACGAAGGGGTGTTGGTTTGATCCGTCTCAGAGGATGAGTTCAATTCGCTCATAATACTAGGAAAAAAGAACGCGGATTAGGCAACCCATGCGGGTGCAGTAGTGTAGCAATCCGACCGGAAAATGCCCAGGTATTGGAGCGTTTGTCGCGGAGGGGAGAATTTTGGGGTTCTTGGTCCAAAAACGTCTGTTCTGAAAAGTACCGTCGGCTATTCTTTCGTGCAAAGCCAGCTGCGATGCGATAAGAACCCCAATATTCTTGAGTTAAAGTAATTTCTATGCTCGATTTACCAATCGGAATGACGTTGCTTGGGCAAGAACTCGTTCCCGCGGATTTGGTGATCGTCGGGCTATTAGTGATCCTGGAAGGCCTTTTGTCGATCGACAACGCTTTGGTTTTAGGAATGTTGGCTAAACGACTTCCTAAAAGTATGCGATCGCGTGCCCTCTCGTACGGGCTGGTTGGGGCTTTTGTCTTTCGAGTGATCGCGATCCTCACCGCAGGATTCTTGCTGAAGTACACCTTTGTCAAGTTTCTCGGGGGGGCTTACCTCGTTTTTATCGCCGTAAAGCATTTATTCCTCGAGCAAACCGATGGCGGCGAGGAAAAGGTGGTTCTGGATGAAGAAGGGAACCCGAAACTCGTTGACGCAGAGACGGGTGAGAGTCTCGATATCACTCGAGAGAATATTGAAATCGAACAGCGGGTCCCGATTGCAGCTGGTCTGGTCACTCATGAATCCGAGGATCAACCCGGTGCGACGTATCCGGATAATGCATCCTGCGATATTCAAAAGCACAGCGTCGGCCTGTTTTGGAGAACAGTCCTTGTGATCGAGCTGACGGATATTGCATTCGCAGTGGATTCGATCCTCGCGGCGATGGCATTGGCCGGATCCCGGACAGAAAAGCTGTGGGTGGTCATTACGGGTGGTATCCTGGGCGTGGTCTTGATGCGATTTGCGGCAGCTATGTTCGTCCGCTTGCTCGAGCGTTTTCCGCGTTTCGAAATATCGGCCTACCTGTTGGTCTGTGTGATCGGGATCAAGTTGCTCGCGGACTGGGCTTTCAATAGTGACTGGAGCTTCAGCGATACTACTTGGTTGGGCAATTGGCAACCGTGGTTCGCTTCGCTCGAGGAGTCTCGTATCGCTCTGGTCCGTACCTACGAGTCATGGCTGACGACGATTTGGCCGTTAGGAATGTCGGAGCCTCATGATGCCGGAACGATCAAAGTAGCGCCGAAGCTCTTCGACTTCCATGATTTCCGTCGCCCTGAGTGCTCGGGCTTCTGGATTGTAATGTTGACCTGTTTCTTTGTTGGTTTTTGGCCAAAGAAAATGGCAGCGAGCAACGCGAGTTAGGCCATTGGGCATACGAACAACGCTTTTGCGATCCGAGGTGCATGAGGCTTCGGCGCTCGTTTTGCTAATACTGCTTTTGAATGGGCTTGGCCGCGAGGCAAAAGAGCTTCGGGTGAGGAGAAAGGAGTCAATCTAACAAGACACCGGAGTGCTCGCGAACTACCGCTACTATTTTTAGGCGCACGACTACTTCTATTTTTATGCGCACCACCGATTCTATTTTATGCACATGAACTTGGCGATTCACGCGCGATGTAGCGCGAGCTGCCCGATGCGTTTTTTTCTGCTGCTCGCTCCGTCGAGTAGACGCGGGAGATTACTCCCCCGGACCTCGCGCAGAACCTGAATAGTGGTTTATGTGAACAGCTCTATTCGAAAAATCGCAGGTGAATGAGGGTTCTCGGAGAATCGTGCCACTTCATACAAGCATGTTACCCAACGATATGCGAGCAATTCATTGCCAGGCGAGCGACTTAATGACGAGCGTGCTACTGTTTCTCGAGCAAGATTGCTTCGGTGTGAAGTCCTGGCCCAAAGGCTAGTAGCACGCAATGATCGGGCTGATTGGCGTCGGACTGAACTTCATTAAGGATAAAGAGGACCGTTGGGGAAGACATATTCCCGTGAGAAGCCAGGATATGTCGCGATACATCGGTAGCGGTCGCATCCAATTGAAATGCCGACGCAACGGAATCGAGGATTCGAGGTCCTCCTGGATGGATGGCCCACGATACATCTCCAAGACGGCTTATGCCATGATCTGCGAGCCAGGAGGAAACGGGTTGGTTGAGTTCCTTTTCAATCATGCTCGGTACCTCTGCCGAGAGTTGCATCTCGAATCCATAATTCCCGATGCGCCAGGACATCATTTCGCTGGTTCCAGGGATGAGAAGTGAGAAACTAGAACGCATCCTCCAAGGGCTCGATGATTGCATGCAGTCGGTCGCAGCCGTAACGAGAACGCTGGCCGCACCATCGGCGAACAAAGCATTTGCAACGAGTTGTTGCGGATGATCTGAGTACTGTTGATGGAGGCTGCAGAGTTCCACCGCTCCCACTAGAACCACTGCATCTTGGTTCGATTCAGCAATCGCTTTCGCGATTCGAAGTCCATTGATCGCACCATGGCAACCCATGAAGCCGACATGGGTGCGCTGGACCGTGTTTCGCAAACCCAAAGCAGAGAACAGGTGGTGGTCAACGCCTGGCGCCGAGAACCCAGTGCAGGAGATTGTGATGAGATGAGTGACTCGTTGCGGGTGGACATCACTTTTCTCGAAAGCCTCACGGGACGCCTGATGGAGCAATTCTCCCGCGTGTTGTGTGTAGGCTTGCATTCGTTCTGCTGTGCTCGGACCGTAGGGTTGTTCAGGATTCGACGCTTTGTAAAAGGCTTGTCTCTGAAGGAGTTCCCCTTCGTCCTTTTGCAAAAGAACCGAGGATCGGTTTTGGACCCCGGTCTTTCTATACAGAGCGGGTAGAGCCTCTCGCCAACGTTCGGAAATGCCGAGCTGCTGCGCGATCAACGCTGCATCGGACTGCTCGACCGAAAACGGAGGAACTGCGGTACCGATGGAAAGAATTCGAGCTTGGTTGCTCATTGAGTTGCCTTCATGATGATGCGATTTCTAAAAGTAGGGAACCAGTCCAGGGCTGTAATGACCCATTTTGCTGATTGCATGTTGCGAGCCCGACGGGACACCCACCGAGATACACTTCGTTTCGTCTTGCATTGCTGCTGATTCCAGAGATTCCAGTCTCGCTCCTGGGAATCTGATGATTCCAGCTTCTGTGTCGATTGCGTGATCTCCCAAAGTTTTCTTGCTGCCATCAACGCCCACGACATTCCTTCGCCGGTAAAGGGTTCTACATAACCGGTAGCATCGCCGAGCAGGAAAACGCGATTCCGGGCTAGATCGAAAGAGAAACGCGTTAGTTTGGGAGTGGCATGCCACGTTTGTTGCTCGAGGCATTGCGCGAGTCGTTGGGATTGTGGACGGACGATCTGCGCGACCACTTTGGAAATGCTTCCAACGCGACGAATCGCTTTGGGATCGATCGCTGCAGCGATGTCTATCGTGTTTCCGTCGGTCTCGCATATTCCGGCATATCCGTGTTCTCCGACGCACATCAGCAGCATCTCGCGATCATCGCATCCCAATTCCATTTCCAGTGGGGAGAGGGAGTCACGGGATATCAAGCAATGCACACCGATGCGAGAATCTGCTTCGGTTCGGCAGGACCATGATTCCTCGCGAGGGAGAGGCGAACGAGACAGGCCTGCGGCGACGACCACGAAATCCGCAGATACAACCACGGACTCATTCGTCTTCTCATGTTTGAGCAGAACTTTTCTAGTCCCTTCGCTGCATGTGGATAGGCAGGGTATCAGGCTCGCCCGTACCGAGTGGTAGAAGGACGCTCCATATTTCATGGCTTCGTGAGCGAGCAATGCATCCAAGGTTGAACGGCGTACACTCAGCATATCGGGTATGTGCCATGCTACATCCCGCCGCCCGATTCGGATCTTCATTTTGCGGATGGTGACTGCCCCAAGACGATGGAGCTCCTCGAGAAGCCCCAGCTCGGAAAGTTGTCGCTGGGCTCGGGCATTCAAGCAACCTCCGCATACTTTGTCGCGAGGGAATGGCGCGGAATCGACCAATAAAACATGTCGATGTTGCCTGGCCGCGCGAATCGCGAAAGAGGTGCCGGCGACCCCCGCTCCGATCACAACCACGTCCCAATGACCTCGAGATAAGTGCTCTGCGCAGAAAGAATCTGAAAAGCTGACGTTGTCTAGGATGTGGTCATCCATGGATTCGCTTCCCAGAAAAAAAGAAATCGTTCGGGCCAATGCTTGCGGATGGTGCCATTGGGTAAACCCGCTTGCATCGCAAGCTGTTGAAACTCGGACATCGTGTAGGCAGCACGGACCGATTGCGGCCCGTCAAAATGAACGATCGGCGATCGAGATAGGGCCCAGCATCCTAATTTGGCTGCGATCCACCCCAATTTCGAACGGCATAGGTCATCGACCAGAACGGCTACTCGAGACAACTGCTTGAGATTGCTCAGCACGCCGATCGATTCGTTCCAGTCGAAGTGATGCATAAATAAACTGCAATAGACAAAGTCGTATGTTTCTAGAGCTGGCGAGTTTGGCTCCAAAATATTGGCGCGCTGGAAATGAATCTGGCTGTTTGAGTCGACTCGCTCGTTGGCTGCCTCGATGGCGACAGGGCTCATATCCCAGCCGGTGACGTGACACACAAAGTCACGGTTTAGATCTCGCTGAATCCTGATCGCGATATCGCCACTGCCACAGCCGACATCGAGAATGCTCAACTCCTTCATGCCGCGGCGCTGGGCCGATTTGCGAATCGAGGAAGCGATGGGAAATGCAGGATTGCAGATCCGATTGACACGCCGAAGTCCCGCCAGGGCGCATCGATGCTCCTGTTCATCTAGATCAGGAGAATCCATCCATTCCGGAACGAGGTTTCGATTTAGAAGATCAGGGATCATTGCGTGGCCGTTTCAGCGGAGTCGTTGGCAGGCGAACGATGATCTGAACGACTGCCGAGCAATCGTCGGCTGCGTACGACTCGCCCTAAGGGTGACAATAACAACGCGGGCAAGACCACCAAATCACCCACGATGGCTGCTGAGAGCATCGCGATCATCAGCTTTGCGAATTGCTGTGTGGGGAGGAATTCAGCAAATAGAAAGGGGAACATGGCTCCGCACGATATGAGGGTCGTATGCAGCATCGCAGTCGAACAACTGGCAAAGGTCTTTTGAATTGCCTCTAGAGGAGGGAATCCACGATCGAGTTCCATCATGTACCACGATACGAAATGGAGCGTATCGTCCACGGCGATTCCTAACGCGATACTGGCGGTCAAAATCCCAGCAATGTCTAATGACCATCCCATCCAGCCCATGGTGCCAAATGCCAGGGTCACGGGAAGGACGTTGGGGATCATGATCAATAACCCGCCCCAAATGCTGCGCACGATCCACATCATCACGGGAGTGATCAGCAGGAACGCTGAGAGAAAGCTGTAACCTAGATCGGAAAGAAGCGCGACCTGCGTTTCATGCATCACCGGCGATAGCCCTGTATATTCGATTCGCGACTGGGGCGCAGCAGCTTCCTCCGACAGGATTTGATCGACCGCCTGTTTGACGGAATCGGTAAGTTGTCCATAGCTCTTTTGAGAAACGGCAGAGACTTTGGACATGAGTCTCCAAACGGTTTCCTTCGAATCGCGAAATACCACTCCCTGAGCTTCCAGCTTGTCAAAGTTATCCTCGATCCGCTGCCGTAGAATCCCACGCTGGGCGGCGGAGCGTGTGTTCCCCTCCTCAGACCATCGAGGCATGAAGGTCGTTGCTGAGAGAACTCCACCGATTTCATCGTGATTGCGTAACGATTGTGTTATACGATGGACCAAACGCGCTTGATCAAACAAA
Organism: Pirellula sp.; assembly: GCA_040396935.1. Lineage (GTDB taxonomy): Bacteria > Planctomycetota > Planctomycetia > Pirellulales > Pirellulaceae > JBKCUI01. The sequence goes on from JBBAXA010000032.1 coordinate 33,066, forward strand.
GGAATCGACTTCTGATTCGAAAAGTGGATCAATACCTCGACCGTGGCTATCGGTCCTATTTTGGACTCAAACCACTTCATGTCTTGATTGGTTCGACTCTTTTCGGGGAACATGTCACAGAACTTTGTCGAGGAACGGAGTTGACTCAATCCGACGAATGTCAGTCCGAGCATGAGAAGAGTCGCCGCAGTGATCAAAACAGCATTGCGATTTTCCCACTGCACAAACCGCGACTGCACACTCTGGGAGATACAAATCCAGGTATACGGTTTGGGCGCGGCGGAATCCGAGGTTTCCTGATCGATCCTTTGCGGGTTCTTTCTTCGCGGTAATTGGAAAGAAAACAATCCGTCGGCGATTGCAGGAAAGGCGATCAGCAAGACAACGGTTGCGACTCCCAGTCCGATGGCGGAATAAAGTCCGAACTGCCGAACGGGGGCTAGTTGACTCGTCATTAAGGACCCCATGCCGAGCATGGTTGTCAGGCTGGAAAGCAAGCAGGGCTTCCAGCCAAGCCGAATCGCATCCACGCCGCGCGATGAACCCGCGCGCTCTACACTCGATGGATTCGATTCGGAAAAGTAGTTGATCAGGTGGACGGCTCCGGAGAGAGTGAGCATGAACACGAGTGTTGGCAAGACGATAAGGACAGCGCTGAATTGATGTCCCATGTAATAGACCATCGAAACGGCCAGGAGCTGCCCAATACCGGCGATTGCGAGCACGACGATGGCGGATCGCACCCGTCCCAAGCAGATCCACGAAATCAATAAGCCCAAAATTGTGGAGGGTAGTACGAGTTTCTTGAGGCTTCCCTCCGCAGCCTCATCGACGGCGTACGCTTCATACAACGTTCCTACCAGCCGGAGTTTTTCCCGGCCCAATTCAGGTACCGCATCTGCTGCCTCGCGAATGACTTCCATGGTCTGCTTATGATTGGCAACACCATAAGCGGTAATTCCTAATAGCAAGGCGACGGTTCCATCCTTGCCGATGAACACCCCTTGCAATCGTCGGAGCACCTCGGTTTCCGAGACTCGCATCGGATGTGCCGTCAACGTTTGGATGATTCGATCCGGTGCCTCGATCTTGGTGAAATAGGTCGCAAAGTCCGGTAACGATAGCAAACGAGATTCGAATTTTTCAAAACGCTGATCGTTCAGAGAAGAACCGTCCCACGAAATCAGAACGATTTGATCGCTGCCAAAACGAGCAGAGAACTGTTCGTATCGGAGCCTCTCCGGTCTTCCTTCAGGCAGCCATTCATGAACACCCGCGGACCCGATCGGGATATGCAACACAGCCCAGACGCCCCATGGCAGCAGTAGTCCCAACGCGACTACGAACCATCGCGATATTTGCTGTAGGTTGAAGAAATAAATGGCAGTCTGACTGGTTCTCAGTCACCTAAGAGTGTTATTTTCGTTCGAAATAGTTCAAGGAAGAATCAATCCAGCACTGGATTGTACACACGAAAAGGATTTGACGTGAGTGTAAACAATCAATCGTCCGACAGGACCCTTTTGTATAGCAGTCACCACGTTTTTAGCTTGTTTATCACATCGATTCTGCTTGCCAGTGTTTGTGTCGGGCAAGAGGAACCGAAGTCGGGTGATGTCAATTTGGAGTTCAGCCGAGTTTTCATTTTCGTTGACAAGTCAGGGGTTGTGGGGCATCAGCATGCTGTTGAGGGGAAGTTGAAGAAGGGTCAGCTATACACGTTGAAAGACCCAGCGGCCTCGAACGAGCAGTCGGGTTCCTTGGTTTTCGATATGAAGAGCTTTGATGCGGATGGCTCACAAGCTCGCAGGTATCTCGGTTTGGAGGGGGAGACCGATGCAGCCACACGAAAGAAAGTCAATGAGAACATGCTCGGTGGTGAAATCCTAGCGGTTCAGCAGTATCCAGAGGCTCGTTTGGAGAATGCGACTTTGAAATCGACCGGAAAAGCCAGCAACAGGAAATTGCCCGAATACCTTCTCGAGGGAGACTTCACTCTCCATAAAACGACGCGGCGTATCCAAGCGAGGTGCGACTTGGAAGAAAAGGATGGATGGCATCACGTGCGTGGATCGTTCAAGATTTTGCAATCCGATTATGGAATAAAGCCTTACAGTAAAATGATGGGAGCGGTTGGCGTGAAGGATGAATTGATCATCATTGGGGATTTGTGGGTGGTGCCAACTCTATGATCGAATGTCCTTCGATTCAAAAGCGAGTCATCCGCAATCATTACGATGTCAGTACTTTGTTTTATCGATTGCTCTGGGGACCACACATCCATCATGGCTACTGGGAGGCGAACGAGTCACCGCGAGTCGCACAGGAACAACTGACGCGTCGCCTCGCCCAATTGGCTCAGATTGCCGAACGATCGACGGTGTACGACATTGGATGTGGCATGGGTGGGTCCAGTCTCTGGTTAGCAAAGCATCTCAAGTGTCAAGTCACCGGAGTCACGCTGAGTCCTGTCCAGAAGTATTGGGCCTCTTTTTCCGGAATGGTTCGAGGGATTCGTCCCACACCCCAATTTCGCTGCGGCGATGCGGAGCAAATTGACTTCGCCGAGAATTCCGCGGACGTTGTTTGGAGTATTGAATGCACGGAGCACCTTTTTGATAAGCCTCGGTTTTTCCGCAATGCAGCCCGTTGGCTCAAGCCGGGCGGCCGATTCGCACTGCTGGCTTGGCTAGCCGGAAATCCACCGCAATCTCCCGAAATGGATGCACAGGTGCTTAGGGTTTGCGAGGGTATGTTTTGTCCATCGCTCGGAACCCAGGAGGACTATGTGACCTGGTTTGAGCAAGCAGGACTGAAGGTGACCCACCGAGGACTATGGACTCGCCAGGTCGAGCAGACCTGGGAGATTTGTCGCAAACGCGTTGAACGCACTGGTGTTCGGTATTTGGCCAAGGTTTTAAGTCAAAACCATGTCCTGTTCCTCGATCATTTCGACGCCATTCTGAACGCCTACAAATCGGGTGCCATGGAATACGGTTACTTTGTTGCGGAGAAGCCACGGTGAGTGCAGCAGGCGGAGTCTCGAATCGAAACACGCAAATGGATGCAGGGTGGCAATACGATCTCATGAAAGAAGACAATAGCATTCGCGCGCGAACTTCCGGAATGCCATTGGATTCAGAGCAGCGTGCTCGACCTCTTTTCGCGTCTGTCGGACGTTTCGTTGGATTGGCTTTCGGCATCGGCACGCAACTTCTTTTCCTATACACCGTCGTCTATCTTTTTCTGTTTCTTCGCTACGGGAGCGACCAGCGTTTTGCTGGATGGTGGTTCGTCGATGTCCTCTTGGCGACTGGATTTGTAATCCCGCATAGTGTTTTGTTGGTGCCATCGATTCAGAAGCGATTGAAGACGACGATGCCAGGTGGACTCCTGGGCTGCCTGCATTGTGTCACGACGTGTGTTGCGTTACTTATGCTCTTTCGTTTTTGGGGTGGAAGTGAGATCGTGATCTGGCGAGCATCCGGATGGGCAGAAACCATCCTCCTGGGCCTCTTTTATGGATCCTGGATCGCGTTGTTCTACAGTCTTTATCTGACAGGACTGGGATACCAAACGGGTCTCACGCAATGGTGGTATTGGGCTATTCAACGCAAACCTCCGGTGCGACCGTTTGTTACGAAGGGAGCCTTCCGATGGATGCGGCACCCCGTCTATATGAGCTTTCTAGGATTGATATGGTTCACGCCTGTGATGACACTCGATCACGTCATCCTGACTGCGATTTGGACGGTTTATATCTACGCGGGTAGTTATTTCAAAGATCGCAGATTGATCTACTTCATCGGCAGAGACTACGTCGAGTATGGCAAACGCGTCTCGGGTTTGCCATTCATCGCATTCGGTTCGCTACATCGATTCCCAAAACATATGTGACTCGAACTTTTTTATGTCTGCCACCCAGGTCGTTTCGACTGACTGACTGATCGACGACCGTATCGAATGGATTCTAAAGCTTGGGGATTGTTTCTAGGTGGTTGGGTTCGCTCACGCCATGACTTGTCGAATGGGATTTGCATCGATCACACCCGTCAGTTTTTCCTCCAGTCCACCGTGATGGTAGGTTAGTCGGCGGTGGTCCAATCCCATCAGGTGGAGGATGGTGGCGTGCAAATCCCGCAAGTGGCGGCGGTCTTCGACCGCGGCCTCTCCTATTTCGTCCGTTTCGCCGAACGAGATCCCACCGCGAACGCCTGCCCCCGCGAGCCAGTAGGTAAATCCTTTTGGATTGTGGTCGCGCCCGCCCGGCTTGCCTCCCGTGTTGAAGGTTTCAGAGACGGGCATGCGTCCAAATTCTCCTCCCCAAACGACCAATGTGGATTCGAGCAGTCCTCGTTGCTCGAGATCGGTAAGCAAAGCTGCGATCGGTCGATCGACCTCGGGGCAATGCAGTCGGAGATTCTCTTCGATACCATGATGTCCATCCCAAGTGTTCTGGCCGCCCGCGTTCCCACCACCGGAATAGATTTGAATGAATCGGACACCGCTTTCGACCATGCGCCGTGCGATCAGGCATTGCCGACCGAAAGAACTCGGGCCCAACGCGAGCGGATGCCAGTCTGGTTTCGGTTCATCGATTCCGTACATTTCGAGGGTCTGTTTTGATTCCTTCGCAAGGTCTAGCACTTCCGGTGCCTCGATTTGCAGTCGATAAGCGAGTTCATAACTCGCAATTCTGGCCTCGAGCTCGCTGTAGCCTGTGCGTGCATCCGCGTGTTGTCGATTGAGTTTCTTGAGAAATTCGAGCTCTCGACCTTGCGATTGGCGTGTAATGCCTTCTGGAGGATGCAGGTTGAGGATGGGGTGCTCCGCATTTCGGATCACGGTCCCCTGGTAATCCGCCGGCATGTATCCACTGGACCAATTCGGAGAGCCGGAGGTAGGTCCGCCGCGCGGGTCGAGCATGACGACATACCCCGGCATGTCTTGATTGATGGTTCCGAGCCCGTAGGTCATCCATGCTCCGAGAGATGGGTGCCCCTGAATGATTCGTCCGCAGTTCATTTGCAGCAAAGCGCTACCATGCGCGAAGGAGTCGCTGTAGAGCGATTTGATGACTGCGAGCTTATCCATATGCCTCGCGATATTCGGAAATGCATCGGAGCACCACAATCCAGACTGGCCGTGCTGCTGGAATGCGCGACGACTGGCTTGCAGGGTCGCTTTCGTTTTCGTGCCGCGTCGGAACTCATTTTCAATGGATTGTCCATCACGCGCTTGAAGTTCTGGCTTGTAATCGAATAGGTCGACTTGAGAGGGGCCCCCGAACATGAAAAGAAAAATACAGGACTTGGCTTTCGATGGAAGAGTCGGTGGCTTGGGTACTAACGGTATCCGGCGTGTCGTCGGATCAGCGGTGAGGCCGTCCTCTCCAAGCAACGACGCGAGCGCCAGCGCACCAAAGCCCGCTCCCGAGTCGAAAAGAAAGTGCCTCCGCGGTTTCCATGTATGATCCTCTGCGTACATGATTAATCCACAAAGAGAGCTTCGTTGGAATTGAAAAGCGCTCGCGCAATCGAAATCCATCGATCTTGCTCGTGCGTGGGCCCTGTTTCCCTCAAAAAGGAGTTCACCCATTCCGATTCGTCCGAGGTAGGATCTCGCTGGAATACCGTGCGCCACAGCTTTCTTGTTCGATCTGTGGTCTCGAGTGAATTCGTATCGACAATCAGTTTTTTGGCTTGCTCCCGAATCCACAAATCGTTGAGCAGGACCAGCGATTGGGGAGCGGTGATCGTGGGCAGTCGCTTCATCGTCGGCGAATGGCTATTTGCAAAATCGAAGGCCTCGAGCAAAGGCAGTTTCAGCGATCGCTTGACCAGTAGGAAAACGCTCCTGCAATTCTGATCCTCTGGGGCGCTGGGTTTCCATGCGGCTAGGGTTGCCGGATTGGCCGCATCCAAAACCTCCTTGGATATGTTAGGAGTCACACTGGGCCCATCCTTCTTATCGGTCAACGAACGGGTGTACCAAAGGATCGAATCGCGAATGACCTCAGCGTCGACGCGACGTAGAATTTGACGACCGAAAAGCCGATTCTCGAGATCGGGATGCGATGGATCTGTCGGCATCTGCGACGACCGACGATAGGTATCAGAGTTCAAAATGATTCGATGGAGCTCCTTGAGCGAACCACCGCTGGCAATCAATCGAGAGGCGAGGAAATCCAATAGTTCCGAATGGCTAGGCTGAGTGCCCGTCGCTCCGAAATCGTCGGGTGAGGCGACGATCCCCTGACCAAAATGCTGTTGCCAGACTCGGTTCACGATCGATCGATAGGTCAGAGGGTTTTGTGAATCAATGATCCAGCGCGCTAAAGCTAATCTAGGTCGGTCCTCGGAGGTTGACCGGTCGGTAGCTGCTGTCGTCGTATGCGACAGCAGATTCTTCTGGAAAAGAATGGGGAAAGCCGGCGAAACCGTGTCGCGAGGCTCTTTCCAATCACCTCGAAACAAAACATGGATCGTCTTGGGCTGCTTCCGCTTGTGGATGGCTAAGGCTGCTTCAAAGGGGGGCTTTTCGTTATTGCAAGCTTTGATCGATTCTCTGAGTTCCTTCTGTTTTTTCTCGTCGGTGGATTGAGCGAGTTCTTGCTCCAAGTCGCTGCGGCGAGCAGCGCGATCTTGTTCCCAAGTTTGGATTTGAGATTCGGGGGCAAGCCAGCGTTCAATGCGTCCTGTTCCTCGGCCTCCACCCCCTTTTTTCAATTGACCGTAGGGATCGATATCCGACAGGTGAGCGAGAAACGAGTAGTAGTCTCTTTGGCTGATTGGATCGTATTTGTGATCGTGGCACCGCGCGCAACCGATCGTCAGGCTCAGCATGGAGGCGCCGATCGTCACCATGATGTCATCTAAATCATCCATTTCCGCTGCCTCGGAACTGTCTGGTTCGTCATCCCAGACATGCAGTCGATAGAAGCCCGTCGCAGCAATCGCATCCCGCCAGCGATCGAAATGGTTTTCCAGCGACAAGCCTTCGAGTTCGATCAGTTCATCGCCAGCTAACTGTTCGGTCAGAAAGCGACCATAGGGTTTGTCTTCGTTCAGTGCACCGATGACGTAATCCCTGTACCGCCAAGCATTCGGCTTCGGTCCATCCCGTTCGTATCCGTTGGTTTCTGCATATCGAACCCAATCCAACCAATGCCTCCCCCAGCGCTCACCGTAGTGGGGCGAATCGAGAAGTTTGTCGACGATCTGTCCCCAGTTGTGATCGGATGGGTCGTTTGCGAATCGTACAACGTCGTCATAGCTCGGGGGGAGTCCCCAAAGATCGAGATAGATACGCCTTACCAGCTCTCTAGGTGATGCCAGGGCGTTGGGTGTCGCTCCGAGGCTACCGAGTTTTTGCATGACGAGTCGATCGATGATTTCGGAGTCGGTTTCCCCCGCTCTGGTGGGCACTCGGGCCAGAGGTTGAAATGCCCAATGGTTCTTGTCGTCGTCGGTAATCTCAAAAATCCGATTCCTTTTCTTCGGTCCAACCCCGGTCGCTGGTCCGTCCTGTCTGGGATCGAATGCACCGTCTCGGATCCATCGTTCGATGTCTGCGATTTGTCGCGGGCTGAGTTGTTTTCCTTTACCGGTCGGGGGCATCGCAATTTCTTCATTGTCGCGACGAATCGCTCGATAGAGCAGGCTTTCGTTGGGGGCTCCTGGCTGGATCACTCCAGCCGAGTCCCATCCCGTCCGAGAGGCCAGGGACAGATTCCCCTCCGGGTCTCCGCCGCTATGACAGGACATGCAGTGATCCTCGAAAAGAGGACGTATTCGGCTTTCAAAAAAGGTCTCGCGACTCTCCTGACCTATTGCGAGAGCGACCGAAAAACAAAGGGAGAGACACGTTACGGTCGCGGGCAGGATCGATCCACTTTCCAGCCAACTGTTTCGAGTCAATGCGCGAACCATGGACGAATTGGGGGTGAGAATCAAGCCGACAAAAACGACCGGGCGATCCAGTGTAGGCCATCTTCATACGGTGGGCCGAATCTGAATTCGACCATGCTACCTTTGACTTCGGTTTCATGGCTTTTACGTCGACTCGATTGTATCCAAAAGCGTTTGGTCGGGCGTGTTGATAGAGTGGAGGCTGTTGAGAATTTCGAGCGAATGCGGGAACTTATGGGCGACGGTTTGGGACGATCGAGTTTTTCCGGGCTCTAGGATTCTCAGCGGGCCCATCCTATTCGGAAGAGTCGACGCCGACCCGAAGAAGCCATGTTCTTTAGGTGGAAACGATTCCCCTTGCCACCTCGAGACAACTGAGAAAACTTCTC
>JBBAXA010000032.1:41464-65470 GCA_040396935.1 Pirellula sp.
ATGAGGAAATACGTCCGCTTTTGAAAACGCACTGCGGCGAATGCCACATGGGAGAGTCCAATGAGGCTGGGGTCAACCTCGAGGATTACAAGGGCATTGAGAAGATAAGGGAGCACGCTAGTACTTGGGAACAAATCCGAGGGGTTATTCGAGCTGAAGCGATGCCTCCACCTGAGGAGTCGAAGCTGGATCGGCAAGCCCGAGAGCGACTGGCGTCCTGGATCCAATCGGCTTTGCATGATGTCGATTGTGATTGTGAACAACCTACTCCGCCTGTCACGCTACGCCGCCTGAATCAAGTGGAGTACGACAATACCGTTCGGGATCTGCTGGGTATCGATTTCTACCCATCGAAGGATATTGGCTTTGTGTCGGATGATGTCGGCAATGGATTCGACAACCAGGGAGAGGTTTTAACCCTGTCTCCGATCATGTTGGAGAAGTATTTGCAAGCGGCTTCGTTGATCTCTAAGCGAACGATTGAGACGGATCGAGAGAAGTTGAGAACGCAGCGATTCGAACTCGAACCAATTACGTTCGGGAATCAACGTTCAATCAAGGTTCTATTAGCGCGAGGTGAATACGAGGTTTACATCCGGATGCGATTCGGGGATCGACAGGAAGATAAGGCATTCGTGGTTGTGAGGGTGGATGGTCAGACCATGCGTGAGTGGGATGTCAAAACGAACACCGCCAATTTTGAATTCAATGTCGAATTGGACGAGGATGGCTATCACGAACTCTCAATCGAGTACGAATCCGACGAACATCCCGATAAAAAACTGGATTCGAATCGTCGCCTGTTCTTTGAATCGATTCGATTCCGAGGACCGACGAATGGTCTACCGCTTTATCCCGAGATCCATCAGAAGGTGGTCGTGGCCTATCCTGAGGAAAAAGATACTCCCGATTCCAAAGAGATCGGTTCCGAGGAAGCCGCGAGAAGAGTCTTTGCGAAACTCTTGCCACGGACCTACCGACGAGCTGTTTCGAAACAGGAAATCGATGCGATTGTAGCGATCTGTGAGCGAGCTAAAGAAGCTGGATTCAGTTATGTCGAGACCATCCAGTACGGATTGCAAGCGGCTCTCGTATCGCCGCACTTCCTCTTTCTTTCGGAAGCGGCTCCCTCTGGTAAACCATTGGATAGCTTCGAACTGGCGAGCCGGCTTTCGTATTTTCTTTGGTCCACGATGCCAGACGCAGAGTTGATGGAACTCGCCCAGCAGGATCGATTGCATGATCCATCCGTGCTGAAGCAACAGGTACGACGGATGCTAGCCAGTCCCAAGTCGGAAGCCTTGATCAAAGGTTTTTTCTCGCAGTGGTTGGGGCTTCGAAATTTGAACAAGATTGATATCGACCGCGAAAAGTATTTGCAGTGGAACGATCGATTGCGGGCGTCGATGATTAAAGAAGTCGAAATGTTTTGCAGTCAACTCCTGACCGACGGTCTGGTCGATGACTTCACAGCAGCCACATTTACATTCGTGAATCCGCGAATGGCTGAGTTCTACGGCCTAAAGTTTGACGGTCGGGATCCGGCTGAAATGTATCCCAACCAGTCTCGGGAGCGCGGGGGGGAAAATCGTCGCTCTCGAAGTTACGAACGCGAGGACGATTGGATACGCGTCGAACTGCCTGAGCATCGCAGGGGAATCCTCACCCATGCTGCGATCCTAGCCTTGACGTCCAATCCCACACGCACCTCCCCGGTGAAAAGGGGGAAATGGATTCTGGAAAATATGCTGGGGGACCCGCCCCCGTCAGCTCCCCCCAACGTTCCTGCGTTAGAGCAGGCAAAACACGAACCCAACGCATCCCTTCGGGAACGCTTGGAAATCCATAGGAGCAACCCAAGCTGTGCAGGTTGCCACAAAATTATGGATCCTATCGGTCTCGGTTTGGAGAATTTTGATGCGATCGGCCGATGGAGAGAGAAAGAGGAGGGAAAGGAAATTGTCCCTGCAGGGGAGCTTGCCGACGGTAGCAAATTTTCCGGCCCCTCCGAATTGGTCGAAATTCTCAGCACTCGGCGGGATCAGATCCTGGAAAACCTTGCTTCCCGGATGATGATTTACGCCCTCGGACGAGGTTTACAACGAGTTGATCGCTGTTCTCTGGACCGAGTGATACGATATACTAATGAGCATGATCGATCGGTTCAGTCGCTCATCGAGGCGATTGTGATTAGCGATGCCTTCCTCCAAAACCCCGCCTATCGTCCTATCAAAGTTGAAGGAGTTCTATCCAATGCAAAATAATCTTCCGCACTTGGACCGCTCGACCAAAGTACGCGCGATCGATCGAAGAACGGTCTTGCGAGCCATGGGAATTACATTGGCTCTCCCTTCGTTGCAATTGATGCGTCCCAGCGGGATTCTTGCGAACGAGGCGACCAAGGCACCTATCCGTTTGGCTTGGGTCTTCTTCCCGAATGGTACGAATGCAGAGCGTTGGCTCCCGACAGGGGGCGGAACCGATTGGCAATTTTCAGCCAGTCTGAAGCCACTCGAGAATAATCGCGCAGACATCAACATCCTGAAGGGGTTAGCGCAGGTAAACGCTCAATCCCTCGGGGACGGACCCGGTGATCATGCTCGCAGTGCCGCCGCGTTTCTCACTGGAGCGCATCCATTCAAGACCTCTGGTACCAAGATCCGAGTTGGAAGGAGTGCGGACCAGATCGCCGCCGACAAGTACGGTCGAGGGACCCGTTTGGCATCGATCGAATTGGGGACCGAAGAGGGAAGGGATGCTGGCTCGTGTGACTCGGGTTACGCCTGCGCCTATTCGAACAACATTTCTTGGCGTAGCGAATCCCTGCCGATGGCTAAGGAAGTCAATCCTCAGAGAGCGTTTCAACGCTTGTTCGGCACCGGTAATTCCTCCAGTTCCAACGACGAACGCGCGGCTGTGATGCAACGCAGCATTCTGGATTTCGTGGCGGACCAACGTCAGCAACTGGAACGGATATCCGGAGTAGAGGATCAACGCAAACTAGAAGAGTACTTCACGAGCGTTCGGGAAATCGAGAATCGATTGGCCCGTTTCGGTCAGCCCGTCCAATTGCCCGAAGGCACAAAAGAACCCCAAGGGAAGCCGTCCGATGTCACAGAGCATATCCGGTTGATGTATGACCTTATGGCTCTCGCGTTTGAAACGGACACGACTCGAATCGCAACCTTCATGCTAGCGAACGAAGGTAGCAATCGAACCTTCCCAATGATCGAGGTGAAGGATGGACACCATGAGCTTTCGCACACCGAGAACAAGGATGTCAAGATTGAGAAAATCGCTAAGATCGACTCGTATTACGCAGAGCAGTTCTCGTACTTTTTGAACAAACTCCGCTCGACGAGAGATTCGGACGGAACAACGCTTCTCGACAATTCGCTCATCGTTTACGGCGGATGCATCTCCGATGGGAATCGACACGACCACCATAATCTACCGATCATTCTGGCCGGCAAAGGTGGGCAAAATGTTCCTACAGGGAGGCTGCTGACATTCTCCGAGTACACACCCCTCAATAACTTGTTCACGACGATGCTCGACCATGTCGGTGTGGAGAACGCCGTATTCGGAGATGGGACAGGCCGGCTCTCGCTGTCTTAGGTTACGGGAATCGGCAGTTTGACCCTGCGAGGCGAATGCGACCAACTGGACCAACCGATCGAGGGTGAGTCCTCAAGTCGCTACGAATCGTTTTGGACCAACAAAAAGGACTCTTCCAACGCTTACCCCCTGACCGACTGCGTAAGCATGGTTCCACAATCGAAGAGGATCCCTCGCGATTCTCGAAAAGAGCGAGGTTGGATTTTCACGGAGATGCAGGATTCGATCGGCCTGGATTCCCCACTTTGAATGCTCGAGCCAGGCTCTTCATCGTACCGATATTGTGGTTGTTCTCAGGATTGGATGTAATCCCGACGCCTCGACCGAATCGAATTGTGAAGGAGTCTATCGGATCGACGCAAAGCGACCCTGCGTTTCCGCTCAAGTCGACTTAGGAGACGATCCTTTCGACGCATGAGGATTCAGCAAGCGTTCGTATTCTGCACGAATCCGTTGCGTCATTGTTTCATGACGGAAACGATCCGTAAACCTTTGCCTCCCCTCATGTCCGAATGTGGTTCGCAGGTCTTCGGAAAGCCCCAATTCGATCATCGCTTGGGCGAGTCGATCTACATCACAGGCGGGTACTAAACAACCGGTTGCGCCATGGATCACGACCTCACGAGCTCCGTCGATATCAAAACTGATTGCAGGCTTTCCCGCGATCAATGCTTGCGGTAGAGCTCGTGCCAGTCCCTCGCGCAGCGATGCGTGTACGAGTACATCCATAGCGCTCAGATACTTGGGAATCTCCGAGGGAGAAACCAACCCTGTGAAAACGACACGTCCTGCGAGTTCGGAGTGGGCAACTTGAGCCTCGAACGCATCTCGCAACAGTCCATCTCCCACCATGAGGAACTTGGCTGTGGGGACATGTTCGATCACTCGACGGGCCGCAGCAAAGACATACTCATGACCCTTGAGATGGAAAAGCCTGGCTATTTTGCCAAAGACAACATCGTCCGGCTTGAATCCTAACTGCTGCCGCATCTCGGTTCGATGGGTTTCCGACCTGAGGAATGGCTCGACATCCATTCCGCTATAGATGGTGGTGAATTTTTCTGGAGGAGCAACACCGGCAGAGACCATCAGATCCGTCATCGCATCGGCAACCGAGATGAGTCGGTGGCACCTGTTGGCAGCCCAGCGTTCACAAGCGATGAAAAACCAACGGCTAATGGCACGCTGGTAGGGATGAAAGGGAGCTCCGTGGACCGTGTGGATGACCGCTGGAACATTGGATTTCCAGGCAGCTGCCCGTCCGAGTAGTCCCGCCTTGGCGCTATGGGTATGGACTACGTCAGGCTTCCATGTCCGAATCATTTCTTGCAATGCACGGTAGGCTTTGAAATCATGCTTCGGATGGATGTTTCTCCTGAGTGGATCGATCACGTTGACTCGAACCGATTTCGTATCCATTCGTGAGAGCAGGTCTCCCTCCGCACCGATCGATGGACCTGTCACCAAGAGAACTTCATCCCGGTATCTCTCTGCCAGATCCAGGCAGTTGAAGAGTGTATTCTCCTGGGCTCCTCCGACAATCATTCGTGTGATGCAGTGCAAGACTCTCATGCGTGCTGCTCCCGGACCTTGTTCTTGATCCATAAATACCGGCTGGCAAGACCGATGAGAATCAGGCATGCACCGACCCAAGTCCACCATCCAGGGGGGCTGTACGTCGAATCCCCTCTTCGCGTCAAATGAACCCATAGGGGAAGCAGGATCGGTTCGAGCAATGTGATCAAGGCTGCGATGTGGCTAGGCGTCGACTTTAAGCCATGGGCAAAAATGAAATAGGGTAGCCCCATCTGGAAAATGCCTAGTCCAGCCAAAATCAGCCAGAGGCGGCCGCTCGGCAACGCTGAGTTCATAACCAAGACAAATGGAAGGAAGACCAATGCGGTTACCAGGTGGTTGAGTGCAATGAGCCAGGCGGGGTCCGCTCTCGGGAGGGATCGAATACTCAGAATCACACCGGAATAGCATATGCCGGATAGCACCGCGAGCCAGGGTGCCCACCAACGGTGACCCGGAATGGGAGTCGAGTGAAGCGATTCCATGACCAGAATGAATAGGACACCGGCAATACAGCACCCCAGCATGAACCAATCGCGAGCATTGGTTTGATCGCCGTAAATCCAGATCGCCCCCAACATGACCCAGCCAGGAGCTAGATACTGGAGCCAAATGGCATTCGCTGGTGAGCCGACCACAATCGCAGTCAGAAAGGATAGGTTCATCGCAACGAAACAAAGAGTCATCGGAATCATGCGTAGATCCCAGCTTACTCGGCGGACCAATGGCAGGAGCAATGTGAGCGCGAACACCGCTCGCCAAAAAGCTATCGGAATGCCTCTCGTCTCGGGAGGCCATACATTCAACTCAGGAAGTTGCGTGAAGAAACCGCTTAGGCTCCAAAGAAAGGACGCGAGTACGACAAGTAAAAAACCTGTCCAATTCGTAGTTGTCTTTGAACGATCGATGGCTTCCTCATCTAACGATCGAGTTGGCACGTTTTAAGCGACGATCGACGGTGTGGAATGATCTCCGTCGATCGGCAACCAGACAGAAGGATAGCCCTGGGATCGTAATAAGCAAGCCTCTCGCCAGAAAGGATGAGACATGTGACTCCTGCAGATCCGAGTTGGCTCGATCTACCATCTACGGATCCACAAGTCCGAGAAATGCAGATCGAAAGGAGTGGTGGAGATCGAGTTCGTTTACCGACTGCAAGCGGCTAATCGGTTGTTGGTATTCTGGTTCCTAACCTACCTTGTCCCGTCCAGTCGGATTGGAAGGAAACTCACCCGTCGTATCGCGGGCTTCCGCCTGGTGGTGGGTGATTCGTAGGAAGAAGCTAGGTGGTTATCAATAAAAAAAGCCTCGAGAAAATCTCGAGGCTGTTCTGTTCGAACCTGGAACCTAGGGTTGGTTCGGAGCGACGTAACCCAAGAGTTCTTCCTCTTCTTCAGGAATGATGATTCGCGGAGTCACGGTCATCATCAGGGTGGAGGTTTCTCGTCCGATGGCATCGTTCTTGAAGAGTCGATTCAGGTAGGGGATCTTACTCAGGATGGGAGTACCCCGTTCTACCCGACCTTCACGTAGTCGTTTGATACCACCCAGGAGGATCGTGCCACCATCGGGTACACTGACCACGGTCGAGATCGATGTCTGACCGAGGGTTGGTTGCTGGACCGTCGTACCCTCGATGATATCCTCTTCGTTGTTTCTCGAGCCCGAAGGTGTACCGTTCGGATTGAGAATACTCGTTCCTGTACGGGATACGCGTCGCCCGGTGAAGGTAAACGTCCGATCCGCATTCTCAATTCGAGTGAACTGAGGCAAGAGAGTCATTCGTACGAATCGACGATCTTGGGACACCACCGATTGAACGTTCATTTGAGTACCCTCGTTCAGAACCACGACGATGGGTTGCTGTGCGACGGCAAAGTCCCCGACGACGGGAGTGAAGCCCGTGACGAACGGTCGAGACGCGAAGTCGTTGATACTCGCAAATTGACCATCGAACATCGTGACTTTGGGTGCATTCAAGACGTTCTGGCGGCTGTTCCCCTGCGAAGCTTGCAGGAAGAAGAACAGTTCCAGATCGCTCAGAATCGCAACGCCGAAGGAGGTGGCCTGGTTGATATCTGGATTACCAAACGGAGGATTCACGGTGAAGTTATTGTTCAGTTGCAAATCCAAATCGCTTGTGAACGATGGAACACCGGTGACCGGCAGACCGGAGGATAGACCAACTGCAACGCTCGGACCGGAATCGTCGCGAGGTAGTTGGCGTACGTTGTCATCGTACTTCATATCGAAATCGACGCCGATTCGCTCGAAGAACGTGTCCTGCAACTGGATAAATCGAACCTCGATCGTCACCTGCAGGTTCTGCAGTGCACGCAAGCTCTTAAGCAGGTCAGCGATGGCTTCGTGAACCTCCTGTGGAGCCGAAACGACCAGGGTGAGGTTTTGGCTGAACGGTTGCATCGTGGATGTACCGCCGGCCATCTGCCATGTGTCTGGCTGAATCGTTGTTTGAATCAAGTTCATCAGGTTGCTGTAGTCGGCCATAGCGCCACCACCGCCGAGTGCGGAGTTTGCGGATTGGTTCATCAGCATCGACCCCGGCAAAGCACTCGCGAGGCTCGGAGAGAGGCCGTTGAGAACCGGCATCGATGCCATTTGAGCCATGATGGGCGACTTGGGATCGATACTCGCAACTTGGGTTGCGGAGACCGCTGTTTTCGGTTCCACACGTGCTGACGCGAAGCTGGTTTGCGCTTGGTAGGCGGAGTTCAAAGCGCCCGCCATCCCTGTGTTGTAATCCGATACGAAGTTCGGGATAGGAATGACCAGGTCTTTGACCGAGTAGACTTCTGTCCTCAGTTCCTTTTGATTGAATCGCTTGCTCTGAATCGTGAGTACATCGTACTTGACCGAGTAGGTCAGATTCAGTTTTTCGAGAATCAAGCTCAAGGCGCTCTTCAAGGCGATGGGATTACCCTGTAGGTCCAAGCTGATGGGCTGATCGATCGTGATCCCTTCTTCTTGAATCGAGCGTTCGTCGATATCGATCGGGATACCGAACATTTCGCTGATGGTTTTCATAGCATCCGATAAAGGACGCTTGTCGAAGGTCGCTGAGAACGATTCGGAGAGTGTCTCTCGAATTTTCTTTTCCATCGGAGAGATTCGAGCATCGTCCCCCTGTCGGAGTCGTCGTTTGGTCAATTGAGACCATTCCACAGCGGAAGGGAACGAATAGGGTTTGTTGTCATCCGTGGGGACGGCTGCAATATCGGTGTTGAGCATCTCCCTGGAGAAGCCTTCGCTCTTCATGTTCCGAATCAGCTCGTATTCATCATTGCGAGCTTGAATGGTCGCTTTGTTGATCATGACCGATGCGATCTCGGACCCCGGGCGCAAAGCATCTACCTTTTTCGCGACCTCGATCGCTTCCTGGAAGCGACGAGACTCGATCAATTGATTGTATTGATCGACGAGTGTTTGGATCCGAGCGTCGGTCTCAGCACGATTCGCTGCTTCGAGACGCATTCGATCCTCAAGTTGGTTGTTGCGTTGATCGAGCTCGATAGCAACTTTGTTTTGGTCAACCCACGCTTCGATGTTTGCAGAAACGCGGTCGACCATCGACAGCATGCTCTTTCGATAGTTCGCGTCGCTATCGGCTTGGGTGATTCGTTGTCGCAGAGAGCGAAGTTTGTCGAGGGCTTCCATGGGTTTATTTCCCATAGCGAGTCGCTCTGCATCGGCGATTTCTCCAGTCACTTCAGAGAAAAGTCGTTGTCTCTTGACCTGTGCCTCTTTGCTTTCCGCACTCAGGGCAGCGACGCTCTCGGGAGATCCTGAGCTACGCGGTTCGCTAGACAGCAGAGCGAGTTTATCCTTCAACTGGGCTAGGGTGGGTGGATCGAGTTCGCTCTTCTTTTGCCAAGCTGCTTTGAACTTCTCGATCGCAGCCTCTTTGTTTCCAGCAGTGAGTGCGCTGATTCCTTGCTGGTAGAGTTCTTTTCCTGTCGTATCTGCATCGTACGATGTCAGAACGCCGCTGGCGGGTGCGACTTTGGAGGTGTCCTTTTGAGGTTGGAAGACTCCGGACTCAACGCCATTGGATTGTCCATTCGCTGCAGGCGGGGTTGTCGAACCGCCGGCCGGCTGAACGGGATTGCTGTTTGTGGGCACACTGGCAGACGCTGCAACAACTCCTGTTTGCAGCATCTCCTTGCTGCGAACGGCGAGATCGACCTCCCAAGGTTTTGTTTGTCCGGGAGCGAACTCACGGTCCGGTACCTTGAATTGGTTGGCTTGATCGATCCACTGACGAGCTTGTTTGATATCTCCCTTTTCGAGAGCCAATTTCGCTTGGGCCGCCAAGCTAGCTGCCTGATCCCTCGCGGCATTCGTCCCACCGGATGGTAACGGCTGTGTTGTTGGCGATTGGGCCGCTGGTGCTTGGGCTAAAGGAGATTGAGTTGGAGGCAAGCCGGGCAGGCTCGGAAGTGGCGTTGGTGTAGGAGCTGCGTTGCTTGCAGTCTTGCCGGGGAGTGGCAACGTCGCCGGGACGTTGACAGGACTGCTGTTTGCTGCCTTGGACACCGAGGCTTGTGCGACTTTGATTGCATTGTCGATCGTCGCAGGAGCAACACCTTTGTCTTGGAAGTACTGCCGCATCTTTTGGGACTCGGCGTTCCATTCCGGAGACGATGGTCCTACGAGATGAGCTTGAGCGAGTGTTTGAATGGCAACCTCTCGACGACCGTCATTCAATGCCGACTGCGCTTTGACCAAAAGTTCTTTCGCAAACGCCATGGAATCCGCGGCCAACTGCGCCGTCGGGTTTGGGGCGTTGCCGGTTGCTGGGGGAAGGGAAGGCAGTGTTCCGCTGGAGGGGCCCTGCGCTTCGACCGTCGGTGTTGAGACCATCGATGCGGCAAGTCCCACAAACAATGGCACATAGACGGGCGAGGATGCCGCTGACAAAGCAGTCAATAGCCGTAATGTCCGTAGAGGATTGAGGTTTTTCAACGCGACACTCCTTTATCGCTTATGATTTCCAATAAACGCTCGTCTTGTATCGACAGTTCAAACGCACCGTTGAGGGCGAACCATTCCGTCGGTTGCCCTGCCTGCGCATTGAACGCAATATTTCTATACACGTATCGGAATAGGTAGTGGTTCCTAGCCCGGTCAAGGTCAGTTTCGTGTTCCAAGAAAAAAAATCCAAAATGTCAAGTTGGGTAGGGCGTTGGGTCTTTTCTCAGGTTGCTCAGACTGCCTGCCTTATCGGTAAAGGGTCCCGCCGCCCATGGTTTGCATGGGGGCCGGATGTCCAGCTCGATAGGGTGCTGCTGTGCTACCAACGATTTCACTTGCAGGTGTGGGAACGAATCTACCGGGTGGCGGAACATTCGTTGAAGACTCCGAGGGAGTTGCAGCGATAGGTTCCGATCCTGTATCCAAACGAGGCTCCATTCCTTGCTGCGTACGTAGACGATCCAAATAGTAGCTTCCACTACTTGGGTGCAACGATTTGTTTAAATTGACCGAAGGCTTTACAGCACTTGCGAATGCCGGTATCGAACTCGTACTATCGCTTTCTGGGCGGACCGCAACGATCGATGGTTCGATAGCCGCAGGATCGGCCCCCACGGTTCTAGAACTAGCCAAAGCTACGAGGGAACGATCGGAGAATCCTAGGGACTGGGCTGTAAAGCGAGTCACTTCACCACCACCTTCGACGACCCAGTTGTTCCAAGCCGTTTGAAGTTTGCCGACGGATGGATAACCGTACACCTCCTCGGTGGCTGCGATCCAGTCTTCTTTCTCCATCCCTTTTTCGAGGAACTTGATGAACTGTTTTGCTCCCGTTTGCATGCCTCCCTGGGCAATCAAAAAACTCGTCAAACTGTAGCCTTGCGAGTAGAGAGGCAACATGTCGGGCGGATATTCCCGAAGAAGAAATAAAGTCGCGAAGGGAATTCCTTTTCCCTGACGCAGGAATCGGACGAGCATTTCGTCATGTTTGCGTCGTTCAGCATCATGCTCAACCGTGGTGCACATCCCTTCGTCAGCCCATCGAGGAACGGGCTTGCCCAGAGGTGCGAAATGACTGGCGATAATCGTATGGGTGATTTCATGAGGGAGTACGCTATCGAGAATGCGTTCCCGGGTTCCGACAACAGTCATTTGGAAGTTGATCACAGCACCTTGGATCAGCGTGTATTTGGTCTCCCCGTTTGCTGGTTTGGTCGGACCATCCTGAACGACCAGTGTGCAACGCTTCGACCATTGGGGTAGTTCGTATCCTAGCCAGTGCATGGCCAGGGTTTTCCGATTGGCTTCCGCAGCTTCGGATACCTGCTGAGCCCATTGGGGATTATTCGCAAATACGACGAAATTAGGAGTTGTGACCGAGTTCGGTGCGGCTCCGATGAGTTGGGCATGAACGTGCGATCCTGGAGAGAAGAGCGCGAGATAGATGCCCGCAATCATCCAAAAAGACGGCGAACGAGCTGAGACTGCATCCATGCGAGTTGCTCCAAAAGCGAGGCCACTTGCAATCGCATCCATGCTATTGCGTCAGAGGCTCACAAGTCTTGGGATTGAGTTGATTTCTTGAGTCTGTTGAGCGGGAAGTCTCGGAGAATAGGGAACGAGCTTTCCGCGGCTCTAGCCCAATCTTGAGCCAAAGTCGGGAAAAAGTCCCAAAAAGCTCGGGTGCTAGCAAACGTTAGAAACGTTGCAATGCGTAGGAAGGGATCGGCGTTTTGATCTTGCAGATGACCGTCTCTGGTGCAGTGATCAACTCGTAGAGAGGAGTTCGATAATCGATGTATGTCTTGGAATCACAATTTGCGAATTGGAGTGACGCGTGACGGCCGATTTTTAGGGGTCGTATGCGTTGCTGCCTGGCTCGCGTTTTTGGCTTATGTGGCGCGACTGAGTGACGTGACGCACGATGCATTCCATGAAATGGCCTTGGTGAGAGCGTTTTTCGAGACCGGAGACTTCCCGACCAAGGACATTTTTGCTTTCACTCCGACAGTGGCGCCCGCCGTTCATCATGAATGGGGAACGGGCCTATTTCTGTATCTGGTTGCCGGAGCGAGTCCTCTGGGTTTGCATGGTATGGCCGTTTCTCGGGTGCTGCTCATCGCGCTACTCGGTCTCGGGATTTTCCGGGTCGCGAGAAATGCTGGGGCTCATCCACTATTGATCGGATTGTGCGCCCCGATCGCATTTCCACTGGCATGGGTTGGTTTTGCGACCCTGCGGGCCCAGCTGTTGACCCTGGTTTTCCTAGTTCTGCAGATCCTTCTGCAGCAGAGTGATTGGCAAAAAAAGAAGACATGGATTGCAACTTGGTTTTTGCTCTACGTCGTCTGGCTCAACGTGCATGCTGGATTCGTCGTCGGGCTGGGAATGCTCGGTTTCCATATGCTCGAACGCTGGTTCTCGGCTGTGGCACAAAAGGGGTGGCATGCCTTCACCCGGTCCTTTGTATTCGAATATTGGCATCACCTTTTATTGCTTCCCATGATCGGACTGGGGCTAGTGCTCAATCCGTGGGGAATGGATTACCCGCTGTTCCTGTTTCATGCGATTCAAATGCCCAGACCGACGATGATCGAGTGGCAGCCCCTTTGGAAGACACATGATGCGTACACGACGATGCTATGCTTTTGTGGGATGGTATTCGGTTTGGGTTATGCGGTCACGAATCGACGGATCCTGAGGATGCGAGGTTGGGTCTTTACCTGTGTTGCTGCGTACATGGCTTTAAAGCACATTCGGCACGGTTCGATTTTTGCTGTGTTGTGGATGGCCTACATGCCAGGATGGTGCAGCGGTACTGCGTTGGGGCACACGCTGCTCGAATGGCTTCGCAAACGACGGAGCCTCGTACAGCAAATCGCATGGAGCGTTTCCCTGGCGTGCACTCTGTTTGCGATCATGCATCCTGTGTGGAGGGTTACCATCCCTGCGAGCGATCCGGGGGGCGTGATGGTCTATCCGGTTGGGGCGGTCGAATACATGAAGTCGACGCGATTTCGAGGGAATCTGATGACCCCCTTTGTTTCAGGCGCCTACGTTTCCTGGCATTGCTACCCGAATGTTTTAGTGAGTCTCGATGGACGTTACGAAGTCGCATATCGAGAGGACGTGCTGCCGAAGCACGATCAATTCTATTCGGCGACGGGTGACTGGCAGCGTATTCTCGAGGAGCTCTCCGCCGATGCGATTCTCGTGCAGCAAAATGCTCCTGTGCGCGGTTTGTTAGGACGGCCGGAATCGAAGACAGAGCACTTTCGTCTCGTTTACGAGGATGCGACGTTTGCTTTGTATCTTCAGGATTCGCTTTCCGTCCGAACGTCTGGGCTCGAAGGGGAGTCGCAAAGTCGTTGGATCAAATAACGGTCATGGTCGGGTGTCATCGTTCGAAAGACGACGTCGACATGATCCGACTGCACGTTGCACCAAATGGGCCGTTCTCCACTCAAGAGCCAGTTTGCAAGCGCGGTGGGGGACTGTTCTTTGGGAAAGAGTTCGAGAATGGCAGACTTCAATCGCTGCTGGCTCCAGATCCCACTTCCGAGCCGACAATCCTGCTGAGTCACGGACGCTCGATCAATCCAGGGGGTCCCTCGCAGTTGGATCGCGGCTCGTTCGGCCCGATGGTTCAGATTTTCCAGGCTGGTTGTCAGGCATTGTCCTAAAGAACTATCGAGCCATCCGGACTCGTTGTCGATGGATGCCAACTCCCGGCAGATCCAGGATTGAATGAATGCGGACGCTTCTAAACCGGTATCGTTCACCATGCGTTGCATTCTCGTCCAAGGTTCGGATTTGTTCTGGGTCAGGGCGAGGCAGCATTCAGGACCTCCGAGATAGAATTCCCCGGGGATGAGTAGGATATGATTCCCTCCGCTCCAAGCCGCTTCGATACTTCGAGTCAAATCGGAGTAACTGGGGACCGGATGGAGTGATCCATTGAACAATACCTCTACGAGAGTTGCCTGTTTTGCCAGGGAGGCTTCGCGAGCCATCGCGTAATGATTTTTCCTCTCTGTTTCATCCAGGATGGAGTTCGGGCTGCAGACCAAGACCATGTCGGATTCAGATTCGATGGCCGTTTGGAAATCCTCGAGGGAGCAATCCTGATTGGAACCGATTTCAGCGACGACGACCCCCGCATGGTCCAACGGAGTTCGCAGGTTGCTCGGTCCCGGTATTCCCAATCGAGGGATGCGTACACAATCGACGCGAGGAAGAATCCATCGCGTCGGCTTGGTTTGTCGGTAACTGCTCGAGAGAGCGAGCAAGGCGGACGATGTGTTCGCGAAAACTACAACATCCGCGGCTCCCATACGAGTCGTCACGATGGATCGCAGCCGATCGATCGCCTTGGCTGACTCGGTGTAGTCGCTTGAGTAACGTACCAATGCTCCCGCGATGTCGAGGGAGCATGGACTGTTTGTCCAACGCGAGGAGAAGATTTCCCCAGTTGCATTGATCCCTGGTTTCTGTTCATCCCCAACAACAGGGTGGATCCATGGCTCCGTGATCGCTTCGACCCATTTGCCTGCCTGTTGGACCACCTGCTGGAAACTACCCGGGCCGAAGGGTTCCTTCATACCCATCTTTTCTGCCGCTTCCTTCATGGCGGAAATCCATTGCGGTTGGCCGATCAGTTGTGCCACTTGCTTAAGCGATTCGATGGGGTACGGAAGGAAATCCCGAAAATTGGGTGGCAATCGCATGGTGGAGTCTTTCGCAAATAATGGGCGATGGGGGTGAGGCAATGGCAGAGTAATCATCCTGAAATCCAGATCGAATACAACTCGAACCATGTCTGAGAGTCTTTCGGAGAGGGATGTCTACCGTTTCTCTTAGGTTCGACAGTTGGGTACAATACAGGCGCAGGATTGGTTCATGCGCTTGGATTCATTTGGTCTCTTGGGGGGCGTGCGCTGTGCTTTCGAGGCGTCCGTCGAATAGTGGGGGCTTACGCCGTGCTGTTTTTCTTGGAAGGAAATATTTTGCCGACTTGGAAGTTCTTGGTTTGTGATCGCATGGAAACGCCCTATCCCTCGAAAAACCATCATGGGAAACCCTATCCAGAACGGCACGGTTGCTGTTTCCCGAGGCTGCTACTGATCCTTTTTACCGTCGGGAATTCTGGGTTGTTTCTGGCTTCTCCAGCATGGGCGGTGGAGGAGACCAAGACGGTTGCGTGGGATGGGGTTGGTACGGAGGCTTTGCTCAAGCAGCTAGGCGACGCAAGTTATCGAGTCCGAAGAGAAGCTTTTTTGAAGTTATGCGATCGGAGTATTCCTATCGATCCATGGCTTGAGGCGGAGACGAAAAACGCAGATCCTCATCAAGCTTCGCTGGCACGCTGGTTGATTCAGTTGCGAAAATCCAACGGATCGATCGTTGAGCGATTGGAAGTGCTCTCTGCTTATCAAGGCATTATCCAGGGAGACGAGTCAGGATTGTACCGTTTGATCGGAAGCAATCAGTGGGAACGTGTTATCGAGCTGCTGGAAATCCTGCCGCAGGTTTCGCTTCAGAGTTTGTTTCGCGATCAGGGGCAGCTCGGTTTGCTCGTCGAGCAAGCTTGGGAATCGAATCAATCCTGGGTTGTACCGCGATTGATCAATCTGAGT
Organism: Pirellula sp.; assembly: GCA_040396935.1. Taxonomy (GTDB): domain Bacteria; phylum Planctomycetota; class Planctomycetia; order Pirellulales; family Pirellulaceae; genus JBKCUI01. The sequence continues at coordinate 57,286 of JBBAXA010000032.1, forward strand.
GTGCCGATCGAGCAGCGGGTCGCGATCAATCGATGGTGGCGCGAAATCGGGATGCCAGACTCGTGGAAAGTGGACGAACCGAATTCGCCTGTCGTAACACTCAGTCGTCTCGAAAATGAAGGGAATCTGGACGAAGCCATCGAGTTTGCCAATCAAAATGGTCTCAGTCAACGAGTGGAAAGTCTTTTGGTGCGCGCAGGGGACTGGGAGCAATGGCTGGAGCTCCAGTCCAAAGGGATGGTCCGAAGCTTTCGTGGAAACGCAGATGCGCAGAAACTGGCGGTGAACCTGATTCTGAGGCGAACTGCCGAGGTGCAAGAAATTTGGGAGAGACTCAAAAAGCAAGCCAAGGGGAAGATCGCGCCTGGTCATATGACTCTGGCTCTCGCCCTCGATGATCGCGACTACTTCGAAACACTGCTCGAAGAGTCCGATCGGTTCCAGGCATTCACGATCCTGCACCAATTGGGAAAGCTGAAGGAGGCGTTCCAAGCTGTCGGTTTGAGCGAGCTAACGCCTGCCGCAGTTCAGAAGTGGTCCCCCATGCTCCTGTCTCTATTGTCGCCTCGCGACTCAGGGCGAGGTCAAGACACGCTTCGAATGTATCTGATGGCGATTCACCAGCTCGGCAACGAGGAAATCGAAAGCCTCGTCGACGATACGCTTAAGGATCGCATGCGCAAAGATCGAAACGTTCTGGATGTCGTGCTCCGAATCTGGGTATCGCTCAATCAGCGGTACAAGGCGGTCGCTTTCCTAAAAGATCTGAGCGTCCGCAAAAAACTCCCCGCAAGCCTCTTTGCGAACAAGCCTATCGGGGCGGACAAGTCCGAGGATGAACAACATTTTGAGACGGTGTTCGGGCGTCAAATCTCGGAGCCCTACGTTGTGTTCGAGTATCTCGTTGGGAAACAGTTGGGCAAAGCGGATCGACCGAGCGACTCGGAGGCGATCGGAAACGCCATCGATGACCTCGATAGGCTCCATGAGGGGCGGCTCGCCGACGGATGGTCGGACACGGAATCGTTGAAGGATATGATTTTTTCCGTCCGCATGAAATTAAAGGATATTCAGAGGAGCGACACTCCCTTTTGTAGCCAGATGGCCTCGATCCTGGAGCTCAACGGGGATACGCGTTTCGCAATCAACCTTCTCAGGGAAAATCCCGGTGAGATCGATGCGGGTAGGCAGTTGGCCCGTTGTCTGGAACGGATGGGACTGATCGATAAAGCGTCGGAGATGATGGAGCAGGTGCTGCGACTATCCAAAGGGAACAACATGATCTTTTTGGAAGCTGTCGACCTTGCCGAAAAAGCAGGTCGATACTCGGAAGCGGAAATGATGCAAAAGCAATTCCTCTCTTCGGTCCATCAAGTACCCTTTCTGTCGACGACGGGTAGAAGACCGCAGGAGATAGAGGACTTGGTGGAAATGCGCCGCGAACCGGAGATGCTTATGGATCGAGCGACTCGCATCTTTGGCGAGCAGTTCGCGCGGTTGGAAACGGATATTCGTTTTGTCAAAGCGAAGAGGGATTTGACCAAGGCTCCGGTGGCAGCGAGATCCGCCGCGACCGCGCTTTACAGTCGTATGAACTTTTTGTTCCAGTCGGATGAGCAAGAGAATAAAAGACTCTTCTTGGACAACATCCCCAGTCTCGCCTTGGCAGCCGTTGCCCGGAGAGATGCGGCAGCGGTGGAGCATTGGTTAAAGATGGCCCATCGTTTGGAGCCAGTCCAAATTCAGATTCCCATCGACATCCTGCCCATCGCAGACACGATTTTTGATAAGAAGATCGTCGATTCCTGGTTTGAACTCTATTTCGACTATCTACAAAATCTCACGCAGCAATATCCGCACGATGCTATGACCCTCAACAATACTGCCTGGATGTGCGCACTTTGCGGTCGACGCCTTGAGGAAGCAAAGGAGTTTTCATCGAAAGCGGTCGCCCTACGACCAGATCCGACATATTTGGACACGCTAGCGGAAATTGAGTTCCGACTCGGGTCCCCGCAATCGGCAATCGCGATATCCCAAAAATGCCGCGAATTGGAACCTCGTGAGGATCAACATCGCAAACAGATCAAACGTTTTTTTCAGGCCCTCGAAAAATCCAAAACGAACAACGAGTCTCCCTGAGATAACGCGCTGCGTTGTCTCTCCCGAGATCCATAGCTCGGTAACCTTTTCCGAGCGGTGTGGTCCGCTCGACTCCGATGGAATCATCGACCGATCAGCTGTCTTGGAACCGGTATCCAATCCCGCGTACTGTTTCGATGGCCGCGGATTTTTCGCCGATCTTTTTTCGGATAGCTCGAATATGAACATCGATCGTTCGTTCGAGAACCAGGGTGTCTTCACCCAACGCAGAATCGATCAGTTCGCATCGCTCGAAAGCTCGTCCAGGTTGACGCATCAGGGTATCCAAAAGTCGGAACTCGCTCTTGGTGAGTTCGATAGGAACGTCGTCGACGGTCACGCGGTACTTGCGGCGATCGAGGGTGATTCCGCAGCGCGATACGATATCACTGTCGTCGGAATCGGGTTGGTTTCGACGGCGGAGAAGCGACTTAATACGTTCGAGCAATACGCGTACGCTAAAGGGTTTCGTCACGTAGTCGTCTGCACCGACGGAGAATCCAATCAATTGATCCGTTTCTTCCGATTTGGCGGTCAGTAGGATGATGCTTATTTTCGCGGTATCGGGATGAGCTCTCAGTCGCCGGCAAACCTCAACACCATCGATTACCGGCAGCATCACATCGAGCAGAATCACATCCGGCAATTTGAGTTGTGCTTGATTCAGTCCATCGCGGCCGTCGAATGCCTTGAGCACTTCGTATCCGGCTTTATCGAGATTGTAGAGTAAGACCTCGGAGAGCGCTCGATCATCTTCGACGACTAAAACTTTGGTGCGAGGCATAGGAGGATGGAGGGATCGGGATAGGGGCTAAGCACTACCGGATTGCTGGTTGGTAGCGGCATTCGTCGAGATTTGTCGATGGCGGACGATAACACCGTTCACCATATAGATCGTATCTTCGGCGATACTGACCGCATGATCTGCAATCTGCTCTAAATGTCTGGACGCAGAGAAACAATGCATTGCAGCGTAGATTTGGCTTGCATCGCTGGACATGATGGCGTTGAGGGTCTCGATGACTTCCACATTCTTAGCATCGACCTGATCGTCATCCTTGATGACTTGATATGCCAGTTCCGTATCGCGATTGACGAATGCATCGAGACTTCGACGAACCATCGAATTCGCCATCGAGGCCATCTGCTCGATTCCCGAGGGGATCGGAAACTCGGGATGCGGACAAAGACTATCAGCCCGCTGCGCGATGTTGCAGGCGAGGTCCGCCATCCGTTCTAGATCGTTGTTGATTTTCATCATGGTCGTGATCCGGCGAAGATCTGCGGCAACAGGCTGGTGCAATGCGAGCATCTTCAAGCAGTCTTCCTCGATACGTACCTCGCTCCGGTCGATATCGTTATCTTTTTGGATGACCTCGGCTGCGAGAGCCCCGCGTCGTTCCACCAACGATTGGACCGATTTTCCTATCATCTCTTCAACATTGCCCGAAAGGCGAAGGAGTGAATTGTGGGCATCATTAAGATCCTGACTTAAATGAAGTGACATTCGACCGGCTTTCTGGCAGGGTATGCTAACCTGGAAACATGAAGAAAGTATGAATATAGCGTGAAGACCGAAATCTGTTGATCTCAGCTTCCTCGCCAAGCGGTGACGAAATCGGTCTGCGAAAACCGGAGTTCAGGGCGTAGCATTCCGGTTTCCATCAGAAGGAGAATGTTGCCGCATTCAAGGGGCCTCCGGGAAATACATCTCCGTTTGCCATCGCTGTCCATCGAAAACCAGTACTGCTTTGAGCTGACCGGATTGGTTCAACGCCGCGATGCGATCTCCGTGAATGGCCTGATTGCCAGGCAGTGTCACTTTTTGTCCATTCTTGACACGTTCCAGAACGTCGTCGCTCAGGTTGACTGGGGGCAGGTGTTGTAGAGCCGCTGGTGGATCTGTCAGCCCATCGCGAATGTCTTGTGGGCTTTGTAAGCGATCGAGAGAGTACGATGCAGATTGTCGAAATGGGCCGACGCGTGTTCTCGTCAGTTTGGTCATCACCGCATCGCTTCCAACGCACTGGGCAATATCGCGACCGAGAGCTCGGATGTAAGTACCCGTGCCGCACGTGACCTTTAAAGTCAGGTGGGGCGGTTGGTAACGCAGGATCTCAATACGATCGATTCGAACAGAACGAGAAGGCATTTCAACATTCTTACCAGCGCGTGCTAAACGGTATGCCCTCTGACCCTGGATTTGGACAGCGGAGTAGATCGGGGGTGTTTGGGAAATGGTGCCGATAAATCGTTCCAGGACAGACTGGATGGAATGTAGGGTGGGAAGATCGCCGGGATGCTGGAACATTTCGGTTTCTGTATCTGCGGAAGCACTGCTGATACCCAGTTGGAAGTCGGCTTCGTACTCCTTGTCCAATCGATGTAGATCGTCTGTCAATCGAACGGCGGGGCCTATCAGGAGTAGCAAAACGCCCGATGCGATAGGATCGAGAGTTCCTGCATGTCCTACCTTGACGGGACGGATCGCCCGCTGGATTCGGTCAACACAGTCTCGGCTGGTTAGCCCAGGTTGTTTGTCCACGCTGAGAATCCCGAACAACTGACGTGGTGTTTTATCGGTTGTAAGGTCCACGGCTAGCGAGTCCAAGTGGTTTGCAGTAAATCGTCAAGTTTCGTCGAAGACAGACAATGCGAAATTGTAATGATGGGCTCGGGGGAGAGGAATCATGGAAAAGCAACGATCGGTTCGGTGGGATGTGGCAGCCGTTGTCATGTTTGCTGCCGCAGCCCTTGTATGGTTGTCGTTGCTAACCCACGACGCGGCAGATGATCTCGGTGAGATGCCATCCTGGGTGAGTAAGTTCTATCAGCCGTTGCATGCCGCCTATCCGATCAATGATGAATTGAAAAATAATTGTGGCTTTCTCGGGGCTTTGATCAGCGATGTCCTTTTGCAAGCGACGGGTATTGGTGCCTATTTAATCGCTTCGCTAATGATTTTGTCGGGCGTGGTGATGTTGCGACAACGTCCATGGGCCTCGTCGCTGGGGCGGTCGTTTGGATGGAGCCTCATTCTACTGGCGGTTTGTTGCATCCCTGGTCGGTTTGGGTTTCATCCCAATATCCCGGTGCCGATCGATGGTGGCGGGTACCTAGGAGCGTTGGCAAACATCTGGTTGGACAATCACTTTGCGCATGCTGGGGCTGTCATCATGGTGCTCAGTACTCTCGTGGGCGGACTCCTTCTCAGTACGGAATATGCGATCCTTCGCTATTTCGGTTACGCAGCTACCGGTAGTATCATCGCGATGCGCTACTTTCGCATCCCGAGATGGACCTGGGGGCGCCATCGCGAACTGGTAGCCGGTACTTTTTCACCCAAGCGATCCGACCTGCCCAATAGCGTGACACTGCGTCAGGATCCGACGAGCCTATCCGCGTCTGTCGAACCCATGATTGCCTCTAAAGCCTCCAACACCATTCCATTTCCTAGCTTGCGAGGAATCGTCGAGTCGGTGAGTCAGGCAGTCTCATCCTCGTCGGTACCATCCACGGTCGGGGTGGAGCCGGTCGTCGGAGGAACCGGTGAGGACGGTCCGAGTATCCGAATTGGCAGACGTGCTGAATCCAGCATCCATGCGACGGATCTGGCGACCCAAGCGAAAGGGACCGTACGGACTGATCTTTCGTTTCCCAAAGCGAAACCTCACACCGGTCTTGGCGCCATGGCAGCGAGCATGATCGAGGATAGCAAGTCGCGTCATCCAGCGATCTCCGACAAACTATTGGAGTCGGACGATTCAGATGACTCGGACGAAGAGACCGATATCGAAGAGGAAGAATATCGCATCGACGATGAAGTCTACGAAGACGATGGCGATGACTACGACTACGACGAGGAGGGGGATGATGACGAAGTCCACAGCGAGGATGAAGAACCCGACGAGATTACCGCTGAATTGCCCACCCCCAAAAGTAGGAATGTGACCGTTCGTTCCGACGCCGCTCACATCGAGGAACGAACTCCCAAAATCAAAAATAATAAATCGAAGAAACCGGAAGCCAAAGAAGAAGAGGATCCTGCGGAATCGCTCCAACATATGGATGACACGAAACTCCCCGAAGGAAGCGAGGAGTATGTATTGCCCGGTTTGGATTTGCTCACGGAGTCGGATGATATTTCCTACGATGAACAGGCCGAGGAGGTGAAACGGAAAGCCAAGGTTCTCGAGCAAACGTTTGCCAATTTTGGATTCCATGTTCGCGTCGTCGAAATTGAAACTGGACCCGTGATTGCGCAATATGAAATCGAACTCGAGGCGGGCCTTCGGCTGAGCAAGATCACGGGGTTGGCGGACGATTTGGCGATCGCGCTCCGGGTCCCGAGCGTTCGAATCGTTGCCCCTATCCCCGGTAAAAATAGCGTTGGAATCGAGGTCCCCAACGAGCAGCGACAAGTCGTGCGCATGCGCGAGGTGATCGAGGAAAGCGGTGCACAGATCCGCAAGCAAAAGATTCCGCTCTTCCTCGGAAAAGATGTCTCCGGTAAATCCTTGACGGTCGATTTGGCGAGTCTACCTCACCTGTTGATCGCGGGGCGAACAGGAACGGGTAAGTCCGTTTGCTTGAATTCGATCATCTCCTCCATCTTGATGACCCGTCGTCCGGATGAAGTTCGGATGCTGATGATCGATCCGAAGATGGTTGAGCTTAGTTGCTATGGACGTTTACCTCACCTGATGCACCCGGTGGTGATCGACATGCGTAAAGCGGAGGCGATTCTCGCCTGGGCTGTGGACAAGATGGAGGAACGATACGCTCTGCTCGCACGTGCTGGAGTTCGGCATTTGACCAACTACAATCAACTCGGACGCGAAGAGTTGCTCGATCGACTCAAACCTGAGAATGATGACGAAGCAGAACTCATTCCGGATCACTTGCCGTTTATTGTGATCGTCGTCGATGAGATGGCGGACCTGATGATGACTGCGGGTAAGGAGGTCGAGGCGCACATCATTCGACTCGCTCAAAAGAGCCGAGCGGTCGGTATCCACTTGATTCTTGCTACTCAAAAACCGACCGTGGATGTGATCACAGGGTTGATCAAAAGCAATCTTCCCGCCCGAATCAGTTTCCAGGTTGCGAGCCGTACCGATAGCCGTGTCGTACTCGATGAGATGGGAGCGGACAAGTTGCTGGGCAATGGAGACATGCTGTTCCTCTGGCCCGGAACCAGTCAGCTCCTGCGTGGACAAGGGACTTACCTGAGCGACGATGAAATCAATGCCATTGTCGATCATTGCAGCATGGGTGGAGTACAGAACTTTGTGCAGGAACTCGTGCAACTGAAGGTCAAGAAAGATGACGAAGAGAATATCAAACCCGGCAGTTTCAAACGGCGGGATGATCTCTACGAGGCCGCCGTCGATATCGTCGTTCGCGAAGGCCGCGGCAGCTGTTCCCTACTGCAAAGGGCTCTGGGCATCGGGTATGGACGAGCGGCTCGATTGATCGATTTCATGGCGGAGGATGGAATCGTTGGGGAATACAACGGATCCCAAGCCAGGGAGGTTCAGATCACGGTGCAGCAGTGGGAAGTCATGCGCGCCGGACCTGACGAACCCCCTCCGACCCAAAAGAAGGGAAAGAAAATTCGACGGGACGAGGGTTGGGACGATTCTCCTAAATCTCCTAAAGCCCCCAAAAAACGACAGCGCAATCAAGAAGCGTCGGTTGTAAACGACTACGACGGCGATGAAGTCCAGTGGGAAGACGACGAGTGATCGTGCTGAACCCCAAAATGCCGAACATCCATCCTCAATCGCAATAGCTGTCGATTTGCTTCAAAGGACGGCTGCTCTACCTCTTTCGCAACGGTATAGATCTGAGTCTCTTTAGTGCCACGAGCTGCAAATGCTAGCCCACAAACTTGTGGATCCCTCCGCTAGCTTGGGTTTGCGACATTCACTCGACGTTTGGGGCGTTCTAGACTCTTCATTCCGCGTTTGGTTCCGTCATAATTCCAGCTAATGGGCTTGGGGCTCGCTTCAATTGGTGCCAGGCACTTTTTGTGAGGCAG
>JBBAXA010000033.1:0-64344 GCA_040396935.1 Pirellula sp.
GCCTTCGAAGGCTGGCGCAAGGGAATACGGGAAGAAGAATCCGCGCAGTACTGAGAAATCGTAAAAGTAGAGTTTGTTTAGTGCCTGGCACTTGTTATGCCTGCTTGTTATGAGCAAGGATTTATAGGCTTCCGACAAGAGGAGAATTGTTCTGGGAAGTTGCAGCTAGTAAGATGTTTGCCCTCTCGCGTGTTTTTCGGATCCCCTCTGTCGTATCGGTCTGCCTCCCGTGTTCGAACGTGCATTTATCCAAGTCGTTGTACTTCTGTTTGTTTTATCCTGGGGCTTTGGTCAAGCCGGTGTTCCGATGCCACTCAACGGATTGTTTGAGTTGGTTCGCCTCGCAGATCCGCAGCTCAGTCCTGATGGCAAACGTGTTGTGTACCAGGTAACGCAGATTACGGATGCCGCCAAAAATCAGAAATCAACCCAACTATGGCTTGCCAATACGGATGGGTCAGGATCGAGGCAATTAACGTATTCCGGAAAGGCAGATACGCATCCTCGGTGGTCACCTGACGGGACCAAGATTTTGTTCGACTCAACCCGCGACGGTACGCAGCAAGTCTATGTATTGGATCTCAAGGAGGGTGGTGAGCCTCGGAAAATTACCAACCTTTCGACCGGAGCGAGCAATGCAATGTGGTCTCCGGATTCTAAACGGATCGTATTTCTTTCGACCGTTCGGCCTGAATTTAGCGAGCTTCCCTTTAGCGAATCGGATAAGCGAAATCGGGAAGCGGACGATGCGGCGAGCAGCAGTCCCGTCAAAGCAAAAACCTTCACTCGCTTGTTTTATCGCCATTGGGATTCGTATGTCGAAGACAAAAGAAATCACTTATTTGTGATCCATCTCGATGGTACGGAGTGCAGGGATATCACGCCTGGCGACCGCGATGCTTTTCCGACCAGCACGACCTTTAGTGGAGGGGATGAATTTACGTTTTCTCCAGATGGGAGTCATGTGATTTTCACTGCTGTCCCTTCGGAGGGAGAATCCTGGAAAACAAACCACGACATTTGTCGAGTTTCGATCGACAACAAGAGCAAAAATTGGCCTGCGCTGACAAACGGTCCGGCCGCGGAAGGACTTATGAAGTTTAGCCCGGACGGTAAATATGCTGCCTTTCGCATGCAACGTAAGCCAGGCTACGAAGCGGACAAGTGGGAATTGATGGTTTGTCCCTGTAATACCGACGGATCCTTGGTTGGTACACCGCGATCGTTGACCAAGGAACTGGACAGTCCCGTCAATGACTTCAGCTGGCTCAGTGACAAAGAGTTGATTTTCACCTCGGACGAGAATGCGAGCAGTGTTTATTATCGCGTCGCACTGGATCGCGGAGTGGGCAAACAGGTGGCCCCTTTCGAGGGTGGTCGCATGGGGCAACTCACCGGCCACAGCTTGCGTGGTGAGAAGCTCGTATTGGCTCGCGCTACGATGAATGAACCATCGGAACTTTATGTAGGAGTCGTCGGTGAGACTCGATTTAAACCGATCTCGCAGCACAACCAAGAGTCACTCAACCGATGGGAGCGAACCGCACCCGAAAGCGTAAGCGTTCCCGTCGAAGGGGATGTTCGAATGCAAATGTGGATCTTGAAACCCCCGGCATTTGATCCGTCCAAGAAATGGCCTGTGGTCTATTTAGTGCATGGTGGTCCGCAGGGAGCTTGGGAGGACGGTTGGAGTTTCCGATGGAATCCTCAATTGTGGGCAGCACAGGGATATGTTGTTGCCCTTCCAAATCCTCGAGGCTCGACGAGCTTCGGGCAGAAATTCTGCGATGAAATCAGCGGTGATTGGGGAGGGAAATGTTATCGCGACCTCGTCGCAGGATTAAATCATGTGAAGGGTATGCCCTACGTAGATACGTCCCGTATCGCGTCGGCGGGAGCGAGCTTTGGTGGCTACATGCAGAACTGGTTCGCAGTCAATGATATCGCTCGCGAGTTTCGTTGTTTGATCACACATTGCAGTGTTTACAATTTTGAGTCTATGTGGGGGACAACCGACGAACTCTGGTTCGATGAGTACGAGCATGGAGGGTTACCCTGGGATCTTCCCGAGAAGTACCGTGAATTCAGCCCACAGCGACTCGCCGGCAATCTCGCGAAGTACAAGACACCGATGCTGGTCATTCACAACGATTTGGACTTCCGATGTCCGATCGGTCAAGGGCACGAATTGTTCCAAGCCTTGCAGCGTCAAGGAGTTGAAAGCAGATTCGTCAATTTTCCGGATGAAGGGCATTGGGTGAACAAGGCTCCCAATAGTATTCATTGGCATAACGAGGTTTTTTCTTGGCTCCGAAAATACACTCCCCCCGGGGCGAAATAGAGGGAAGAAGCGACGAGCATGAATAAACCTCGCGAAGGAAGCCTAGCGCTGCACTGGCGTATCTTGGTCGGTTTGGCTATCGGTGCTATCGCCGGATTAATTTGCAAGCAGATTTTAGGTGACAATCCGAGCCTCAAGTGGTTCAGCGAAAACATCGCCAATACCATCGGGCAGGTGTTCCTGCGACTGATATTCATGGTCATCATCCCGTTGGTTTTTTGCGCGTTGACTCTAGGGGTCGCTGAGATTGGAGATGTCAGGAAGCTAGGAAGGCTTGGTTTGATCACTCTGCTAATGACGGTTCTCTTTTCGGGAGCGTCCGTCTTGATTGGATTAGGTTTGGCGAACACATTGAGGCCTGGCGCGAGTTTAAGCGAAGAGAGTCGCGAAAAACTTCGTAAAGAGTTCATCAAGGATGCTGACGACAAAATCAACAAGGCGAAGAATTCGAAAACGGTTCTCTCTACGATTCTAGATGTTATCCCTCGCAATCCCCTTCAAGAGGCCGTGGGAGCTCTGGATGGTTCTTCACCCGGTTCGGGGTTGCTCGGAGTTATGTTCTTCTCGCTGTGCATGGGGATTGCACTAACCACGATCGGCGACAAAGCCAAACCGGTGATCGCCGTGCTAGAGGGCTTTTACGAAGCGGTGATGGTGATTATCGGATGGGCCATGAACCTCGCACCTTTTGGTGTATGCGGATTGGTTTTCTATGCGACGACACTTTTGGGTGTTGATATTATTTGGTTGTTGGCGGGATATGTTACCGCCGTTTTGCTAGGGCTCTGCATCCACATGTTTGTGGTTTACTCGTTGGCCGTTTGGTTGATCGCCAAAAGAAATCCAATTCAATTTTTCAAGGACATACTCGAAGTTCTGCTGACGGCATTTGGTACGTCGTCCTCGAGTGCCACATTGCCGACATCCATCCGCGTCGTTGATCAAAACCTGGGAATCGATAAGCGAATCGGACATTTCGTTCTGACGATCGGGTCGACCGCCAACCAAAATGGAACGGCACTTTACGAGGGCTTGACGGTTCTGTTCCTCGCCCAGGTGTTTGGACAAGATCTCGGTCTGAGTCAGCAACTCATTGTGGTTTTCCTCTCGATGCTCGCAGGGATCGGAACGGCGGGAGTGCCGGGGGGATCGTTACCTCTCGTCGTATTGGTGCTCCAGTCGATAGGTGTGCCCGCCGAGGGAATTGCGATTATCATGGGTGTCGATCGACTGCTCGATATGTCGCGCACCACGGTCAATGTTTGCGGAGACATCGCAGTAGCAGCCTGCGTCGATGCGATCGAGAACAAGCGATCGTGAACGCACCGCCCGAACGGCTTGACTGTGGAACGTTTGGTGGATTCAAGCGTCCTGCATTGATGAACACCCAGGAATGCATCACAGTTGATGGGTAACTCCACACTCGTAAGATAAACTCCGGGGCTAGAAATTCCCTTTTTAAAGTGGGATCGCGGTTTTCAGTCCGCTCCACATTCCCCTCCAAACGATAGGCAAATGAGACACTTCATGAGACTCATGGTTATTCTATTCGCGCTGATTGGATGTGTTTCCTTCGCCGAGGCTGGCGAAAAGCAGAAGAACGTCCTTTTCATCATCTCGGATGATCTGAACAACTGCTTAGCCTGTTATGGTGATCCGAGAGCCAAGACACCGAACATCGATCGGTTGGCCTCGAGAGGGATGCGGTTCGATTTGGCTTATTGTGGCTTTCCGCTCTGTGGCCCAAGTCGAAATTCCCTCTTAACGGGACTCTATCCGAATAGCACTGGTATTCACAAGAATTCGCAGATTTTTCGGCAGTCCATTCCCAACCAGCCGAGCATGCCGCAGGTCTTTCGCAATGCTGGTTACTTTGCGGCTCGAATCGGAAAGCTTTACCACTACAACGTTCCGAATTCGATTGGAACGAATGGCCACGACGATCCTGGATCTTGGGAATTGGAACTCAATCCTGCGGGGGTCGATCGACTTGAAGAGCATCCGAAGATCTACAGTCTTCTACCGAATCAATTCGGTGGAACGCTCAGTTGGTATGCTTCACCCAAGAGCGATGAGCACCACACCGACGGCAAAATGGCTAGCGATGCGGTGTGGGTGCTGGAACGATGCGCGCGGGATAGCAATCGACCTTTCTTTCTGACGCTTGGTTTTTTTCGCCCCCACACTCCCTATGTTGCACCAAAAGATCCCTACTTCGGCTGGTATCCGGAAAAGGAAATGCCAGTTGTAAGTGGGGTTGAAGAAGATCAAAAGGATTTGCCTGCAGCGGCATTGGGGAGCTACAAGAAGGAACAGGATAAACTGACCGACGAGTTGCGTAGAAAGGCTCTCCAAGCCTATTATGCGAGTATCAGTTTCATGGACGCGCAAGTCGGTCGAGTGATGGATGCTCTCGATCGACTCGGACTCTCTGAAAACACCGTGGTCGTATTTACCAGCGACCATGGTTACCATATCGGGGAGCATGGGCTGTGGCAGAAAATGAGCTTATTTGAAGAAAGTGCCCGTGTTCCGATGCTGATCATCGCGCCCGGTGTGAGTCGTCCCAACACCCACACGACGACGCCTGTGAGCCATATCGATGTCTTTCCAACTCTCGCGGAAATTTGCGGCGTCAAACCTCCTGCCAACATTCAAGGGCAGAGTTTGGTTCCGATTTTGCAGGATTCTCGCGTCGAAGGAAGGGGATGGGCGATCACTCAAGTAACGCGAAACAAGCAAAGGCAAGCTGGCGGTGAAACCTATTTTGGTTACAGCCTTCGCACCAAGAGATGGAGGTATACCGAATGGGATCAAGGAAATGAAGGCCGGGAACTCTACGACCACGAGAACGATCCTCGCGAGTTAACGAATTTGGCAAGCGCTCCACAACATCAAGAGACGGTGTCCACGTTGTCGGTTCAATTAAGAAAGGCCGTTCAGACGACGCTTCCGGAATCAGGAAAGATCCCTGAAGTGAAATCAGATCTTTGGGCTCCAGTCCTAACACCTCCGTAAGCTTTTTAGGGCGCGAGCTTTCCGAATTGCAACCAAAAGAAGAGCGAATGGGACTTTTCTTCTCGATGTCGCGTTGCTACTTAATCGCACTGCGATCTAGAGCTAGTGGTGATTTCTGTTGTCTCAGGAAGGGAGCAAAGGAACAGCAACCTCGCGAATACGTATCGGCTGCAGGTCAGAGCTTGTAGAGATAAAAGATGAGGAGTTCCTAGCTTTAGTTGGATTGGAAGAGGGGCTCCTTCGCTTGCATGAAAGTATTTAACCGGATTCGTCTGAGAAGCCTTACTCTTGCTAAGAGCTGCTGAGCCTGAGACAGTAAGCTATTAGCATCGATCGGCGACGTTCCCAACGAACCCCGCCCCGTTTCCTTTAAGAATTTGCTGCGTGGGGGCTATTGGACGGTGGCTGGCAAGTGGCTCTGAGTCGATGGTTATCGATGTCCGATTACTATTCGAGGCCTAGAATTCCCTTGAATGTTCCTTCATTGAGGATAGTACCAACAACACATCATCTTTCTATGAAAAAGCCGCTTATAGCAGTAACGATGGGGGACCCTGCGGGGGTGGGGCCAGAGGTGTGCCTTCAGTTGCTGGCCGATCGACGTGTTGCGGATTTTGCAATTCCCGTGATTCTCGGCGATGCAGAGATTCTCGAGCAATGTGCTCGAGTGGTAGGTCTCGGATTTACCACCCGACGGATCGAGGAAATGGAATTTCGCTCTGGTTGGAGTTCTATCGAGGAGCCGTGCGTGTTGCATCTAGGGGGCTTGAAAAAAGACGACTTTTGTCCAGGCATTGTCAGCGCCAAGACCGGCGCAGCCAGCTATTGCTACATCGAAAAAAGTATTGAATTGGCGCAGGCTGGGCAAGTGACAGCGGTTGCAACGGCTCCCATCAACAAAGAGGCCTTGCATGCTGCAGGTATCCGATATCCTGGGCACACGGAGATATATGCTGAAAAAACAAACTCCATTCGTTCCTGCATGTTTCAGTATAGTGACGAAGTGCGTGCAAGTTTCGTGACGGTCCATTGTGGATACGCTGAGGTCCCGAACCTGCTATCCACAGAACGTATTTTGGAGGTAATTGAACTCACGGCTGATGTGATGCGACGGCTCCGCGGTCGGGAACCATTTCTGTCAGTACTGGGCCTGAATCCACATGCTGGTGAGCACGGGCTTTTCGGTCATCGCGAAGAAGAACGTATCATTGCGCCGGCCATTGAGGAAGCTTTAAAACGGGGGCGTCGGGTTGAAGGACCTCTACCACCGGATACGGCATTCGTGCCTTCCAAGCGAAAGAGTGTAGACGCCTTCATTTGTATGTACCATGATCAAGGTCACATACCGCTGAAAGCTCTTGCATTCGATACCGCAGTAAACACGACGCTGGGATTGCCATTTGTTCGAACGAGTGTCGATCATGGAACCGCCTGCGATATTGCATGGCAGGGCAAGGCGAACGGAAGTAGTCTTTTCGAAGCAGTGCGTTTAGCGGCACGGCTGAGTTCTATGTCCTAGCTGAGTTGCGAGCGGATTCATGATCTGTAGGCTCCGATTCCAAAGGGGATTCGATTCCTTGGCTCACGCTAGGCGGCCCTAGGGACCGGATCGGATGTTCAAGTGGCGAAAAGGGTTTTCCGATTCCATGCCTGAATCAAGACGAATCGAGCCAAACTCATTCCCTCGCTAAAACAATCTTTCCAACAAATGGAGTGATGACTCGGAGGACTTGATGTGAATCTATCCTTTGGACAACGCCCTGGATTCTATGTATCAAACAATTCCGCTTGGACACCTTGAAGTGCGGCGATACATTGAGAAATATGCTCATCCAAATCGACCTCCAGGTCTTTGACTCCTCGATCGATATCGTCGCGAGAAACAGCAGCTGCGAAACTCGGATTTTTAAGCTTCTTTTTAACGCTCTTTGGCTCGAGTCCATCTAATTTACCAGGACGAACCCATGCACATGCGACGATGAATCCACATAGTTCGTCACAAGCATAAAGAGTCTTGTCCAGCAGCGACACACGTGGGTATTCGTCCAGATAATCCGCATGGGAGAGGATGGCGTAGATGACATCTTCCGGATACCCCAGTTCGCGAAGGATCTTACTCCCTTCGATTGGGTGCTGAGGCGGGTTGGGCCAGCGCTCGTAGTCAAAGTCATGTAGCAATCCGACGATTCCCCACTTTTCCTCGTCCTGCTGGAATTTTTTTGCATAGCTTCGCATGGCTGCCTCGACCGCAACCATGTGTCGTCGTAAAGATACGTTGCTCACGTATTGATGCATGAGCGCCAAAGCATGTTCTCGGTTCATGATTCTTGTCCAGCAGAGGAAGGCGAACGACCGTATTCTACTCGCGTCTGTAGGATATACCACCGAGACTGCCATGGTAGAATCCATACCAGTCTCCAGGGAAACTAGCGAAACGTGTTTAAGCAGATTTCAAGCTCCCAAGGAACGCATCGCAGTGCAAGCCAGATGGCGGCATGCAGGGTGGTTGTCGAATACCATTCGTCTTGGATGTATGCGATGGATTTCGGACTTGGAAGAGAGAAACCGAGCTATAGCCCCTTCAAGGCACCGGAGTAAACCTCGACGATTTGCATGACAATCATGAAAATTGCAAAGAGGATCAGCCCAGCGATCATCAACCAAATGAGCATTCCAGCCACGATTGCTAACTGAGACAATGCTGCGATTGCTTTCTCACGATAAGTTACTGCGAGGCGCTCCAGGGATTCACTGTCGCTGCCGCTGAGCTCCCCGACCTCGAGCATTTGTAGGAAGTCATCGGGGAGTAAGCCGGTTGATCCCAACGCTTCGGAAAATGATTTTCCTTTTTCGATTTGTGACTCAGCCAACTCGACGCCGCTGATGTAGTAATTGTTTCCGGTTGACAGCAGCGACTCTCGAATGCTCCTCCTGGCATCCACCCCAGCCCCCAGCATCATGGACAGAGTCATCGACAGTCTTGCCATGGCAGTGTTCGTGAAGACAGGACCGAGCACGGGAACGTTACGGACAATAGGAACCAACGTTTTATGACAGTCGAACCAGTTTTTCCAAATACCGAAGACGAGAAGACCGAGGAATCCACCGATGCATGCGAGGAACGTCCAGAAAATGAGCACGCCGCTGGTTCCACGAAGCCCTACACCGGTGACATCAAAGGGCTCTTCGGTCGCCGAGCCGGATCGCATGAAACCATTGATCAGGATCATGAGCGTTATGACGAGGATGGCTAACCCTAGAGAAATCATGGGAAATGTAATTTGACCTAGAAACATGGCGCGGGCGCGTTTCAACTCCCGGTAGTGGTCTGCCATTTCAGCAAAGCATCGTTCGATCCTTCCAGAATGCTCACCGGCTCGCAGCATCCGCATCAGTAATCGAGGAAAGTAGTTCCCTTGATGAGCCATTGCCCCCGATAGCGATTCACCGGATCGAATGAGTTGATACATGCTCTGGGCAACCTCTTTGTGCCGCGAGGAACCATGCTTCCCCTCGCTCTCAAGGAGGCGCAGAATATCGACCCCCGCATGTAAGCCTGTCGCGAAACGTTGGCAGAAGCCCTCGAGTCCTTTCAGCGAAAGGCCGCCGACGAGAGCTTCGATACTGCGTGCATTCTCAGCCTCCGGGAGCACAAGCTTTGAGTCGTTTGATTTGCTAGGTGGTGAAGATGGTTGACGCGACGAAAGCGGTTCGGATTTCTTCATGGCTGGTTTTCAATACGTTGGTTTGCGCGATGCAAGGTACTCGCGTCATTGTAGCCAGGTTGGCCAAAAGCTTTGGGCTGAACATCTGCATGTTTCGGTTCGAAACAGCTCTAGAGATTATCCGCCGCGTTGAGTAAGGTGCGAGATGCAGAAATCGGCGGAACTCGAACAAACTCCCGAATTTCCAGCTTACTGTTACGCAGCTAATCAAAACTCGCATACGGATTTTCTTGAAGCGGTGTCAAGCTTGGAAGAGTTTCTTTCCGGATTCGACAGGAGTGCATCGGCGATCTCTCGGTATTGTTGTAACCAGGAGAGTCCGCGCTGAGGATGACTCTCGATCCATGGATTTCCTGGTTGTTGCACGATTGGCAGTTCTCGATTCGGAGCTCGATCGAGGGAGCAGGAATAGCGAGGATGGGTACCGATGCGATGCGTAACCCAGAATGGATTGCTGGACCACAACCTAAGAAGTGGCTATTGGCCTTGCCACATCTTGGCTTCCCCCGATTTAGGGGGCTTTGGTACAGGTTTCGGAAACGTACCCGCGACGCCGTATCGAATGCGGGACGGTACCATTCGGCCAACCGTCGGATCGTCGGTGGAGTGCAGTCCCACCCAAGGAAGGGAAGTATCCGGTAAACGAGGCTTAAACAGAACTCTATGTAATCCCAGTGGCAAACGCTGTTGCGTAGCTACGACAATGAGAGATTGACAGGATGATTTCGCGAATACCTCTTTCCTTGGCGATCTCGGCTGCCTTCCCGGAGAGTCTTAGCGTTGGTGCTCCAGAGACTTCA
This sequence comes from Pirellula sp., assembly GCA_040396935.1. Lineage (GTDB taxonomy): Bacteria > Planctomycetota > Planctomycetia > Pirellulales > Pirellulaceae > JBKCUI01. The sequence goes on from JBBAXA010000033.1 coordinate 9,885, forward strand.
TTGATCACCTCAAGATCGGTCCAATGAATTCCTTTGGCCCATCCCGTCCCGAGCACTTTCAACACAGCTTCCTTCGCAGCCCATCGCCCTGCATAGTGTTGCGTGGCTGCTTTCCTGGATGAGCAATACTGAATTTCTTTTTGGGTAAATACTCTTTCCAGGAATACCTCCCCATGCTTTTCGATCATCTGAGCGATACGAACGCACTCGATAATATCGGTACCTATAGAAACAATCTGTCCTGACATGGCTGATCGTAGAGGTTATCGGATGGAGGTTGAACGTCGAGGTTGCTGACGATCTAGGAGAGGTTCGGGCTTGAGCAAGCCGGGTCCAGCCTGATTCACATTGGGTGCGATGATGGAATCCTGCGCTAGGGTAAAACCGCCATCTTCTAAGAGCGGCCCGTCTACGACTGTCACGTTTTGCCCAGTGATCGAACCACTCGAGCGAGCTCGTCGCTTGAATTCTAGAACTTGTACGTATTCAGCTCCAAAAAACAAGATTGAAATACCGTAGTAGCACCATAACAAGATCGCAATAAAGGATCCGATCGCACCATATGCTGATGTGTATCGCATCCCAATCAAAAACATTCCTAGAACGGTGCGCCCCAACTCCCAAATGCAAGCGGCTAAGAGACCTCCTCGGACTGCATCGATCAATTCGACTCGCTTTTTCGGCAGCCAACGATAGACGAGAGAGAATAGAAGCGCATTGGTCAATACAGCGAACAGGAAATCGAAAAGACCGAAAGCGTGTCTTAGACTGGGAAGACTACTACCTGTCACGGATCGTAATTGAGACACGATCATGGATGTCGCGAACAGAACTAGAATCGTACCCCCTAAACAAACGAGCATCAAAAACGCAAGGCAGCGATGTCGTATGATTCGATAAACCGTTCTTCGAACCGACGTATCTTTCTGAACAGGAATGCGAAAGATACGGTCGAATCCTCGGTCGATTTGTGCAAAAACGCCTATTGCGGCCAGGATTGCTGCTGCCACTCCAAAGGGTCCACTGACAATCGATTGATTCCGCAGTTGCTTGAGCACTTGCTCGATTTGTTGTTTCACGACTGGAGACGCTACCTGTTCCACGGTGCTGAGTATTTTCGCTTCGGCGCCTCGACCGCCGTTGGAGAATTCTAGAAATAGCCCAATTCCTGAGGTCAGGAGCAGCATCATGGGAAACAGAGACAAGGCCAAATAATAGGCAACCGAAGCGGCTAGAGAGCTCGCGTCGTCTTCAGACCAGCGAATAGCCGCGTCTCGCAAGTTGGGGAATAGATTCCTAATCCAGCGTGTCGACGAATGCACCATGACCGAAGTCACTTCGGCAAAACCGTCTATTTCCGAGTCGTTTTGTAGGTCAACCGGTTTGCTATCCATTGAATTCAGTTTAGATTTTGCCGATCGCAATCGCCATAGAGATCCGTGCATGAGAACAGAGTATTTGACTGAACTCGATCTTGAACTCGCAGGAAAAATGCTAGCAGCAAACAAGTTGGTGGCATTTCCGACGGAAACGGTCTACGGCCTCGGTGGGAACGCTTGGAACGAGGAGGCGGTGCAAGCTATTTTTCAGGCAAAAGGGAGGCCGGCAGATAATCCGCTGATCGTTCACATAGCCGACTACGCTCTTCTTTCGGAAATTACCGAGGAGCCTTCGTCGGTTGCCCTGCCTCTCATGCACGCGTTTTGGCCTGGGCCCTTGACTCTTGTGATGAAACGATCGGATCAGGTTCCCAAGCTCGTTTCCGCTGGGCTGGATACGGTCGCGGTGCGCATGCCAAAGCATCCGTGGGCGACCGCGATCCTGCGAGCCGCAGGAGTCCCCGTCGCAGCCCCGAGCGCGAATCGCTCTGGCTCACCTAGTGCCACAACTTGGCAGGCGGTCCAATCCGATTTAGAGGGTCGTATCGACGCCATCGTCTGCGGCCCAGCCACGGATGTCGGATTGGAGAGTACCGTTGTCGATACCGTTGGCGTCGTTCCTCGAATCCTTCGACCTGGGAATGTAACCTACGAGCAATTGAAGAGAGTGATACCCGACATTTTGCCTTTCCAGTCCAACGTCGATTCCAGGTCCGACTCGCTGGGTGCCGTACGATCTCCTGGCTTGAAGCATCGACACTATCAACCCTTTGCGCGAGTCATTCTCGTGAATCACCCGATCGCTTCTCCGAAACCCGAATCGGCCTACATCGGTCTGTCACTCCACACGGATCCAGGACAATATGCTCTGATTCGGATCCCATCCAATTTGGAAGAATATGCCTCTTCACTTTTTCAGTTTTTTCGGGAAGCAGACCAGCAAGGTATTCGAACGATCTACTGCCAGTCTGTGGAACCGCTCGGGGTGGGGGAAGCCATCATGGATCGCTTGCTCCGCGCGAGCGCAAGACCTCCGGAAAATTTGTAACCGCTGATTCATGGGGCTTTTCCAGTTGCACAAGTTACTCTCCTATCTTTATTCGCCACAGAGTTGGGGATTTTCTCTGATAGGGGTTCTGCTTGGAGTCGTAGGGCAATGGCCATTGCGGCAGTGGCGGATGGACGCTTGGCGTGAACAACAGGAGTCGATCGCGCGGAAAGACTCGGAGTTTCTAGAGGAGATAGCTACGTTGCTCGACTCCTCCAAACGGGAGAAGCTAACTCAAATTACTCCTCGAGGCGATTTGCAATGGGATACACAACGTCGATCGTTCCGAGAGGAATCGTCCTGGACCATGGAGCCGAATGGTTTTTACCGACTGCGATTCACACATCCCTTACCTGAAGCGGTCCTACCCCTCACAGGGACAACAATCATCCGCCGATACGATGTTGCAACGGTCGACCGGATCTTGGGACATATTTGGCCAGTTTCTTTGCTCTTCGGCCTATTGGGCTTTGGTATCGGCTCGCTCCTGCAACGCCATCGACTGCAACAAAAACAGGAGAGATGGTGGCTGCACACAGTAGCTACTAAGCTCCAGCAAGGTGACTCGATTCTTCCCAAGCCCAGTTCGGATCTTGTACAGCAAAGCTTGGAACAAGGAGTCTACGAAATCGCAACTTCGATGAGAAACCAGATCGCAATGGTACGATCCGCGTACGAAAATTCCTCACGGGCAATGACGCAGATGCCGATCGGAATTCTGTCGTTCGACGATCAATTGCAACTCGAGTTCGCGAATCCAGCTGGAAAACAATTGCTCGAAATCGAAAAGGCAGCCGAAGGGCAAAAACTGATCGATGTGCTCCGCAACCCCTCCGTGGTTGACTGTGTTCTCGATACCAGTCGCACCGGAATGTTGAAAGAAATTGAGCTTGAGCTGACTGCAAGTAAACGATGGGTTCGTATCAAAACATTGCCACTCCTACAGCAAGAAAATGCCAATCCGATTTCAGCACCCGGTGATTCCAACTCAACTCAATCGGAGTCTCGCGAAAGTTTTGATTCCGGAACGGGTTCCTTTCCGGTGCTGCTAACGGTTACCGACGAGACGAGAATCAAACAGCTGGAAAACCTACGTCGGGACTTTACTGCGAATGTATCACACGAATTGAAGACGCCCTTATCCGCGATTAAAGCTTATGCGGAAACGCTCATGATGGGCGCTTTAGAGGATCCGGAAGCAAGCCGACGGTTCATCGATCGTATCCGTGAGCAATCGGACAGACTCGATAATTTGATCCGCGACCTACTGCAACTCACCAGACTGCAATCGCAGCCGGAAAAGCCTAAGCTCACGCGTTTGAAGGTCGTCGATGTTCTCCAGGCTGCGATCGACGATCACCGGACCATTGCCAAGTCGAAATCGGTGACATTGGACTTGGAAGTGATTCAATCCTGCGAAGTGCTCACCGACCTGGAATCCTTGCAAACAGTCCTGAATAATTTGCTGAGCAATGCGATTCGATACAACAAACCAAATGGATTGGTTTCCGTGCAATTGGATCGTGCGAATCCGAACCGCTGTACGGTGCAGATCACGGATACAGGGATCGGGATCCCGCCCCAGGATATCGATCGGATCTTCGAAAGATTTTATCGTGTTGAAAAAGCTCGTTCGCAAGATCTCGGTGGTACCGGCCTGGGATTGGCCATTGTCAAACATATATGCCAGTCGATTCAAGCGACGATCACGGTCCGAAGCCGATTGGGGGAGGGTAGTTGCTTTGAACTATCTTTGCCGATGGCTTCCGACAGTGTATCAGGGGGCGAATCTCAGCAGCTATGAACCAAGACAAAGATTCGATCGGCCTGAGGATTGTCCGGCTCAAAACCCCATACTCCTGCGAATTCGCAGGAGTATGCATGGGTACTCGGCTCCAGGTATCGAGACAAAGGAACCTGAACCTCCGGCTGGAGAAAATCTCAGATCCTCCCAGGTCATCCTTTTAACTCGCTCTAAGCGAGGAATCCAATCCAGCACAAAGATTGATTTACATAACGCCGGCTGCATTGACGAAATACGAGGGGGCGACTCCGGTCACGAACGCTCACCGTAGCATTTCGGGTCCATGGTTTGTTTGTAGGGAATCTCCTACTCTATATCCGCAACTCGGTACTCGTACGGGTATTCGAGCGATCTTTTGGATACGAACTCGACCCTTTGGATCAACCGAATCATCTTGCTGCACGGAATAGGACATGGACTTGATGGAAGGTCGCTGGATCCTATTGCGAGGTACGCATTCTTTGGAAGCGATCGGCGCAGCATCTCACTCCATCTCAAGGATCGATCGGCCCAAGCATTACGGTAAAATCCTGTCTTTGCTTTCTGTGCTGGAATCGCTAAACGACTTTTTTTGGACGGGCGATCCTGCCGATGGAACATCCTAGTCCATTTTGCTATTTCCCGGAGAGATCATTCAGAGATGGTTCGCCAAATCATACCTACCGGAGATGCGACAGCCATTCTGCCTTGCGAGAACGTTTCCCCGATTACGGTGATCGGAACGGAAGCAATACGAGCAACTTTTGATGAGGTTTGTTTGCAGCAAGCAGTCAATTCACGCTCAGCTCCGGGAGTAACGAATGTCGTATTGAATCCAGATGGGCATCTCGGTTATGGAGCGCCGATAGGATGTGTGATGACGTCGCCGACGCACATCTATCCAGGACCTGTCGGTGTCGACATCAAGTGTTCCATGAGCTTGTTGCAGACGGACGTTCCCGAGGAGGCGATTCAGGATCGTCGTATTCGCCGCGCATTGATCGATGCGATTTGTGAACGTATTCCCACCGGTGCTGGGCGAGGGCAACGCCACGTCCCGAAGGCGCGTCGTATCCCGACCGAAGATAGCATTCTAGCTCTGTCCGAGGGGGCATCCGAAAGGGTACTTGAGTCGATGGGAATCCCAACGGATTGGGCGGAATGTTGCGAGGATGCGTATCATGTCGGTCATGATCAAACGCGAGATGCGCTCTTGCTGCGTGTCGATTGGCATTTGCGCACAAAAACATTCCAGGATGTACCGACAAAGTTGTCGCAACTGGGCTCGTACGGAGGTGGAAACCATTTCGGCGAGTGTGAAGTGGTCCATGTGCATCCGAGCGAGAGAGCGAAGCGATGTGCGGATACGTTTGGTTTACTCCATGGGCATGTCGCATTTCTTTCCCATTGTGGCTCGCGAGGTGTTGGCCACAACTTAGCGATGGGACAATTTCGTTCCTTGCAGGGGAAGTTTAAGAAGTGGGACATTCCCTTTCCTGGCAACGATCGAGAGTTGGTCTATGCGCCGCTCGGTTCGCCGGAAGCAGATGCGTACCTGGATGATATGTCGATTGGGGCAAACTTTGCCACGGTCAATCATCTATTGATCAATTCCCTCGTTTTGGAGGCTTTTCAAGAAGTGCTACCGGGTGTTCAAGGGAAATTGATTTACTTCATCAGTCACAATATCGCTCGGCAGGAGATTCTCGATGGCCGCCTAGAATGGGTGCATCGCAAGGGGGCGACTCGCGCTTTTCCCGCCATGCATCCCGCCCTTCGAGGGACTCGCTACGAGTCAACGGGGCACCCCATCCTGCTCCCTGGTAATCCCCAAGCCGGTTCGAGTGTGATGGTTGCCGATCCGGGCGCGCGATTGAGTTGTTTCAGTGTGAATCACGGAGCGGGACGAATTCTTGGAAGAAAACGAGCCATTCGCGAGCTCGATCAAAGCGCAATCAATCGGTCCTTTGAAGAAAGAGACATCCTCACGAATTGCCGCAATTATCCCAAGGACGAAGCACCAGCCGCCTACAAAGACTTCGAGGAAGTTTTGAGGAGTGTTACTGCCGCAGGGCTGGCATCGGAGGTTGCGCGGCTCAAGGCGTCGTTTGTAATTAAAGACGGCGATGCTGCTGACGATTGAAATGGATGGTTCGGCAGGCGTGGTAGCAGATCGAATTCTTCTTTCTCTGAGAATTGTCTTTGCTGGGATCGATGCCTTCGCGAGATGGAAGCGAATGGTTTGAGGAGCTATCTCGTCCTCGCATTCGAAGGGGCTGAGACTCTATCGGCCATTTTGAGATCGATTGAGGTGTTCTCCGGAACGTCCGGGAGGTTCGCTCGAGTGATCGACGTACGATCAGGCGACTTGCTGGGGTGTTGATTCGCGCTCGGAAATCGTCGGAATGACCAGTTGCAGTTACCCTGGTTTGTAGGATTTGGGCGACTCGAAAGCGTGGTCCATGAATATGTCGGAATGAATTTATTGCTGGTCCCCGGCGGATGTAAGACTGGCAGTCGAGGAGGAGGCAATCGTCGAATCACCCGTTTCGAGATTCGATCTACTCCATCGTAACCGTCCCAGCAGAAACTCCTCATCGATCGGAGGGTCCAGCCCTGTCGATTAACGGGACAATTTGGGGCGAGTCGAGGGCTGAGAGACCGCAGAAGTGGTCGCTTTTACCTCGGAGGTAGCGTTTTCGGTCGAAGACCTTTCCAATGCTTTCCGATCCAATTTTGTCGGCCAATTGATCAATTCAAAAGTCGCGATGATCTGCGAATCCTCGGATGCGAATGTCTCGACTTGCTCCTCGTTCATCATGAATACGACGGTGACACGACGTCCGTCATCATTCGACAAATGGTAATGGATCCAGAAAACAGGTACATCCTGTGCCATACTACGCGAGACAACTTTTATCGCCTTGAGTCGATTCGCGGTGACTTTCTCCGACGACTCTAAGACTTCGATCAGGCTTGAACCGAGGGACGTTTTCACATCTCCGATGAATCCTTCTAGGCTCAGTTGGCGCCCGGGCTCAAAGTCGATCATGTTGGTGACATTGCACTGAGCAACTCGTTGATTATCGACAACAAAACGATAGGTTGCCTCCTCACCCACGTCTCGATAGGTATTCCAACGATGGCTAGCCAAAAAGCGAAAGTATCCGAAATCAGATTGGAACTGCAGTAGTTCTGCGGAATCGATCGTCGGTACACGGGAAGCGATCGAATCGAGGCTCTCCCCATTCGAGAGAGCGTCGATCTTGGCCCGCTTCATTTGAAATTGAGCCAGGACCTTGAATCCGGGTTCCGCCTCGCCGATTTCTCGCGTCTCCTCAATATTGGCAGCAAACCAACTGATGAATCCTAATTTGCGATCCAGTTGCGCTTTAGCCTCAATCGTGATCGAGGATGCGACCTGATTGACGGAGCCGTTAAGAGTTCCCTCCAGTTCGATCTGCGCGACATCCTTGTTAGCGTCGACCAGACACGCGGTCAGTTTTCCATCGAGAATGGCGTCTAGCCCAAAGATTCGACATGCTGTCTCTCTGTCGATATCCCATTTGTCCGTGATCTTTACCTCTTCTTTTGTGATGATTCCATCGATGAACATGGAAGATACTGGCATCTGAAGCAGATCTTTCTCGGCCGCAAACAGCGGATTGTCCAAACACGCGGTGAGCATTCCTTGATCGGTACCCAGGCGAACAATGTCGTAGCAATTGTCCCTGAGCTTCGTGTTGGTGATATGACGATCTACCTGAATCTCCGTTTCCGCCTTTGCCATCCGCATGTAGGACTTGCATGCAGAGCGACTTGGCCCGCATTCGTAGTGCTCTTCGTATTCGAGATCCGTGTTGGCTTGCATCGGAACGGATTTAGCCGTCATCGCTTTACCGGTGTTGTTTCGTTGGTCGGCAACCTGGCTTTTTAGTCGCACTTCCCCATTCACCTTGACGACGGCTCGCACGCGAAAAGCAGGAATGCGAGCTTTTTCACTTTTTCCAAGAACGTTCGGCACATTCCAAAGCAGCGAGGCCGCAAAGGTTCCGTGAATCCAGTTTCTGCGACTTAGGCGGAGATGGTTGGAAGTTGACATGTGCAAATTGCTCGCCTGATGGTTCGGAGGAAATGGTGCGGATACACCCTGTCCTTCGATCGGTTCCAGCTGCGGAAGCCACTTAGCAAAATCGGAACTTCCAAAACAATCTACGCAGGCTACCTAAACCCCCAGCCTTCTTCGGAATCAGCCCCGATGAATATCCTTAGGAACACATAAGGAAACAACAGGTAAGTCGGTCAGGGGTTCGCGAGCGGCATAGACCCTACGTGGTGAAAATCAGGACGGCTTCCTGGAGAGCGGTGTTATTTTTTCGCAACTCTTTTTTTGGGGGAGGCTGTGCTACGAAAAGGGTGAGGAATCTAGGGCACGTATTTCTTAAAAATTTCGACGATGTTTCCCGCGATCGATTGGGTGGTTTTGAGATTCTGATTCACTATCCATCACGAGCTACCGTCGCACTACGAGTAGAATCTCGAACCCAATCACCAGGTATGGTTAGCAGAACCTGCGTGAGGCAACCGTTCCCTATAGGCGAGCTTATTTCCTTGTATTTTTAATGAGGATCAACGATCGATCGCGCCCGTCGACTGCGTCTCGATCGAAAGTCGGTAGCGTGCGCGCTAGATAGCCAGAGATATCGGACGCTCGTTGATCGATCATGTCTCGGACGATTTGCAGCAATGAGTTCTGATCCAGCGAGGAATAGGGCAAAGATCGACGTCCTCGCATTTTTTGGGATGGTGGAGCAAACGAACGTTCGTTGACGAGATCGGAAGTGTAGGTGACCAGGATTTCACCCGGTTGAACCACAAATCGCGATAGGATGAATTCGGTATCTGGTTGTGCACCAACCTCGCAGACTTGGGATCCGATTGGGCGGAAGCCGCGCGGCGAAACGATGAATGCTTGGATTTTCCCTGCAGTACAGATGGAACCGTAACCGGTATCCGGATTGATCTGGACCAACCCGAGCGAGGCAGTCCAATCGGCATCTTGCATGCTCCAGTGTAAATCGTTGATGACTCGCATCGCATGAGTCAGATTCGATTGTTGGTTCCATTGCACTCGAGTGATTGATTGGATGCTGGTAGCGACTAGAGCCCCTTCAGGCCCGAGTTGCGTAGAGTTACCAACGAGCAAACTCATCATCTTATTGGGAGTGATATCCCACTGATGGAATCCTCCCCCGAGACTTCCGCACTGGTAGGTCCAGCCATCGATATCGTAATCTTTATGGAGTTTCTGCGAGTCGGGAAGCATACTAGCCTGGGTCAGGCTGGCCGTATCCATCTGCTTGCGCATTTCCCGCGAGCTTTGGAGTTCTTCGCCGAGGAGTGTTTGCTCGATTTCGCTCATGATTCGACCGGCTGCGAGGTTGACAACCTCGACCTGCGTGGCGCTGTAGGAACGACTCCCTTCCGACCAAAACCAAACGGTCCCGTGAGGCATGCTTTGAGTACCGATAGGAGCGACGATGGCCGATCCAAAGTCTTCGGGGCTAGGCCATTCCGGCATGAGCTCGATATTGCTTAAGAGAACGGCATTCCCCAATAACGCTTCGAGGTCCGCCAACGATCCCTTGAGGGGACGAGCAGGAAGTGTCAACCTGCTTTTCGGAAGACCGACACAGGATCGCATTTTTAAAGAGGTGGTCTCTTCGTCGAGTAAAAAAATCGCAGCCGCACAAGCTCCTATCGACCGAGCGGCACTATCGAGAATCGACTCAAGCCGGTCTGCAGTCTCACGGTTTCGATCTCGATTGGAAGAGAGACCTACCGCTGTCGCCAACTCAGCTTCTTGACGGCGAACCGTCTCCTCAGCACTCTCAAGCCTGTCCACGAGCCTCTCGAGGGCGGTGAGCAGTTGTTGTGCCCGTTCCATCGACACGGAGGGTAGTTCCATCAAGTCTGTGGAGTCTAAAATACCATCCTGCACCACAGACTCCACCAGTCGCCAGCGTTGGCCTCTCAACCCGGTCATCACGTGGGGAGATGGCAACACATTGCCAGGCTCGGAGATGGGATTTCGTGAGCTTATGGCCCAACCGGTTGCATCCGAATAGGTACGTAGCACTTCCCGAATCTCATCCTGCTCCAAACCTGTATAGGTACGGGCTCGATTGACGGAAAGGGTGTCCTTCGACGAGTCTTCAGTATGCAATCTAAGATGCGACGGGTACCTGCGTTTCACAGTGGCACTTCAAAGGGAGGAGACGGTCATTGGCAAGTCGGAGGCGTCGGAGTTCCTTGGAGCGGCAACCGAGCCCTACTGCAACGTGTATCGGACAATCCGCTTCCGATCGCTATCGATAAGATGGCGGGAGTAAGAAAACTGGGGGACTTTCGTTGAGAATTCCGGTAGTGTCGATTGTCGGGGGGGCTGGGCCGACGTTGACCATGACCAGCCGGCCCAGGTAGAATCGAAGGGCCGCCTACTAGTAGGAGAACGAATGAGAACCATCCGCCTTTTGATCATCGCTGCCTGGACTGCATGGTTCCTATGCTCGTTGCAGAGCGTATGCATGGCCCAATCCGCGAGCAAAAAACCGAAGATCGGGGGATTGAGCCTGGGGGCCGATCTGGGTATTCCCTGTGATTTCTCAGCTGTGTACGAACTGGAGAAGGGTTCCAGCCGTGGTACGATTCGGGTCACAGCGACTCCTGATGCTGGCTACCATATCTACTCGGTCACGCAGCCAGAAGGGGGCCCTCTCAGGACGAAAATAAAGCCCGGTCAACCCGATATCAAGGTTCTCGGGTCTTTCGAACCCGACGTCAGTCCCCACGAGACCACGGAAGAAGCTGGTTTCGAGGGAAAAATTGTCGAACTGCATGACGAATCCGTAACCTGGACGGCGACCTTTGAGCTCGCCGCTGCAGTGACTGGAGAGCCTCAGGACCAGGAGTGGCTCATCGATGGCCAGGTTTGCATCACCAACGGTAGTTGCACTCGGATCCCCAACAAAAAAGTGAAAGCCACATTCGGCGGGTACTATGGTTCGGCCAAGGACGAGGTCGCCAAAGGGCCTTTTAGAGACAAGGATTCTCCCTCGCAATGGACTGTTACTCTTTCGAAGAGCAAGGTGAAATCCGGAGATGCTGTCGATTTGATCATCCGTGGTGTACCTGATAAACCCTACTATTTTTACAAGTACGACTCGAACGACGAAAAGACTCTGAATCGAACCCTTTTGTTTCTGAAGCAAAAAGGAGGTATGAAGGCTGGACGCCCGATCGTTAGTCAAACACCAAAGCACAAGGTCATCGGCGGGGATCAAGAGATTGACTATTACGAAGGTGCGGTCGAGTGGCGTATCCCTCTGCGAGTGCCCACTCAATCCATTCCCACTGCGACTCAGATCGTAGGACTGATCGGCTATCAAGCATGCACGGAGGAATCGTGTGACCAACCTCGCGGGATCGAATTTCGAGCGGATATAGAAATAACCGATGGAGCGACGGATAGTTCTCCGGTCCTTGCGACGTTGAAGCCAGTGGCATTCAATTCGATTGCTGAACTTCCTAAGAGGAACAAGTGGTTTGATGACAATCGAATCGCGCTGACTCTTTCCGCTCGCGAACTGCTTTCGAAATTCTGTTTGGCGATGTTGGGGGGGCTCATATTGAATGTCATGCCTTGCGTTCTGCCCGTCATCGGTCTCAAGGTGCTTGGATTCGTCAGCGAAGCTCGGGGGGATAAGCGATCGGCATCGTTGTTGACTCTAACATATGCAGCTGGAATTATCTCCTTGATCGTATTTTTGGGTTTGATGAGTGTGACGGTTCGTCAGATCACGGGAACGGCCTACGGTTGGGGAGAGCAATTTGGCTCATTGCCCTTCCGAATCGTGACAACGGCCTTCATGTTCTCACTGGCGTTGAGTTTCCTGGGTATCTGGGAGATCCCAATTCCCGGATTTGCGACAGGTGGAAAAGGGGCTCAATTAGCGGGCCAAGAGGGATACACCGGGGCCTTTTTCAAGGGGCTGATTACCACGGTACTCGCCACGCCCTGCAGCGCTCCCTTTTTGGGTGGAGTCTTTGTCGTCGCTTTGAGTCAGCCATCCTGGGTGGTCTTGCTCATCTTTTTCGGAGTTGGCTTGGGAATGGCACTTCCCTACCTACTTTTGAGTCTCGAACCCAGGTTGCTGTCGTTCATTCCAAAACCGGGTCCGTGGATGGAAACCTTTAAAGAGTTTCTCGCATTTCCCATGCTACTGGCGGTGGTCATGTTCGTAGACGGTTTCGCGGGGGATCAAAAAATCGCGATGCTCGGATCGCTGATGTTTGTGTGGTTCGGTTGTTGGATGGTCGGTCGTGTTCCAGCATGGAGCGACTTTTCAGCGAAATTAAGATCGTGGGGACTAGCTGCATTGATTGCCGTCATCGGGACGCTGGGTTCTTTCTACGTGATGCAACCATCGCCCTATCGACTTGCTTGGGTATCCTACCGAGAAGAGTCCCTCGATGATTATGTCAAGTCTGGAAAGACGGTGCTGATCGATTTCACAGCCGAATGGTGTCAAAATTGCAAGTTGAATCTCAATCAGGCGATTCATACGAAGAAGGTGAAGGAGCTGGTGGAGAAGAATAACGTTGTCGCGATGGTCGCAGACCTGACCGATTATCCACCTCACATCAAAGAGAAGTTGAATGAGCTGGGTAGTATCTCGATTCCGGTTTTGGCGATTTATCGGCCCGGAGACACGGAATCACCCATTGTGCTTCCCGACCTTGTGAGGGAAAAAGATGTTTTGGAGGCCCTCGAGAAAGCGGGACCGAGCCAACAAGGGAGTAGCACCGTCACCAAGACAGCGTCTGCGAAGGTCGACCCGAGTAACGGATTGGATTGATCCACTAACCACTTTGCGTCCCGTCCAGGAAGGAAGACATGGAAAATTCATCGCAGCTTGCAAGTCTGGAAGTTGCTGAATCCCAGATCATTGCGTATCTCTCAAAGATAGTCGGGGGGACTCCGCGTCCCTCCGATTCCCTGGCTGTTCTAGGCGTGGATTCAGTCGCTATGGCCGAGCTGACTTTCGAGTTGGAAAAGCGGTTCGGTATTCAAATCGACGACGACATCTTGGATGTCGATACGATTCGGGAGTTGACCCAATACGTTATTTCACGTCAGAGGACCTAAATCGTTCGCAACAGCAATCGCGTGCGAGTCGCCGGGAATCGCATTTTTTTGATGTGGGATTTGGGTTTAGGTTGGCGGGCTGAAATGGTCCGCCCCTGGACTACCGCATCGAAATTGCGTCTTTCGGAGGTTGGGGGCAGCTCGATTGGTTTCGCGGTGGTAGCTGCATCGTTTATCAGTGCATCCAGTTGTGAATGAGCCGTTGTTTCTTAAGCATATGGACTGTCAACATCGCCTGCGTTTTTGGGATCAGGAGCGTCGGTCGTTCGTAGCCTTTTCATTCGCCCAGTTACTGGATAAACGGCAGTGTCTCAGCGGAATATTTCTGGCTCCGGACTCGGAGTCTGCCTCTCTGCGCGGACTCGATTGCGTCTCCAGAATAGCCAAGCCAGCATTCCCGCAGCGACCGATGTGCCCGCGGCATAACCCAGCCAGTTGCTCTGAATGAGTGGTAGTGCTGCGACCCCCTGCGGGACGATCCAGTCCTGATTCCCGAAGTAACCGCGCAGCGTTCTCCGATGAACGAGCGCATCTGGCGAGAGAATATTCAAAGCGCGATTGCATTGCACAAAGTATTTGGCATCCTTCTGGGATCGTACGAATCCCGTCGACGGATCCCGTTTGTCTGGTCCTCGGTATTTGGAGACTCGCGAATCCCACAAGTCATTCTGTAGATAGAGCTTATGATCGAATTGCTCGTGGGAATGCACCTCCCCGTCATGAATATGAACGGTCGGAAAGAAAACGCGATCTGTCATGCGAGTCGGAAACTCCATCGCGATCGGATGGATACGACCCAGTAGGGATTTCAATTGAAAAACCGCAAATCCATAATCGTTGTATCTGGGTATCTTTTCCCAAGAGGATCGCGGAATAACGAATTGAGAATCCAATCGATCAAAGTCGTCGACGGTTGGCACAAACGAAGCGACAAAGGATCCAACCGAGTGCACTTTGAGGGGAGCGGAATCGATGGATCGGCTGGGAGCCATGGTCGTCTTGGCCCAACTCTCACGAAGGAAAGGAAAGCCCAATTCCAAATCGTCGAAAAAAGTTGCGTAGTCCTCCAAATTGAGAAACTGGACTTGGTCCTCGGTCGCAGGGAGTTGTACGGGAATGGGGAGAATCATCGCATTGGGTACGGCTGACTGATAATCCATCTGATAGACCAGATACTGTGAGCCCTGATCGGTCAGCCTGCCAAAGATACGAGTGTTGGCGACATTCGTGACGCGCTGAGCAAAACAGCACATAGTTAATCCTTTCTTGTAATTTCAGGGTTCTCGACGAATAGACGAATGGTGCTGAGTGCAGTTCCAGCTTTCCTTTGGAAATTGCGACAAATCCTGGGTGACTCTCGGTAGGATTTGAATAGGTCGAGTCCAACCCAAGTTCCCCAACTCAACCGCTAAGGATCGGTTGATACCCGAACATGAGATGCTCGATCAGCATGCATTGTGGGCCTGCAGTCCAGGATCGAATCTCGGTCGTAGCGTCAAGAATTACGGGGATTCTCGCATTCTCGGATTCGAATTCCGAGGTAACGATACCAAGCCAAAATACGTGTCATTCGGGGAGCAGAAATGGCAAGACCCTCCCTTGCGAGAAGCTCGCAGACTCGATGGTTTGGAAATTGGATATTGCAGACTTGCAGGCTATCCAAATCGGCCGGTGATGTAATCCTCCGTTTCACGCAGCAGAGGTTTGGTGAAGATCGTGGATGTTTTTCCTAGCTCAACCAATCGCCCCAAATACATGAAAGCGGTATGGCTACTCACGCGTGAGGCCTGCTGCATGTTATGTGTTACGATCAGGATGGAGTAATTGCCTTTCAGCCCGTCGATCAAATCTTCGATCTTTCCTGTCGCGATAGGATCGAGAGCCGAACAGGGTTCATCTAGGAGTAGTACTTCGGGATCGCTGGCGATGGCCCTCGCGATACAGAGTCGCTGCTGCTGGCCACCGGAGAGTCCCAGACCGCTCTCGTGCAGTCGATCCTTGACCTCCTCCCACAGGGCAGCACCGCGAAGTGAATTCTCACATACCTCCATCAATTTGTTTTTGTTCCTCTCACCGTCAATCCTTAGGGGATAGACGACATTCTCAAAAATGCTCATCGGGAAGGGATTCGGTTTCTGAAAGACCATGCCCATTCGTTTTCGGAGCTGGATCACATCCACGCCGGGTGCAAAGATCGAATCATTTCCCAACCGCATGTCTCCCTCGATACGGACGGAATCGATCAAGTCGTTCATCCGATTGACGCTGCGCAGAAGAGTCGACTTCCCACAACCACTCGGTCCGATAAGCGCGGTGACCTGCCCTTTTGCTATGGGCATGGTGATGCTGTGTAAAGCTTGCTTCCTGCCGTAGAAGAGGCTGAATCTATCGATGCGCAAGACCGGCTCTGCCGCCAATACATCTTCATGCACCACCGACTCTACGGTTTTCCCATCTGCAATCGCTTTGAGCCGATCCAACCGATACCCCTTTTCTAAAACTGACTGCTTTGGAATCTCTTGCGTAGCCTCGCCCGTAACCAAATGGCTGCGACATTGAGAAGCGTTACGATGGTAAGCAACAATAGCGTTGCCGTGAATACCATGGGCTTGGCTGCCTCACTGTTCTGACTTTGAAATCCCAACGAGAATATCTGAAAGCCCAAATGCATGAAGGAGCGAGACCCATGAAAAAATGGGAACTCACGATCCAACGGCAGTTCCATGGCGAGTGGTATTGCTCCAACCAGCATCATCGGTGCAACTTCCCCAGCGCCTCGCGCCATCGCTAGAATAAACCCTGTGATAATCCCCGGTCGCGCATAGGGCAGCACAATTCGTTGGAGTGTTTGCCACTTTCCTGCTCCGCACGCATAGGAGCCTTCTCGCAGCGAATTGGGGACAGCAGCCAAGGCCTCCTCGGTCGCCACGATCACGACCGGTAATGTCAACAAGGCGAGCGTCATGGAGGCCCACAGCAAACAGCCCTTACCGAAGGTCGGATTGGGAAGACTCGCTTGATAGAACCCCTCGAAAAAAGGAGTCTTGATCAGTAAGGCAAAAAACCCCAAGAGGCAAAACAACCAACAGAGCCCTGAAATGCTCGACAAACGTTTGGCGAAAGGGGACTGTTGGGTCGGTGAGCCAGAGCAGAGGAATGCCAGAACAAAGGCTACGGTCCCGACCAGGACGGTCAGCGCACACGCCAGGAACCAGGTGGTAGCTGGCCAAGGGGTAAACCCAGCCTTGACTGGTCCTCCGTCGACATAACCTCCTATCGTGTAACAAAAAAACGCGAGTCCAAAGACTCCGTATACGATACTCGGCACCCCGGCTAAGTTATTGATACTGATTCGAATCAAGCTCAGGATCCAGCCGGGCTTGGCATATTCCCTCATGTACAAAGCAGCCATCACCCCGAAAGGCATCACAGCCAACGACATCAAGAGTGTCATCACGACGGTTCCCCAAATGGCGGGAAAGAATCCGCCTTCGACGCCGGCTTCTCGCGGAGATCCGAACAAGAACTCAATCCATCGTGACAGATACACGCGAGCTTTACCGACGAGCGACAGCTGATTTGGCTGAAACCAGCGGACGATGTCTGCCACGAGAATGGTTTTTTCTGTCAGTCCCTGAACCTTACTCCCGTCGCTCGGCCTCCAACCGTACCGAATCGAGCCGTCCGATTGGGATTGCCTGACGAACCCAACTCCTTCGGACACGCCCTCGAGTTGGGAACCATCCGAGATGGGAATAGCAAAAGTAAGTTGCTCGGACGATCTTATCGATTCGAGTCGGCTGATCTCTGCATTGATCGATGCCTGCGATGCGGATGCCTCCTGCGCCAGGCGAATCGCTTCCTCCACAGCGTTTTTCGACTGCGGCGGTAGAGGTGCTATGGATGTGTTTTTCCATTCCTGAAGTGCTTCAGCGATCGGTTCTAATTCCTGTTTCGCTTCTACCTTCGCTTGCTCGGCGATACGCTTCAGCCATGGTTGAACGGTTGATTCGTCGCCGGCCTGAGCCGTCCAAAAAGCGAGCGAGTCGTTGAAATCACGCCACTGCTGCTCGATTCCTCCGAGCGATGTGGCCAGCTCGATCCCGTCATCGAGGCTGGAAAGCAAATCCGTTTTGTCTCTGAGTTC
This sequence comes from Pirellula sp., assembly GCA_040396935.1. Taxonomy (GTDB): domain Bacteria; phylum Planctomycetota; class Planctomycetia; order Pirellulales; family Pirellulaceae; genus JBKCUI01. The sequence continues at coordinate 27,450 of JBBAXA010000033.1, forward strand.
AGCCTTGCGAACATGGATGCGGGCTCGCGCGAGCCGACCATCCAGTTCGCCGAGTCGATCTTTGAGATGTTCGATCTCAGACTGCACACCACGCATACGGCTCTCGGAATCGATTAGCTGCCGTTGGATCTCGTTCGGCTCAGTAGCAACAAAGGATTGTTCGATATCCTTTTTGAGGGTGTCGCTTCCTGTCCCCGAAGACCGCTCCGCCATATCTCGCAGTTTGGTTGTGATGGCATCAAAGTTTTGTTGGTCAGCGACGTCTTCCGGTCGGAAGCGATCGATTTGCTGCAAGAGAAGTTGTTTTTTGGCAAACCCCGGATCCATCTCGGGTGCAACATTACGTTCTATGCGTATCGGCAATCCGAAGAGCACACCCCACTCCAATCGCTCCACGAGCCAAATGTCCTTCGGGATCACTGGTTTTTCGGAGCTCAGCAAAATGGTAGGGACATAGGTGAAGTGCCTGTTTCCTACGTCAAAATTTCCAGTCCGCAAATAGACCTGATCGGATACGAGGAGCGAGCGATCACCTAGCAGTCGGCTGGCCTTCTCGCGGGCTTGTTCCGGGAGCTCGTCTATAGAATCTTTGGAAATCGAGTAGCGTTGATTCGCGATCCACTCCCCACCGACGAAATTTCCGTCCTCGAGCGGAAAGACAACATACGGTTTAGGCCAGAGCGTCGAGAGCCCTTGGCAGAGGATTAATCCCAACAGGGATACAATCATGGCGCAAGCGATTGCAAACATACCACCGGCCAGCCAAACCATCGGTTCGCCCTGGGCGATCAAACTTTTGCCATTGGAGTCGCTTCGAGTCTTCATAATTGATAGGCTCGCTTGCGAAATCGAATGCGGACCAATTCAGCGATCGTATTGGCAACTAGCGTGAAGCAGAACAACAAGAGTGCTGCCAAAAAAAGGCTGTGGTAATGAGTCGAACCGCGAGCGGCTTCTGGCAGTTCGGTAGCCAGGGTCGCTGATAGAGTTCGATAGCCATTCATCGGATTGACATCCATGAGCGGTGTATTGCCTGCTGCCATAAGAACGACCATCGTCTCGCCGACTGCACGCCCGAAGCCAATCATCATTGCGCTGAACAAACCGCTCATTGCGGTGGGGACCACAACACGGATCGTCGTCTGCCACGTCGTCGCGCCGCAACCGAGCGAAGCACTCCGCAGATGCTGTGGTACCGACTGCAGAGCATCCTCGGAAATGGTGTAGATCAGTGGGATGATTGCAAACCCTAGGATGCAGCCTACGAGCAGGGCATTTCTTTCCTGATACGGCCCCAACAAGCTGCCTCTGGGATCGATTCCAACCGATTGCATAGTAGCGCCAACCAACGCGGAGATCAAAAACACCGCGATGCTCGCTATCAAGAAAATCCCTAAATTGCAAATCGCGAATTGCGGGGCTGTCATGGATGAGGCTCGCGACTGCAAATAGGGACTCGCGGGACCACTCAGAAACCAGGCCACTAGCAGCGAGATTGGGAGGATCCCCAAACAGAACCAGCCAGCCCATCCCGTGCCAGACTGGCCTGCAAGCCACTGCATCACGTTTCCGTCGAATAGATAGCTTTCGACCAACCCGGACAGCATGATTGCGATCGCCATGCCCATCGGAATCAAGCCCAGCAGGATAAGCAAGCGGAACCGAGCCCATCGTATCGAAAGCGTGTTGGGAAGGAGCAGCCAGCCGTGAGCCCCGAGCAGGAACAAGAAAAGGATCGCAGGGGGGCACAGTAAAGCCGCGACCAAATGATCCCTGAGCAGCGGGGCGAGAACCAATGCTCCGATAAAACCGAGCACGACGCTCGGTACACTCGCCATCAATTCAATCGCGGGCTTGATACGAGTCCGCCAACGACTGCTCATAAACTCGCTGCTGAAAATCGCTGCCAACAAAGCGATCGGAGCACCGATCAGCATCGAATAAAAGGTCGCTTTCAGTGTTCCAAAAATCAAAGGCATGAATCCAAATTTGTACTCCCCTTCGACATTGCCGGTACTGCTTTGCCATATGTGCTGCGGAGAGGGGTAACCTTCGTACCAGATCCTTGAGAAGAAACCCGATAGACTCGCTTCGGGATGAGGGATATGAATTCTCCAGAGGGTCACGGTATTGTTTGCCACGGAACCGAGGAGTTGAGAGCTCGCTGAGAAAAAGAGACTCTCGCAAGCGGTCTCGGGGAGCTTCCAGTTGAGGAGGTTTTTATTCGTTGGCATATAGAACATACCTGCTTCGCCACGATCATCACTGACTGCAACCATACGTGTTGTCGGCGACCCGATCATGTTCTTGATGGCACTGTCTCTGAACGCAAAGCGATGGATCGACTGCAACTCCTGAGATTGCTCGAATGCCGTCATCGCAACAGCCTCGATGTGACCTGACTCCGATCCCAGCAGGAAGGAGGTGCGACCTAATAAGGGAGATGCACAGGTGACTTTGCTCTCACTCCCCGCTAACGATAGATGGGTTGGAGTACCGGTCCGGACCAGTTTGCCATCAGAGCCGGACATCCAGAAGGAGATGTTTCCGTTGCGGTCCAGCGCACCGAGCTGTTCCCCTCGAGAATCGACCATCAAAGATAGGATCTCGGGAGTAGACGCGGTCCCTTCATTCAGCCATCGGGCCGAATTGCTCGTCGTAGCACCAGAAAGGCTGACCTTGTTTTCGACCTTTGCGAGGCAAATCGATCGACCATCCGTAGCCGACCAGTTCCAGACCGAGGATTCGTTTAATCCGGACTTGTTCTGTTGAGTTCTCCAATCCAGAGCAGTCACCGGTTGACTAAAAATCTCATATTTCGGATGGAAGGTGAGCTCCTCCACAGAAATCGAGCGAATCAATCCTGAGCCTGTTTTACGGAGTATTCTGGCACCATCGACTGCAAAACCGCTCGCCATCGTTGTCTCATCGATATCGGCCGGTTTTAAGAAATTCAGATCGAATCGAAAAGTAACCGGTCGAACAGATCCATCGTCAAACCCAAAGAGAAGGCTCGAGTCATCGTCTGCGATCGACAGGCATGTCACCTTGGCATTTTTGGGGTCGTCCCTCTGAGGTTCAAAGCGTGCAATCGGTTCACCGTTTTGAATCGCATAGAAGCAAAGACTCGCATCCTCAAAAGCAACCCAGCAGATTTCTCCGTATTCGTCTGCTCCGGCACCGATGGCGTGCGTAGCATGGCTCGCTTCGATCGAGACCATTGGCGAAAGAGTGTTTCTTTGAAAGAGAGGCAGTACATTTCCGACGAGAACCATCACAACGAGCATGACGACAAAAATGGTCCCGATACCACCGATCGTGATTACATGTTTTGCAATGCGATCCGATGCTCGCACCCAACGGGAGGAAGTACGATCCCGAGACGGTTGAAACGATAGATGGTCGGCTGGATTCACGTGTTTCGCTTCGATGCGAGATTGGTTCCGCTGCACTCATTCCGTCGCGTCAATCGCGAACAGTCCATCGTTCACTGGATCCCCACAGATTTTAACGCCTTATCCGCGATCTTGGAGTCGACAGGGAAATAGCCATCTTTAATCGCTAATTCCTGCCCCTCTTTGCTGTAAATAAACTTGAGGAACTCTCTGCGCAACGGTTCGAGTTTACTCTTAGGCTTGTAGTTCATGGCTAAATAGAGATAGCGAGCCAACGGGTAATTCCCGTTGTAAGCATTCTCCGCGGACGGTTCCGATGCGACGCTACCCTTCTTCTCAGCTAGTTTGATAGGCTTGACGGCGGCGGTTCGGTAACCGATCCCGCTATATCCCATCGCAAACTTATTTTCACCAACGGAGGAAATCACCGCCGTGCTGCCCGGCTGCTCATTGACGGTATCGAGAAAATCCCCATTCCCGAGAACTTGCTCCTTGAAGAATCCATAGGTTCCGGATGCCGCATTTCTGCCAAAAAGAGCGATCGGCTGTTTCTCATATTCCCCAGTCAGTCCTAATTGCCCCCAGGTAACGATCGGTTGCCCACCCAGTTTGCGCGTACTCGAAAAAATCGAATCCGCTTGCTCGAGGGTCAGCGACTCCAAGGGGCAGTCGCGGTGCACGTAAATCGCGAGTAAATCGACGGCCGTTGGGAGGAGGACCGGAGGATAACCGAATTTTTTCTCAAATTCGGCGACTTCATTCGACTTGGCATCTCGGCTCATGGGACCGAAACTCGCCGCACCTTCAATGAGGGCTGGCATCGCCTTCGACGAGCCTTGCCCCTCGACCTCGGTGCGAACCCCCTTGTAGTAGGTCTTAAACTTCTCCGTCCATTGCAGCATCAAATTGTTCATCGTGTCCGACCCGACCGACTTCAATTGTCCTGAGGGGCCAGGGCTGAATTTGTAGGCAGCAAGCTTTGGGTCAACCGACTGCGATAAAGCAATTTCGGTGACCGAGACAAGTGCGAAAGCAATAACGAAGCAAAACAGTCTTCTCATCCCTGTCGGGCTCCCGAGTGGAGTGCATAAAGTGCCCATTGCTAAACGTCAGGATTGTTTCAGAAAACGTCGATCACTATAAGGAGTCGATTGTTAAGAAATCGTTAATTGCTTCCCTTGTCCCGTTGCATCCAGGTGCTGGCTTGGAGACGTAAGTTGTTTCTGTGTATTATTTTGTGATTCCGGATCAGGCATTCCCTTACCCTGCGGGGCCGTTTATGACTAGAATAAGTTTTTACGAGAGACGGCCTGGTTTCGAGAGCTCCACGGTGACACCCGTCAACGTTTGCCTCGACGACGCTGCTGCCCCGAATTCCTTCTCGAATGGCTCCGAATAGGGGATCCAGCGAAAAGGGAACGGTATCTGTAGTAATCGAGTAATGTTGTAGGCGTCCCCGAACATGCCGAGCGGAATGCGTGCGATGCGATTTTTGATTGGCGTTTAGGGGGCTCGTGTTTTGGAAGTATCTGCAAGAGAGCTTAAACACGGGAGTCGTCTGCGATGGTTGCTCACTCGGAGACTATCGCATCCTGCCGACGAATCCTTTCCCGCTAATATGGAACGATTTCCTGGAATGCAGACTTTGAGTTGCTGTGTCATGAACGATTGCACGAGTGGGCTCAGGAGTAAATGGTTGGTCCTCGCAGTGCAAATTCTGTGCTTTATCGCTTGCGTCCATCTGCCGTGCACTGCGATTGCGTTCGGCTCAGAGGCTAAGGAGATCGATTTTTCTCGGCAGATCCGCCCCATACTGGCCAAGCACTGTTTTTCCTGCCATGGAGTCGAAACTCGTGAGTCGGGTTTGGGACTTCACGATTTCGAATTGGCTACCAAGGCCCTCGATAGTGGAAAGCGTGCTATCGTTCCCAAGCACCCCGAGTCGAGCGAGATACTGCGACGAATCGCGAGCCATGATCCGGAAGAACGCATGCCGCCCGAGGGAGATGGACTCTCTGAGAACCAAGTAGAACTGCTGAAGACATGGATTGCGGAGGGGGCGGAGTACCGGGCTCATTGGGCCTTCCAGCCCCTCAGCTCTCCGGAGATTCCGAGTCCTCAAGAGATCGCGTTTGAGTCGAATGCAATCGACGCATTCATTGCGGCGGGGTGGGCGAGGAAGGGGTTGAAGAGCAGCGGAAACGCCTCGCCTCGAAGTCTGATTCGGCGTCTGTACTTTGACTGTTTGGGGGTGCCTCCAGATGGGGAAACGTTGGAGTCCTTTGCTGCTTCGCCAACGATGGAGGCATATGAAGCGATCGTTGACAAACTCCTGGCAGACCCTCGATACGGTGAACGAATGGCGAGGGACTGGCTCGACGTCGTTCGGTACGCTGAAACGAATAGTTATGAGAGAGATGGTCCGAAACCTAACGCCTGGCACTTTCGAGATTATGTCATCGACTCTTTCAATGCAGACAAACCCTACGACCGATTCATTCTAGAACAATTGGCCGGCGATGAAGTGCCTGACCCGACGATCGAGACGTTGACAGCGACGGGTTTTTTCCGTTTGGGGATATGGGACGACGAGCCCGCCGATCCGTTGCAGGCAAAGTTTGATGAGTACGATGATTTCGTAACGACGATCGGTCAGGGAATCTTGGGATTGACGATGAATTGTGCTCGTTGTCACGACCATAAGATCGATCCGATTCCGCAAAAAGACTATTACCAGTTGGTAGCTTTTCTGCGGGATGTGACGACGTATGCCACTCGAGGAGATGAGAAATCCAACTCTCAGATCGACGTTTCTCCTCCCGCTGTTCGCGAACGAAGCGAGATCTGCAAAGCAAGAGTACAGGAAATTCGAAAGTTGCGACGCGACATCGAAAATGAAGGGATCGCATCCATGTCCGACGAGGACAAGACCGCCGCAAAGAGTCCCGATCGGAACAAAGTCCTCGAAAAGAAATTGAAGACCCACCTGACGGAAGAGCGTTGGACGGAGTACGAGCAACTCAAGACCGAACTGGATCAACTGACCAAGGAACTGGAATCGTTGCCGTCGCAATTCCGACTCGGTCTGGCTAAATGCGATCCCAAGCCGCCACCAACGGCGGTCTTGATGCGAGGATCGCCGCAAGCCCCAGGGGAGGAAGTGCAGCCAGGTTTTCCGAAGATCTTTCAGGAATCAGCACCTTCGTTACCGGAGGTGGGGCCTGCTGACCGGTCCGCAAAGCGAAGGACCCTTTTAGCCCAATGGCTCACATCCGCGAACAATCGACTCTCCGGGCGAGTCATCGTCAATCGGATATGGCAACATCATTTCGGAAGGGGTATCGTTCGATCGGCAAATAATTTTGGCCAGATGGGTGACGCTCCTACGCATCCTGAGCTTTTGGATTTCTTAGTCCAAGAGCTGTTGGGACATGATTGGCAGCTCAAACCTTTGCATCGTTCGATTTTGATGAGCGCTACGTATCGTCAAAGTTCCGAAGGAACGCCGGAGAGTTTCGAGATCGATCCGCAAAACGACTACTTCGCAAGATTCAATGCACGTCGCCTCAGCGCCGAGGAAATACGCGATTCGGTCCTGTCGGTTTCTGGTCGAATGGCTCATGTGATGCATGGCCCCAGTATCTTCCCCGAGGTTTCAGACGATGTGAAGGCGGGACAAAGCGTTCCTGGAAAGGGCTGGGGTAAATCCTCCGAGCGCGATCAGTCTCGCCGCAGTATCTACATTCATATCAAGCGATCGTTGGTCCTCCCAGAGTTGTCTGTGTTTGACTTCCCGGAAACGGATGTGACGTGCGAAGCCCGCTTCTTGACGACCCAGGCCGCGCAGGCGCTCCATATGCTCAACGGATCCTTTCTGCAGAAGCAAGCCACCCATTTAGCAGGCTTCACTCGGAGCCTAGGGGGAGAAACGCTCGAGCAACGATTGCGACTGGCGATCACTCTCGCCTATTCTCGTCCGTCTCTACCTGATGAAATAACGCGGGGCATCCAACGCATGAGTAAGCTACGGGATCAATTTGGATTGACTGAAGACCAAGCCTTCAAAGAGTATTGTTTGGTGATCCTGAACAGTAACGAATTCATCTACGTCGATTGAAATTACGGAAAAGCAATGAAGAGAGCCAATTTTTGCGGTAGGACTCGCCGAGAGTTTCTTTGGCAAGCTGGATGTGGTTTTGGCGGCGTCGCCTTGACCTCCTTGCTAACTTCAGACCGTTTTTTCCCGAACGCCAACGCGGATCAAAAGCCTCCCGCAAACGCTTTTTTTGCGAAACAACCCAAAGCAAAGTCGGTCATTTTTTTGTTCATGTACGGAGGACCGAGCCAAATCGACACGTTCGATTACAAGCCGAACATGGTCGGAATGGACAACAAAACGGTGGCCGTCAAAACCTTTGGGCGCGGAGGACATCGCAACGAGGGGCGAATTGTCGAACCTCGCTGGAAATTCAAACAGTACGGTCAATGCGGCAAATGGGTAAGCGATCTGTTTCCCAATTTGGGCCAGTGTGTTGACGACATCGCGTTTCTTCATTCCATGACAGCCGACTCTCCCATCCATGGCTCGGCGATGCTGATGATGAACTCCGGCAAGATTTTGAGCGGATCGCCATCGCTCGGTAGTTGGGTGAATTACGGTCTCGGAACGATCAATGAGGACCTGCCCGGTTATGTCGTGATGCTCGATCCCTCAGGGGGCCCCATCAGCGGCGCCAAGAATTGGTCGAGCGGCTACATGCCAGCCAATCTCGCCGGCACGATCATGAGAGCGAAGGGTGCGCCCCTGCTCGATTTGCAACCACCCGAGGGTACCACTCGAGAATTACAAAGGGAATTGCTAGACGCCATCGCGGAGAACAATCGCCAGCACATGCAGGAGCGAGTCGGCAACGGAGAGTTGGCTGCGAGGATCAAGAGTTATGAACTCGCGTTCAAGATGCAGCAATCCGCTCCCGACGTGGTCGACTTGTCACAGGAATCGCCGGAAACTTTGGCGCTGTACGGGGTCGGCGACAAGCAGACGGATGACTTTGGACGACGTTGTCTGCTGGCTCGAAGAATGGTCGAGCGCGGTGTTCGTTTCATCCAGTTGTATTCGGGCGGTTCTCACAATGACGCCAACTGGGACGCGCATGGCGATCTCGCCAATAACCATAATCTCCATGCGGGCCGAACCGACAAACCGATCGCCGGTCTAATACAGGATCTCAAACGACGAGGCCTCTTGGATAGCACATTGATCGTGTGGGGAGGTGAATTTGGACGTCAGCCCGTCGCAGAGTATCAAGCGAGTACCGGTCGGGATCATAACTCGTACGGCTTCACAATGTGGATGGCAGGAGGGGGCATCAAGGGTGGTCAATCCATCGGTTCGACCGATGAATTGGGATCGGCTGCAGTGGAACGTCCTCTTCATGTCAAAAATTTACACGCCACGATCTTGGCCCAGATGGGGCTCGATCCGAACAAGTTATCGTATTTCTACAGCGGACTGGACCAAAAGCTGGTTGGAGTCGAACATGTCGAGCCTATCCAAGAACTAATCGCTTAAAGGAAGCGAATCCTGACGAGGTATTTCGATTGCTTGTAGATATTGACGCAGGCATCGCGTTCGTTGGCCATTCGATCCCAGCGCCGTCCCGGATTTTCGTCTCTCCGGTCGTGGTCGTTTCTCGCACGGAATGATCGGAACGAACGGATCGTCTCGTTACGGATCCTCTCGGTGACGCATCTGGAATCAGGTCAGAGATGCTGAGCGGAATTCCGCCTCCATCGAACCTTCGCAAAAGCGATTCGATTCGCGAAAAGGGAGGCTGCGGAAAGATTTTAGTGTCTGGAGTAGCCGAGGCTGGTTATGACAGAGAGCAGTTCGTCAGGTGTGACATACCTGCGTCGATGCTGGATTTTGTAATTGTCAATTGCTTCCGCGAGCTCTTTCCCAGCCGATGAAAGATGGAAGTAGGAATTGCCGAATTGTCGACGCTCTTCACCTTTCCCGGTTTCGCTTCGCTGCCGTCGATCAGGAAAAGGAAGTGATGTTACACTATTCAAGGAAGTGGAATCGCTGTGGGTCAAAGACATGCTTAGCCTTATCTTTGCGAGCTGGAAGTATTAAAACCAACCCAAGAGTACGTCGTGTTTTTCGATCTGCGAAGAAATTTGAATAGACTGGCAATGAAGTCGATTGCTTCGTTCGGAATCCTGCGATCTGGGATACCTTTATCGACAGTAGCGATTGTAGGAATTCTCGATGGTTGATATTTGGCATGGGATCTCAGCAGCGATTTTCTTGCTCACGCTCGGCGGGATCGCCTTTTTTCTAATCGCTCGAGCTTTGCTCATGCCAGGACGATACACATTGGGCGAAAGGATTATCTACGCGCCGGTTTATGCCTTAGTGCGGATATTGTGGCGAGTGGAAGTCGAGTGGGATTCCAAGTGGGACCAACTCCTACCTCACGGGCAACGATGGCGGAATGGTTTCTTGCGGGATCGAATTCCGCATGGAGCGGTGCTCGTTGCCAACCATCGCGCTTCGGTCGATCCGTTCTTTATCCAATTGGCGGCAGGATGCAGGGTCCACTGGATGGTCGCCGGAGAATACTTCCATCATTTTCTGTTTGGCCCGTTGTTGCGTTCCTACCAAGCGATCCCGACCAATCGTGGAGGGATGGATAATGCAGCTACCAAGCGTGCGATTCGTTTAGCAAATGAGGGGGGATTCGTCGGGATGTTCCCCGAGGGCCGAATCAATCGAACCGAACAGGCGATGTTGAGCATTCGGCCTGGAGCCGCTCTGGTAGCGGCGAGAGCTGGAGTTCCATTGGTGCCGATCTGGATCGAGGGGGCTCCGGTCGGTCCCGAGGTGTACAGCGCACTTTTTATGGCAAGCCATGTGCGCATTCGGATCGGCACTCCCATCTATCTGTCCAAATCAAATGCAACCGAGTTGAATTCCGATTGCGAACGCTTTGATCGAGCCAAAGGTAATGAATGGATCACCTGCGTACTGGAGGAGATGCTAAGGCTGGGTGTGCGCGAATCCGAGGGAATTACGATCGCCGGGAAGGGGTGGGTCGACTCGTGACCCCGAGGGTATTGCCATAGTCGATACGCGACGCGCGAAGCTGGTTCGCTCTCAATCCCTCGACGGGACGCAGGCTTGTTCTTTTTTGAGCCTTGAACGGTCAGAGGAAATTGAACAGGGACGTTTGGTTGGCGTTGGCTAGCAGTTTCAGGCTGGCCTCGTAGGCAATCTTGTACGCATTCAGATTGGAGATCACCTCGGTCATATCCGCGTCCAGATTTCGTGATTTATCCGCTTTTAGTTCGATCTCTTGGTCCTCTTGGAGTGATTTTAGATTGTCGATCCGTTGCTGTTCCACCCCGAGCGATCCACGAGAGAGCGAGAGTCTCGATAGATCTTCGTCGATGAGCGATACTGCTCTCGTGACCAGGGTTGAGTCGTTGGCAGCGATAGCATCGCGCAGTCTCATTAGAGAATTAAAGATACCTTTGACCTCTTGCGGATTCGAATCCGAGCCTTGGATGATATACTCGGACCCGATGGTGGTGCCGATCGCTTCGGCTTGACCACGCTCGACCAAACCGAGATCCCATGCTGCTTGGCTTCCCCCGCTGGTGCGAATTCGGATAGGGCCAGCCGACGGGGGGGGTGGGCCGGCAAAAACGGCCGACGAGATTTGAATTCCATTTCCAGTGGCTTTCAGCGAAGCGACGATCTTGGTCGCAGCATCTTGGTTATCCACGTGATTGTTGATCGTATTCAGGACATCCTCGATCGTTTTCGCATTTTCAAGATCGACGTTGAGTTCGGTTCCGTCGTTGCGCACGATGACGATATCATGACCAGGCGTCGTTGCAATTCCGCGTCCGAAATTCAGTTCCGAGAGTAGCGTCTGCTCGTGAAACGTTTTCAATCCTAAAGATTCCGCGAGGGTGCCATTGAGCTCGCCGATCGAAAAGCTCGAACCGCTCTCTGTGGAACGAATACGAAGTCCACGACCATCGGGGGAGATATCCGCGACGACCGATGCACCCGATCGATGAATGCGACCGATAATATCCTCGATCGTTCCTACACCGCTGAAATTGATCGAGTGCAGTTGGTCGCCTTGTTGAATCTGGATCCCCTCTCCCCAATTGAATCCAGCTCCATCATTGAGTTGAGTGAGTTGGGTTGTTGTGCGTAGCCATGGATGCAGCGGTCCACTCGTAATGGGGAGAGAGGGTAACGGTCCAGAGGTCGCAATCCCCAGGTCGGTAGCAGCGCGCCCTGTACCGACATCTGTAATCCGCAATGTTCCCGGGTTCCCATCCGCGTAATTGGCAACGAGGACACCGTTGGAGAGGGAGAGGGAAATATCACGTCCGCCGAGGCTGACATTCCCGTTGACCTTCGTTAAGACATCTTCCAAAAACTCGGAATTTGCCAGATCGAGCGTCACTTGGTTTGTACCATCGGAGAACTGAATGGCGCCGGGAGAGATCCCGTCTCCTCGATTGAGGTCTGACAGACGCGTCGTCGAAATCGCGACTGGATTGAGATCCACTCGACCGACGACTCCCTGAGAAATGAGCCCCATTGCTTTCTGTCCGGTGACGTTGTGGGCGATGTAGTCCCCAACATCGGCGATCCCCAAGAGATTCATCTCATTTCCAGTGAACCGTACTCCCTCTCGCCCCTTCTGAACGGTAGGTGTTCCGACGGATCCACCGGAGAAAATATAACGGTCGAGATACTTGGAATTAGCAACCGCCATAAGCCGATCAATCGATGCGTCGATTTGATTGATCCAACCCGTTCGCTCCGCATCACCGACGACATTTCCAGTCGCTTCGAGTCCGAGGCCTCGCAACTCGGTCATCAAGTCCTGCACGTTGCCAAGGTTCGTTTCCGTTACATTCAGGTACCCCTGCGCCGAATCCAAATTTCGGAGGGTTTGTGTCTTAAACTCCAATTCCCTCTGGATTCCGATCACACGGATCGCAGCTGCAGGATCCTCGCTCGGCAGTTGAAACTGCTGTCCAGTACTGAGCTGAGTTTCAAGCTGTTGCATCGCGATCTTTCCCGCTTGGACCTGGTAAAGAGATCTGGTCCTCGCGGATGCATCGCTGACTCGGCCTGCTGCCACTGGGTAGAACGAACTCAGCATGGTTAGACAATGTTGATTAGAGATTCCAGCAATTCAGATACAGCGCTGACCATTTTTGCCGATGCTTGAAAAGCGCGTTGATAGAGCATCATTTTGACCGCTTCCTCATCGAGATTCACCCCGGACAATCCCAAATGCCTCGATTCGAGGGTCTGTTTAAAGTTCCTGAGCCCCTCTGTCACTCCCTTTTGTGTGTTGATCTCTCGAGTCGTCTCCGAGACGAGCGAATCGTAGATACCGTTGAGGCTTCGACCTCCTAAATATTCCGATGGTTGCGTAAAGGCTTCTGCGATCTTCAACGCGTTTCCAGCACCGTTTCCAACTCCATCGACACTAATAGCCAACAGGGAGGGATCGGAAACAATTTCCTGGCGAACTGCAATGTTTGCCATCGAATCGCCCACAAAGAACGTGTTGATACCTAGGGCTGCCAAAACCCCGCTCGTGTCATTGGAAAAACTAAATTGAATCGAACTCGAGTCGGACTGGATTTCCAACTTGCCATCGTTTGTCACAGTAGCGGAAAGCCCGTTGATACCATCAATCGATGCAGCCAGACTGGTTGCCGTCGTGTCGGAAGACAAGCCCAATTGCTTGACTGGTATATCGTAGCTTGTTGTTTGTCGTGTTCGTGCGTCGGTGACTTGGATCACAAACGATCCATTATCGATATCGAAGTTAGGATTCGAGACTTCTAGAGGGGTGTCGGGTTGCTGTATTGTCGAATCGCCACGCACGCGATTGAATCCTCGGGTTCCTTGCCCCTGCGTATGGATCCTATTGACGACTCGAATGACATCCTTCGCTAGCGCGTCGATCTTGCCTGAAAAACCCTCGTTGGAGGTGGCGTTGGCAATTTCATAAAGCCCTCGGAGTTTCCCTCCTTGGACGTTGAGGGGTGCATCCGTGTCTTTGAAAATGATCTCGATCGAGGTAGTATCGCCGCTTCGACTGATTCTCGGCTCGACTTCCCGAAGAGTGGCATCAGCAACCAAATAGTCCCCACCTACGAAAACCGTCACAGAACCATTGACTTGCTCGGTCACCGTGATGTCGACAAAGCTCGATAATTCATCCAAGACTTTTAATCGTTCATCTCTAAGACCAACCGCATCCGAATTGGTCCCTCCCTCAATTTCAATAATTCTCTGATTGAGGGATGCGACTCCCTTTACGAGTCGATTGATCTGATCCACGGCGAATTCAACTTCATCTCGATTCCGTTCCGCGATTTGACTCATCGTCCCTGAGATCGACTTTAGGTGCGATGCCAGCTCCTGGCCCCGTTGAATCGCGAGGGTACGATAAGACTCATTTCCCGGCTGGTTGGCGACATCCTGAAATGCATTCGCGAGCGTGCTGAGTCTGGTTGACAGATCTGTGTCGGAAAGCTCATTGAGTAGAGACTCGATCTCCGCGTTATTCCCTTGGATCGTTTCCTGGTAGGAGAGCTGGCTCTGAGTCTGCCGTAGACGATCGACGACGAATTCATCCAGCTTTTGCTGAACCCCGACCGCTTGGACCCCCTGTCCAATGATCATGTCACCGGCGCGGTAACCGAGAGCGGGGGCCTGAATGAGTTCCTGCCGAATGTAACCGGGAGTGTTTACATTCGAGATGTTGTTGCCGACGATTTGCAGGCCTAATTGATTGACCCGCAGAGCATTTGCTGAACCTTGGATAGCGCTGAACAGGCTCATGAAAATGCCACGTGGTTACGCGGCCTCGTTGACGAGTTGACCACCCTCAAAGGAGTGCGACTCACTCGGGGAGTAAGTAGCGGTATCGGATTTACCTGTCGCGAGGATGAGCAGCATCTCCGCCACCGTGGATTTGGATTGAAAAGCACCTACCCACAAAGCCATACTCAACCGCTGAATACGATTCAGTTGCAACTCCAATTGAGCGATGCGATGAGTCCAAAGGGCGGGCCAATGGCCATCGAGTTGCACAGCGAGATCTTTAAGCTGTCTCACGGGAACTCCAGCTTGATGAGCCTGCTCGAGCAGTTCGAGTCGATCTCGTTTACAAGCATCGATTTCCGAATGAACCGAATCACCCTGTTTGGATAATTCGAGAATCGCTGCGCAATCGGACTGAATATAAGCGGCTTCCACTTGCTGCAACAGCGATTCCCATCGATTGAGAGCTTCGCCGAAGCGATCGAGCCACTGACCAACTTGATGAAGCAAACTTGGTACCATCGTGGTGTGTGTTGAAAGTAAGTGAAGACAGGAGAAATGAAGAAAGGCCCAAGAAGGGCCTTCCCGATCCAATCGGGCTACGATTAGAACTGTAGGGTGTAACCTAGGTCGATTCCATGAAGAAAATAGGTATCTGTCGTGAAGCGGGAGGACGGAGCCGTCATAACCCCTCCAAGATTTAGGAAGTCGATGTTCTGATCGATCTGGTCAGTTGCGATTGCGACGCTCGGCAAGACCAGCAACGTGTATCCGACGCCGAATTGGCCACGACCTAGGCGGTACTTCATCTTGCCCCCCACCTCTGGAAGGAAGGAGAAGCGATTTCGACTGATCGTTCCGATATTCCCGCTTTGCGCGAAAATGCCACGATTTTCGGAGAAGGAAGGTCCGACAGGGGGAACCTCCGAGTAGCTGCCTGCTGTCGAGGTGGATTGTTGCATGTTCCCCATCGCAATCTTACCTAGCAGGTTAAAACTAAACCGCCCCGCACTTACCTCGCTTAGCAGTCCGAGGTGTCCTCCGTGGAAAATATTTTTCGTACCAAAGGTGTCCTGGGTCGTGAAAACAGTTCCGTTCAAAATGGGATTGGTGATGCCGTCCGTGTACTGGGTGGTCAGCTGATAGGCGGTATCCAACCTCAAAAAGGTGTAGCCGGTTAGGAGATCCACTCGACCATTATTCTCTCCTAGCAAACGAGTGCGGAGAGTCGCCTCTGCGGAGATCAAATCGAGATCGTTATCGACCGTGATTGTGCCCGTATTGGAACCGATATTCCCTAGAGGAGTATTGTTCACGTTGTAGGTGGCTGGACCTAGGATGGTATCGAAATAGGCAACACCGGTATAGTTACCGTTGTTGGTGTAAGTCTCAGAAGAACCCTCGGAGACAATTCCGAATACGCGCCCCATGAATCCATAGTTTTGATCGCAATCGAGCCACTTTCCTGCGGTGACACGCATCCCCAGCAACATATCTGTGCCGAGCGGGTTGTCCTGGCCGCCGGTGAGCGGAAACCGAGGGGAGCCTGAGTCGGGCGCCGTACCACCGAGAATGAGTGGAGAATTACCCAATCCCTTGCCCCACCAAAGCAAGCTTTCCGTTTCGATCCAACCTCGGCAGCCGAGTTTGGTACTCACCCCGGAGCTGCTGCAAGAAGTTCCGCAAGGATCGCTGCAGGATGTTGCGACTGCATGGCCTGCGGCTGATCCTGGCATTGCGAATCCGGGTGAGCGAAAGGAAACAGGCTTACCTTCTGTCTGCGAGCCAGCTTCTTCAGAGTCGTCCGATCGGATGCTACCCATCCGAGGGTCGGAGGAAACCGTACCCCCGAGAACACCATCCCCTAGGGTATCACCCCCGAGAACGCCATCCCCTAGGGTATCACCCCCGAGAACGCCATCCACTAGGGTATCATCCCCGAGATCGCCAATTCGGCCTGAGCTAGCGATAGGACTCGCTTGAGGAATTTCTTGTGCAACCAGGGCGGATGAACTGGTACCGCACATAGAGGCAATGATCAACGATAGTATTTTACGACTGATTTTCATGAGTTCCTTCTCGCTAAGCAGAGGCTTGCGTACTGTTCGTATAAAAGGATCGGTCGGATTTCACAGAAGCTAAGACAAAAATCCTACATCGTGAATAAATCGCCTAGACTGCCCAAACCGCCTGGAAAAGGATTCCGCTTTCCAACCTTGATGAGAAGTTAGGTAGAATTGGGCCCGGATGGGATATCCATGCTGGAGTGGTAACGGTTTACGTTGCCCGCCAATCAGGGAAGCCTAGAATGCTGGAAGCTACGTTCGAACTCATGGGTACTCTTTTTCAT
Source organism: Pirellula sp. (assembly GCA_040396935.1). Lineage (GTDB taxonomy): Bacteria > Planctomycetota > Planctomycetia > Pirellulales > Pirellulaceae > JBKCUI01. Next base: position 44,074 of record JBBAXA010000033.1, read on the forward strand.
GTCAAGTCTCATCGATCCATCTTCGTCCGATATGACTTCCTCCCCCGCAGCTTCCAGCGAGCCGAAGATTGAGAGTGGAAAACTACATCTACCGTACAGGCCTTCGGTGTCGGCAGGCTGGAGAATTCCGGGAGTTGGAACCTATAAAGTCAACAGTTGGTTGGAGCAAACGCGCGGCGTGAACGCTTGGGAGCCACAGCGTCGTGCATTGACCGAGCCGCAAATTCGCAAGGAAGCTCTCTCGCTGGTGTATCGCGCCAAAAGTGGAGAAACCCTTGAATCCTTGTTGCCCGAAACGTACTCCTTGGTACGAGAAGCTGGACGCAGATCGCTCAATATGCGTCACTACGATGTTCAGATCCTCGGTGGAATCTGTTTATTCCATGGTTGTATTGCCGAGATGCAAACGGGCGAAGGCAAGACGCTCACAGCGACGTTGCCACTAGTCCTTCATTCCTTGGTTGGCAAGGGGGCTCATCTCGCAACCGTAAATGATTATCTTGCTTCTCGGGACGCAGAGTGGATGCTTCCGTTGTTCAAAATGCTGGGAATCAGCGTCGGCGTTGTCTTGACGGATCACACGCAGGATGAGCGTCGCAGCGCTTACTCCGCGGATATTACGTATGGAACGGCAAAGGAGTTTGGTTTCGATTTCCTAAGAGATCGTTTGCTGATGCGAGCCCAGGGGCGTGCGGTCGATGATTTTCTGGGGAGCGGCTCTCAAGAGCGCTGGACCTCGGCCGGGGATCAACCAGTTCAACGAGGGATGCATTTTGCACTTGTCGACGAGGCCGATAGCATCTTGATCGATGAGGCGCGTACCCCTTTGATCATCGGGTCGCTCGGCGACGAGGCCAGGGAAATTGTCATTGCGACCTACAGCTGGGCTGCTGAACATGCTTCAGAGTTCATTCTCAAGGAGCACTTCACGATTGATGAAGACACTCGAAAAATCGAGCTGACCGCGAAAGGCCGCCAAGTCGTTCGTTCGCTACCTCGCAGCGATACGATTCGACTAGCGGCGTTGGTGGATCTCTATGAATACATCGAGCGCGCGATCAAGGTGCATCGGGACTTTCACTTGGATAGGCAATATGTTGTTCGCGATGGTGAAATCGTCATCGTCGATGAGTTCACTGGCCGTTTGGCCGAGGGTAGGAAGTGGCGAGATGGTATCCATCAAGCGATCGAGGCCAAAGAAAAATTGGAGGTGAGTGTTCCCACGGGCCAGGCAGCACGAATCACCGTTCAGGATCTTTTTTTGCGCTACAAAGGACTTGCGGGGATGACGGGTACTGCTGCAACGAGTGCACGAGAACTACGACGCATTTATCGGACTCCTGTCGTGCAGGTACCGACGAATAGACCTCCCAAACGAAAACGCTTACCCGATGTCGTTTGCCCTGACATGATGACGAAATTCGAATCGATTGTTCAGGAAGTGAAAGAAGTTCATTCGATCGGACGTCCTGTTCTGATCGGAACGCGCTCCATCGACAAATCCAATATCCTCGCAAAAATGCTTCGCGATGAAGGCATATCCGTGCAGATTCTCAATGCCTACGAAGTCGCACGGGAGGCGGATATCGTAGCTAGTGCGGGCGAACGAGGTCAGGTGACCGTTGCCACCAACATGGCAGGTCGTGGGACGGATATCAAATTGCAAGATGAGGTTCGCGAAATAGGCGGAATGATGGTCATTTGCACCGAGTTGCACGATGCGGCTCGCATCGATCGGCAGCTGATCGGTCGATGCGGTAGGCAAGGGGATCCAGGGACTTATCGCCAGTATCTGGGGATGGACGATGAAATATTAAGAACCGGACTTGGTGTCAAAACGTCCGAGCGACTGAAGAAGACAGGTGAGTCCGAGATGGGGCGTACCAATGCGAATCAAAGGCTCTCCTCGTTCGCTGGGAAATTCAAACAGGCGCAACGAAAAGTTGAGAGAAAGCATTTCAGAGACCGCATGGCGTTACTGCACCACGAGAAGGAGCGAACTAAGATTCAAAGGGAAATGGGCCAAGACCCCTATCTCGATACCGCAGAGTGATATTCCCTAAATGTTGGTGCCAAATGACTCCGTTTCCGTTCTAGCGTTGCAGACCCCACGCATCCGTAAACGCAGCTTGCCTTTGGCTGTCGGTTACATTCCTTTGCTGGACTCCATTTTGCTGGGACGTGAGAATGCGACGATACAAGAGCTGCTTTCCGCCGAGAGTATTCGGGAGCTGACGAGTCGGACCCCCATCTTTATCTACGGACCATCTGGAACCGGCAAAACAGCCGTGGCTGTGACGTTGGCGACCCGCTGGATCAATGACGCGCCGTCCAGAACCTACACCATGATTCATGCCAATGATTTCGCCAAGTCCCTGGCTCGCTCGATCGACGCAGATGACATGCATCGATTTCGTTCGCAATTTCGCGAGTGCGATTGTCTACTTGTGGATGCAGTGCAGGAGCTTGCGGGAAAGCCGGCTGCTCAAGACGAGTTGACCGAATCGATCGATCAGGTACAGCATCGAGGCGGTCTCGTTGTGATCACCTCTTGCTTGTTACCGCAATTAATTCAACCCTGGAAAGAGGCGCTGGCCAGCAGAATGATTGGAGGTTACAGCGTTGAAATGTCGTTTCCCAGCAAAACGACACGACTAGAAATTTTGAAACGCTTGGCGCAGTTTCAAGATATCGATATTCCATTTGAAGAGCTAAGCGTATTGAACGATCAGTTACCTGATAACCAGAGTGCGATGCAGCTCCGAGGCATTCTCTCGCGTTGGCAGCATCATAAGAAAGCTACGGAGCCAACCTCTCGAACTCCACCGAAGATCCTCGAACGTTTAGCGGAAATCCACGCGCCCAATACACCTACCCCTAATGATATTGCGAAAGCGGTTGCGAAAGAGTTGCATTTAACGCTGGAGTCGTTGCGAGGTCCGAGCAGAAAGGCAAACGTCGTACGCGGACGGGGATTGGCGATGTTCTTGATCAGGAAATGGACCGAAACGTCCTATCAGGGAATCGGATTGCTTTTTGGGAACCGAGATCACACAACCGTGATGCACGCATGCAAAAAAACGGAGGACGATCTCAAAGCCGATTATGCCCTGTCTCAAAGCATGGAACGAATTCGACAAAGATTTTTTTAATTTACTGGCCGTGGATAGGTCGTTCGTCTTTCAAGGTTTCTTCCCGCATCGGATTGGTGACGAATCATTTTCGAAGAGTCTCGTTCTGTCGGCTGCGGGCGTAGTGCAATAAACTCTCTTGCAAGTAGCCGCCTTGGTTATCGATACGCGTCGCGAAATGCTCGCCCCAAAGCGATTTCATCGAGTCCTTCAGCTCTTCCCACGTCGTGAGTTTCGCATTCTGGGTTAGGGAAAGTAACTCAATTCCTGTGAGCGCCTCCCCGTAGAGCTGCAACACTCCATCCCAGTTGTTTTCGAAACGAAAAATAGCATTTACCGTCTTCCGCGTGGTATCGATCGGTGTTGAATCCTCGGAGCAGCACACGAGCGGCATGCATGGTACCAGGGCGTCATTGATCCAAAGACGAACGTCTTCTGCAAAACCCGTACCCGGATTCGTGACCGTAAGACTATCGAGATCGGATAGTCTTATATTCTCGGAGGTACAAAGTTCCAATGGAATTTCCCCAAGGCGTTGACGCGGACCGATGCTAACGAAGAGCCTGTTTTGCAATGCATAAATGGAGAGTATCTTTTCTCCATCCTCTGCTTGAATATTCGCTAACTCAAATCGTTCGGACGGTGAGAGAGTTTTCTGTTCGCGCCTGAGATTCCCGATACGTAGAGTGAATGGTTGATCCGCGAGTTGTGCAGCCATGCTTCCCAGTTCATGGGAACGCGTACCGCGAATCGTTGAATCGAAATCGAGCCAGTCCTCCTTAGGGGACGGGTAACCCGGCAGGGAGTCAAACCAACGCTCTGCTTTATTGAGGAGTTCTCTAGATCGAAGATAACGGTTCCAGTCCGATCGGATTTGCTCCACTGCCAATCGCATTTGCTTGCTATGGCGAGATTCCATCACGGCGGCAGGGACCGGCGAATCCATGGTTACCCGGCGGAACATGGAGGGATGGTAAAGACTGGAATTGGCAGCGCACGGACGGATCCAATAGATCGCTTGCTCGTCCAGTCGGGACATGCTGGTTCTCGACACATCGAATCGCATCAACGAGAGGAAGAGGTGCGATTGGGCATCTACAGGGCGATTGAGGTATCGAGATAGCACTGAAAAAGGTATGGTGATATTCAATTCAAAACCAGCGCTGGAAAGATGCGATGTGCATTGGGTTCCATCGAGGACATCGTCGATAGAGGATATCGAGAACGCTGCGATCGCGACACTTCGAGCCCGTCCTAAAGCGTCGACTTCTATCGCGTAACAAGGGTCCGCGAAAACGTCTTTCGAGAACAGGATCGATACCCGGTCTCGGTCAGAAAATTTTTCCTCGTGAACGATGAGATCCTTGTCGTCAGCTGAGAGACGGACATCAAGCGAATCGTTGGAGACCGAAAAAGTCGCAGATGTCTTTTGGGGTTCGATCGAACCTTGTGTGGCCGAAAGTTCCACGATTGTGACAGTCTGGGCGTCCGCTGGGGAGAGCGTGCTTGCTAGGAGACCGAAAACAACGGCCAGGTAGCTCGCCATCGTTTTTCCCACGGGGGGAGAGCGATCTCTCGATCGTATTCCAAAGACGGATCGGTGTTGCATCGTGGAAAAATACCATCCATATCGGAGCTGCGGATCAGAAACAGGTTAGCTGAGTCAAGCCGCAATTCCAACCATGGGGAAACGTGAATCTCGGAGACAGAACGCTCTGCTCGAGCGGCACCGTCGACTGGGCACTCGTCCGAGCCAATCCGGTCGTAGGATCCCTCCAATCTACCCAAACGGTTTAATTAGTAGGAATTTGAGCGGAGATGTATCGGAGTGTGGCTTCTAGGATCGCAGCCATGCAGTTAAACTACCTGCTCCAAAGTTCAACTCCATTCCTTTTGTCCCTCCCAGGGAGGTAATTTCGTGGCTTCCGGCAAGTACATTTTTACCAGTGAATCTGTTTCGATGGGGCATCCCGACAAGCTTGCGGACCAGATTTCCGATAGCGTTCTCGATGCACTTTTGGCACAGGATCCCATGAGCCGCGTTGCTTGCGAAACCGTCGTGACAACAGGCTTGGCGTTGATTGTAGGTGAAATCACGACCAAAGCGATCGTGGATTATGCAGACATTGTTCGTCATGCGATCCTGGATGTGGGATATGACGATGACGAATCGGGTATTTCGGGAAAGACCTGCAACGTCATGGTAGCGCTGGATAAACAGAGTCCGGATATCGCTATGGGTGTTGATGAAAAAGAAGGCAAGGATATCGGGGCGGGGGATCAAGGACTCATGTTCGGGTACGCTTGCAATGACACGCCCGAGCTGATGCCGCTCCCGATTGCGATCGCCCACCGCATCACCAACCGCTTGACGGAAGCTCGATTCAACAAGGAGGTGAATTGGTTGCGACCGGATTCGAAGAGCCAAGTCTCCGTGATTTACGATGGATTCAAACCCGTCGGTATCAACAATGTCGTTGTGTCGACCCAGCATGCTCCCACGGTATCTCAAAAAGAGATTCGGGAGTTCGTCATCGAGAAGATCGTCAAGCCGTGTTTGCCAAAGGAATTGGTAAACGACAGCATCGTCTATCACATCAACCCAACAGGTAATTTCGTGGTGGGTGGTCCTCACGGTGATAGCGGTCTGACCGGACGAAAAATTATTGTCGACACCTATGGAGGATGGGGGCGACATGGAGGTGGTGCATTCAGCGGAAAGGATCCGACCAAGGTGGATCGCAGCGCTGCTTACATGGCGAGGCATGTTGCTAAGAATATCGTAGCATCTGGTGTCGCTGATCGGTGCGAGGTTCAACTGGCCTATGCGATCGGCGTAAGCAAACCGGTCAGTGTTCGCGTCGACACACAGGGATCAGGAAAGGTCTCTGACGAAAAGATTTGCGACGCCGTACAGAATTTTTACGATTTGACGCCGCGCGGCATTATCACCTACTTGAACCTTCGCAGGCCCATCTACAAGAAGACCGCAGCCGGTGGCCATTTCGGACGAAACGATCCCGACTTTACTTGGGAAAGCACAGCCAATGCATCCAAGCTTGCAGCTGCGATTCTTGGGAAATAGCAGTCGGGACGGATGCGAGGTAGAGCACCGTTGTTTTAGGCCGAAGGGTTGAGACGGTACGCATCTCGAATTTCGTAGAGCACTGGGCTGCATCATTAGGTGCAGCCATTTGTTTCTGTAGGCAATCAGTCGAGGGAAGCCGCTTTCTCTGAACGGTCATGAAGCCCAACGTTTTCCTCGCAAGCATCTTTCAGTTGCTCAAGATCACGCTTCTCGTAGGGGTAGTTGCGTGGCTAGCATGGACCTTTCCCTTGGAGGATTGGTCCACACTGCAGCGTCAAAATAAAAACTGGTGGGTGCTATCGCAGGCCCTAGTGGTGGTCCTCATCGCGCATCTGATCAGCTATTGGCGATGGATGCTGTTTTTAAATGCGTTGGATATTCCGATCCGATGGATCGAGGCCATTCGTTTGGGTTTTTTGGGAACTTTGCTCAATCAGGTAAGCATCGGCTCGGTGGGCGGCGACCTGTTCAAGGCGATCGAAGCAGCTAGAAAATCGGATGGAAAGCGCACCGAGGTCGTGGCCTCCGTCCTGGTCGATCGCGCCGTAGGATTGCTGGGGCTCGTTTTGGTGGCCAGCATCGGTCTGGCAGCAGGCAACGAGCTGTCGAAAGAACTTGAGGCGATCAAGTGGGGTGCGGTGACCCTCAGCGCCATTGGGCTTTCAGGTCTGATTAGTATCGTCCTGCTGGGGAGACGACTTCCAGTCGATTGGATCGCGAGCATCCCGATCGTGGGAAACGTTTTTCATCGTCTGGTCAAGGCCTGCATGGTTTTTCAGGGGCGACCACGACTCGTGCTGGAATTGGTGGGTTCGAGCATGCTGGTGCATGTGGGTTTGACCCTTTCCTGTTTCCTAATCTCGAAAGCGCTCTATCCAGCGCATCCGACCTTGCAGCAGCATTTCATGGTCATTCCACCTGCGGTGGCAGCAGCAACACTCCCCTTAACTCCAGGTGGTCTCGGGTTGCAGGAAGCGGCGATCAAGCAGCTCTTTTGCGAGCTCCCCGATCTGCCAAACGACTTCTCTCCGTTGATCATCGCAGCTGTCTTTCGGATGTTTTTGTTGTGCATCACATTCATCGGTGCAGTCTACTATATGGCCGGATTAGGGGATCGAAAACGAATTGGCTAAAAAGATCTCCGCTTTGTGCTATCATGATTCCTGGTGTTTTTTAGCTCTTCACGAGCTCGTTCGTCTTTTGAGGTAGACATGTCAAGATTGACGCTCCGCATCGTTCAAGGAGCAGACCGAGGGAAGATTTTTCCCGATCTGAAACCCCCGATAACGATTGGTCGAGAGGAGGGGAATTCGATCCAGCTCAACGACGAACGGATCAGCAGGTTCCACTGTAAGATTCAGGAGGACAATGATCATTTGGTGCTGACGGATTTGGAGAGCACCAATGGGACACGAGTCAATGGACAGGACTGCCAACTGCGAATTCTCCGTTTTGGAGACATCATCTCGGTGGGAAGAAGCATGCTTTTGTTCGGGACGTACGATCAAATCGCTTCGCGAGTCCAGGAGAGCATGACCGCCATTGAAGAGTCGAATGACAAGAAGACTGCGAATTCGGATGATCTGGGTGACTTCGATTTAGCCCCTGGGGTTGCGGAATCGGTTCGAGCTCTTCGCGATTTGAATCAGCCACCTCAGTTGCCCGACCGGATGAGTCCTAGTCAAGCTGCGCAGCTTGCCGAACTCTTTGAGTATTTCCATGCACGGCTTGGGGAAGTGATCGAATCTGTGCAAGTGAATGAGAAAAAGGCAAAGATCGATATCGATCTGGCTACTTGGCAATTGATGCTACAAATGTATAGTCGTCTCGCAGAGTTGATTCGTGGCATTGCCGATCCCGATTTCCGTTTGCCAGGTTAGGTTGGCCGGAACGGAATCTGTGCGCTGAAATCCATGGATACCTCCCATTCCGAACTCGACCCACGCAACGGATCTACTATGTCCTCCATGATCGAATTCACGAAGATGCACGGGGCTGGCAATGATTATGTCTACGTCAATGGATTCACTACAAACCTGCCGCAGGATCTGGAAAAGTTAGCCATCGAGATCTCCCATCGACGATTCGGCATCGGTGGGGATGGATTGATTCTGATACTCCCAAGTGATAAAGCAGATGCTCGAATGCGTATGTTCAATGCGGACGGGAGCGAATCGGAGATGTGCGGTAATGGAATCCGTTGTGTTGCCAAGTATGTCTACGATCACGGGATCGCAAAAAAAGAGAAGATGCGTATCGAAACGGGAGCCGGCGTGCTCGCGTTGGAGTTAGCCATCCGGGATGGCTTGGCTGAACAGATAACGGTTGACATGGGAGCGCCTAGGCTGGAGGCGGTGGAAATTCCTACGACACTCGCCTCGGATCAAAATCGAGCAATCAATGTCCCGTTGGATGTGAAGGGGCATCGTCTCTTTGCGACATGCGTGTCGATGGGCAATCCCCATTGCGTCTTCTTCGTTCCGGAACTGACGGATGAATTGGTGCTAGGCATCGGACCTCTGATCGAGCGAGACGATCGATTTCCTAAAAGAACGAACGTCGAATTCGTTGAGGTTTTGTCGCGAGGTGAAGTCCGGCAGAGAACCTGGGAAAGGGGGTCCGGTGAAACGTGGGCCTGTGGAACAGGGGCGAGCGCCGTCTGTGTTGCGGGAGTTTTGACCGGCCACACGGACCGACTGATCTACAACAATCTCTTAGGTGGCCAGTTGATCCTGAATTGGGATGAAAAAACAAATCACGTCTTTATGACCGGTCCAGCGAAAGAAGTCTTCACAGGGCAATGGCAGGTTCCAACGCTGTGAGTTCGTTTCAAGACAGACTACGCAGCGCGTGCCTTCACTCGACGTCGACCGTCATTGGAGCGTTCATCGCTGGATGGATGCACACTCTCGATTCGAGGATTTGCTTCCATGATCGCTCGTTTGACCCAGCCGCCATCGATTATCGTGGTCCGGCGATCTTTGTCGTTTGGCATGAATACCTTCTACTGCTTTTCAACGCGCGCAGGGACTGCGGTGTCGTGATGCTCGCCAGCCAACATAGAGATGCGGATTGGCTGGTGGCACTCGGTGGTCACTTTGGTTTCAAGCCTGTTCGCGGGTCTACGAATCGCGGAGGAGCACAGGCTATGTTGAAAATAGTCAGGCAACTCCAGGGACACGATCTTGTGATCACTCCAGATGGTCCTCGGGGACCTCGGCGACAAGTGTCCAGTGGATGTGTCTATCTGGCGAGTCTGTTGGAGGTGCCGATCATTCCTATCGGCTGTGGTTATCATCGTCCCTGGAGATACCGAAGAGCATGGGACCAGTTCGCGGTTCCGGGAATCGGTTCCAGAGTCCGAGCGATTGTTGGTGCTCCGATACAAGTTCCGAAACGCATCTCGAAGGAACAGGTGGAGGAGTTTCGCAAACAGGTCGAGGAGGATCTATCTGCGATCACTACCGAGGCAGAAGGATGGGCTGATCAAGGTGAATCGCGAGCTCAAGAGTTGCCTCTTTATCCAACGACCCGAAATACGCTGAAACTATGACAGGATTCTTGTGGGGGGAAGACGCAGACGCTTTTTTTGAAGCGGGAAAGAGTGAATCCTTCTCCGCAAAAGGAAAAAAGAAAACGGATAGCATCCAAGCTGGTACGAACCAGGATTCGCCTTTAACGGTCACCCAGCTCAATACGTGGATCAAAAGAACCCTTGAGAAAAACATTCCGACCATCTGGATTGAGGGAGAGATTGGCAGCCTCACGAGATCGAATGCAGGGCACATCTATCTGAACTTGAAGGATTCGGAAAGCCAGATCGCTTGCGTCGTCTGGCGATCGACTCTCGAACGCATCGATGTCGATCTAAGCGAAGGGATGGCGGTGCTGGTCCAAGGTCGAATCGATGTCTATCCGCCGCGAGGGAACTATCAGCTTGTTGTCCAGCGTGTCGAGCAGCAAGGGCTCGGTGCACTCCAAGCTGCGTTCAAACGGCTATTTCAACGACTGGCCAAAGAAGGATTGTTTGCGCCGGAGCGTAAAAAATCACTCCCAGCTTTTCCTATGAGGATTGGTTTTGTCACCAGTCCTGCAGGCGCAGCCATTCATGACTTCAATCAGGTCCTCAAGCGACGTTGGCCTCTTGCCAGTGTATTGATCATCCCAGCCCGTGTTCAGGGGGATGGAGCGGCGGAAGATATCGTTCGCGGTATCGATATCGCAGCAAAAATACGCCCCCAGCTAGATGTTCTCGTCGTGGGCCGTGGCGGAGGATCACAGGAGGATTTGTGGTGCTTCAACGAAGAGATCGTCGTTCGAGCGATCGCGAATTGCCCTCTACCTACCATCTCCGCAGTCGGTCACGAAATCGATGTTACACTCAGCGATCTCGCAGCGGACGTTCGGGCGCTGACTCCGTCGGAGGCCGCCGAGGTTGTGGCTCCCCATCGCGAGGAATTGCTGGAGCAGTTGGAGCATCAACGATCGCGACTGCACGCGCTCATGCAGGTCCATCTGCAGCAAAAGGAAGCCCGATTGTTATCTATTGTTTCACGACCAGTCATCCAAGAGCCCGAGCGATTGTTCGAATCGGTAGAACAACATCTCGACCAATCGGGCATGGATCTCGAGCGTGCGATCTCAGCGATCCTCGACAAATGGGATGAGAAACTGCGTCGATCGGCCGAGCTGCTGGAGGCGCTGAGTCCCTTGAAAACACTCGCGCGCGGATACTCGATTACTTCAGATCAGGATTCAGGACGCTTGATCTCTCAGGTGGGCTCCGCAAAAATCGGTTCTACCATCATTACTGAACTGGCGGATGGCAAGCTGGTCAGCCAGGTTCAAACGATCTCTCGTAAACGTCTAGAGTAAACCGTCGGACAGACTTTCATCTGTTTTGCATACGGTTTTACATGCGGCTTTCTAGACAGCGGAAATCCATCTTCTGCTTGCAGAGCTCAAGGGCAATTCGTAGGATTTAAAACGGGTTCGGCGGATCTGTATCAAGCCATGCGGAAAAATGAGGCGATGATGGTAAAAAGACGAGGCCTTTGCACCATAGCTCCTTATTGGATAGTAGCCCCTCGTTGGACCTTCGCTCCTCGTTTCATGATAGCTGATCGTTTGATCATGACTCAAGCTTTCGACGTGATTCATCGTTTCACGTTGGCTCTTATTCTGATGGCGGCCCTATTCCCCTCTTTGGTGTTGGCCTCAGACCCGTTGATCGCAACCCACAAACAGACCAGGACCATCACGCCTGGTGTCGAGGGGAAAGACTTGAGGCTGAATACATTTTGCTTGGGTCCCGACCAAAATCTATGGATGTGCTGTCGATCGATGGATGGAGGCTCCGGTTCCATTCTGGTGTATAGCCCGGCAGGTAGCCTGCTGAAGACCATCGATTTAAAGTTCATTCCGCAAGCGATCAATTTCTCTCCAGAAGGTCCCTTGTTTGTTGCTGGAGGTGGGCAAATAGCCCGCCTGTCCGCCAATGGCGACGTGGAGTTGTTCGTCGATGCGCCCAATATCGGGAATCGAGAAGAGATGATCGCAGAGATGAAGCAGCAAGCGGAGCTGCAGCGAAAAGAGTCGCTCGAAGCATTCCGTACCCAAGTTGAAAAGCTGCGAGAGCAATTGGAAAAATTGAAGCAGGTTCCCGAAGGCGAATCTGACAAGTTGCGGGTTCGTCGCGAGCGACGAGTGAAACTACTTGAGGCGAGCCTCGAGCAAATGAAAGATCCCTTTCGAGATACCGACGATCGCATCGTGGTAAATGATTCGATGTTGAAACGAGTCGCTTCCTCGACAGGCATTGCGGTTTCCAAGCGAGATGTATTCGTCTCATGCCCGAAATCGAAGGGCTATGGGTATGCTGTTTGGAGACTCAGCCACGAATTGAAAGATCCGCAACTTATCGTGAACGATATCAGCGGTTGCTGCGGGCAGTTAGATATTCAAACCGATGGAGAGCATCTGATCATGGCTGAGAATACACGCTTCGAAGTCGGCTACTACGATCGAGACGGGACGCGATTGACCGGCTGGGGAAAACGAAGCCGTGATTCTGATGCGGGATTCGGTTCCTGCTGCAACCCTATGAATATTCGTTGCTGCTCCAATGGTGACGTTCTGACTGCGGAATCGAGCATCGGGCATATCAAGCGATATCGTTCGGACGGTACGTTCGTAGGTCTGATTGGAACGGCACGGATTGGTGGAGGTTGCAAACATGTCGCCATCGCTTTCGATTCCGAGAGAAACTGGCATTACATGATGAACAACGACAAATCCGCGGTTGCGGTGCTCATACCTAAGGAGCAGGCACCCGCCGAGACCGAAGATGAACGATTGTCTCGCGAGGCGGTTGCGACACACGGGAAATTTTTGTTCGGAACTTGGGAGTTAGACCTGCCTAACCCGGAGAATGGTGAGCTGCCTAAAGGGAATGAAGCCGTTTCAATGCAGGACTTTATTGCGTCCGGTTTTGGACATTTGGAGTTCGCTCCCGATGGAGCCATGGTCAAAGGCGCCAAAGGAATGAAGTCCGGAAAGGGACCAGCCAAAGCCGAATCGCAGAGCCTCTTTGGAGCATTGCTCTCCTCTCTAACCGGGAGTTCGGAACAGGCATCGCAATTGTTGTCCGTTGGGCAATCGAAATGGCAAGCGATCCAGTCGAAGGATGGAAAGTTACAATTGCTGACGATCGACGATGGCGTTCCAGGATTCGGTGCGACGATCGAGTTCCGGCGCGGAAACGAGGCTCTGTTCTCGTTTTTCTTTAGCGATCCATCGAGTCCGTCGGTTGGAACGTTTATTTACAAACGCACGTCCCTCGAGGCGTGCGGTCGAGATTGTTCTTCCGTTTGCGAACAGAAATAGAAACAGAAATACAACATGAAGTTTGCGATATGCAATGAAACATTTGGTGAGTGGCCCATCGAGCGAGGCTTTGAGTTAGCGGTTTCGGAGGGTTACACAGGGATCGAGGTCGCTCCCTTCACGTTAGGTAGTTCGGTTTTCGAGATCTCTAAGAGTGCCAGAGATCACTATCGAAAGACTGCTGAATCGTATGGGCTCAAGATATTGGGCCTGCACTGGTTGCTAGCTAAAACATCCGGCTACCACCTGACGACAGACGACGAGGCGGTCCGTGCGAAGACGGTGGACTACTTGTGCCGACTCGTTGAACTGTGCTCCGATCTTGGGGGGAACATTATGGTTCTCGGATCCCCACTCCAACGCAATTTTCCTCCGGAAATGGGGCATGCACGCGCCATGGAGAACGCCGCGGAAGTGCTATCGAAGGTCGTTCCAACGCTCCAAACACACGGGGTGCAAATTGCTGTCGAACCTCTCGGTCCGCAAGAGGGCAATTTCCTGAATCACGCCAGTCAAGGGCGTGAACTCATTCATAGAATCGGTAGCCCGCAGATACAACTGCATTTGGACGTGAAAGCGATGAGTAGCGAAGGAATCCCGATCGATCAGATTATCCGCGAAAACGCCGATATCATGATCCACTTTCATGCGAACGATCCAAATCGACTTGGGCCCGGAATGGGGGAGGTGGACCAGCGTCCGATCTTTCAAGCACTCAAAGAGATCCGATATGGCGGGTGGGTCAGCGTGGAGGTGTTCGATTACTCTCCTGGCCCTGAAACGATCCTTCAGGTGAGTATGAAGAACATGAAGGAAGCGATACTAGGTTGAAATTAGCGGCCTCTTGAGACTCATTTTCGCAAGAAAGCCAATATTTTCGCCGACGTAAAATAAGTTAACGTTCGTCGCGATCGCTGGCCGAGCTCGGTTCCCATGATCCGAAAGATTCAATCCTCTTCGGACTAGGGGTATTGCCGCCGCCCTGTCGGATTGTCCATAATAGGTGTGGGCGTTTTGTGCCGCGAATCGTCCGTCCCCACCGGACTCGTTCCTTCCTTTCATCCTGCCTGAACGATCATGTTGAATTTTTATGGTGGTAGTGACCGCCTGTGCAGCGGTCTGTCACGACGGAGCTTTCTGTCGGTAGGTACGCTCGGTTTTGGCTTGGGTGGTTTCACACTCGCCAATTTATTGAGAGCGGAAGAAGGTGCGGGAAAAAAAAACGGCCATAAGGCTTTGATCAACGTCTTCCTCGGCGGCGGACCGCCTCACCAGGACATGTGGGAAATCAAAACCGAGGCGCCAGCTGAGATTCGCGGAGAGTTCAGTCCGATCGCCACGAATGTGCCTGGGATTCAAATCTGCGAGGTATTTTCGAAGCTCGCCCAAAGGATGGACAAAGCTGCAATCATTCGGTCCGTCGTGGGTTGCAAAGATCGACATGAATCCTATCAGTGCATGAGTGGTTGGCTGCCCGACGACCTCCGAGCCTTGGGTGGGCGACCCTCGATCGGTTCGGCTCTAGCGAAAATCCAAGGTCCGGTAGATCCTGCGGTTCCTCCGTTCGTCGGGCTCGCCCAGAAAACATCGCACGTTCCCTGGTCCAACAGCGGTGAAGCTGGGTTCCTGGGCGCTGCCTATTCTGCATTCAAGCCGGACGGTCCCGGTATGGACAACATGAAGCTCAACAGCATCTCGATGGACCGGTTGAAAGATCGTCGACGGCTTCTGACCAGCCTCGATACGATGCGACGAGATATCGATACGAGTGGCATCATGCAAGGGATGGATGCATTCGAACAACGAGCTCTCGATGTGCTCACCAGCAGCAAGCTGTTAGATGCTCTCGATTTGTCTAAAGAAGACCCCAAAATTGTCGCTCGGTATGGTGATGGGAAACCCTACAAGTACCAGTATGACGGTGCACCAACATGCAATGATCATCTGCTCCTCGCTCGCCGATTGATCGAGGCTGGGGTTCGGGTGGTTAGTCTCAGTTATGGCCGCTGGGACTCGCACGGTGCAAACTTTGATCTGGTCCGCGACCACGGTTCTAAACTCGATCAGTGCCTCAGCGCGTTGATCGACGACTTGAGCGAACGAGGAATGCTCGATGACGTTACGGTGATTGTATGGGGAGAATTCGGACGTACTCCTAAAATCAACAACGGTGGAGGACGCGACCACTGGGCCCAGGTTAGTTGTGCCTACATGGCCGGCGGTGGTATGAAAGTGGGGCAAGCCATCGGTGCGACGAACCGATTAGGTGAGTACGCAACGCAACGACCGGTCCATATTCAAGAAATTATTGCCACGCTCTATCATAATTTAGGTGTCGATGTCAGTGCGGCGACCATTACGGATCCAACCGGCCGCCCGCAGTACTTGGTAGAACATCAGCCGATCCGCGAATTGATTTAAGGCTTAGTGATTATGTCCTGCCGTTTCATTCTGCTTGCTCTGGTATCGATCTCTCTGATAGTTGCCCTATCGACCAGTGTCGAGGCAGAGGGGTTGCGTTTCGTAAATGGTCCTACGCAAATCCGAAGCCAGGATGCTCGGGTGCAACTAGTTGTTCAGAAATCGGGTGAGCGAGGGTCGACGACCGATGTGACGCGACAGGTTGAATTTCGAGTCGAGCCGAAGGATTTGGTCAACGTGGACGCCACGGGTTTGATGACACCGGTTCGGTCGGGGAAAGGGAGTGTTATTGCCTCAGTTCCAGAGATAGGGGACACGCGGCTGGAGATTGATATCGAGTTACCTGAAGTGGAACCGATGGTCAATTTTCCAAATCAGGTCGTTCCGATCTTCACGAAGTACGGGTGCAATGGGGGAGGCTGTCACGGGAAACTCGCTGGGCAAAATGGCTTCCGTCTGTCTCTTTTAGGCTTCGAGCCAAAGGAGGATTACGAGCACCTCGTTCTCGAGTCGCGTGGTCGACGGCTCTTTCCTGCTTCGCCAGATTCGAGTTTGCTGCTTCAGAAATCGGTTGGAACGGTACCGCACGGCGGTGGGCAAAGGATGGAGGTGGATTCCCATGACTACCGACTCCTGCGACGATGGATTGCCCAAGCCATGCCCTACGGCGATGAACAAGATCGAAAAGTGGCCTCGATCGAGGTCCTACCTCCGGTATCGACTCTGGATCGGCAGTCGGAACAGCAACTGCGCGTGATTGCCAATTACGCGGATGGTTCTAAGGAGGATGTCACGCGAACCGTCCAGTACGAGTCAAACAATCTCGAGATGGCAGATGTTTCTCCATCGGGGTTGGTCCGACTTCGTGATATGGCCGGTGAGGTTTCGGTCATGGCTCGTTATCAAGGGAAGGTGTCGGTCTTCCGAGCGAGCATTCCGCTTGGAAATACTATCAAGGAGTGGCCAGAGGAGAAGAATTCTCTGGATCGAGCAGTCTTCGCGAAGCTGCGCACCTTGGGAATCCCCCCCTCCGAGATTTGTTCAGACTCAGCATTTTTGCGACGTGTGACGCTGGATATCGCCGGTAGACTTCCGACGCCCGAGGAGATTGAACTCAGTCGTTCTGAATCGCGCGAACAGATCATCGATCGGCTCTTGCAGGATGACGGGTATGCATTCACATTCGCGAATAAATGGTCCGCGATTTTACGAAACAGGCATAGCAATGAAGAAACTCGCTATGCTGCATACGCTTTCCACGATTGGTTGGTAACCTCGTTCCGAGAGAACAAACCCTTCGATCGATTCGTCCGTGAATTGCTCACGGCGTCGGGCAGCCCTCAGACAGATCCTGCGGTCGTGTGGTTCCGACAGGTGAACAGTACCGAGTCTCGCATTGAGGACATCGCTCAATTGTTTCTCGGCCAGAGACTGCAATGCGCCCGTTGCCATCATCATCCGTTCGAGAAGTGGGGGCAGCAGGATTACTACCAAATGGCTGCGTTCTTCTCCAAAGTGGAAAAACGAGATGGCTCGGCCGCACAGGAGCCTCGATTTGTTTCCCGAGTAGGCGACGCATCGATGAAGCATCCGAAATCAGGTGAGAATCTCCGACCCGCAGGTCTGGATGCAGCTCCAGTGGATTTGTCGAGTCTCGATGATCCACGACACGCTTTCGCAGATTGGATGGTAAGCCCGGACAATCCTTTTTTCGCGAAATCGATCGCGAATCGCTACTGGAAGCATTTCATGGGGCGAGGTCTTGTCGAACCCGAAGATGACATGCGAATTACCAATCCACCTACAAATCCGGAACTGCTCGATGCGCTTTCGAACGAATTGAAGAATTCTGGTTTTGATGTGAAGCGATTGATCAAAACCATCTGCCTCTCGAGTACCTATCAGTTAAGCGAGATGGCCAATCAGCAGAATCTACGCGATTCGACTTGCTATTCGAGGTACTATCCCAAACGTTTGACAGCCGAAGTTTTGTTGGACGCCATCGATGATGTTCTAGGGAAGCGTACTAATTTTGATAATATGCCCCCGGGAACGCGCGCAACCGAACTGCCAGACACCTCGTTCGCGTCCTATTTCCTAACTGTTTTTGGCAGACCTGACTCGGCTACATCCTGCGAATGCGAACGGACTACTGCTTCTAATTTAGCTCAAAGTCTCCATTTGATGAATTCGAAAGAGATACACACGAAACTGTCGGACACAGAAAATCGTCTGACCCGATGGGCCAATGCTCACGCAGGAAAAAAAGAATCGTCCTCAGTCACCGACCTGGAAAGCAACCGAAAAATTGCTGAGGACAATGTCGTTGATCTTTACCTACACGCGTTTGGCCGAAGGCCCACAGAGTCGGAGCAGATTGCTGCAGTACAGTATCTTTTGGGGAGAATAGATCGTTTGCGGGAAGCCTACGAAGATTTGGCTTGGAGCATCATCAACAGCAAAGAGTTTCTGTTCAATCACTAAAGCGAACCATTTTGCGTAAACATCCTCGAGTCGTCTTTCTCGCTGTTTTACTGTTGATCGCTGGTTCTGCTCGAGTCCAATCTCAGCCGCCACGAATTGCAGTCGATTCTGTTTTTCCACCGGTTGCTAGCGTCGGTAGTTCCTTCGATATGCGAATCTACGGACGAAATGTCCAGGACGTGGATCAGTTGGTTTTCTCTTCACCCGGCATCCATGCGACGGTGAAACCAGCAGCCGCACTTCCTTTCGATAGCGAGCCACAAAAGGAATATGGTGCCTTCACCGTCCATGTGGATGGCACCGTCCCGCCGGGATTGTATGAAGTGTTCGCCATGGGAAGGTATGGCGTCTCCAATCCACGGACACTCGCAGTCGTTCGGCAGCCCGTCGAACTCGTTCCCGAGTCCGCCCTAAAAGAGCCCCTCCGTCTAGGGATAGGTAAGATCTATGTTGGCTCATTGAAGAAACAGAACAGGTACAAATTCCAACTCTTAGATCTGCAATCGGCCACCCAACTCATGTGCAACTCTGCATCCTTGGACTCACTCGCGTTGCCGAAAATCGCGGTCAAAAATTTGAAAGGGAATACGCTTGTTTCGGGACGTTCCGTCGGACTAGGTGCGATCAGCTTACCGCTACCGAAATCCGAGTCGTTGCAAGTCGAGTTATCGGACGAACTGTATCGGGGAGGGGAGTCTTTTACGTTCGCGTTGGGTGTCGGAGTGTCGACGGATAATCCTTTGAGTTCCAATTCCTACTCCCGAAATACGACAGCTTTGTTATTAGCTGCAGCACCTTCGGCTGCGAACAAGACTGTTATAGAAAACGGGGAGGGGCAAACGGTTGACGTGGAGATTCCTGTCGACGTCTCCGTCGAATCAGGAAAAAATCTAAAGTTGGCATGGAATCCAACGAACAAATCGTTGGATTGCGAACTGCTGTCGAATGCGATCGGCGCTTCGTCTGACTTTCGCATCTCGGTTTATCGCGTTAGGAAAGAGGCAGAGAAAGAGACCATCACACTCCTGCAAAGCGCCGAGGATACGGGATCCTTAGGCTCCAAAGGGGTCAATCTCGCTAATTTTGATCCGAGATTGACACTTCCTGCGATGGAGGAGAATCCAAATGATCGCATCCTGCTGCATGCAGTCGATCTTCAAACACGCTCTGGTAACGGTCGGTCGGAACCCTTCCGGATCCGCATTCAGCCCTCGATTCCCCGTTTTGCAGCGATTGTCCATTGGACTCCTTGGACAAATGCGCCGGCTCAATTTGGATTGACAGGAAGCTATCTGCCGAGAGGAGGACAAACTGCGGCCCACGTGATCGTGCAGCGGCAAGGTGGATTCGCAGAAGCGATTCGTATCGAGGCTCGCGATCTCCCGACGGGGGTTACCTGTACACCACTTGTACTACATCCCAGCCAGAATGAAGGGGAATTGATTTTTCACGCATCCGACGATGCTGCTGCATGGCAGGGCCCACTCACAATCGCGGCGACCGCGGCGCAAGGTGAAAAAGTGCTCGAGCAACTAGCGCAACCGGTCACCATTTACGCTGGGGCCTCGACGGATCGTGGGCTTCCTCGCTCCCGACAAACCTCCCAGCTGTGGCTAGGGGTTTCCGATTTGGAATTGGCGCCTATTGCCGTCGCGTCAAAGCCGGGTGTCGAACTCAAGGTAAAAGCAGGCGAGAAATTAAAGTTACCGCTGGATGCAAATCGCCGGGTCGGTGGAGAAGCAAAATGCATCCTTCGTGCACAAAACTTGCCAGCGAAATCAACACTCGCCGACACGGAGTTGCCACCGAATGCCAAAGAAGTGGCACCGGAACTCGCAACGACTAAAGAGACGGCACCGGGACGCTACAGTTTTTGTTTCCAAGGGGAAATGGTTTGGAAAATCGCTGTGCATCCAGAAGCCGCAAAGAGGCAGGAAGCCTATCGCGATCGATTGAAGGAAAAACTTAGCATGGTCGTGGTTGCGGAGGAGAAGGCAAAACTCGAGCAATCAATCATGACAGCAAATCAGCAGTTGGATCAGCTGAAGAAGGATGCTACTCCAAAGGATTTCACGACCTTCTTTTACACCGCGCCAATCTCCATCGAGGTTCTGCCGGCTGAATAGACTTCATCGAGTGTCCTCCAAATTCCCTTCACAGTTAACGCGCACTTATTTCTGTGCACTTATTTTAGTGCCTGGCACCGTTTGTATTGGAGTTTTGGTTTGGTAGAATTCGGTTTTGAGGAGATTTGGTATGCCT
>JBBAXA010000034.1:0-30245 GCA_040396935.1 Pirellula sp.
GTTCCTGCAGAGCCTACCGAAATATCACCCGCATTTCCGTTGAGATGGATCGTTCCCAGGACACTTAAGGTCGTCGCAGGGGCACTGGCCAGGGCAATCGAAACACCGCTCATATTCAAATCACCACCGACTTGGATCGTGGCATGACTCGTATCCGAGATTGATCCGAGACTTCGTATTCTTGCGTTGGACACAGCGACTAATCGTTCGATGACAATCGACGAATCCACATCGATATCAACGGTCTGCCCCGTGGCCGAGAGGGTACCGAACTCAACACTACCAGGGTTTAGGATTTGAATACTTCCCGTCGCCTCAAAAATACTCCGATTTGTCACATCGAGTATCAGAGAGGACTCGCTTGAAAAAACGATGGACTCCCCATTGAGCTTGAAATTTTCTCCAATCTGGATTGTCGAGCTGGTACCAGCCGAAATCATCGACATGCTTGTGAGAGTAAAGTCTCGTTGGGTGTGGATTGTGTCGAGTAGGGTTGAATCATCTTCGTTGACGATAGCTTCTCTGGCATCGACGTCCAATCGGCCGAGATAGACAGTTCCGGGTGATAGAATCGCTGCCTGGTTATCCACATCGATCGAGAGTCGGTTGCCGACGACTAGGAAATCTCCGGGGTTGTCTGAGAACGCTAGCGCGGAAGCCTCGATTCGGAAATCCCCACCAACGTAAAGATCCGAGTTGAATCCGTCATCGATCTGTCCAGCAGCATGCAGTCGAAAGTCTCCTGCGATATCGATCTGCGAGAGCGTTACATCATCGACGTCGTGTACCCTCGCCGTGGCGGCACTAATGTCCAAAAGACGACTGTCCCACGATCCGACTTGTCCCAATGAGACAGACGAGGTTGACTCGATCGTTGTGAGACCGTTGACTTTCCAGGAACTTGTTAATTCATCTCCCAGCGAGAGAGGGGAGTTGGTGCGCAGGCTCAAGTTTCCCAGCACGGTCACTTGACTAGTTGCAGAATCCGAGATCGATCCGCCGGGACCGAGTTCGACGATTAGATCCCCTTGGAAAGAAATCGCTGAATGGAAACCGACGGAGTCACTTGCGAACACAGATGCTTGACCAAGAACGTTTGCGGATGCTTGAATTTCGACACTCTGAATATCTTGGATGTCGAGTGCGGTCAGCCCGCTCAAAGGTGCTGCAGTAAAATCACCGATCCAACGGAAAACTCCCACTTGATCAGCGCTCGTGACCTGAATCCGCTCGAGAGAATCCAAACTAGCGCTGAGTTCGGAAAGCGGGTTGAAGAGGGAATCATTGTTCGCGTCAACGAAAAAGTCGCTTCCGTTCGCGATCAGATTCGCATGCTGTTCTCCGACTGAAGTGATTTCAATACTTAGGGCACCGGCACCGAAAAATGCATCGACCGCCAACAGTCGACGCGGCTCGAGCCTAACAAAAGACCTCGGAATCGCAGATAGTCGCTTTGGCAACAATCGCGGACCCCTTCTCTTTTGCAAGGCAGCGAAACCTGCTCTGAGACGTTCGGTGACCTGACGTAGCATTTGGAGATCGCAAGAAAAGTTGAGTGCAAAGCCGAACCAATAGTTTAATTGCAGTCATTCGTTAGAAATAGTTGTAGGAATCGAACATTGGAACTAAGAGGGATTCCAAGGGAATTTTTGGATCCACCTCATGTCCTTTTTCCCTCTCGCCGATTCCTCCAGAGTGAGCATAGTCCGTTCTCTTCTGAATAATCCGAATAACTCTTACTTTCCGACATTGTAGCAGGGAAGCGAAAATGTGTCCTCTAAAACGCTTGTCGCTAGCCGGTTTGGTCTTCTGCGTGCTCGAACTGTCGTTGTCGGCCCAGGAACCGCAGATGGTTCAAGTTGCGATTCCGATCATGAGCGTGGGTGCTCTCGACCCGTATGTCGATAGGGAATCGATTTATCTCCCGATAGGGCTATCCAAAAAAGGTAGTCTCCCTACCGTACAGGAAATGACAGGACCACTCGTTTCCGGACCGGCATTGCTCCAGAGGTCGGGAATCGCGAAAGAGGATTGGCTCCCCCTATCGATACCGACGGGCGAAGCAAGGTATTGGGAACCCATTTGTACGACTTGGGCTGCTCCCAATTTTTACAGCCATCCTCTCTATTTTGAACAGGTGAACCTAGAGCGTTATGGAACGAGATTGCACCCTTGTTTCATCCCCATCGTCTCTTATGGCAAATTCATTTCGGATATCACTGCGTTGCCTGCGCGTACGATCCTAGAACCACCGCACTCCAAACATTATTCGCTGGGGCATTGGCGACCGGGTAACAACAAACCGCATCAGATTCATTGGTGGCCGTGATCTCTGGAGCCGACGAGCATCTCATGGTCCATCTGTGGGACCAAAGTTCTCTTTGCTGGTTCATCGTATGATCTGTAGCGTATGCCACTCCTGATTCAACTCTGTGAGGCGACTGATCGAACGAGGATTCGGAGTTGACTCGACTTGCAGTTGGCGTATCCAATGTCGGATAGCGATGGCGATTGAGACTTGGTGTAGGAATAAACACTCCTCGAGTGCGGGCAATTTGTAGTTCGCAACCGAATTGTAGTGGTGGTAGGCCCATTTCCAGTCTTCTAAGGAGCTATGCATACTGCCGAAAAGTCGTATGAAGTCAAACAACGGACGATCGACCCGTGATGCACCTAGGTCGACGATACCTGAGAAGGAACCATCGGTCCGAACCAAGATATTCTCTCGCCAAAGATCTCGGACAATCCAATGTTGATAGACGGATAAATCTCGAGCTTGTTCAAGTTTCCGATAGCAACTCTTTGCAAAGCTCTCCAGTTCTCGCATCGTTTGCATCATCCCTGGGACGGACGGAACAGCAATCCGTGTTTCAGGTTCTTCCGCAATTGTTTGAATTGCGAATGTACGGTCTCGCATACCGGTGGAGGGTTGAGAAACAGCTCTCTTGGATGTTTTGTTGTGGATGCTGGCGACGAGCCGAGCCAATTCGATTCGGAATTGCTCAGAACATTGCGTCTGCGCGAGGGGGATGCCGGGGAGCCAGATAGCAAGAGTCCAGCCGTGGTGTTCCGTAATTGCAAGAAACGGATCGTGGCTGGCTCCGAACGACCAAGGCACGATGGTTGGAAATGGGCAGTCCGATGTGATCTGACCGTGCGAATCTCTGAAGCAGTCTAATACTGCGAGCCAGTTAGCAACTTTGTTTTTTGTCTCTGAATTATCCGGCCATGCGCGCAGAGCGAATGTCTGAGCTGTCGAGACCACCTGAAAGACAGGCTGTCCACTAAAGCCCCCGCTCATTGCTTTGACTTCGAAAGGCATCGACTGAAAGTGTCGATGCAGTAGATTCTCAACTTCTCGGAGCACTTTACTTTAAGCGTTCGACTCGCCCACCTTTGAGGCGGACGAGAGCGTCGCATTGCGCTGCGATGGACTCATCATGTGTAACCATGACGATTGTGAGACGATGTTCCTCGTTCAGATTTCGCAACAGCTGCAGGATGCATGCTCCCGTCTCCTGATCGAGATTTCCAGTGGGTTCATCGGCCAGAAGGAGGGTGGGATTGGAGATCAAAGCTCGGGCGATTGCGGTCCGCTGCATTTCACCACCGGAGAGCTGGTTCGGTTTGTGGTGGATACGGTGCTCGAGTCCAACGATCTTTGCGAGTTCATAGGCTCTCGCTCGAATCGTCCTTCGATTCCTGAAGTACGAGAACAGGCTGTGACCGATCCACGCTGGAGCCATAATGTTCTCCAGGAGTGTCAATTCAGGCAGCAGGTGGTAGAACTGAAAGATCATCCCGAGCTTCGAATTCCGGTAGGCTTCCCGTTGTCTCGATGGGACGTTGTCGATCCTTGCACCCTCGAAAAGGATTTCACCCTGGTCCGGTCGATCGAGCGTTCCCAGGAGATGCAGCAGAGTGCTTTTACCGGAACCGCTTTGACCGACGATTGCAGTGACCTTTCCGGTTTCTGCGTGAAAGTCGACTCCTTTGAGAACCTCGACCGTCATTTTGTTCCGACGATAGGATTTCTTCAATTGCCTCGCTTGGAGCAGAATCCGATCCGGCTCTAATTCCACAGTTCCATCGCTCTCGTGATCGGCATGGATGACTCGATACCTGTGCAGGTCGGAGTTCTTCCCCTTACCAGATGCTGTCGTAGAAATGGCATTATTCATATCGCAAAGCCTCAACGGGATGCATGCGAGCGGCTCGTATCGACGGGAGTACACTCGCCAGTACTGCGATCAGAACCGAACCGACGCTCACCCAAACAAGCATGATGGGATGAACGATCGTCGGGATCTTATCGAAGTAATAAACGGTTGGATCAAACACCTCTCGCCCGGTCACAAATTCTACGACGCGAGCGATCTCGTTGATTTTCCAGACAAACAGCAACCCTGCGAGGAGGCCCACACCTGCCCCCACAGTACCGAGCAGGACTCCGTAACCCAGGAAAATCGAAGCGACTCCGTTGCCCGATGCTCCCAGAGATTTCAGCACACCGATGTCGCGTGTTTTCTCGACGACGATCATGAAGAATGTCGCCAAGATGCCAAAGCCAGCGACCGCGATAATCATGAAGAGCAAAATATTCAGGATCGTTGTCTCCATCGCAACCGCAGCCAACAACGGTCCCTGCGTATCTTTCCATGAATTCACCGAGACCATAGATTCGGGTGGAAACTCCGATCGAAGAATGTCCCTCGCTTTGGCCAAGTCCACACCCTGCTTTAGCTTGATCTGGATCGAGGTTACCGAACCAATCCCCGTTTGCGGGTCGATCATACCTCGCGCCCTTTGCAACGCTTGGATCGGTACGAAAGCGAATGTTGCATCGTATTCGCTCATTTTGCTTTCATAGAAGTCAACGATCGTAAACGATTGGTCAATCGCTCGCGGTGGTGTTCCTGCATTGGGGAAGGCAACGCTGACATCATCACCCGGTCGAAGATAGTAGTGATCGCGGATCTTCCCTTCGGAATCTCTCCCTCGAATACTTCCTAATCCGATACCAAGGACGATTCCAACCCGTTGTTCCTTTTCCGCATCGAATACATACCCCTCACCTGTAGCCTGGATGAGGGCTGGCGCTTGGAGCGACTCCACGGTGGATGCATTCGGAGTCGGCGTGGCCAATCGCGCATCGATGGGTCCATCCTCCGTTACGTCGTCCGACTTTGCTGAATCGTCATCGGCCTTAGCCTCGGCAGGTCTGCTCTCTTTCGCCCGTATCTCGGACATCAGCTTATTGTAGCGCTCCATCTCCTTTCGGAATTCGACTTGCTTGGCTGCAAAATCCTTCTTGGTTTTTTCAACTTGTCGACGATGCTCCCAACCCGCTGGCTGTAGCGAATCGCGGTCGGGTGCATATCCGTTTTCTCTGAGCAGAAATTCAAGCTGCTTTTGATTTTCAGGGTGCAGCAGGTATTTGCTAAAATCGCTTACACTCGCGTAGGTGTCTTGATCAATCCCGATCAAATTGACCTGCTGTGTATGAGACTGCCCATTGACCGTAAAAGTCATCATCGCAGGCAGTGTGACGACGGTTGTAATCCCGGAAACCGAATCATCTAGTCGTTCGCGAATACGTCGGACATACCAATCCGGTTGTGAAAGTCCGGTCGTCGATCTGGTTTCGATTACCAAATCGCTCAAAATCCCGTGCATGCGTTCCTGCATTTGGGAGGTGAAGCCGTCCATGACGCTGTTCACAACCACGAGCGTTGCAACACCCAACGTCACCGAAACGATCGAAGCCAATGCGATCCATCGCGTCCGCAAATAGCGCCAACACAACAAAAGCTTGTACATCTAACCTTCCTTGGCCTCCAAAAGATTCAAAGACTCAGGAAGGAGCCTAGCAAAAGACACTTCGAGGGAGCAAGGTGAGAGTCGAAGTTCCGAAAAGAAATGCCCCCCAATAGGTCTTTTCTGCTGGATAGCCACTGCTAAATCGATACCCCGGATAGTGTTTGCCACTTATGCATGCTATTTTGAGAATGCTGATGGATGCATGAGGAGAGAACGAACAGTGGCGGTATGTCGTCTGGCATTCCACGATTCTTATGTCAGAAGTAGCCAGAGACCGATCGCGACGACTCGGACAGTCGAAATCAGTGAAATTCCAGGGGTAGTTTGATGGCGATCCAAATTCTCATTGTCGACGATCACGAGATTGTGCGTTTGGGCCTGAAGCAGTTATTGCTCCAATCGCAGGATGAGATCTCGATCACTGCGGAAGCGTCCAGCTCCAGCGAAGGTTTTGCTATCTTCCAATCGGGGCATTTCGATTTGGTGTTGGTCGAGGTTCGGCTACCGGAAGGGGATGGTTTGCAACTCATATCACGTATCAAACTCGAGGTTCCAACTCAAAACACCCTCCTTTTTTCTGCTCACGACAACCCCAACTACATCGCCAGAGCAGTGGCCTTGGGAGCGAATGGATTCGTGTGGAAGTCAGATGCACCAGATAAGATTTTGAATTCGATTCGTCGAGCTTCGGCAGGTGAAACGATATGGACTCGAGAGGAGCTACGGAAGGTAAGCAACGGACTTACTACAATGCGACCAGGTTCGGAGACGGAGATTCCCCTGAGCAGTCGAGAAGGGGAAGTTCTGAAGCAACTCGCGAATGGTTTAACGAACCGCGAGATAGCCCAAGCATTAGGGATCAGCTATGAAACCATCAAGGAACATGTACAGCACATTCTTCGCAAGGTCGGCGTCACGGATAGGACCCAAGCCGCGGTTTGGGCCGTGCGACGAAATCTGGTATAGGGCCATAGCTTGCCCTACTTTGTGGTGTTGGTTTTTTCTGGCTTGTCTGATAACGATTGGCACGGGCGATTCGAGCGCGGCTTGTTTCTCACCCTTCGAACCCCAGGAGAGTACGGAACAGCCAAAGCTCCCCATCCGCTTTGAGCTCGGAAAACGTGTGGAACGATTCGAACGCGCCTGGCAACATTCCGAGGTGGGCACGCGAGCTAAGTCGACTCCTGTGATGGAGAGAGCTGTGCAAAAGTTTTTTGGCTTGGACCTTGAGGGTGCTTGTCGGGAACTAGATCAAGCATGGTGTGCGTTACAGAGCGACCCGCCCGACATCGATGCGAAGAATCTGCTGCAATGGACAGTAGTGTGTCCACCGATGGTCGATGCTGATGCTGAATCCTGCGAATGGACCATCGCTGACCGGTTTAGTGGAAATGACTCTGGCACGACGCGAGGTGTCGAGCTGGAATTGACGATCGTGGTGGATGGGGAACCAGATAAGCAACAAATCGAGAGCCTCAAAGTCGATTCGCTTCCATGCAGAGTTAAAATTCGACTCGACCCGAATCTGCAGGGAGACCTGGAACTCACAGCGACGGCGATTTCACAAAACAGAAAAACCCCGCTCGTCAGTACCAACCTGTCCCGGATTCGAGACTATCCGCAACTCGTAAAAGATCTTGCAGCACCCATTGCCAGAGAAAAACCCAGCACGACGATCGAGGCAACCAAGCGCCTCTATTTAGGTTGGTTAAGACAAGCGAGCAAAGGGCAAAGGATCGAATGCGATCTTCCCTATCAGAAACTTTACGAACTCGCCAAGGCGATGGGTGATTTGTCCTCGCTCGCGACCGTCCAACCGGAATGGATACGATTCGTGGGTAAAAAGGCTGTGCAGTCCGTTCGAGTTCATTATCCATCCCAACGCCCTGCGACTTGGATTATCGCCTTCCATGGTGCAGGTGGAAGCGAGAATATGTTTTTCGAAAGCTATGGAGCCGGTCGACTGATCGAGCTCGCGACACAGAAGGGTTGGGGGGTGGTCTGTCCCCATCAAGCACTGGGTGGCCAGAGCCTGCAACTCGATGAGTTGCTAGCGCTGATGAAGTCGGAACTGGACATCGTACCGACGAGGGTATTTTTGGTCGGGCATTCGATGGGCGCCGCCCAGGCAATGATGCAAGCCAACCAATTTCCTGAACTCGTATCGGCAACCGCGATTACGGGCGGAGGCGGTGTCGCGAACCAGCCTAAACTGAAAGGAATACCGTTCTTTGTTGCGGCAGGTGATAGGGACTTCGGAAAGAGAAATGCAAAGAGCCTCGCTGAAAAGTTAAATCAATTAGGTTCGCGGGTGGCTTATCGCGAGTACGAGGATGTGGAGCATATGGTGATCATGCAAGCCGCATGGGATGACGCATTTGAATTCCTGAGCAAGGCGAATTTGGAGTAGTGCGGAAACGAGCATTTCTCCTCGTTGCGACTTCATGCTCGAGAGGCCCGTAGTTCGATTCGCAGGGTTGAATCGTAGCGCGGATTGGATTCATCTCCCGTCATCTCTTTGCAGCTATCGATTGAATTGAAATTGCGAAAATCTAACGCTGAAAAAACGGTTTCATTCCCGAAATGGAGCTGACCTACGTCATCCAGTTTCAAAGAATCCTCATTGCAACGGATTTCCAGCCGCATCGCGATTTTGCATGGCTTACCGCTATCGAAAACGGACGAAAAACCGGCTCTGGATCGCATCCACTCCTCTTGTAGGGGAAATCGTTTGGTTCGACCGCTCAGCCTGAATGGTCGCCGCGCCACGGCACCCAACGAAGTAAGTCGCTAATGGTTTGAGAGATGCGGTTAGCCTGTGCCCGAGCAGGTATTCGAAGCGGTCGGTTGCGACACTTGCCGAAACACAGGTTATTCTGGCCGCGGCCGGAACGGTGTCTTCGAAGTACTTGTAGGCAATGATGAATTCAATCGATGGATTCTCAATAAAACAAGCGACTTAGAATGGCGCGCGGTGATACGATGTATGGGGGCCGTGACTCTGACAGGCGAATCGATCCTCCAGCTGATAGAGGATATGACCAGTACCGAAGAGACCTCCTCTTTCAGGTGGCTTCTGTAGGAACGAGCTTGGCCTGACCTAAGATCCAGTCGACTGCATAATTCAAAACCCGGTCTCGATCCGTCTCAAAGTGCAAGTCATGAAGAAGACCTGACCAAAGCTTGAATTCGCAAGATGTATTTGCTGCCGATGCAAAATCCTTGCTAGCCGAGGGGGATGTGATGGTGTCATGTGTACCATGCATGAGCAAGGTCGGAACGGCTAGCTGAGCCGCGTTTTTCAGCGACCATAGCCCCGCCTCCAACATCGATAGACCTAGAGCGGCCGAAACGTGATGATGCACCAACGCATCGTTTCGGTAACGCTGCACCTCGGTCGGGTCATGGGTCAACTCGTTTGGGTTGATCCCCGTACTCAATTGGAGCGAGGGCCAAATTTTTCCTAAAGATTTCCCGACCAGAATCTTCCAGCTGGGCGGCTTTCGAGCAGGCAAAAGCAAGGGACTGGATGCCAGGATTCCTGCGACCGATGGCCTATGAGTCAAAGCATGGAAGATCACCAGTCCACCACCCATGCTTTGACCATAAAGAAACCTAGGATTCGCAGGCGCATGTTGTTCCATATGATGCACCAGAGTCGCTATGTCGCTCGACAGAGTTGAGAATTCCGGCATCTTACCCCCAGTGAGCCCATGTCCCCTTTGGTCGTATCCGAAAACCTGAAGTCCCTTGCTCGTGAGGAATTCCGCGACAGGATGATACCGGCGAATATGCTCGCCCAACCCATGAACTATTCCGACCGAGGCGATGGGCGCACACTCGGGATCCCAGCGATTGGCGATCAATCTTTTTTTGTCAGGAGTAATTAGCTCGAATTCGTTCGACTGCATTTCAAGATCGGTTTGGATTTAAAGGTTCGGTGGACGTAACACGGCATACGAACGAGTTCAGTCGAAATCAATATGAAGTTCCCAAGCTTACGAGAAATCGCCAATCGACTCAAATGGATTATCTTTCAAAACGAATCCTTTGCACAGCGCAGGATCTCATCAGAACGGAGCGGAACAGAACCGAGATAAGCGATCCATCTCAAGTCAGCCTCTCAAGCGAACTCAATCAACCTTTCTAGGAGCCGCTTCCAGACAGACACAAGGACGACCGAAAAAGTCCCACAATCAAACCGCGAACATGGAAATTAGCGATTTGGAAACATTCTCCCTTTCCACGAGAAAACGCACGATAAAGCCGTAATTCTATGATCCTTCCTTCCGAGGGCTCAGAGCATTTTAGCCAGATCGCAAATCCGCCTGCAGCGACTGCTTCATCAAACAATTCTGTTCCGAACAAATCGATTCTCGTACTTGAGAGGGTTCTAGGAATACGGCGGGATACACAAGGATCCAAACGGTTTCTGCATGACTACCTCACCGATAGCCGATGGCAAACATGCGTGGGTTCCTTGACGAGTGGACGACGTTCAGGGATTGGTGGTCCGCTTTGTTGTAGACCACTTGAAAAATCGCTTCTAGAACATGTCAAAGACAGCTAAACGTGTCGATCGCCGAAGATGGAGTACATAAATCCGCCGTCCTGCTGATGGCGTTGGAGGAGGACGATGCAGCCCTTCTGTTGTCCAAATTGCCTGTTCGCTACGTCGAGGCGGTATCGCTTGCCATCGCTCAACTGGATGACATCCCAGGTCAAGTTCAGGAAGAGGTGATCGAGGAGTTTTTCGGCGGCCAACCCAGTTCCCTGATTCATGCTTGTGGGGGGCTCGAGCGGGCTAAAACCCTCGTCAAAAAAGCATTTGGCAAAGATGCTGGGGATATGCTGGCAGTACTCCAGCAAACGATCGAATCGTTACCTTTCGGCTTTCTTCAGAAAACAGATCCACAGAACATTCTTTCGTTCATCATGGACGAGCATCCTCAAACGATCGCGGTCGTGATTTGCCATGTACCGCCTGCCACAGGAGCAGGAATTCTCAATGGGCTCCCTCAACAGAAGCAATTGGCAGTGATTCGTCGAATCGCGCAAATGGGGCAAACCTCCCCCGAAGCGATTGCAGACATCGAGAGAGCCTTGGAATTTCGAATGTCTATAGTGACGCATCAGTCGTTCCAAAAAGCAGGTGGCGTTCCTGCGGTCGCTGAAATCCTCAACGTAACCGATCGAGCGACCGAACGGATGGTGCTGGAAAATCTGTCGAAAGACAATCCAGAACTCGTCGAAGAGATTCGCCGATTGATGTTTGTATTCGAAGACATTCAGAAACTAGCGGACAAGGATATCCAAACACTGCTGAAGAATGTCGAAACGAACCAATGGGCGATGGCTCTCAAGGGCTCGAGCCAGCAACTGCAAGACAAAGTTATGAAAAACATGTCTCAGCGTGCGGCGGAAATTCTCAAGGAAGAAATGGGGTTCCTAGGACGAGTGAAATTGGCCGATGTCGAGGCCATCCAGCAGAAGATCGTCGACGTCGTCCGCGGCCTCGAAGAATCCGGGCAACTCCAGCGGCCGGGAAACGATGGCGAGGAAGAATTTGTTGCCTAGGAAAGATCGTAGGGAACGAACGGTTCTATCGACTCTCCATTCAAACATCCATAACCATCGCACCATGGCGTAGGGATTGGACAGGTTCGCTCCAAGTCGGTATGAATTCCTGAGCGACAAATCCTTGGTAACCGGTCGAGACGATCGACTCTAGCAAAGGTGGATAATTGATCTCCTGATGCTCATCCATTTCGCAACGCCCTGGGTTCCCCGCGGTGTGATAATGGCCGATCCATGGATGGTACATTTTGATACGTCGCATGACGTCCCCATGCATGATTTGAACATGGTAAATATCAAATAACAACTTGAAGTTGGGTGAATCCATTTGCTTTACAAGGTCAATGCAGTGATCGACATCATCACCGTAGTATCCTGGATGACCTTTCATGGGATGTGAATTGTCGCGGGAGTTTAGATGCTCTAAGACCAATGTAATGTTCGACTGCTCTGCATGTTTGATGACTTTCTTCCAGCAATCAAGGCAATTTTTGTCTGCCGCTTTGTCTTGCATTCCTGTCACACGCATGCCCGTGAACGTGATCACGCTGGGGGCCTTGTGAGCCACTGCGATATCAATGCTCTTCATCAGTTTGGAGACGCACTCCTCATGATTCTCTGGATCCACAGGTCCCTTGGCGAATCCATGACTTCCCACGAGCGCTATCTTCAGCCCTCGGGCAATCGCTTCGGGATAGAACTTGGGGTCGATTCCCTCGATCGCCTCAATTCCGATCGCAGCGCAATGCTGAATGAGATCCTTTTCCGACATCGGTTTGAAGCACCATCCCATGACGGACTGGCGTATTCTCTTGTTGCGAACACGGAAGTCCCGCGGTGTGCTCGATTGCGGCAACTGATTACCGTGAGTCTCATTAGTCCATGGAAACAAAGGTGATGCGACTCCTGCGATCAACCCGCTTTGGAGAAGGGAACGACGAACCTGGAGATCGGAATTCTTCATAGCCATCGCATTATCTTCGGAAGGGAACATGTGAAGTTTCAAATCACATGGAGTTCAGCAGCCGTCAGAGGCCTGCGGACTCCGAACAAAGTAGATGTACTCTTCGCCAGATCGCAGCGAACGAGACTGTCTTATTGTATCTTGAATTCCACAGAATCAGTCGCGCAACGAGGACTTGCCGCCTGCGATTCAGGCGGCATTCTGGAATTCAGAAGATGGTTTTTTCAATTCGGTTGCTTGCCAGTCTCGATCAAAACGTTTTCGTAATTGATGTCTAAAAATCAGTATCCATCGAGCATGAAGCGAGTGCCGAGAGTTCTTCGTCTCAAATACCTTGCCGAGGGGCCCTGCGAGGATAGCTGGTAGCAGGATGAGTTCGGCTACCACTCCCGCGATCAAAATTGTGAGCATGAGCCATCCGAATCGCTGGGTCGGGGTGAACGTACTAAAAGCAAAGACGGAGAGTCCCAGGCCGCTAATGCATGCGGCTTGGAGGGTGGGGGTCGCGCAGCGTGCGTAGCAAGCCACGATCGCTTTGCGACGGTCTCGCAATTTGTTGAGATCTCCTCGAAACCATGCCAGAAAGTGGATCGTATCGTCGACGGCGACACCCAATGCGATACTAGCAGACATCATCGATCCAATGTCGATCGCAATATTGAGCCATCCCATGGTACCAAATATGACCAGAACAGGGAGCACATTCGGAATCATTGCGACCATGCCAGCCCGAAAACTCCTGGAAACGAAAATCATCAAGGGAGTGATCGTCAAAAACGACCAAAGCGTGCTCTCGACCAAACTCGTCAGAAGGGCACGCTGGGCTTTGTAAACGATCGGTACAACTCCCGTATAAATCGAATCGACCCACCTGTGCGGGACTTTCGGGTCATCGGACTGGAGGTCGATTGCTCGAGGCAATGCGACTGCAATCGGGCTGACATCTGCATTGGTGAATGCACCAGCCAAAACGACCGCATCAAAATCGTTGAGTTTCTGAAGCTGAACCAGAGGTAGGTCGGATGGTGTTGCATCGCTCTTGACGACGGAGACTCTCGATTTTCCTAGCAAAAGGGCAAGTTCTTCCGATCGGAGTTTCGACTTTTGAACTTCCTCGGAGGATAATCCCTCCGTGGCTGGATCCCAAATCACGATCTTCTTACCAGCGGTCTTACCTTCTCCCGTCCATGAACTTACTTGCCGTAGAATGCGCACGCGGTCCTGCTGGGCTTGAATGATGGGCGAGACGGAATCTCTCAACTCTTGGACAAATTGGCCGTAATCAACCCCTTGGAACGCTGCCACGCGAAGGCTGATTCGCCATAGCTCACTTTCCGTTTCCGGGTCGACCCGCAGAAAGCCCGCCTTGGTAAACTCGCCTTTATTGCTTTCAAGCAAACGGTTGTATGCCATCCGCTGGATGTAGGCCTTCATACTGGCTCCGGTGGGTGGCAAACTCGAAGCGAACGTCGCGACCGACATGCTTCGACCCACGATCTTAGCTCCCTCATCCCCGAATTTCTTCCGAATGATATCTTCAATCCGAACGATTGTTTCCAGGCGTTCGACGAAGGTTAATTTCGAAAGGTCTTCGTTGGCCAAACCGTCGTCGTTGGCTTCGTTCCCGCTGTCCGCAAGCTTTTCGGCTTCTTTGGCTTCGACGGACTTCGCAATGCTTTCCTTGTCGAATTCAACAACGATCTCGAGGGGCACCAACATGCCGAGCTTCTGCTCTAGCCAACGATAATCCTGGAGAATCCTGGCTTGCGAATCAAATAGCTCCAACAGGTCAATACTGGTTCGTGTTTTGGTCAAACCAAAACCAATCAAACCGACGATCAGCACACAAGCCGAGGCTACGCCAAAATGGTTTCTCACGATGAACGAGGCGACATTGGCCCAGAATCGCTCGAGCGATGATGGTTTTTGACTTTCCGTTTCGAGAATGTGCGACGAGGAACTATCTACATCCTGTTCCCATCGACGCGCGTAGCGTAGAACATGAAGTGCCGAGGGAAGGATGAGAAATAAGACCACATTGAGAACAGTGACCCCCGAAGCGGAATAAAGGCCAAACTTACGAATCGGGACCAGTTCGCTGGCGCACAATGAAAGAAGTCCTAAAGCCGTTGTCAAGGAACAAAGTACGGCGGGCTTGAGAGCATGAATAACAGCTCTTTCCGTCGCTCCCCATAAACCTCCCTCCCGCACCGCATCTCGGTAGTAATTGATGAAGTGCACAGCCCCTGAGATCGCTAAAACATACACGAGCGAAGGCATCGACAGAACGATCGCATCCACCGTTTCCCCGGTCGCCCAGATGATCGCTAACGAGGCGGCCGCGCTCGTCACGGCGCAGCAAAAGACGATCCATGTTAGAACCACACTGCGCAAAGACCACCAAGCCAGTCCCAGCCCCAGCAAACCCGAGAAGCCGGCAAGCCGGATCAGGGTTCTCTCTCCTTCCTCATCGATCGCGATGTTGTCCACAGGGGGGCCGCCGAGGTGCAAATCCGCATCTTCAATCCCAGCCCGTTCGATCAACCGCCTCAAAACACCGGGTGGCACATTCGGACGAAAGATACGCATCTGTCCGTGCCCCAGAATCGGTTTCAATTTTACAGTCGTCGTTGGATCCAGAGCCACGATCACGCAGGTTTGGCGTCCGTCTGGACCGATCGCAGACCCCTTCAATCTTTCCACCGCATCGGCGTAAGATAATCCGTGCTGTCCGGAGGTGAGTTGCTGAATCAGTGTTCTGCCGGTCGAGACCCCTTTGAAGAACTTTCTCGCTTCCTGAGCATCCAAATCATCGGAGGTTGCCGTCTCGGGGGATACCAACTTCGCTAAACGCTCGATGCGAGGATCATCGCCGGACGGATCGCCCGAGGGGTCACCTGTTAACAGGCAGCCCTCCCAACTTACCAAAACAAATTGATCCGATGGAAAGTTCTTCCTAAACCAGGAGAGCTCTCCGGTTTCTGCATAGTTCTTAGGAAGCCAATCCTCAACTTTGTTGACGTTGCTCTGAACCGCTTTGCCAGCGCCGAAAAACGCAAACGGAATAGCAGCAAAACAAACGATCAGGATCAACCATCCAAATCGATCGTAGAATGTTTTCCGTCCGACGTTTTTTTGCTGCACTTCGTGCCCCTTTTTAAAAGCCAGGGCTTCCTGCCTGGCACGCGGTCATCCCTGCCGGGGGCCTAGTTTACTGGAGAGACTATCCGCGAAACAGTTCGAAAACGTACCCGGTTTCGATTCCTTCGCTCGAATATTCCCCACCTTGCCCTCCGCGGGCTGTAGACCGACCGATGGTTTATCGACCTTCCTTCAAGCTAGATATCGAAAGAAAGAGTTGAATTTTCCCGCATTTCATGGCGAAATCCCCGCTTTCTCTTCCCTAGGCGGAAATCCGGTCGGAATTCAAAGATTCTCTTGTTGAGACCGCTTCTCATTTGCGCCGATGTTCGATATTATTTATTTATCTGGTCCACGATCTTGTTATTTGCGGTCTTAAGACATGTCTGCGAATCCTATCCCCATCGATCTCTTAAACCCTGAAGACAACGGGGTGATTGTTGACATGTGCGGGGATCCATGCCACCTCAAGCGTTTGCAGGAAATAGGTGTCCAAATCGGCTGTAGCGTCCGAATGGTCTGCCCAGGAAAGCCCTGTATGGTCTGCATCGAGGGTCGCAGATTGAGCTTGCGTCTCGACGAGACGGCCGAAATCTTTGTAGCCCCCTCCACGAGTGAAAACCTCTAATCGGGGGGAGGGCATTTTGACCCTTTCTGAGCTATTGCCAGGTCAGTCCGGAGTAGTCGAGGAGGTCGTGGGGGATGATACGTTAGCTAGCCGTCTCATGGAAATGGGAATTCTCGATGGAGAGCGGATTGATGTTATTGGCCGAGCTCCTATGGGAGACCCGACCGAGTATTCGCTACGAGGATACCGTATCAGTCTGCGCCGTAACGAATCGGAACGCGTGAAAATCAGCTTGCTCCCATGAGCTCCATAGCAATCAAACGAAAGTCTGTAGCCCTGATCGGGAATCCCAACACGGGTAAAAGCAGCCTTTTCAATGCGCTTTGCGGATCGTCGGCTCGCGTCGGAAATTATCCGGGGGTCACGGTCGAGCAGAAGATTGGAACTCTGCTCCAGTCCGCGATTCCGACGGATGTGATCGACCTACCAGGTACCTATTCCCTGGCGGCTCGATCTGCCGACGAGGCTGTAACCATTGATGTTCTCTGTGGCGCGAGGAGCGACACACCCCGCCCGGATGCGATCGTTGTGATCGTGGACGCGACCAATCTGGAACGGAACCTCTATCTCGTCAGCCAGGTTTTCGAGCTCGGTCTACCGACGCTGATGGTTCTGAACATGTGGGATCGAGCGGAATCGGAGAAGCATCGTATCGATGTCGGTCAATTATCTGAACGCTTGGGAATCTCTGTCGTTTGCACGACCGCGAGTCGACGAGCGGGCGTCGAGAAGGTGCGCGATGCGATTGGTAGGCTTTTGGATGCTCCGAGCGGACGGTCTGACGCACTGTTTCCGAGAAACGAGTTTCCTAAAGTGTTTCTGGAGGAATCGGAAAAGCTGCAGAGCCAACTCTCCTCTCGAGGCGTATCGCTCCCTTTACTCGAAGTGGACAGGATGCTCATCGACAGGGATGGGCATTTCGAGCGCAATGCAGCCCAAAAGTTCCCCGGGATTCTGCAGGAGTTATCTGAGGCCAGGCAACGCCTGGAGGCGTCCGGTGTAAAGATTCCTCTGTTCGAGACCAAGAGTCGCTATGCATGGGTAAGGCGGCAATTGGACGGGCTTGTCGAAAGGCCTCCGGTCAATAGCACGTCGTTGAGCGATCGAATCGATCGTTGGCTGACGCATCGCTGGATCGGATTGATTTTTTTTGTTCTCCTTATGTTTCTTATCTTCCAATCCATCACGGCGCTAGCGGCTTGGCCGATGGAATGGATCGAATCAACCCAAGGAATCCTGCAAAATTCCGTTGAACAATTTATTGCGCCTGGGGCATTGAGGAGTTTATTGGTGGACGGAATCGTCGCAGGTATTGGCTCCGTTTTGATTTTCCTGCCGCAAATCGCGATTCTTTTTTTATTCATCGCGATTCTTGAGGATTGTGGCTATATGTCGCGAGCGGCATTTGTTGTCGACAAAATGATGTCGACGGTTGGCCTAAGCGGCCGTTCGTTTCTTCCACTGATGTCGTCATTCGCCTGCGCTGTGCCGGGAATCATGGCGACCCGAACGATCGATAATTCCAGGGATCGGATGGTAACCATTCTGATCGCTCCCTTGATGAGTTGCTCTGCGCGATTGCCGGTTTATGTTTTGATGGTCTCCGCATTTGTACCCAGCGGCATCAAGTATTTAGGGGGTTGGGTATCGCTCCAAGGAATCGTGCTTTTCGCAATGCACTCCGTCGGCGCTTTGGTTGCAATCCCAATCGCCTGGGCTCTTCGTCGTTATGCATTTCCTGGACAGCCCTCCACGTTTCTCATGGAATTGCATAGTTACAAATGGCCTTCGGTTTACGTGCTCTACCAACGCGTCTTTGAACGGGTTGCAGCGTTTATCACCCGAGCTGGATCCTTGATTTTTTGCACATCGATCGTCGTTTGGGCGGCGGGTTACTTTCCAGGCGATCATACCAAGCTCGACAATGCGATTCGGGAAATGGAAAAAATCGCAAAAGGTGCCGATCGATCGAACGAGGGTAACCAAGAAGTCGCTGGAGAGTCAGGGGATCTCCGATCGAGTCTCGAGGCTGTCCAAAAGAATATCAATCAGGCGCGCAGCGAGCTGATCGATCGGAGCTTTCTCGGAATGGCTGGGAGATGGATCGAGCCCGTCGTAAAGCCTCTCGGCTGGGATTGGAAGATCGGAGTTGCAACCATTGCATCCTTTCCTGCGAGGGAGGTGATCATTGCAACGTTGGGTACGATTTATTCACTCGGTGCGAACGAAAACGAGGAGAGCGAAGGATTGAAGGAACAAATGCGAGCCGAGACCTGGCCTGACGGACGACCTGTTTACAGTCTTGCAACCGCGCTTTCCGTGATGGTTTTTTTCGCTCTATGCGCTCAATGTTCAGCGACGTTGATGACCATTCAGAGAGAAACAAATTCCTGGAAGTGGCCAATTTTTTCGTTTGTCTATATGACTTTGCTCGCATATTTTGGAGCACTGATCACGTACCAAATCGCAAGCGGATTGGGGCTAGCTGCTCGATGAACATTCAAACGATTGTTGCATTATCGATTGTCGTTTGTGCACTGGCGTTTTTGATTCGACGAATCTTGCGAAGCTACTATGCAGCGATTGGAAGCGAAAGTTCCGGACCGGCTTGCGGTAATTGCCGCGGATGCAAGACGAACCAACCCTCGCTGGTGGATCTTACGATGGCCAAGAATCACTCTACAAGAGCGCCGAAGCGGATCAGCCAAGGACCGCGATAAAGCCCCGAGATGAAATTTATCCCTCTCTCTGCCGAACGTATCGGTGACACGCCGCGGCTCTGACTAAAAAGGAGAGCGATCTCGCCTCCCTCGCAGGCTCTAGCTCTTCCATGTATCTCTCGTTCTTCCCAGTTGTTCTAGCTGTGCAACGGTATCGTTGAAGGAGATCGCAAGTGTCTCGACATCTTCTGCAGAGACCCATCCCAAATAGCCCGACCATGGGTCGGGTGCACCAGGAAAGTACACGGCGACGGTCCCGTCTGCTTCTCGGTTGGTTTCGAACGCGAGTCTAGTGATACCTTGAATCTTGACACGAACCGGCTGGAGAGAAGGGGACTGGAGCTTCCCACCTAGCGTTCCTGTCAGGATTTCCTTGTAGATTGTGTACTTTGGAAAAACCTTGAGCACATGGCTCTCGACCCACGCAGCGCTCCGCTTGGCAATCGATCGGGAGGCGATCAGTCCGGTGAAAAAGCATGCGGCGACAACGAGCCCCAAACAGAGAACGAATAGAATCGCGATCCCCAAGGTCGAATGTACCGGGCTGATCTTCTCAATCGCTTTGTAGACGACCAGAACAATCCGGTACACATAACTCAGTACAAAGACGACCCCGGCAAAAGGTAGGAGAAATAGGATTCCGCCTATCGCCGTGGTCTGTAGGAAGTCTAACGTGAGTGAAAATCGTCGATTCATCATTGAATTTTTAGTCTGGTCTGGGGGAGTAGGCACCTTTATCACACGGCGGAGCACCCATTTCAATGGTACCCGCTGGGGGCGAGAAAGATTACCTACCTATCGAGATTTGTCGTGATGGTTGGGGCCGATCCCGTTGGAACCCGAACTCGACTACGCTAATATCCTGCGGATGAGCGATGCAAGTGATTCCCATTGGTCGGCGGACGAAGTAACACAGGAAATGATTCCGCCTATTTCCGACCGAGCGATGAGCCAAACGGTTCCGCCTGACCTCCAAGCACGCGTAGTCTCGCCTCATCAACGCGTTCGATTTTCGGCGGAAACAGATGCGCTCCTACGAACGCGTCTGCAGTATGCAGCCTTAGACATTGCGATTGTTCTCGCCATTAGTTTCGTTGGCAATTTCCTGGCATCGAGTCACGAATGGTTGCTCTTACGAAGTATCGTGCTCGGTTGGGTGATCGCTGCCTACTTTTTATTGAAAAGTGGTTTTCGTTTCGATGGTTTTGCACTACGAGCTTTCGAGATTGCTCTCTTCGGGGCCGTAGCTATCCAGTTATCGCTGATGATGAACGGCCGTCTCAGATTCTTCGCGGAGCGAGGGGATTCGACGTCCGTTGTGGGTACGCAATATCTTTACTTCACAGCCTTTTGTTTACATGTTTTGACGTATGGCATTTTTATGCCCAATAGCTGGAAACGCGCAGCGGTCGTCACCACGTTGATCGCTTTGATTCCCTACGCAGTATGGTTTGGAACGGCGGCTTTTCATCCAGAGATCGGTAAGCTTGCATCCACGAACCAGGCTGTTGCTCCGATTCCGCTAACATTAATCGCGGCACTGATTGCTACCTTCGGTTCCCATATCATCAATCGAACGCGACGCGAAGCCTTTCAGGCGAAACAGCTCATGCAATATCGTTTGCAGGATCAGATCGGTCATGGTGGCATGGGTAAGGTCTATCGTGCAGAGCATACACTTCTCAAACGACCCTGTGCAATCAAGCTCATCCATTCGGACAAATCGAGTGACCCTTATACGATCGATCGATTTGAAAAAGAGGTAATTGCTACCGCAAAACTGAGCCATTGGAATACGATCGATATCTACGATTACGGTCGTACGGCAGATGGTACGTTTTTCTACGTGATGGAGCTTTTGAATGGACTGTCGATCCAGGATTTGATACAGCGTTTTGGACCGATGCCTCCATCGCGCGTCGTCTATCTTTTGCTACAAGCTTGCCAGGCGCTCCATGAAGCCCATACGGCGGGGCTGATTCATCGAGATGTCAAGCCAGCGAATCTTTTCGTTACGGAGCGCGGCGGTTATTGGGATGTTCTCAAGATTCTCGACTTTGGACTGGTACGGGAACTCGATGGCGAGGTTGCTTCCCAGGAAACCCTGAATAGGTTTTCCGGTACTCCAGCCTTTATGGCTCCTGAGCAGGCCTTCCATTACGACACGGTGGATGCTCGCGCTGACATCTATGCGCTAGGGGCTGTTGCCTACTATATGCTCTCAGGTGATACGGTATTCCAATGTAAATCGACTACTGAAATGATCTTGGCACATGCCAACGATGAAGTGCGACCACTCGGATCGCCAGATAAGCCTTTCGAGGAATCACTCGAACAGATTATTCGCCGCTGTTTGGAGAAAGACCCCTCTTCCAGATTCGCGTCCGCTTTAGAGCTACATGATGCTCTCGCCGCTACCAGCTTGCGATCTAAATGGACGGCTAAAGACGCTGAGATGTGGTGGAGTCAGCACTTGCCAAAAAACAACAATCAGCTTTGCGTTACAGAGCCAACGATCAAATGATTTGGCTTAGCTTCTTGTCACCGCTCGGAAAGCGATCGAGACGCGTACCCATCAACTCATCTGCAATTGTCCAGTAAAGATCGCCTACGGTCCCTGTGACACGCGTATGGCGACCCGTTTTCATACCCCCAGCATGCCCTGCTAAAATCATTGCCAGACCGGCATTTTTATGAGCGTTCGCTTCGGCGTGTTCGTGAACGAAAAGCGCACAGGTATGATCGAGTAGCGTGCCGTTTCCCTCAGGGATCGATTTGAGTTTTGCTAAAAAATAACTGAACTCTTCGACGTGCCAACGACAGATATCGCGCATGATACGTTGGCCTTCGGCGGTCTCAACTCGACCATGGGTGTACTCATGGTGTCTCTCGTACGTATAACCCAACCATGGGAATCGAGAGAGTCCCTGGCATTTGGTCAGCATGTAGGATGCAACACGCGTCTGACGTGAGGCCAGGGCATGGACCATCAAGTCGGTTTGCAGTTTAGCGATTCGCGGCCAGTCCTTGAGATCGCCCCCCTCGCCAGGTTGCTCGACAACTTGTGAGTACTCTGGCGGAAGTCCAGCAACCGATCGCTCTAAACTACGCACCGAACTGAGGTACTCTTCTAATCTCTGTTGATCGTTGTAGCCCAGCTCACGCTTCAAAGTGGACGCGTCCTCTGCAACCGCATCGAGAATGCTTTTCTTTCTCTCCAACCAATACTGTTCACGTGAACCAAACAATCGATCGAATAACCGATGCGGAAGCATTTCAGGTGGTAGGGGTCGATCTCGCCCTGCCCAACTCATGTTCCTTTGAATACTCTCGCCAAAGGATTCTTGGCAGACTCCGATCTGTAGCGACCTAAAGCGGCTGTCCTGACCGATCTGCTGGGCAATGACCTGATCAATGGATGGACCTCCGGCTCCCCTGCCGGTGAAACTTTCCCCGGCGACCAATCCGCTCATCGAGTTATGGTGGCCGTTACCTGCACCAGTCCTCCCCGCAGGATTATCCACTCCACTTAAGACATGGATATCGTTCCGGAATCGAGACAACGGCTGCAAACATGGAGGTAGGTCGAATTGGTCACCCTCCTGTCGGGGTATCCAATATTTTTCGACGATGCCGTTTCCGTTGAACCAAAAGACGAAACGCTTTTCGATTGGCACTCCATGTATACCGTTCGTCGCAGCATAGGCCGTACCATTCGTGTTGAATGCCGATTCGAACGCAGGTAGACCGACTTGAATGGCAGCCCCCGATAGCCCAATACCCTTTAGAATCCTGCGACGCGAATACCTGGTTTGTGCCACGATTGAATTCCTACTGATCCGTCCCTACTGCATGAACAATTCCGAAGTGGCCACCGCCAGGATCAACTCCCGAAAGCGGAACCCGGAGTCACGAAAACGGAGAAACGCTTCCTCGATCATCGGCTGATCGGCCGCAGTTTCTTCACGTCCGAATGCATATCGAAAATATTGTTTGACGATACATCTCTGGCATGTCTCGTTCGAGGCCAGTAGTTTACCCAACTCTTTAGGCCGAGAGAACTCGGAATCCGGAATCCCCTGGATGTGTGCCCGAGTGTCTACAGGCAATTCCTGGAGTTTGGAGTTCTCTCTCCCTCCGAGTCGCAATTGCATTTTGGGATGGTACCGGCCGATCGCATCGTACTGTTCAAATCCCAGTCCGATCGGATCGATCAAACGATGGCAATTCGAGCATGCCTCGCTGTTGAGATGAATTTCCAATCGCTCCCGATTCGTCATCGGTTTATCTTCGGTTAGTTCCGGCAAGACTGCGTTCACACCCGGAGGAGGGGGGGCTATCTCTTGGGCTAGGAATTGGTTTCGAATGAAAAGACCTCGGGAAGTAGGTGACGTTTCCGCAGGCTTGCTGGTTGCAACCAAA
Source organism: Pirellula sp. (assembly GCA_040396935.1). Taxonomy (GTDB): domain Bacteria; phylum Planctomycetota; class Planctomycetia; order Pirellulales; family Pirellulaceae; genus JBKCUI01. Next base: position 23,273 of record JBBAXA010000034.1, read on the forward strand.
AACGACGCGTGCCCCAGAACCCCTGACCGTCCAAAGTCCTCGGGATACTCCACTCTAGCGAACTCTTGATCCGGATTCGGCAGACCGTAGACGGCTGCGAGATTGGAACTCAAGAAAGTGTAATTGGCAGTAAAGAACTCCATGAAATTCCGATCGTTCCAAACCAAATGGCGAAAAAGGGTTTTGGTTTCCTCCGTCATCGCCGTCGCCATTTCAAGATTGAACTCCCGAAAGCGACGTCGATCCCGTGTCGCACCGAGCACGCTGTCGAATCTCAGCCACTGGCCCAAAAATTCGTCGAGTGCTTGAATGGCTAACGGGCTTTCTAGCATCCTTCTCGCCTGAGCGGCTATCTGTTCCCGCGACGTCAACTCACCCTGCTTGGCTAGGTGCAACATTTCGTCATCGGGCATCGTATCCCAAAGCAGATACGACAACCGACTCGCCATGGTGAAGGAGCGTTGGACTGCATCTGCATGGCGATCGAGTTGAAACAAAAAGTAGGGAGATTGAAGCATTGCCTCAACGACCGTTGTCGCACCTGCAAAAAAATGATTATCACGCGCTGCAGCGCGGAGTAGCATCGAGTAGTACTTTTCTTTCTCTGCATCGAGAAGCGGTCGACGATAGGCTCGCATCCCGAATCGCTCGATAAATGCTTTCGCGGCTTCGGAGTCTGTCGGAGTCTTAGGTTGGATCGAAAGCAACTGCCGCGGATCTCCTCCTCGAAATGCCGATTTCGCGAGTCTCTCGGCAGCCTCGCTGTAGGATTCAGCCTGGAGTGGCGAAATTCCTTGAGCTTCGAGTTGATTCTTGAAGCCATGGATGTAGTCCTCTTTCGGAAATCGATTGGCGGGTTGGCTTTGGTCGCCGAGCAAGTCCCGAACGGTGTTGTTGTACTGGCTGTGTGTCAAACGACGAATCGATAGTGGTTGCAATTCCCACTGACTAGCCCGCTCCATAAGTTTCTCGGCCCGCTTTTTTTCCTCAGGGCTCAGCCTAGCCAGATAGTTTGCCCAATCCAGCAGAAGACGTTCCGGCTCGCTGCCGATCGCGATACGTAAACCTCCGGTATGTTCCTCGCGATTCGTGGGCTTTCGGATCAAAAGCGACTGGCTGACATCTCGTGTATCGATGTAACTTTGGAGACGATACCCAAATGCCAGAATTTGCTCCCGGCTGGCAGCCCTCGATGGAAACTCAATCCCGTAAGCCGATGCCACTCCGTTATCGTTGTGGCATAAGTCGCACTGTGCCGCTCTCAGTGCTGGATAGACACGGTCAACAAACAACTCTTCGTCGACCATCGATGCTCGGATATGAGGAACGATGGAGTTCAATCCGACAAGGACGCCGAAATAGCCAAGAGCTCTAAGCGACCATAGGGTTTTTAAGTAGGAAAATAGTCCATGCATAACAGAACGATGACGGTAAACCCAACTGTTCTCAAACCAAACCGCGGAACGGTTTCTTGCAAGCCAAAAACCTAGCGGACACATGCGTCGGCCTCTGTCCTGAATCCTTATCGACTCGCCTGAATCCTTATCGAACCGTTAGTCTAGCTCTAGACTCGAAAATGATCATTCCAAAATATTGTACACCGTTTGAGATCCTGAAATTTGAAACACTCGGTTTCGATAAGAGCCCCGGAAGCACGGGTGTCGAAACTAGCCCCTGTCAGGAAATCAAAACAGGATCGAGCGAACGACTTCAAAATCGGCGGATGAAAAGACCGAACCAGGATGGTTGGTTCCGAGGATGATTCGCTTGTCGAATGCTTAATGCTGGCTCACTGGTGGCTGGTCAACGTTTCTCCACCACTTCGTGTGGCCATCGCTTGATAGACATCCAGCCGAATGTTGTTCGATATCATGTGGACGGAACAGTCTCCGAGCACAAAGTTAGCCCCCCCTGTGTGGTAGCTACTAAAGTCGTCGAAATGACCGCTGCGACTATTGGGCACGTGGTCCGTCGTTCCCAAAAAGCGAGCTGGGGCAGCTGCTGCCTCATCGATGTAGCCGTGCCAGATCGACCCTCCAAAGCGACTTGCCCGCTCACCGATAATGAAGGTGTTGGAAAGCCCATCGCTGAGATCTCGAAAGCGAATTCTCGAGTTGCCGAAGAATGTACCATTTCCATTGTAGGGGTCATTCTCAATATCTTCAGAACCGAAAACCCCGACGTAATTCGCCTTTGCGATTTCGAAAAGTTTTTCTCCACCGTCGACGTTCTCATCTTCGTCGTGGCTATCCGCATGAGCATGATCCTCAGAACCTAGTAGAAAGAGAGTTCTGCCTGGATCTGAGGGACACACAAAGTTTGGAATCGAGACGGTCAAAAAAGGAACGTTTCGGGAGTGGTCGATCGGACTGAGTAGATCGATCTGATTGACGAGGGCGGTTTGCTCCATGAACGGAAACAATGCGGTTCCCCAAGACCATCCGGGCTTGGTCAACCGTCGAAAGTCGGTCCAGCCCGCGGGAAGCTGCTTGTAGGCCGACTCGTAATTCGCAGCGGCTAAGGCAAACTGACGCATATGATTGCCACACTGCATGCGTCTCGCTGCTTCCCGAGCAGCTTGAACTGCAGGTAGCAGTAAACCAACCAGAGTGCCGATGATGGCGATCACCACCAGTAGCTCCACGAGTGTGAAAGCCACTTTGGAGGATGAACTCCGCTTTTTCATGGTTCTATTCCGGTACAAGAAACATAAAGCAAATGCAATCGTTTTGCCGTCTACTCTAATTTCATCTTGCAATCGGAAATGTCAATCGATGGAGTTGTGTTTGCCCGACAAATGATTTAGTTTCCACAGGATGAACCTCCGTGTGACTCCATGGTCTTTATGCCATACGTCTTTGTTTTCCGGAAATCGCGAACCGACATGCACTTTTCACACCAACTCTCCCAAGACCCACGCATAAACCAGGCTAAATCGCTTCTACGCGAAGCTTTGGCTGAACATTCCCAAAAAATCGACCAGGTTCGTGGGCCCCGACCGGAACTCGTCGATTCCTACCAGGAAATGCTTTCTCGTTTGGCTATCGCCCGAGGGGGTGCCCCATACTTTCCCTACATCACGAGTGGGCTGGGAAATGGGCCTTTTGTCGAACTCGGGGATGGGAGCGTCAAGCTCGACTTCATCGTGGGGATCGGAGTCCACGGTTTAGGCCATAGCCACCCACTCCTCTTGGAGGCGACGGTTGATGCAGGTCTCGAGGACACGGTGATGCAAGGCAACCTGCAGCATGATGAGTACTCGTTGAAGCTCTGCGAGCGATTGATCGGCTTGGCCCAGCGAGGCGGCGCGCCGCTTCAACATTGTTTGTTAACAACCAGCGGAGCCATGGCCAACGAAAACGCCCTGAAAATTGCATTTCATAGTCGTTTCCCTGCATCGCGAGTCATCTGTATCGACAATTGCTTTGCGGGTAGGAGCTTGTCGCTGGCTCAATTGACAGACCGTCCCCCCTATCGAGCCGGACTCCCGAAGACGTTGGACGTTGATTTCATCACGATGTTCCATCCGCGTGACCCCGAGGGGACGACGCGCGAAGCCATTGCGATGCTTCAAAAACATTTGGATCGTCATCCCGGCGAGTATGCTTGTCTCTGGTTGGAACTCGTCGCAGGCGAGGGTGGGTACTATCCCGGGACACGAGAATACTTTGAAAATCTTTGCAAGATCTGTCATCAGCATAACGTACTGATCATTTTCGATGAGGTTCAAACATTCTCTCGATTGAGCCAGCCATTTGCGTTCCAGCACTTCGGACTGGAGGCTTTCGCAGACATCGTAACTCTCGGGAAAGTGACTCAGGTGTGTGCGACGCTTTATGGCGAACAACTGAAACCAAAAGGGCCCATTCTCTCCCAAACCTTCACCGGCGCATCGGCTTCGATCCGATCGGGGTTGGCTGTTTTGGATGAGTTTGAGCGATGCAATTGCTTTGGTGAGGATGGCTGGAATATGCGTCGGCATCGGTACTTTCGGGCCAAGCTGGAAAGGCTCGCAACCGACAATCCAGGAAAGATTTCCGGTCCGTACGGCGAGGGCATGATGATCGCCTTCACGCCGGGCGACGGTTCGGCGGAAACGGCCAAGTCGACGCTGCAGCGATTGTATGATTTGGGATTAATGGGATTCCTTGCAGGCAGCAACCCAAATAGAATCAGATTCCTGCCTCCTCCGGGCATTACAACGGAACACCACATCGATCTCGCTTGCGAAATCATCGGGCGAGCGATTCAGGAAAGCTAGCAAGGAATATCGGATGAACAAATCGTCAGATTCGGGGCAATCCAATTCAGGGCATATCGTCCATGCGGATGGCTGCGATATCGACTTGAAGAATCCCTACTTCGCAGCCGTTCTCGCTTTTTTGATCCCGGGTGCCGGACATTTCTATCAAGGTCGCAAGAATAAGGCTTATCTTTACGCAGCTTGTATCCTGGGGCTGTTCTTTATCGGTTTGTTCCTAGGACATGGTCGTGTGGTTTATGCGGCATGGAATCCGGATGATTACCGAATCCAATTCCCAGCCCAGCTTTGCGTAGGTGTTCCCGCATTTCCCGCCTTGTACCAGGCGGTGATGCGTCCCAAGAATAGCGAGGAATCATCTCGTTATTCTGGTCGTTCGGCTTCGATGGTTGCCGAGCCATCCAAATTCAAATGGTCCGAGTTTATGGCTCCTCCTAAAAACAAAGATCAGTTATCCCAATGGCATTACGAAGCCTCTGCGGGGTTCGAATTGGGCTCCCTATTTACGGCCGTTGCGGGCCTCCTCAATCTGCTGGCAATTTTTGATGCCTTTGGAGGTCCGATGCCTCTTCCCCAATCGGATGAGCGGCGAAAGAAGTAGCTGGTTCACGATGTCGGAGATGCCATCAACTGTCGACCCAACAGATCCTCTCTCGAGTCCCGCGATCGAGAATCTCCCAGTGGAGCTGATCGCTGCCAAGCTCACCTCCTGCATGGTTCCATTCCGAAGTGCCGTGGTCGCATTTTCAGGGGGAGTCGATAGCGCTGTGGTTGCTGCGGCAGCCTTTCGGGCCCTGGGCAACCAAGCCGTCGCAATCACAGGTCTTGGCGAAGCTGTCTCCCAGGAAGACAGAATCACCGCCAGAAGCGTAGCCCAGCAGATTGGGATTCGTCATCTCGAGGTTCCTACCGATGAAATCGAGAACCCTGATTACATTCGAAATGACGGTCTCCGTTGCTACCACTGCAAATCAACACTGTATAAAGTCCTTCATCGATGGGCCGCTGAAAATGGCTACCAAACGATTTTCTCCGGCACCAATCGCGATGATCTGGGTGACTATCGACCGGGACTCGTCGCGGCGAAAGAAGTCGGAGTCGTAGCCCCTTTAGCCGACTTGCAAATTGGGAAAAACTTGGTTCGAAAACTCGCGGCTTACTTTGCGCTGTCTGTGGCTGACAAGCCCGCGAGCCCATGCTTGGCAAGCCGAATTGCATACGGCCAATCGGTCACTCCCGAACGCCTCCGTCAAATCGAAGAGGGGGAAAAAATCCTACGGCAGATGGGATTCTTTGACGTACGTGTGCGATTGCACGCAGATCAGATGGCTCGACTGGAATTGCATTTGAACGACTGGCACCGTCTGTTGGATAACTCGGTGAGAGTAAAACTCTGTGAGGAACTTCAGAAACTCGGATTCCGTTACATAACGATGGATCTCATGTCCCGTCAAACCGGCTCTCTTAATCGGTCGCTACCAGTCATCCCTTAGTTCATTTCTCGAGAGATTCCATTCTCTCAAGCTGACGGAGGACTGAAAAACTGTTCCCAATCTTTCCCTAAATCGACATGCTCTTGTTGATGGCGGATGCAGAGGATTCTCGGAGGATTCCTCCTCGATGAAAACCCTGGAAAAGGAAGCAACATCGCCTCACGTAACAAGTCGACATGGGAGTCCTCCGCACCCGCGTGAACTTCATTCAAGACGACTCCTTTGACATCCAGGTTCATCGCATATGCGGCCAGGCATGTCGTGATCACTTGATTGACGACACCCAATCTCCAGGCGGCGACGAGAAGAATCGGTAACCTCATCTGTTCCACCAAATGAGCATTGGTCCAGTGTTTCGAAACGGGTGAACAAAGGCCTCCCGCCCCTTCGACCAATAAAAAGTCACATCGGTCCTTCCATGCCCAATACGCATCGAGAATCTGTTGGTCATTGACCTCCCGATTCTCCAAGGAGGCTGCGACGGGCGGAGCCAGAGGCGCGCGAAAACGTTGTGGGCTCACATCTTCCAAGCTCACTCCACGACCAATGGAATCCCATAATTTCTGACCGTCGGAACCAGCCCAATCCGCATATCCACTCGCTACGGGCTTGTACGCTCCGATGCGTATACCCATGGTCACAAGGGACTTCGCAATCAATGCACCAACATAGGTTTTTCCGACATCGGTATCTGTTCCAGCGATAAAAACACCGCGCATCATATCGAAGGATGAGACCTTTCTACTCGAACAACGTGGGTGACTCGAATGGCTTCCATCGAAACGGATACTGAATGCTCGCATGGAGCGAGCCTCGGCCGTATGCCTGTCAACCTAGCACCGCAGCCGTTGCCCGCGCTAACTCCAATCATGCTGCCGATCTTAACGAATGGCAACACCTAACGGATGGATTCGGTTACCAAGAATTGATGACGCAAGAGCGATTCAGAAGGCCTGCCGAACCATTGGCCGCAGTTTTTCGTACGGGCACTTGCCAACTCTTCGCAGCGTTGCGCTTTGGGACATGGGCCTCTGGCTGCTGAGGCTAGATACCAGGGCCGATACAATGACTGCCGTGGCTTTCCAAGCCACGGTCTGCGAGGAACTCTGTTCTGAAAGGCCCGCGGGTCTGAGGAAGAGTGGGGGTCTTCGGCGACCGGGGGACTGCGTCGCCCCGGCATTCAAACTGTCGGCCCATTCGGGCCTGAGGAACCATACTG
>JBBAXA010000034.1:30345-63848 GCA_040396935.1 Pirellula sp.
TTGGGCCTACTTCAAGCTAACGGGTGTAATGGAGCTTTGCTTTGAGTTGCACCTTGCCGTCCACCTTTGGCAATCCGTAGTTCATGCCCCACTTCGTCCGATCAATCGAGAACTCGGCATTGACCGTCAATGCAGTATCCGACATTTCCGACTTGGTTGGTACGACGATTTCGACCGTTTTTCCGAGCATTGTCAGTTTGCCTGTGACTACCGCCTCCGATTCACCTTTCATCTCGAGTTTCGTCGACTCGAACTTGATGGTAGGGTGCTTTTTGACATCGAAGAAATCAGGCTGTTTTAAGTGCTCCGTCAGTTTTTTATCGTCTGAGAAAATCGAATCCGTCTTGATCTCGATCACGAGAGTACTCTGTTCTGGGGTTTCCCAATTGATTTTCAAATCGGCGGTAAATTCCTTGAAACCGCCTGGATGTGTTACTTCCTTGCCCGCTTCCGTCTTTTTTCCGACAAACTCGATGGTCGACTTTTCCTTGTCCAGTTTCACATCCTGGGCTGACACTTGCCCAGCGAGAAGAATAGTCACGGCGGTTGCTACCAGCATTCGAAAAGGCATATTGAATCTCCTTTGAGTGAATTCGACCCGTTTATTGCGGACGCACAGCGCGCCTTCCAACGACGATCGGAAAGGCTAGATTATAGTGGGATCTCGATTCGAGTGGGATGCACCACCACCTTTGTCTCACCTTAAATACTTCTTAGGTCCTTCCTGAAATCCAACGAAAACGAAACGGAAAACTCCTGACATGCCTCATCTAGCTCGATTGTTTTTAGCCCTCGTATTGTTTGTCCAACTTTTTTCGTTGGGATGGTCTCAGGAACGGCAGCTTGCAGACGATCAGTTGAAACGATTTGTGGCGACCAAAGATGACTCGTTTCGATTTGAGGTTGTCGAACGACGCGAGGTAGGGAAGTCGATCGCCCTTCGTCTCCACTTGGTGTCTCAAACTTGGAAAGAAGTCGTCTGGAAGCACGTCGTCTGGATGGTCGTTCCGGAGAAATTGCTCAAGGAAGCTGCCGATGCTTCTAGCCCGCTAAAAACATCTGGAATGCTTTTGATCTCCGGCGGTGCCTGGCCCAAGGAATGGGGAGAGAACGCTCCCGCGAATGTCACTCCGAGAGGGGAAATGCAAGCTGTTTTGGCGATTGCCGAGGCCTCGAACTGTCCGGCGATCGTCGTTTCCCAGATCCCCTTCCAGCCCATGCTGGGCGGTCTCAATGAGGACGCACTCATCGCGGAAACGTTCAAGCGTTACATTCTCGGTCAGGGATCGGATTGGCCTCTTTTGATGCCGATGGTCCGAGCCGCCTCGAGGACAATGGATGCTGCGCAGTCGGTCGCTCAAAAGGAATGGAAGCTCGATATTGAAAAGTTCACCATTAGCGGGGCGAGCAAGCGAGGCTGGACCACCTGGTTGACCTCCGCGGTCGATCCCCGTGTCGATGCCCTGGCACCGATGGTGATCGACATGCTCAATATGCCGGTCCAAATGAAACATCAGATGGACACATGGGGGGCATACTCCGAGGAGATCGGAGACTACACCGCACTCGCCCTACAGAAGTACCTGCAAACGCCTCCCGGCCAATCTTTGGTGAATATTGTCGACCCGTTCCGATATCGCGAACGTATCGAACAGCCCAAATTGCTCATTTTCGGTACCAATGATCGCTACTGGCCTCTCGATGCGTGCAATATCTATTGGAATGAACTGAAAGGTCCAAAGTACCTTTTGTATACGCCCAACCAAGGACACGGCATCCAAGATACGATGCGATTGGTCGGTAGCATCAGTGCACTCCATCGTAGTCGAATGAACCAATACGAATTGCCGAAACTGGCTTGGGAATGCGAACATAGCGATGGGAAAGTCAACCTAAAGATGATCGCTGATCGAAAACCGATTGAGGTCAACCTTTGGACAGCGACGTCCGCAACCAAAGATTTCCGAAACTCCGAGTGGACCTGCAACAAGATCGATGTGGATTCTGGATTCGCATGTGCGGTGGAGAATCCATTCCCAGCAACGGGCTACCAAGCTTGGTTCGGTGAATGGAAGTTTGAGAACGAAAAATTCCCAGCCTATTTTTCTACCAACATGATTCTCAGCCAGCCAAAGTAGTTTTCGAGAGGTGGAGCCTTTCGATTCGTCTCGTCTGTGTACGGCTTCCCTGAAGCATAAAATTCAGGGAGCTTTCATGGATACCAGCGATAGGATCCTCCCATCGCTTGGAAACGACTCTCTCTAGAAAGTCGGTATTCAAGGCCGAACGATCTTATTCTTTCTAGGAGTTGCTTTCTGCGGTGTTCGAGTCGGCTGATATGACTGGAACGGACCTGCGAATTGAACAATAGATTGCGGCCGATATTCAAGGTCCGTTGTTAAAGTCGGCATCGATTCACGGCTCCTAGCGATGAAATCTCCTCGTGCCGTCGTCGTTTCCATTGTGGATTTTTTAACTCGCCCCAGGAATTGGAGTGCTACCTAAAATGGGTCCCTATAGAACGAGAGTCTAAGGCTCCATTTTGGAGCAGGAGCACTTCGAAATTGGCGGGAAACGGTGCCGTCACAATCCGTCAGCCAAGCAATTGCAAACCCAACTCGTTTCGCAATGTATCAATGGGCGAAGATCACGGAATCAACCAAATCGGCTCAAAGAGAGGAATGACTGGCAAGTACCGCAGTCCAACACCGGTCTGTTGGTTGACTGTCTCTATCCAAACTCTACGTGTAGAGAGATATTTCCCGAAATGAAAAACTGTTTCGTCTTACTCACTTTATCGTTCGTGTTTGTGCCCCAAACAAACAAGGAGATCGACTATCCCTACGTAACGGTCGAGCCGCAAAAGACCGGCTGGCCTCTCACGCCGGAAGAACGTTCCTATGTCGTCGACAAGCCGGAACATGAGAGAAGGCCGGGGCGTGAGGTTAACAAGCACTTTCCGCAGCTTTGGCCTGTCGTCCCCACTGCGGGTTCATTCGGAGGTGATTCCTGGCTCAAGCTTCACGAAGCCCATGTAAAGGCGGTACGGGCGAATGCAGGATCCATCGATGTACTACTCGTTGGGGACAGTATCACGATTCAGTGGGGTGACTCCTGGAGCAAATGGTTTCCAAATCTAAAAACCTTGAACATCGGTATCGGCGGCGACAAGACACAGAACGTTCTCTGGCGACTCGATCATGGCGGCGTCGAGGGAATCCAACCCAGAGCGATTGTTCTGATGATCGGAAACAACAATATGTTCTTCACCCCGGAAACGGGAGTCGAAGCGGTAGCGAAGGGTATCGGAATGTGTGTGAAAAATCTGCGTAATAAGTTTCCAGAGGCGGATCTTGTCGTTACCAAGATTCTTCCCGCACACGGACCGGGGAACCGTTTCTACGAGGACATTCGTAAAACCAATACGGCCCTTGACCTACTGCGTCTCGATGCGGATTCAAAAGTACATGTGCTCGATCTCACCAATCATTTCACTCATCCTAGTGGCGAGCTGAAGAAGGATTTTTTTACACCAGACGATATCCATCTTTCGCCTGCCGGTTACGCAGTCTTCGCAGAGAAATTGAAGCCGCTTACTGATTCATTCCTGGATTAGGTATGGTATCGCTGCCATCGCTTGATTGAATCACTCCGCACATAAGATGGCCGTGGTAGAAGTCCGATCTGCTTCACTGAATTGGAATTGGATTCGAAAGGGTTTTGTATGCCCACCAGCGATTGGAATGTGGACTATGTCAAAGTTCCCTTCCGTTCCCTTTCTAATGAGCATTGATTCGATGGGCTGAATAGAGCTCCTGCTCCATGGGCTCATCGGTACAATCAATGGATGGATACTAACGAAGCGAGCCGAATTTGCTCGAGGGAATGCGAACCGCTTGGGGAACTACGCTTGATTCCTCGAATCGTTTTGGTTTTCCCGCCGTTATTTCCAAGGTTACTACCTCTCTGGAGAATTTATGAAATCTTTTTTGAAGTATTTGATTGCCAGCCTTCCAGTTCTTTGTTCGGTATTCACGGTAGAACTCAATGGAGAGGAAATCAAGAGAGGTGAGATGGCTGGTTACTTGCTCGTGCCTAACGAAAAAGTACCCGAGACGTTCAATGCTGGGTTTTCGATGTACATCGCGGCTTGGCCATTACTGAAACAGTATCCAGGGCAGCGTTTTCAGTCCGGTTTGCCGGGCACATGGATGTTTGCTCAACCGATCGACAAGCCCTTGGAAAAGATGTATTCCGATATCGAGGGAGGTCTCGGTTGGTGGCGCGATACGGAGTATGCAACCGAAACGCCAAAGTTCATTATGGGTGGGGTCGCTCCCAATTTCTCGGAATGGGCCAACGGCCCCGGTGCGGGAAAGGGACGCGATTGGGCTAAACCCAACGGCAAATACGCGATCGCTCAACTCAGTCCCTGGATCCTGTGGCCGCCCGATGGCCTCAACTTGAAACAAGGGACTCGTGGTGAATGGTTTGGTTATGGTTATCTTCCGTTACCGCTGACTGAGCCTAAGTCCAAGACGGATGGTAAAGATATTCCCACCGGCGATCACAGCTGGACGTTGTTCCTCAACTCGGCAAACTTCAAGGGGCCGGTGACATTCTTCACGCCTTACTTCTGGTCCCGGAATGCAGTGATTGAGCCTCGCTTTGCGGGACACCTGCTCGATAGCCGGCTATCGAATCCCAATCGAGCTCTGCAGATGGAGACACAACACATTCCGAGCGCACAGGCAACCGATTCGAAAGGTATTACCTATGCGCGAATCACGCCGACTCAATTTCCTAGCGACTCTCAGGGCAATTCGACCTTGGTACATCGTATCGCTTCTTACAGCAAACAAGCGAAATGGGATGCAGTCCAGAAATGGTTTGCGGGAGGACCTGTCGCCCCGACGGTGATCACTTCGGAGAGTGCTGTGTTTCATGAATTCAGCGGCCGAGGTGGTGCGACCTGGAAAATCTATCCCGATGGAACGAGTAAGGAGGATAAGGCTTCAGTCGCTTGGAACTCCTTTGCGATCCCCTTCGCTCCAGATCGAAACACGTTCGGGTACCAATGGAACCAGCAACGGGTCAAGCGGGATGACGCGAACGGGAAAAGCCTAGTCGTTTTGCCAGAGTACTTTCGACTCGAAAAGGATGATAAGGGAAAACCTGTTTGGGTCCCGGTGTCGCAAAACGAGGTTCCTGCTGAAACCGATTTGGTCAACGTTCGCTTTGACCGAAAAAGGAATGGTCAACCCAAAACGTATGAGACTCCATCAGATGCGGATAGCTGTTGGAAAAAGCCAGGCCCGAAAGCCGGACCGTTTCAGGCTCGACCAGGAGATGGTAGCCTCATTACCTACTACTGGTATCGCTTTGCGGATCAACCCTCTCTTTTGAATGCAGACCTTTCGGATAACGAGCGTGAAGCTTTACAAAAACGGGTCGAGCTACTGCATCGCCACTGGGGAAAGGATCGGGAGTACCTCGCGCCACCTGCATCGGGTCAACTTGCCGCAATCGATCCTGCCCTCATTGTGACACCTCCTGAGGGATTGGAGATCGGATACGTACCGATCGTGACCCGACAAGAACCGAATCCATCCAGCTTGGGTGACAACAGATAGTACTCTGCGCCGATGGCCCTATGTTTACTGCATTTTTTCTGACGGCTCGGTTGGTATGCTCGTCATCGAGTGGTACGCGCTGGTCGTTGGAATAAGGGCCCTGATCCGCTCACGCCTATCTACTCGCACGCCTTCCCCTAAGCTTGTCTCAGGGGAGGCAGCAACTGACAGCTACATGCTGCATGCGTGAGTCCTAGTTGCCAGTCTTTGGCCACAATGACTTTCCAAAACAGAACGGCGAGGGTTTCGCCTCTAGAGAATTCGACGCTCCGTCTCAGGTTACCTCTAAGCCTATGGAGAAGCTGGCTTGCGTTCGGTGAGTTTAGCGAGTGCTTGACGCAATTCGCGAACCTTGAGTGGCATTGGCAACAGGACGTGTTTGGGACTCGTTTTGGCCCCTCGAATGATGTGTTGTTGCTTGGGATCGACCAGCATCACAACAGGAATATGTTTGGTATGCTCTTGCTCGACGAATGTGTTGAACGCATCGAGAGCGAGGTTCCCCAAATCGGGTGCGGAGATGACCAGGCAGTCGGCAGGTGCAGTTTCCTCCGGTGAGAATTTGGTCAGGGCCCGTTCTGGAGAGCTGTAAATCAAAACGCGATAGCCACGTTTCTTCAGCTTCTCACGGAGGATATCTTGAAGTTCCTGCTTGCTCTCGACCACCATGACGGTCTTCCCTTCGCCCTCTCTGGCCTCCTCTTCATCGACCGTGATGACTTCATGGCGATTCTCAATGCGCTTGCCGAAATCCGGATTTTCTATTTTACGAATTGCGGATTGAACATCGGCGAGCATGGCGGAAGGAGTTTGGTAACGTTTCTCGGGATCGAACTCGAGCGCTTTGTTACAAATCGTGTAGATGTACTCAGGTAAATCGCGTACCACCTCGTGCAGACCAGGAAAGTCGTGAAAGCGGGTCACGTTAAGACGCTGGGATCTCTCTCGCGTTTCGACCAACGCGGGTCGCCCGGCTAGGATGTGATAGAGCATGACTCCGACAAAATAGATGTCGCTTCGCGTATCCCCTTTCCGAACGCCTGTTCCTCGCTCTAAGGCAGCGTAATCGATCGCTCTGGCACTAGGGCAATCCGCGATCGCCTTATCCGAGGAGGTATCCGCAATCGCAGCCAAACCAAAGTCGACCAGTTTGCAGCGACCGCTCGAATGAACCAATACGTTGGATAGCTTCAAATCCCGATGCGTGATCCCCTTTTGAAAGGCGAAGTCAAGACCGGAGCAAATATCGTTGATAATCGCCAGAGCTTCGGGCGGCGAGAATTGTTTTCGAATCTTCAGGATCTCACGGAGCGTTTCCCCCTCGACAAACTCCATCACGAGGTAGGGAGCACGCGGATCGTTTTGAATTTCATGGATATTGACAATGTTCGGGTGCTTGAGCTGCAGACCCATCCGTCCCTCGCGAAGGAACTGCTCAACCTCCGAAACATTTCCACGATGCCGGCTTCGAAGCACCTTGACCGCGACGACACGTCCTGTGTCGCGATGCACCGCGCGAAAGACCCGTGCGAACGTACCTGCCCCGATCATATAAAGAACGCGGTGCGGTCCGTAGTAATAACCGAGTCGTTCACCCGCCAGAAGCCGTTCCAATTGAAAATTGGTCAGCAACCCTTTACGCAGGAGGAGGGTTTTCACATCCTCAATATCGACATTCTCCGTCCTTAGGTCGGCCCAGATCCGATCGACTTCGACTGCCGAAACCAGGTCCAAGTCGATGACGCGTTGCGTGAGGGAGCGCGGCGTAAATTCCATAAGATTCTAATCGACAGGGAGAAGGGGAAAAGGTTCCATCGTTGCTGGCAAGGACGTTTGAACTGCAGTTCAGTTCGCGCACTCTCGGGACCGAACTCCGGCGTTCTCGAGAAGCGGGGTTCCTGGAGCCGACTGTTTAAGGATAGTTCACTCGCGAGAGAATTGCTAATAAACAGTTGAAGCGGCTGGAGGAGGAAGTGGCGATTCCTACTCAAACCGCTTCGTATGATCTGAACCGAACCGCGTCGTTGGGTCGGAGTCCATCGACGCATCAAGCTCATATCGACAAACCTTGTTTACTGATCGTCTTCTGGCGAAGAATCATCGCTGCTTGGAGAATCCCCGAGCATTTCCGAAAGCTGCTGCTGGTAATTGTCCCGTTCTCGGCGAGTGGCTTCGAGATCGAATACGAGATACTTCATGTCGAGTCGCAGTTGACCAATGGAATCTTGGACCAGCTGTAGAATTTTTCTTCGTCGATTCGTGCTTTCTACGACACGTTGGAACGCGGGCTGAATTGTCAGTCGCTGTGCTGGAGGAAGAGCATCGATGACTCTTTGAAGATCCAACAGTTCGCTAGGAATATCGTTGAGAACGTTGTCGGAAGTCTGAGCTGCTTGACTCATGCGATGTTTCCTGATGGTTTGAATTTGTGACGGCTATGCCGCGGAGTTGGGTACCGAAGATAAACCTCAAGAAATGCAGCTGCCGTGCCGACCTCCCAAGAGGTCTGATAGCATTGTCGCTAAATCTATGCTAGTCAAGGACTTAGGAAAATCGAGACAATCCGCAAAGTTTTCGTGACGCGTTTTGTTTGATGCATGGAATCAACACCAATCTCTCTGGCAACCGCACATAAGTCTTGCTACAAGAAAGACTTACGATTCGTTCGACAGGGTGGAACGGGATGATTCGATTTCTACACTCACTTTTCGGCCTTTGTTGCAAAAAGTCAACAGTCGGTCCGTCTATGCGAGTTCGGCAATCTGTCCTTGTCGCGATCGTTGCGATTGGCACGCTGCCAGACACCGTCCGCGGCCAGTTTTTAGAGACGTTTGATCGACCCGGTGAATACTTTCAGCTTTGGAGGCACGACTGTCGGGCGCGAGTGACCCGACCGAGCCAGGTCGAACCCGGGGTCGAAACGCTTGAAGTTGCCTTCGGCAATGGTACTCACGCCCAGTTGGTACTTCCCATCGATCCCTGCGCGGTGGTCGACGATTTGACGGCTTCGATGCGGATTCGATGCGGGCACGACGGATTAAGTATCGCATTTCGAGTCATTTTTCCACGGAGCACCCATCCTGCGACACAGGATCCTCTTTTCTGTCTGATTTTTGGTTCACCCACGGAGGGCAAAGGACAGTGGTCGGTTTCCACTGTAAAAAACATGACCCGAGAGCTGGAGAGCCAGAAGCGATTACTTCTCGCGCGATATCGGGGTGAAGTGGACTTGTCGGACCCTTATGTCGATGCGATTGTGCTCGAGGTCTATCGATTCCCGGGCACGACAAGGTTGCAAATCGATGATTTGCAGATCGAAGGGATGATTCCACCCGACGTATTGCGCGAGGAAGGTCGGGATACAAATCGAGGTGTCCCAAGAAATCGAGATCCCCTGGTTCAGTTACAGCAGATCCAAAATACCGTCCCCCGTTGGGTGCAGTATCGTGGTGAGAGTTTGGACTACTTACAGACGCTGGGTTTCAACGGGATTGTTTCGAATCGTGCGGATGACACGTTGATTGCGGAACAAGCCGCGCGAACGGGAATCGCGGTCGTCGCATCGCTTCCTGAAAAGGTGCCTGACGCGACGGCGCTCGAATCCTACCAGCATGTCAGTGCGTGGATGCTCGGTTGGGAGCTGAACGAGTCGACATTGGAAACAACACGGAGGCAGATCGGCAGGCTCTCTCGATTCCCATCGGACTTGCTGCGACCGACGATCGGGGAAGCTATGGAGCTGTATGGACCCTATAGTCGATTGACAGACTGGTTGGCAGTACCGACCCCTCATACCACACGAGTGCGATCCTCGATCGAGAGCGATCAAATCATGCTCTCAGAGTCCCGTTCCCTGGCGGGTCGAAGCCACCGATTGACCTCGATAGCGACTCAAATGTCTAGCGAATGGTCAGAACAGAAGACGCTGTTGCAACAATCCATCGGAGGGGACTCGGTCACGCTACCAGACTTTGACCCGCTCCAGGCACGGCTCGCGGTCTATCGTTCGATGATGCAGGGGACGAGGGGATGGATTTTTCGTTCTTCAGGCCCGCTCGATCGCGGCGATCCCACGAGCTTAGCGCGGGCTAAAGGATTTGAAACGATCAACCAGGAAATCGAGCTTTTCGCCCCTTGGATTCAGGCGAATCAGCAACCCTGGCGACCGGTCAATACGGATTCCCAAAATTATCGTGCAGCCGTACTGACAACTCCGAATAGCCAGCTCGTTTTGGCCGTTACTAGTGGAGCGATGGATCAGGTGTGTGCAATCGCACCTCTCGTCGATCGATTGCGGATCACCATCCCGACGGTCGGGCAAGTTCGCAACGTGTATCGCGTAACCCATGGTCAATTAGAGACCCTCAGGGCTGAACAAAAAAGTGATGGGATCCATGTTGTGATCGAAAACCCTGGATTGACAGAACAAATCGTGACGGTTGTCGATCCGAAGCCGGCGGAGTATTTGCGCGAGCAGCTGGTTCGCAAAGCAGCCCCCTTGATGGAATCGAGGATTGAATCCTCGGAGCTCGTGGTCCAGCTCGCCCAGATGATTGCAATCGATCAGCGATTGCGAGGAGACGACGATGCGTGGGAACTTATCAGGCGATCCCAGGTAGCCCATCGTGAAGCCATCGATGCGATGTCCAAATCGAATTTGAGCCGAGCACTCGCGGCAGCGGATCGATCGTTGATCCTCGCCCAGCGCGTGATCCGCAATTCCTGGGAAGAAGCGGTTTCGCAATTTTCATCCTTTCAAAGCAGTCCTCTCGTCGCTTCGCCGTTGTCCTTACCTTTGCATTGGCGACTCCATCATGTTCTAGAAGGTCGACCATGGCAGCCTCTCGCCATTCCAGGGATCGATCAGCGCGATTGGGGTGCACTTCAGCAGCGAGGCTGGAGTGTTGACCAACGTCTCCAGGAATTGGTGACGTCCTCTGTCTCGATCGACGGCAGTACCGTGGGCAAGCCCGTCATGGTTCTCGAATCCAATCGAGCTACCCAGCAACCCATCCCGACCGGCTATGCGGGAGCATCGATGCGTGTCACATCCGCCCGGATCATCGCGCCGCTCGGATCTCTGGTTCACATCCAAGGAAATGTCGAAATCACATCGCCTGTTGACGAAACGCAGAGCGGATTGCTCATCAGCGATTCCCTGGGTGGGGAATCGTTAGGACAATTGATCTCATCGGCCGACACGTCGCAGGATTCCTGGCGAAAATTCGGACTGTTTCGATTTGTGACCCATCCAGACGGTTTCCAACTTTTCCTAGAGACACGCGGGGAAATGCGAGCTCGGATTGCAGACCTCCAGGCCGAGTTCATCATGCCTACCCGAAATGCGAATCTACCCATTCGCGAACTCGCGGAGGGCGAAACGCCACAGACTGAACCGAACTGAGGTCGGATTCGAACTTAGGTTGGCACGCAAGTGGTTGGCACGCATAGTGATCGGTTCGAGTGTCTTGTTTTCTTTGATTGCCTGCACAGGGAATCGGAGGGTCCCACCTCTCGAGAACGACCCTCTCAAAAAGCTCGAGTCTCTTCTCACACCAATCCATCCAAGAAATCACCAGCGTCCAACGATCGTATGCAGACTGTTCGATTCGCTGGCGAAATCCAAACACCTCTGCAAATAGGGTGCTTTATCGACAAACAGGATGAAGGACCCAGGAGCGTATCTGTTAGCTAGTTTGCCGAGCTCACTTGCATTCATATCAGAACCCAACAGCTGCTTCCAAACTTCTTCTTCATGCATCCCCCCAAGGTGCGTCTTCGTCTGCCAACGATTTCTTCCAAAAAAAGATTCCCCTAG
Source organism: Pirellula sp. (assembly GCA_040396935.1). GTDB lineage: Bacteria > Planctomycetota > Planctomycetia > Pirellulales > Pirellulaceae > JBKCUI01. The sequence continues at coordinate 41,797 of JBBAXA010000034.1, forward strand.
CGATACCTGGTCGATGCTTGGAGCATCCTCGGGAACCTGAAGCGGCACTTGACTGTAGGACTTGAGCAACCGACCGGACGCTTCTTTTTCATCCAACTGAGTGAGTGTTGCCGACGCTCCCTCCGGCACGTTTTCCGCCATAAACAGCAAACCTTTTTTGTCTACAAATAAAGCGAGCTGCCAGGTCGACTCGCCTCGATTGATGATGGATTGGTCCTGGAGGACTGGATCCTGCGACTCGCCCCGACCGACAGGATTGATGGATGCAATCGGATGCATGACGCAGAATTGTTCCTGGATGCGTGGCGACAACAGACCGGTCAAATTCATTCTGCCACCAGAAAACGATTGGATGAAGTCTCTGGAATTCTGAATCGACTCAGGAGTGAGGGGCGTCACCATCGCATCCTCGGTGAACGAGATTCCATTCGAAGGCACATAGGCTGAAAAGTAAGCTTGCCGGGACCACACGATCCCCCTCCCATCCTCACCGACCACCGCGAGGGAACGGACTCGCGATTCCGAAGTGAATCCATCTTTGATGATTCCAAACGCGAACAATCCACAGGTTCCCGCCATCGCCAGGAGAGGCATCAGCAGAAGCAACCAGATCCTTCTTCCTTTGCGGTTGCTCCAAATCATCAAACCCGGTGCCACCATCCCGACAAAAAACAAAACGAAGGCTAGGAAGGAGAAGACAGGCGTCTTGCCAACCTTGGGGATGAGCCATTCCCAGAAATCGTCTCCTATCCCATTCTCAAATCTTCGCGTGTGGTTCGTATACGACTCCGAGCCCAATCGTAAATCATGGTGGGTATCATCGAGTGTTAGCTCGATCGTTCCCAATCCCAGTCGGTACGCCTGGATGGTTTCTGGAAGGGTCTCCAACAAAGCAACGGCTGGCTGATTGCCGTTGTAGGAGTTCATGTTTGGATTGACTGTTTTCGGTTTTGGGGGAGATGACATCGAAAGTTTGAAGGCTTGAGCAAATCCTTTCCCATAAATTTTTTCTAACACAGACTCGCGATCCTCGATGTGTTGGATCCGCAGCACACCGCCAGCCATGACGTAGTTTTGGATGGTGCCCCATTTCGTGTTATCGAGGGCCAGAAAACTCGACGCATCGATATTGATACGCGTAAACGAGGTCAATTCGAGCCATTGGGAGGGTAGCTGCGAAATCATTCCATAACCTAGTTCCGAGGCATCGTTACGCATCGACGCAAAGTACCAAAGATCGTTCTGTTTGGATTTTTCAATTGCCTCCGATCGAGATGCAGTCCTGCGGCTCGACGGATCGGCATCGATCAGCGTCATGACACTCTCGCGTTCGACTAACCCGACGGTGAAGCGGTTGGGATTGTCGATCATGTAAATGAAATTACCATGCAGGAAGCGTCCATCGAGTCTCGTCGAGATACCTAGTTGGTTCTGATAGAGCGTCCCATAGACTTGAACGAGTGTTTCACCGAGAGCCACGGTTTGGCCCTGTTCGATATCGATCCACAGTCGGGTACCTCGATTGACATCCTGCATGTAACTACAGTTCCCTACCCTGACTTCCAGTCTGCCGGACCGTGGAAATCGCCCCCCTTTGAGCGGACTGACTCGGAACTCAAAACGGTGATGCCCGCGATGAAAGACGCTCGTTTGAACCCGCGCTTCGATCAGTAAATCACCCGTGTTCCCTTGGCTCGAATTCGTGATTCGCTGAAAGTTCTGTCGATTGCCGGCATCGAGCGACATGTAGATCTGCGCATGCAGCTCCTTGCGGCTCCCTAGGGAACAGATAAGGAGAAGGCTGATCAGTTGGATAATTTGCTTGCAATTCGGCACGGAAAGAAAACCGATCGGACAAGAATTCAGAAAGGTTGCGAAACGAGAGGCCGCTACAGACGCATTGTATATGGAAAAATTATCCCAAGATACGCATTTTGAATGCAACGAAGTCTCGGCATAGCTTGCCCATTCGGAACGACGGGCAATCGGTGATTCGACCTGAACTGGCATGCACCGAAAAATCGATGTCATCGTTGTGGATCGATTCTTAAGGATTTCTGCGCTCACTCCATCGTTTGTTACATTTTACGTACATGGCATACTCTTCCTGGAATCAACGATTCGCATGGAAAATCGCAGAGAGGCGATCCGATAGCCCGGCTATGGCGTTGCGGTTGCGACGGAGTGGAAGCCATGCTCGTTTCCCGACAGGGTTCTCGAGAGAGGCACGCCTCGTTTTCTTCTGTTATCCTTTTCTACTTCGATTGGTTTCGTTCGCTCTCCTGGGCTCGATCGGGTGGGGAGACGAGCCTTCCCGCCATCAGGAATTTCAAGTCCAGGCTTCGAGCCCTTACCAACTCGCAGAAGCTCTCGAGGAAAGAAATAGAGTTCCGGAGGGGGCGGTCACTCTCCATGCGAGGCAAATCGCGAATCTCGCGAGCTGGAACTGTGGTCCTGCCAATTTAATTGCGAAAGACCAGCAATACCGCTCCGATCCGAAACACCATCGTAACGAGCAGTATGAAAAAGCTGTGGGCGAGGTTCGTTCCGCCACGGCGCATCGCCTGCGTGAAACGACGGTGAGCGTCGCTCTCAAGTTGCATTTCGGAATCGCTGCCTGTGTACAGGCTAACCGTTTGTTGCAACGAACGGGGGTCGAGCTGGATCGTCAACTTCTTGCACGATCGAAACTCGAGGGGGAGGGTGTTCCTATCGAGGACCCTTTTTTGCTAGAGCGTTTGCGAAACAATTGGAGGGATCAAATTCTCGAGAACGAATCCAAAGAGCGCGTCTTGCGGATTCAGCTTTCGGAGTTGATCGGTCCCTGCGCGTGCCATTATTCCCCCATGTTCAGCGAGGAATTACTCGCGAGTGATATCGATGTTTGCGAGTATTTAGAGATTGCAGCTCGATGCCGACAGGAAATCGGTCTTCTCCAGCGGCTGCGTACGACGATCGATGAGTCGTCGATCGAGACCTGGAATGATCTTGCAGCGTTTCTGACGAGTACCCCTATTGTCAAGCCATCTTCACTCGGCTGGTTACGGAGATTGCGGAAAAGATTTTTACGAGCTGAGATCGATCAGGCGGTTCAAAATCGAAAGGAGTGGCTCGATGCCCTGATGGAAGAAAGAGTGGCGCACATCCAGAAGGAAATCGAGGTCGCCTACGAACAGAAAAAGACGGCGGCTTATCGCTGGTCTGTCGCCAACGAACAATTGGGAATATGGGAGGATCGTTTAGCTCAGTTGGCGCGAGTCGGCGAGGAAATAAAAGGAAATCTTGCAGAGCAATCCGAGACGCGACTGCTGAGGTTGCAAAGCGAATCATCGCGGATTCAGCGTTGGCTGGAGTGGTATCAAAGCAGTATCGAGCTGCTGCTGGCGTCGGGGCAACTGTTGCAACCTAGCGGTTTGGAAGGCCTCTCTCGTTGAGGCTGGTAGCACGAATCGCTATACTCCGATCCAAGATTCGAAGAGATCCGACGAATCCATCGCGTTCTCAATGTGAAACGGAGAAGGATTGATGAGCGAAAAAAATGAGGTCAGCCCATCCCAGCGTGTCGCCAATGTGGCAATCAAGGATACCCAGCTCCATTCGGAGGCAGAAGAGAAGCTTTGGGAGGGGGGCTACTCTCCGAAAGCCATGATCGGAACTTGGTTGATTTGCGCCGTGGCGAGCCTGCTGATGATCGCAGCCTTGATCTTTCTCCCGGGAGTGCTCGGAGACAAAGTGGACAAGAAGATCTTGTGGAGCGTTGGAATCGGTATCATCCTGGCTGGTTGGGGGGTAGCCGCTGCCACGTATGCCTATCGGCGGATCGGGGTTAGGTACGAACTGACAAACCAGAGATTCATCCATCGACATGGGATCCTGGTACGAACCACAGATCGGATCGAACTGATTGACATCGATGACGTTGCGTTCACTCAGGGTATCGTCGACCGGGTTCTCAATGTTGGGGCGATACGATTGACCAGTAGCGATCGCTCCCATCCACAACTCCAATTGATCGGGATTGACGACGTCGGTCGCGTGTCGGGAATGATTGATGATGCAAGGCGCAAAGAGCGACGCAAACGCTCTGTGCACATGACCTCTTGATCGGGATGCAATGGCTTCAATCGTTTTGGACACCTAAACGATGGCTTATCGGTAGCATAAGACTACCCATCCAACGTTGGGACAGCGAATACTACTTACCCTTCCGTCCGAACGAATTGATCGAACGACTTTGCGCGCTCGAACCGGAGAGGGGTATCGATCGCAATTGCCTAGAGCCGATCTCCGAGCAACTAAAGCGTTCGATTCATCTCCAGTATCAATCGCATCACGAGTATCTCACCGATCTGTATGCCAAGTTTGATCCGGATCGCGATTTGGATGATCGAGAGTACGAGTTCTCAGAGGAATCGTATTCCTTGGAATCCGCGGTCGATGAAGTGGCATGCCGAAATCTATTTGCAGAGATCGCGGACTCGCTGCATCACGCAAATTATCGCCGCTTGACTCCTCGCGAGATCCTGGCGGCGATAGGAGCGGCGAGCTATTGGGGGGTACGCCTGCGTATTCGTTTCTCTTCCTTTCGAAGGCTTGAGGTCTATGCGCGAGGAGACATTGTGACACGCCGTACTCGACACGATTGGCGTAAATTGTTCCGGCGTGTCGAGGTCGATGTACCCGTCTATCAACGTCTTGTCGTCATCTTCCGCCCAAAGGAACTGCAATCCTTCGCGGATCCACTGGATCCTACACGGGTCCATTTAAGAATGTTCAAAAACATTCCTAAAGAAGACATCGACATGATGCTACCGGGATCGCAAATCAAATTGACTTGGCTAGATACTGGGAAGATAGGGATTCCAACGCTCTGGGGAATCTTCATCATGACCAGTAAAATCGCAAAGACTCTCGGGTTCATCGCGCTGCTGAGCACCCTCAAAATACTGTCCTCTTTTGTATTGATCGCCGCAGCCGTACTGGCCACCCTGTTCTACAGTGTGAAGTCGGTATTCTCCTATACGACTACCAAACGGCGCTATCAACTCAGCATCACCAAAAGCTTGTACTACCAAAATTTGGACAACAACTTTGGTGCCTTGCTGCGACTCGAGGAAGAAGCCGAACAGCAGGAGATCTGTGAGTCCTTGCTGGGATACTACATTCTCGTTCGCGAGAAACGAACTTTATCGCGCGAGGAAATCGATAGGATGGCAGAAACGATCTTACTAAAAATCACAGGCTTCCCTATCAATTTCGATGTCGAGGATGCACTGCGGGATCTGGTGGGGCTCGGGATCGTTCAATTCACCGATCCAGGTTGGAGTTTGATCTCCCCACCCCCCAGCCCGTGACGTCCCCGATCCGTCCAAAGCGAGATTCCTACCCACCGTGTTCCAGGATCGACGAGCATAAGCGGCTGTCATGCATCAAGAGCCAAGATGGAATCGGTTTGTAAAGAAGCCGCTTTTGGTGCCTGTCATGGTAAGAGCCATTTGCCAACGAATCCATGGTAGGTGGTGGAGCCAGGGGAGTACCCAATCCCGAAAGTGACCTTTCCAACGGCTATCGGACTGAAAAAAGGGAGTCAATAAACCTGTGACAAATCGATAATACAAGAGATGCCAACGCTGTTGTTTCTGATATTCCTGACACGCTTGGATCCAATCCGAATGCCGCTCTAAGCAACTCGAAAATCTCAGAGCATCTAGCAAGGCGAAATTAAGGCCTTGGCCTAAATGGGGGCTCATCGCATGGGCCGCATCACCGATAAAGACATGATGCTCATCAAACAATGGATATACCGTCGCGTTCATGTAGGTGCCATATCGAGCCTGCTCCCAGCTATCGATGGATTCGAGCACGTGAGACGCATCAGGATAAAAATCGGCGACCTCCTCTTTCCATCGCTCGATTGGCTGTGCCATGAATCGCTCCTTCATACGGCATGGAATCCCCCAGAATAAACTGAGGCGATCGTTGCCCAGCGGGAGCAGCCCCATGAGTTTTTGAGTTCCCTCGACTACCTGTAGTAGTTTGCCGCGATGTCTCGTAGAGCGCGCGTTGAACCAAATGGCACCATGATTGTAGGAGAAGCCTCGTTGCTTGAATTTCCCAATCGACCGTAGGATCGTGCGAGCGCCACCTGCGATGACCACTCGATCAAAGTCTTTCCAAACTCGACCATCCTGGGCATGGATTGCAACTTTCCCATGTTCCAGTGAGGTTCCTGCGACGGTAACCCCGAGTTGGACGAGAGCATTCGATTCTTTCAGCTTCGAGGAAAGTGTTTGGAAAATATCATTGCGGTGAACGCCAAACGCATGCATCTGAATCCCTGCAGCTCGAAATGGCATCCGGATCATCGTCTTTCCGTTTCGCTGAACCGCATGGAGTTCGTGGATCGGCTCCGCCTGGGCGGTAACCTCCTCAAACAACCCCACTTGTCGGAGGACGAGCTGGCCTAAGGGCTGGAGCATGATGCCCGCACCGATGGGCTCGAGCGCCTCCGCCTGTTCGAAAAGAGTGATGGACCTCCCCGTTCGCGACAACAATAGAGCGAGCATGGGGCCGGCGATTCCGCAACCGACGATTGCGATGTGGTTGGTTCCCGTCTTGATCATCCAACGATCCTTTCCATGCTTCCATCCGCTATCGATCTGAAGAGGCAGGATCACTCGATTCGCATTCCGCATGTCCTAGGCTGCCGCTTCGTGAACGGGAAGCAAGCGCGTACCGCCGCGCCGAACGACAATAGGCCCATGCGGAAAATATTGCGAATGCAGGGATGCAAACCGCTCGCATGCGCATGTTGCTCCAGTAGACACCGTGTACCATCGAGATACTCAAAATTAAAGCGAGCAGTACATAAAAAAGGAAGCGGATCGATGTGTGGTGTTTGGATGTGCCAGCGAGCTGCCATCCCCCGCAAAGACTTAAACAATAAAGAACGGAATACCAGGTTCCGATGACGGCTTGGGTTTGCCAACCGGATTGGTTCGGCCAGGGGGCCCAAAGCCAGAGTTCTCGAACGAGGCAGCTTTTTACAAAGTTGAAGGGCTGCTCAGAAATGGTCTTCCAGGCGAGGCTATTTGCATATTGATCCTGCTCCCGTTCAGAACGCCCAGCCTCGGATTGATCTCTCCACCGATCCTGAAACGTCGTGTCGTCCCAGTTCCGTGACCATGTTTGTTGCAAGTGTTCGTACAAAGAGGGATTGTTTGCCAGTAGCAAGGTGTATCCTCCATGCGTTGTGGTGAACGTCCATCGATCGACTGCCCGTGCATTCCGCCACGCCCAGGGAAGGACACATAGGAGAAAGCCTGCGATCAGTAGGACCAGCGAGCGTATCGCGGGTCGTGATCGCTTCCAAGGTCTGTAAACAAGTGCAAATACGACGCAGATGAGGATACACCAAACCAACGTCGCAGGTCGACACATGGTCCCGAGTCCCAACAAGACTCCGCTCCCGTAACAGAGGTTGGCATTTGGAATCGAATCGGATCGGACGGACCATGTCAACAGACAGGCTGCTGCAACCGTTAGAAAAACAGCCAGGGTTTCCGTCATCAGAAGCTGGGACTGACGCAACAGAATCGGGTCCAGTGCGACGATGGCGCTCACGAGGACGATTCCCCGATGCATGGTGGACTCGCTCGCACGCTCCTTTGGTTTTGAGGAATTGTCTCGTTGGAGCCTCGTCAGTTGGAGGAAAATCCATGCAGATCCCAGACTGGCCAAGCATCCGAGGGCTGCGTGCGCTAATGCCAAATGCGAGGAACGGAGAGCAGGACCTCCCGAATCGAAGAACCACGACACCATCACCGGATACAGGGGCGGGCGATAGGCGGTCGGTTTGACTTGTCCATCGATGGTAGTGATCCCAAAAACACCGGTCTTATACAAGGTTTCAGCGATGCTGCGATAGGCATCGGGATCATCCACAAAGCTATCGCTTCCCCATGCGATGATCCCCCATCGAAACAAGAAAATCAGAAGACCGAGCACTCCAAACAACACGACCGTTGGCCGGTTGCCACCTGGCATGGGTTCACTCATAGAGGCGTGCCGCTTTGTTTTGCCAACTCAGAGGCGATCGCAATGGTGTTCGCATGAATATCGACGATATCCTGGAGATGATTCGCATACCCACCCGCCATCGCGATCGCCACGGGAATCCCGCGTTGCCGGGCAGAAAGTAGGACGAGTCGATCTCTTTTTGCAAGCCCGATCTTGGTCAGTTTGAGCCGCCCTAAGCGATCTCCTTCGAACGGATCCGCACCCGCCAAGTAGATCATCAGATCGTAAGGCCCCCGTTGGAAGCAAATCTCTAAACCTCGGTTGAGCTGTTCCAGATAAACCTCGTCCGATGTCCCGTCAGGAAGATCCATATCCAAGCAACTCGGGAATTTGCGAAGGGGGAAATTCCTTTCGCCATGGATCGAGAAGGTAAAGACGCGAGGGTCGTTCGCAAAAATCTGCGAAGTACCGTTCCCTTGATGCACATCGCAGTCCACAACGACAGCACGACAGATTCTCTCTTCGTGTAGCAATGTCTTTAAAGTAACAGCTGAGTCATTGAAAACGCAAAATCCTTCACCAGCATCGTACATGGCATGATGCGTTCCCCCAGCCAGGTTGACGGCCAATCCATCGGCCAGCGCCTCGCGCGCTGCAGCGAGCGTTGCACCGCTGCTGCGCCGCGATCTCTCAACCATTTTCTCCGACCATGGAAATCCGATTCGCTTGATTTCTTGCGGGGTGAGTTCACCGTGTAGCACACGATGAATGTAATCGGATTGATGGGCCAATCGCAATTGCTCTATCGTCGCTGCCGGTGGCACGAGCAGCACATCCCCATGATGCAGAGGATTGGTAACCACACGATCGCGCAACATCCGATACTTAGCCATCGGAAATCGATGCCCCTCAGGAAGCGGCAATTCAAAGTGATCGGTATAAAAAAGCTTCAACGGTACAGAATCCTCGCTCAATCCACAGCCCCGGCACTCGATTCGATGATGATCACACCTCCGATCCCAGAACCATTCGTACTGACGATCCGAATCGACTGGATCCCCAGCCAAACTGGAAGCCTGACCCATGATGACATCACGTATCTCCCCGCTCGTATTTAGATTCAGAGGATACCGAACCATCCTGTAACTTCGGATTGTTTCGATGACGATCGAAATCCCTTTCTGTTTTCTTTCTCAGATTACTTTCGATGGCTTCACTTAAATTGACGCCCGTCTGATTGGCCAGACAAACGACGACGAATAAGACATCCGCCAGTTCGTCCGCGATATTGGATCGAGAGTCGTCTTTTTTGAAGCTCTGGTCGCCGTACGTTCGTGAGATCAGCCGAGCTAACTCCCCAACCTCTTCCATCAGCACGGCTAAATTGGTGAGCTCTGAGAAGTATCGAACTCCAATCGACTTGATCCAAGTGTCGATTCGGGTTTGAATCTCCTCCAGAGAGGGGGAGTCGTTCGGATTGGGGTTCGATTCGAGACACTCTGTTGCAGACAACCCTGAAATCCCTTCCTTAAAGCTGAAACGGTGGAAATGTCCCAAGCAGCAAATTTCGTTCCGAAGATTCTGAACTCTGAAGAACAACTCTGCACTTTGACGTAGGAACGTGGTAGAGTGTAATGAATTCACCCCCTACTTTTTAGAGCTTTGTCATTTATTATGCGTCTTTCGTTCGGACTCGAAGCACGCCAGATTCAAACCCAAAAGCTGGCGCCACGGATGATCCAGTCGATGGAGATTTTGCAACTGCCGATTTTGGCGTTGCAAGAGCGAATCGAGCAAGAGATGAACGAGAATCCTATGCTCGAGATCGAGGAGCGGGACGAAGCTCTTCCGGATGAAGAACCGGAGGATGCGGTCGACCCGAACGCTTCGCGAACCGAAGACGAAATGGAACTCGTCGTCAAAGATGGTCAGTCAAACGCCGAGGACTTTGAACGGTTAGCCAATATGGACGGCGACATGCCGGATACGTTCGATGACTTTCGGCGTTCCAGCAATCGCATGCAGGAGGATTCGGAACGAGCCCATGATCTCATGGCAAATGCCGCCGAGAGGCCTGAGTCGCTCAACGACTATCTACTGCACCAACTGGCGGAGTTGGACATTGACGACCCGGTCGAAAGAATTGCAGAACGGATCATTTCTTGTTTGGACGCCCGCGATGGAGGCTATCTGAAAACGGCACTGGCGGATATTTTGCCCCCCGATCACAAAGCGGCAGATCTGTCGATCGCCGAAAAGGCCTTGGCGATCGTGCAGTCGATGGAGCCAGCTGGGATCGCAGCCAGGAGCCTCAAAGAATGCCTCCTGAACCAAATCCGCCCCGACATGCACTTGGCCGACGAGATGAGAACCTTAATCGCCCATCATTTGGACGACTTGGCGGAGAATCGATTACCGATCATCCAGAAAAAAACAGGCTATTCGATTGATCGAATCAAGGAGATTCGCGAGGAACTCCACAAACTGAATCCAAAACCAGGGGCGGCCTTCATGGAGGTATTCGTCCCCTTGGTCACGCCGGATGTGATTGTCGAGCCCAACGAAGAAGGAGTCTACACGGTTCGCTTGGTGGACGACTACCTCCCTCCGCTCCGAATCAGCGAATACTATCGAAAAAGGTTGGCGGATCCTAACGCTACCGAGGAGGAGCGTGAATTCATCAAGCGAAAGATCGGCAGCGCCCAATGGCTCATCGAGTCCATCCAACAACGGCGTCGAACATTGACTCGAGTTTCGCAAGAAATCGTGAACTATCAAAAACGATTTCTGGATGAAGGTCCCGAAGCGATCGAACCCCTGAAGATGCAGCAAATCGCCGACAAAGTAGGGGTCCACGTGACCACCGTTTCTCGGGCTGTCGACGACAAGTGGATTCAAACCCCTCGCGGTATCTTTCCACTTCGCAGGTTCTTTGTTTTCGGAACCACCAGCGCCGATGGCGAGGATGTCGCCTACGAAACCATCCGGATGAAGTTGCAGGAGATCATCGATAAGGAGGACAAGTCCAATCCTTTGAGCGATGACGATCTTGTCGAACAATTGAAAAAACACGGGCTGGGAGTCGCTCGTAGAACCATCACCAAGTACCGAAAAAAAATGGGAATCCCCAGCAGTCGTCAGCGCCGCGATTGGGCAAAAGGGAACTAATCCAAGATTCGAACGGGAGATTGTTCGCGCACGTTTGGGAAGTCAACGGGGCTCGAAAACTTTCGTTCATTTCCGACGACGACAGCATGAAACCTACTCTTATCAATCGCAGAGTTCATTATTGGCTGACCCTGGTCGTGGCAATTCCACTGCTCGCGACGGTAACGACAGGTGTGATGCTCCAACTAAAAAAACATTGGAGTTGGGTTCAGCCATCGGAGAAAAAGGGGATCGGAGACAGCCCCACAATCGGCTTTGACAAAATGCTGGAGACCATTCGAGCCGATCCGCAATTTGAAAAACTCGGATGGAGCGACGTTAAACGGATCGATGTGCGGCCATCGAAAGGCATGGCTAAATGGACGCTGAAAGACGATTGGGAGGTTCAAATCGATATTCAAACCGGTGAACTCCTTCAGTTAGCGATCCGACGGTCGGATTGGATCGAATCGATTCACGACGGTTCGTTTTTCCTGGGGGATGTTTCGAAACTCGGCGTTTTCTTGCCTGCAGGCATTGGACTCATGGGAATGCTGCTATCGGGAATCCTCATGTTCTTGCAACCGATTGTATCGAAGCGCAGGAAACTCAAACGCACCCGCTCTATCGTGGATTTGTCAGGTTCTTGAGGTGTGGCCGCAGAGGGGACGTGTCGATAGTGTCTCTTCGTGAAGATCGAACGACGGTCTGCGGGACGCGACGATTTGGTACTCGCAATCGATGACGATCGTCTAGGTTTGGTTGGCTTGGTAGCTAGGGCCCGAAACGGCGGATCTCCCAATACGTTTCTCGCTCCGGCATCGGAATCATCGACCAGCAGTCCGAAGGCCCCCAGGACTCCGGACACGCCCGTTTCTCCATGATGGTTTGAAAACGGAGCTCTTTTGGGGAGCGAGATAGCCAAACGAGCTCACCCGTCAGCACTTGCTCGACAGAACCACGCCCGTCGGTCAGAGCCCCTTCGTAATCCAGATAGAGACCGCGGTGCATATTTAATGCTCGGGCCTCGTGATGCTCCCATCGTGAGGGAGGAACGAGGAGTTCGAAAGATAGAAGGCATGCCGCATCGGGTGAGAAGGGCATTTCGTCACTTTGCAGCAACAAGTCCCAATGGTTGCTGCGGCGAGTCTCGGACGCGACCCGGTGATACAGAATTGTGAATCGCATCTAAAAAATCTTGAAATGTTTTTAGGGTGAGATTTCCAAGCATTAGGTACGGAACTAAACGCCCCCCGGGGCATCCAAATCGACGTCAAAGTCCGCACAATCGTTTTTAAACGTGGCTTTGTTCGAGAAAATGAGGGTTTGGTGCAATTTGAGGCACACCCGTTTGGGTTTTTTAAAATCCCCAGACGGGTGGTATCCTCCTGTTTGGGAAAGCCCGCACACTTTGTCTAAACGGCTCAAATTTGCATCCCAAATGACCCTAATTATACTCGAAACCGTGAGTTCTCGAAGGCTGAACATGCGCAATGTGATTTCAAACGCCATTAAAGGCCCTTCGGGAACAACAACTCGTCATTTCCCGGGAAGGTTTTCGACTCGGGTTTCCTGCTACCTTTGCACTGAGGATTGGTAATGACCATCCGCCGGCTTCGCAACAAGAACTCTTCTCCTGATCAATCCAAACCTTCCTTGCATGGGGGATCTCCTCAGCAAAAAGGGAAGCGAACTGCGTTTCGTCGCAGCTTGATTGAAACGTTGGAATCACGACAGCTGATGGCTGTCGGTCCCAAGTTGATAGGCATTCAGCCGAACAACAGCGATTTGATTGAGAACGGAGTTGTCCGCAACATCGCTCCCCGCGAATTAACGTTTCGTTTCGATGATGCTCAGGTCATTGATCCAGCAACGGTCGGTGGCATTCGAGTGACTCGGGCTGGAGGTGACGGGAGTTTTGCGCTTCCATCGGTATCAACCGATTTTGGAACGGTGGGTGATGTCGATGTTCAATTCACGAGCCGCAATGCTTCGGATCTGCTGACGATTCAGATCTCGACTTCCAATTTAGGGCCAAGCGGTACTCCTCAATTCTCCGTATCAGGAGCAACCGTATCGATTACGTTGAACTCGAATCCTGGTGGACTCATTACAGCGCAAGGGCTCGTCAATGCGATCAACAGCAGTCCGGTGCTTTCACCGCGCATGACGGCCAGAATCAATGGGGGGCTTGCGTCGACCCGGTTGGGTGCTGCGAGTCCATCGACTTATTCTCCCATCGTCATGCGAGGCAACAACGATGTCTTGATTCAGCCTGGTGCTGTGGTCATTGGCGATCGTCCCAACGAAAACGAAGTGACCCTCCGATTTGCTGAGAATCTCCCCGATGACGTTTATCGTTTAGAGGTTTTTGGTTTTGATGATCCCGGTCTAGGGATCCGTGGATTGAGGAATACCCGAGGCGAATTTTTCGAACCGACACGAGCCAACACCCGGCAGGATACTATCGATTTTCGGTTGGACTTGGGAGCGAAGATTACCGGCGTTGTGCCTCAGCCCGTCGTGCGAAATTCCTCAGGGCAGTTGGAGCAATTACGAGACACGATCATTGTTTACTTCGACAACGATAAACTGTTGGTCGAGAACGATGGTTCGGGGAATCCGACGGCGCGGAGCGTTGAGAATCCAGCCTTCTATCAATTGATATACACGGCCGATACAGTTCGCAACACAGACGATCTGGCTCCATTCCTCCCTGTTTCGGTGAACTACAACGCTTCTGCGAACACAGCCACCCTACGATTCAACGATGATCTGGATCGTTTGCCTGGACCGTTCTCACCCTCGAGCACTTTCCGCTTGAGGATCGGAACACGCGAGTCGACACCGATGGCCCCAGTTCGTAGCGAAGCGGCTGCGAGCGCGATCATCGATATGAATTCGAATGGTGCGGCCAAGGTTCGTTTCACCGCACGAACACTCGGAGAGGCAGGCGCGGGTACCGAAGTTCGTTTCGTGAATTCGAATACTCCAGGAGCGTTCGTTCCATCTGTATCCATTGCAGGAAATGTGATCACCGTCGACCTGGCAACTCCATCGGCGACGATCAATCAGGTAATCCAAGCCTTGGAAACGTCGCCGGCGGCGAACATTGTGAAAACAACGCTGGAACCAGGCTCCAACGGTAACTTTATCGTTGGGAATCGTCCGATCAATTACCGAGCCCGACTGGTTGGTTTGGGGGATACCTTCGACACCTCTACCAATCTAGGAACGATCGGTTCGTCGAGTGTTCCATTGACAAGCGTATTGCTGACCTCGTCGATTGAATCAGAGACCCATCAGTTGGATCTGTTGGGGGCAGCGGACGATCCTGGACAGCGCATTGTTCCCGAATCGTTTGATAACCATATCAACCCGAGTTTCGGTGGCGATGATTTCCCCGGCATTCGCACGATCTATTACAACTTCCGTGTGAACTATGGAACGGTCAATGGCTTGCCAGCGATCAATGCAATCTCCGAAAAACAGAAGGAGCGTGTTCGGGAAGCTCTAGCGCTGTGGAGTAACAAACTCGGAGTGCAGTTTGTCGAAACAGCGACCAATGGTCTGACCTTTGCCTTGGGAGAAACATCGACAGTACCGCAGTTTGGATTCACGACGCGTAGTACATCGACCTTCAGCGTAAGGATTGACCCAGCCTATCAAAACTCCTTAGCTGTTTTTTCGGCCAGTAACGCATGGGAGGATAACTACGGCGAGGACCTGACCCGATCAGCCGCAGCCGCCATTGGATTGATGTTGGGCTTGTCCAATGCAGGGAATTTGCCTGCATCGGAATTGATGAATTTCGATGCCGGGTTTATCAACTTCCCTCCCTCGGGTTCCGATCGCAACTTTGAACCGATCTTCCCTGGCAATCAAGATGTCTTGCATGGTCAATACATCCATCGCCCCGAGGGGAGCGATATCGATCTCTATCGATTCGACATCGATTTCGGTCCTAACGGTAAATCCAGACAAGGAGTGCTGGTAGCGGAGACCTTTGCAGAACGCGCCGCCAATAGCAGCTCGCTCGATACGCGACTCGCGCTCTACAAAGAAGTCCAAGCGACAGCGACCTCGAATTTAAATGCCGGTCAATCGGTCCAAGTCAAATTCACAGCCGTTCAGCCCGGCAAACTCGGGAACAATCTGCAGGTCTTCGTGACGCGAAGCCCACGCGGTGTTGGGCAACTGCCACTTGTCCAAACCTTCCCCAACGCGATTTCCGTCGATCTGAATTCCACCGCGGGAAGCGAGACCACGCTTGGGCAGTTCGTCCAAGCGATCGACAACGATTTGGCTGCAAGGAGCTTGGTAAAGATCGAGTTGGTCTCCGGATCCCCATCGGCGCTGATCGGCAACCGAGACGTGACCTTCTCACCCATCACGTTGCAAGGCGGCCGGGTTGATCTCATCGCGCAAAACGATAACTACTTCAGTCAAGATTCGCTCATTCGACTGAATCTCGATTCAGGAGTTTATTACTTAGGTGTTTCCGCCTCTGGAAACGACAAGTACGACCCGGTCATCCCAGACACGGGGTACGGTGGACGGTCTCAAGGCAAGTACGATCTCCGATTGACGTTCCGAGCACAGACCGACAGTTCGGATTCGATCCAAGATATTAGCGGCTCCAACGGGGATATCTCAGTTCCTTTTGATGGCGATGCGGACGG
Source organism: Pirellula sp. (assembly GCA_040396935.1). GTDB lineage: Bacteria > Planctomycetota > Planctomycetia > Pirellulales > Pirellulaceae > JBKCUI01. Next base: position 57,645 of record JBBAXA010000034.1, read on the forward strand.
TCAGCCGGGCGGTGTCTACAACTTCTGGTTCGAGACTCGGCAATTGGATCGAAGCTTCCGATTCAACGCGGGTGGTTCACCCGCGCTCGAAGGGCGTCTGGTGACGCTGACCGGCAGTGATGGGATCGTACGACGATTCGAATTCAGTTCGGATGCCAACATCGGCGTTGGCAATACGCTCGTGCCCTACACCGATACGAGCGACGAGACTGCGTTGGCTAGCGCTCTTGCCAATGCAATCAATGCCAGAACCGAATTGGGCATCCAAGCGTTAGCAAGCGGTGCGGTGGTTCGATTGCGCGGCGAGCGATTGCTGCAGTTTTCACCCGATCTTTCCGTGATCGATGTTGCTGGCAAGACCATTTTTGTGGACAAATCGGCTGGACCGAATGCGGACGGTTCGTTGACGAGGCCTTTCAATAACATTGCCCAGGTGGGTGTTCCGAGCGCGTTCTCATCGACCTTCCCTGGAGACATTGTTCGCATTGTCGGGAATGGTGGTAGCGATGGAAGATTGGAAACCGTAGGCGATAATATTGCCTATGAAATCGGATACGGTCTCCTGCAGGGGTCGGTTCTCTCGGACGGTCCTAGCATGGACATCCCGAAGGGTGTGACCGTGATGATCGACGCAGGAGCTATCTTCAAATCCAACCGATCTCGCATCGGCGTTGGCAGTTCCACGCTCGGGATCGATCGGAGCGGTGGTGCTCTCCAAGTACTCGGTGCTCCAATCCTTTTGGATCGATCGGGGAATGCCGTGAAGGCATCCGATGGGCTCAATGCGCCCGGCAGCGTCTTCTTTACATCTTGGCTCGATGAAAGTATCGGCTTGGACAACTATAGCCCGACGACTACACCTGCTGCGGGCAATTGGGGTGGTTTGGTGTTCAAACGTGACCTCGACATTTCTGCCGGTCGCTTCGACTTGGAGGATGAAGGGATCTTCCGTCAGTACGTGAACCATGCTGATATTCGGTATGCGGGTTCTAGTGCTGTGATTGTCGATTCGATTCAGCAGATCGTGAACGCAGTTCAAATTGTGGATATGCGTCCCACCATCTCGAACAACCGGATTACTCGATCGGCAGATGCAGCGATCAGCGCCACGCCCGATAGTTTCCACGAGACCCTTTTCAGTGAACCGATCTACCAACGGAAGGGATCGTTCACCCCGGACTACGACCGTGTTGGTCCCGATATCCATGACAATTATTTGGTCAACAATTCGATCAATGGATTGTTCATCAAGGTTTCTACCCTCGCGGGAGGTGAGCTCAAGCAACTCACGGTACCTGGCCGATTCAACGATACCGACATCGTCCACGTGCTCGCGGAAAATATTTTGGTTCAGGGACAACCGGGAGCTGGATTACTCGATGCGACCGCCATCTCATCGAACCTGATATCTCTGCAAGCGCGAACAGGCGGGACCTTGGTCTCCGGAACCTACAATTACAAGATCACGTTTGTGGATCGTTTCGGTTATGAAACCGCTCCATCCGATCCAACGCAGAACGTCGTCGTTGGACCGGGCCAATCGGCGGTCACGATCTTCGGAATTCCTGGCGTCAGTGGCGAATACTTGACCAGGCGGCTCTATCGAAGCGATAGCAACGGTGGAGGATCCTATCGGTTGGTTGCGGAGCTGGATGGTGGTTCGACAACCTTCCTCGATCGAGGTCAGTCACCGGCAGATTCTGCGGCCACTTTGCTACGAGACCGGCCCAATGCGTCCGGTGTCGTCCTTGCCTTGTTGAACGGCGGCACTCTCGCTGCGTCCAGGTCTTACACCTATCGCTTTGTTATGGTCGATGCGATGGGACGTGAGAGTTTGGCTTCGGCCTCGACGTCGACCATCGCGACTACGAATTCGAGTCGAACCGTTCGTTTAACCAATCTACCTCCACTGCAAGAGGGCTACTCCGGAAGACGTATCTATCGAAGTGCTCCTGGTGGAGCTGGCACCTTCACCCTGATCGCTGAAATCAGTGGCAATTCGGTCACCTCCTACAACGATACCGGGACATCCCTCGGCGGAACTCTCTCGATCGAAGCGAGTGGGAACATCCGCCCCAGGCTCGATGCTTCTTTGGCCATCGATCCCGGAACCATCGTCAAACTCGAAGGAACGAGAATTGAAATGGGGCATAGCACACAGCTTTTAGCCGAGGGTACCGTCGGCGGTCGTGTGGTATTCACCTCCAAGCTAGATGATCGATACGGTGCAGGGGGGACCTTTGATACGAACAACAATGGTTTGAACGGTGCGTTGGATGCAAAGCCGCGTGATTGGAGTGGTATCTATGCATCACCCGGATCCACGATCCAGCTCGATAACGCTGTCTTCGCTTATGCCGGTGGCGTATCGCGTATCGAGGGAACCCTGAAAGCCTTCAGTCCCGTTGAAATCCAACAAGCCAATGCGCGGATCGCCAACACTGTGTTCGAGGGGAACGCCAACGGCATGGGAGGTCAAGGTCCGATCGATCGATTGGGAAGACCTGCCAACGAGAATTACCCGCTGGGCAACAACGCCAGCCGAGGATCGACCGTCTTCGTACGTGGCTCGCAGCCCGTATTCCTCGGAAACACGTTCCAGAACAACACCGGGACGGCCATCACCATCGATGCTAACTCGATGGATGCCGAACTGCGGGGAGATAGCGGACGACAATCAGGGCAGGTGGATCGCAACCTCGCCTTGGACACCAACCGAGGACCGCTTTTCCGCGGCAACCGACTATTCAACAATGGAATCAACGGACTCGAAATTCGAGCCGATTATGCAACCAATGACCGTGGTCAAAACGCTCTCTCGGTGCGAGACCTTCCGCGAAATCTCATGACCACGGAGAGTGTTTGGGACGACACGGACATTGTGCACGTCCTATTCGATTCGATCGTGGTTTCCAATTTGGAGCACGGAAACGGCCTGCGATTGCAGAGCGCCATCAATGAGTCGCTCGTCATCAAAATGGAAGGTCAAGGCTCCAACTTCGATAAAGAACGTGGAACAGGATTCGCCGCGACAGGTCGATACAGCAGTACACCAGACCGAGTCGGAGGTACGATCCAGGTTTTGGGCCAACCTGGATTCCCCGTGGTCTTTACGAGTTTGCGTGATGACTCCGTCGGAGCCGGAACGCAGCCGGATGGGCGACCTCAAAACGATACGAACAACGATGGAATTGCATCGGTACCACGCCCAGGGGATTGGCGAAGTTTGACATTCGACACCTACAGCAACGATCGGAATGTCCTGACGGCCATGGAGATTGAACCGGTCAACACGGTAGCTCCGGGAACCAATGATTCAGTCGTTTCAGCCCAGTTTCTAGGAGCGATTGCCCCGAATGCGCAATCGAGTGATGAAAACCTCCCACTCGGGTACGTGATTCATGGCGTGCTCAGCGAAGCCAACGACCAGGATGTGTACAGTTTCTCGGGAACCGCGGGCACTGAGATTTGGCTCGATATCGATTCGACGAGCTACACGCTGGATACCGTTCTCGAACTGCTGGATGCCAACGGACAACTCCTGGCTCGAAGCAACGATAGCACCGCCGAGCAATTGGACAGTACGTTGATCGAGCGATCGCCATTGATCGATCCGGCATTCGTCAATTCGATCATCAAGAGGAACACGTCCATATCCCGCCGTCATGAGTCGGGGCTCCTCAAGGACGATTTCACAACGAATTCGAAGGACGCTGCACTTCGAGTCCTGTTGCCCGGGATTCGCGGAACCGTAAGCACATTCTTCTTCCGGGTCCGTTCGGCGAGCATCAACATCGATAACTCACGAGCGGGTTTGACGAACGGCTCTTATTCGGTTCAAGTTCGAACGCGCGATCTACAAGAGTATCCAGGTTCGATTGTTAGCTACGCCGATGTCCGTTACGGTACCAACGGCGTTCACGCTACGGGGCTACCGTACCACTCCCCTCTAACGGGTGAGGCTCACATCAACATGTTCGATGGCACGGACGATGGTGTCACGGAAGTGGGCAATCTGCATTACACAGATGCTGGAGCGATCAGCGTCGCGGGGCAATTGACCGGTACACCGAACGTCATTCGATTCAGCCTAGGGGATAACAATATTCTCGGGGGCGGTTTTGGAGCGACCTATCCAATCGCGATCGATGTCGATTACGCGGACGGATTGAATCGACCGGATACGAGTACGTATCTCTTCGCCAATGGCGGCGTTTATGTCGGCGGCAATAGCAATATCGCAGACGACCGAGTCAATCCGGTTCGACCGTTGAGCGGTTCTGAGTTTGCCGATCTGACCCGCGGTTCGGTTGGGACACGCGATCCCTACATCGGCACCATTGCTCTCCCACGAGGAACTTACGATTTAGGTATCGGGGGAGCGGGTTCGCTCCCAGTCGCCCTTAGCCGAAACACGGTCTTGTTCGACGACAGTTTTGAAAACCTACCGACGCAAGGGATTCAAACACCTTCGATCTCTTCCTTTATCAACTTGGGACGAGCAGCCAACAGCCGCGCGACCGACGCGGACTATCTGTGGCGAGACCTGGCCGTTGGGGAAGGTGGTCACGGCGGAACGAGGGTTTATGGTTGGTCTCCTCCTTTCAAAACACCAACTGCGGCTTCTCCTGACATCCTTTATTCGAATCAATTCACTCTGCCTGCAGACTGGGAGGCGAGCGATCCCATCCACTTCTCGATGCGTTATCGCTATCCAGGAGGCAGTGGTCAAACGCTCGAAATGCGTCTCTACAGTGCGGTCGATACCAATGGCTTGCCAACCGGTAACCCCGTGTTGTCCCGGACCCTGGGAGCCTTCAACAGCCAATGGAATGAAGTGGAGATTTCGCCGCTCAATCTGAACCCAGGATTAACCTACATCTTCGAATTCGCGTATCGAAACGGGGATGGGACCCTCACGCAAAACGTGACTAACCCGATCCAGTTGGACGATTTCTATATGGGTATCTGGACTCCCCGGTATACACCGATTGATACCTACCGTTGGATTGCGGATGAGGATTTCGATGGTGGGACAACGACGGCCTCGATTCAAAACCTGTTCCCTTCGCTACCGAGTGGACCTGGATCGAATCAATGGCAGCGAACCACCCAACCCTTCGGGAATCCCAATTATAGCGGTTCTGGCCAAATCGAGTTTCGTTCCGATGGGGACATCTCGTCGGACCTAACCACCACGACCATCGATCTGAGCAATGAGTCTGGCGGAACACGTTTGTACTTCACATATGACTTCTTCCCACACGACCTGAACGATCGTATCGATGTGATTGGACAGGTATCGGGATCGCCCGATGTACTACTTGCAAGTTCGGTTCCCGGGGCAGCGCCTGTCACATTGCGCAGAACCATGGGGCAGTACGACCAAGCACGTATCGATCTCGATCGATTCGAAGGAGGTTCCGTACAGCTTGTATTCCGATACAACTCGAACGGTCCAAACCCAGGTGGAAACAACCCGAGCGGCTATGTTCAAATCGATGACGTTGTCATCGGCTTGGTATCGCGCGGTGAATTTGCCACCAACATGGGTTCCTCGAGAGCAATGACTCCATCGTTTGGAGGTGGTGGACAGTACCAAGTGGAGATTAGGCGTTCAGACAGCGTCGCTCAACTGAAGGAGCGTTACGATCGAGGTTCCGTTAGCGCGTCACTATTCTTCCAGCCCGGACTGGTGATTCCTGACAAGAGTGTCTTCACCGTTAGCGACGGCGCCAACAAAGTCAACTTCCAGTTCACCTATGACGGAACGTTTGGTTTCGGCAATACGCCGATTCGCATCGCCTCCAATTCAACCCCAGCGCAATTGGCGGTGGCTGTACGCGACGCGATCAACACCATGTACTCGCAAAACAGGCTGAGAGTAACGGCTGCCAATGCGAATGGTGTCGCTACAGGTCAGGCACGCGGGAATAGCATCGTCAACCTATTCGGAGACGTCGAGTTCGTCAGTGGTGCGAATCTGTTTGGTGCCAACGGCATCGTCAACTTCAATCAATTCGGGGACCAAAATATCCCACGTGAGCAAGGGCAGTTCCGGGTCCTGAACAGCACTTTTGAGGACGTGCGTGACTTTGGCGTTTGGTCAGCACCCGCTGACAAGTACTATGCGAATACGACGACACTGACACGAACCTATGGGGCTCCACCGACCCTCGGCGGTCAGTACGCTCGAAATCTACC
>JBBAXA010000035.1:0-10585 GCA_040396935.1 Pirellula sp.
CCACCCCAGAGCAGGTAGCCGCCAGGCAGTTGCAAGTCCCCGTGTATCTCTGCCCATCTCGACGAGGCCCTGTTCAATTGAGCAAGAATGGTGACAGTCGAAATAATTTTACCGGCGTCACGGCGTACAACATCCCGGGTGCATGCGGAGATTACGCGCATGTGGCGGGCGGAGACAATGGCACCTTCACCGAACAAGGTACGTTGCGAGGTCTTGATACCACCGGCACCTGGTTGCTCGCTCCGCAATGGAAAGTTGTTCGGGCCAAGTCGCGTACATCCTTCTCGACCGTTTCCGACGGAACGAGCAATACGGCTGTCTTCGGGGAAAAGCACGTAGCCCCGATCGCGGACTTTGGACTCGTCGCGGCGGGCGATTCATCGATTTACAATGACAACTCGCCACAGTTTTCGGCTCGCTTGATGGGTCGCCAAGTCGTCAATGGTACGATCGCGCGGACCCTAGCCGCTGGCCCAACCGATCTATTGCGAAGAAACGAACGATTTGGAAGTTACCATACCGGTCTGTGCCAATTTACGTTTGTGGATGGTAGCGTTCGCTCCCTATCCATCAATACAGACCTGGATGTACTCACGGCAGTGGCCTTACCCGACGACGGTAAAGTCGTGAATCTGGAATAAGATCAGAACCGATATCCAAGATCAATTTTCCAGAGAAGGGATAGCAATCGACAAACCATGAACGATGAGCAAACAGGATCGATAAATTTTCGGTGGATCTGCCTAACAGCCATCGTCCTAAACCTCAGCATAGGATGTGGGTACTCGCCTACAACTTATCCTGTTTCTGGCAAGGTTATTACCGCCAAGGGTGGAAAGCCGATTTCGGGAGGAATGATTACGTTCCAACTAGACAAAGATCCGACTCTCACTGCAACAGGAGAGATTCAGAAAGATGGTAGCTTCACGCTCACTACCCATTACGTTTCACGCAATTCTGGGGCGAGTAAACCAGGAGCACCCGCCGGTGAGTATTCAGTGACCGTTGAGCCATCCTATGGAGACCAATTGCCCGACGCCATCGTGGGAAACTCCGTCTCGAAAAAATTCACCGTGAAAGAGGGTGAAAACTCTTTTGTCATCGAGGTTGAAAAGTAAAGCCCCTCGGCAGAAAAGAAAGCGATACCGTTGTATAGATCAATTCAAATGGAAAACAGATCGATCAAAAGAGTACCCCCGCTAGGGCTCTTTTTTTTGGCATTGGCCATCACGGCGTTCTGCAAGGCGGATACCCCAATCGAATCGACAGGAAACGAAACTCAGCCAACGGACCAAACCGGTTTCCTAACTCTCTTCGATGGGAAAACACTTGAGGGCTGGACAGCCTACCCGGAAGCGACCGCATCCGACTGGAGCGTCGTCGATGGATCGATCGTGGGCTCAGGAAGCGCCGATCGGCAGTCCTATCTGGTGTGGAAAGATCGAGAGATCAGAGACTTTGAGCTGCGACTGCGCTATCGCCTAAAGACAAAGGGAAATACAGGCGTTGAGATACGTGCCATTCCCGACGGATCGCGCCGACGTCCCTTCGAGGGTTACCATGCCGATCTCGGACATGTCGATATCGGACCCAATATTCTCGGTGCTTGGGACCTGCACTTTGCCAAGAACCCGGCAAGACAACGTAAATCCCACGCATGCCCACGAGGCACACACCTCACCATCAATGAACACGATGAGCCGCTGCTTCGTCCAATCGAGAATCCCATCGCCATCTCGGAGATTCAAGATGGGGATTGGAATGAGGTCCGGGTGACCGCTCAAGGGTATCATTTCGAGTTCTACATCAACGGTAGGCACGCATCCTCATTGACCGACAATGCATCTTTCGGGCGATTGGACAAGGGTGCGATTGGGCTACAGATCCATGACCGCGGTATGCGTGTAGAATTTAGAGATATCCTACTGAAGCGGCTCGATTGATCACGGTTACTACAACCGAAGATTTCCCTCCCTAACTTTCCTACCGGAGCAACCATCATGGCTACCTATCGACGACGTGTTTTCCTCGGCAGTTCAGCCGCTGCAATGGCCGCTGTATCATTTCCAAGACCGCTACGCGCATCGAAAGTCGCAGCCAGTGACCGAGTACGCGTGGGGATCATGGGTGCTGGAGGTCGAGCAATGTCGCTTATCAATAGCTTCGCCGCGAACCCAGCCGTCGAGATCGTTGCGATTGCCGACGTGGATTCCAATCGTCTGCCTGCTGGCTTGGCTGCTGCCGAAAAATTGCAGGGTCGATCACCACGTGGAGAAAGCGATTTCCGAAAGATGATCGACGACCGCACGATCGATGCTCTCGTGATCGGTACTCCCGATCATTGGCATGCGATACCCACCATCCTCGCTTGCCAGGCGGGCAAGGATGTTTACGTCGAAAAGCCAGACAGCCATGACATTGTCGAAGGCATGCGTATGGTGGCCGCGATGAAAAAGCATAAGAGGATTGTGCAGATGGGTTCGCAGCATCGCTCGACCGTGCGACTGCAGTCTGCCATCGAATTCGTTCGGACTGGCAAACTCGGCCGAGTGACCGTCGCGAAGGCGTGGGAAAGCAGCAAACAGGGAGCGATCGGCTTCCCCGAGGATTCGGCCCCACCCGCGGGTGTCGATTACGACGCCTGGATTGGCCCCGCCCCCAAGCGTCCCTTCAATGTGAATCGGTTTCATAGTCGTTGGCGATGGCTTTACGATTTCGGTACAGGCGATCTGGGCAATGATGGGGTCCATCGCTTGGATATGGCTGTGGCTCTCCTCAATGCCGCATGCGAGACACGCGGTGAACCCTCGATCGGATTGCCCTCAGGGATCTTCGCCAGCGGGGGCAAGTGGTACTTCAACGACGCCCAAGAGTTTCCCGATACTATGCAAGTGAATTATGAGTTCGGTTCGGGGGCCTCAACGAAGCTACTGACCTACGAGATGCGAGTGTGGACTGGATATTCCTATCTCGGGCATTCCGAGGGCGCAGCGATCTTCGGAGACCAAGGCTACCTAATTATGGGCAACGAAAATTGGGTAGCAATGGGTCGAGGTAACAAACAACTCGCTGAAGGGAAAGGGGATAGTCACGAAGGGCCCCACGTTCAGAACTTTATCGACTGCATCAAGTCGCGTGAGAAACCCTACTGTGATCTCGAAACGGTAGGGCACCCAGCATCCGTTCTCTGCCATGCAGGCAATATCGCTGCTCGCGTAGGACGCAAACTAACCCTCGACCCGATCACCGAGACCTTTGTGGGGGACGCGGAGGCGAACTCGCTCCGAGGTCGCTCCGAGTACCGCGCTCCCTGGCTCCTACCCGAGGTTTAGATCCGGGTCATCTCGCCATCTCGTTCCATCGCATACTGAGATCGATCCATGGACCGAGTGCGATGGACTACCTCTTCTTCTTCGTTGGAATATCAAACTCGAATTTGGATGACGATGCGGACACGGTTTGTTTGAGCGGAGTCGTTTCGAGAGTATTGTATTCGACTGGGACAACGTGAATCAGTTGGCCAGCAGCCATACTCATTTCATCCTTGACACCCATCTTGTTCAACAACGCCTCTTCCTGCGCCTTGGCTTGAGTGTTGACCTTCCAGATATCGGAAACAATCGTCACTTTGTACTCACCAGGAGGCAGTCCATCCCCTGGCTTCAGATACGACAACTCAAACGTGCCATCGGGCTGGACCTCAGCCATCGAGGGTCGACCGCGGTCGACAGGATAAAAGCCTACCGTCCCTTGGTCGATCGGTTTCCCATCCACCTTCACGACACCTCCCGCCTTTTGTAGCTTGGGCCCACAACCAACGAGACCGACCAGCAAGCAAGCAATCGTTGCGAGGGAGATACGAGAAAGAGTTTTCTTCGACATGGACTGCATACACCTATGACCTAGAATGACTGAATCACCGTTGATTAGACGGACCAAAAAAGCTGGGGCCCCTTCAAATCGAAAGGGCTCCTCGGTAGGCTCACTGATCAGGGGAAGCTATTTCACCCGAGTTGAACGTGCCCAGGTTTCGATAGGTATTGATATCGATGTTCGCACTCACAAATTGCACGTGCCCATCGCAGAATCCAAAATTGGCTCCCCCAGTGTGGTTGCTAGAGAATGGATGGTTATGACAACGCGCCGCGAGATTATGATTGGCTCCCCCTGGCAAAAAGGTCGGATCGTTGATGGGACCATTGAGGGTCAACACGTGACGAGTCGGGTTGGATGGAACTCTCGCACGATCGTTGGCAGTTGTCGGCATGTTTCCACCACCGTACCACCAAACTGCATAGCCACCCAACGGTCGAGTTGCCGCTGGAGCGGTACTGGCAGCGACACCCGCTAGGGTGCCAGCAGCTCCATCGACGTGCCCGAAAACGATTCGAATCGAGTTTTCACCGATCGCCATCGTGCTAGATGTCCCATCCGTCATCTCTCCAAATTTTCTTCCTTGATACACTCCGAGGACACCATCGTTGTGAATATCGCCACGGGCGATACTGAAAGTCGCATTGAAGAACCGGTCCTTTGCCCCTTGAACTCCAAAATAATCCCGCGCCCAACTCGGTGACGAATTGGATGGGCATCTTGCAAACGGCAATGTTCGCTGGAGACCGCGAATGACGTTACTACCCGGCTCAGCCATGTCGAAGTACATAAAGGTCCAATTCGGATTTGGGAGCGGAGGAGTTGTTGGCGCTAGCGTGTAACTAAAACCATTCAGCACGTTACCTCCCTCGATGTAGGGGAGGATCTGAAGAAACCAATTGTTACCGCGAGCGATACCACAATTACCAGCCGGGCAGTTGGTTGGGGCTGGATTAGGAAATATCTCAGCGCGATCACCGGACGGAAACGCTCGCAGCGCCGACTCGTGATTGTGCATGGCAAGCGACATTTGCTTTAAATTGTTCGTACATTGCATCCGGCGAGCCGCTTCGCGAGCAGCTTGCACCGCAGGTAGCAAGAGCCCGACCAACACTCCAATGATCGCGATGACGACCAACAGCTCGACTAGAGTAAATCCTCTCTTTCGACCCAACCCCATGATAAGCCTCAACTCTAAAAAAGAATGGAAAGACGACCGCAAACGGCGTAAACGGGAGTATATCCTGCGGCAACCCACACGTGTGAAAAGCATGGTTTAAAAACAGGAAATCTACCTCTGAATCGAGCTAAAGGGCCTAAGACTTACTGTACTGTCTACAGGATCGTTTGGCCGGATCATAGAGGAGCAGGTTCTGGGCCCAGAGATCTCTCTGCCTACAGAAGGCTCATTCCTTCGCATATGCTCTCGAGAATGATTGAACTCGCTCGCAATTTCTGCTACCAGCCAAGCGTTTGAAACCTTGGCAAACACCCCTTTGAGACCACGTGGCCTAGCGACTGCTCTGAACACGAAGACCACCGTTCGCCTTCAGCGATCGCGCTTCGACTTGAATGTTCTCAAAGAGGATACGGTTCATCGATTTCATGGCTAAAATAGACACAGCCGAATCGGATGGGTCGATTCCTATTCTGCTCCCCGCTATCGATCGATACCGCAGTCCTAAAAATTTTGATTGCTCCGGAAGCCTCCCAAACCAGTCCCGGTTCCAATTGAAAAACAGTCCCTCGGTGTCAAATGGATCCTACGGTTTCGCAATCCACTCCACACCCCTCCCTGAATCTAGTTCGGAGATGATCCCATCTCTCAATCAAACTCCACTTCCTATCGAATCGCAATGATCCCCTCCAACCGATCTTTTTTTTGGACGGATTCCTCACTGGTTCCAACCAAAGCCATCCTGGATTGCACGCGATGGATCTTTGCTTTCGCGGCTGGTTGTTGGTTGGTTTCCGTTCCCAGTTCGTTAGGTTTGTGTCAAAACCCGAGCGATAGCGATACGAATACGCCTGCAGAGAAGTTGGCCTTTTTTGAGAATAAGATCCGTCCAATTTTGGTGGAGCACTGCTACGCCTGTCATTCTCAAGAGGCGGTGACAAAAGGAAAGCTCAAGGGAAATCTCTTTCTCGATAGTCGAGAGGGTATGGTACGCGGTGGCGATACGGGCCCCTCGCTAGTGCCGGGAAAACCCAACGACAGTTTGCTCCTCAAGGCATTGCATTATGACGAATACGAGATGCCACCGGCGGGTAAACTCCCAGCGAGCATCCTCGAGAACTTTGAACGATGGATTGCCGATGGGGCCACGGACCCTCGAAGAGATAACCAACCTCTGAAGCAGCAGCGGATGGATCTGGAAGCAGGTCGACAGTTTTGGTCGTTGCAGCCTCTCCGTTCCGTGCCACCCTCTGGCGCCTCGCATCCTATCGATGCGTTCATCCATGCGGAACTTGCAAAGAAGCAGATTACTCCTTCCCCAGCAGCCGATGCGCGTGATTTGGTGCGACGTGCGTGGTTCGATCTACTCGGTCTACCTCCCACGCCTCAGGAACTGCAACAAGCGCTGGAAACCCTTCAAACGCGCTCGGGTGAAACGGGACCTACTTCCGACCAGGGTTGGAATGAACTGATCGATGAACTGCTCGAAAGACCGGAGTACGGCGAACGATGGGCACGACACTGGATGGACGTGGTTCGCTTCGCGGAGTCTTTTGGCTATGAGCAGGATTACGATCGCCCATCCGCGTATCACTACCGGGATTTTCTCATTCTAGCCTTCAATGAAGACATGCCGTTTGATCAATTCACACGGTGGCAAATCGCAGGTGATGAACTGGCTCCCAAGGAGCCATTGGCATGGATGGCAACAGGGTTTCTCGGGGCGGGTGCCTTCCCAACGCAATTGACCGAGCGCGAATTCGAGTCGGCTCGCTACGACGAGCTAGATGATATGACTGCGACGACAGGCGTTGCCTTCCTCGGTCTTTCGATCGGCTGCGCGCGTTGCCATGACCATAAATTCGATCCAATCTCAAGTGAAGATTACTATCGATTCGCATCCTCCTTCACAACAGCCATTCGATCCGAGAAGACGTTCGATCTCTATCCAGAGGAGAACGAAAAGAAAAAAATCCAGTACGCCGAAAATCTACAAGAACTCCGAGAGCGATTGGCTCAATTCGAGGCTCGAGAACTCGTCGAGGAATTGGTGCAATTCATTCGAAATCGTGATGATTCCAAAGCGGCCGATCCCTCCAACTCTCCGTGGACGACCCTCAGTGGAGAGATCCAGTCGAGTAGCACCAGCCAATTCCGACCGCAGACGGACGGTTCCTATCTCGCTGTGGGGGAGGCACCTGCCAACGAGGTGATCACCTTTATCGCAACACTTCCTGCCGGGGAATGGAGATCGCTTCGTATCGAAGCACTTGCAGATCCGTCGCTACCCCACCAAGGTCCTGGTAGAGCGGACAATGGAAATTTCGCTCTTGGAAACCTGCTCGTCGAACATCTCTCCACGGGAACCGCAGGTACAAATCCAAAGGGATCCAAGCCGAAGGTAACGAAATTGATCTTGGATGAGCCCCGAGCCACTCACCAACAGGACACCGATAGCCTCTCGATCGCAGCCTCGATCGATTCTGATCTCGTTTCCGGGTGGGCAGTCGATGGGCAAATAGGCAAAAGCCATGCGGCTGTATTTCCTATCGCTAAACCGGTGAAGTCTTCCTCCGCCGATCAAATACGATTCACACTGAGATTCCATCACCCCAACGGAAAACATTCCATGGGACGAATGCGTTTTTCGATTTCTAATGCGGCGAACCCCGTAGTCGAGGTCGGGAGCAATAGTCCTCCACCAAACATTGTCGAAGCGATCGATCAATTATCGACTGCACTTGCGAATCCCCAAAGCCCCGATGAATCCCTTTTGAAGAGTACCCCATGGCAAACGGTATGCGCTTGGTACAAGCCATTCTCGTCGCGTTGGAACGATCTTCACTCAAAACTTCAGAAACTCGAAAAGGATGGACCGTCGCTCCGTCTAACGAAAATTCTAGTAACCACGGAGGGCGAACCTCACGTTCCCCATCATGCCGACGGACGCGGGTATCCCCATTTCTACCAAGCAACCCATTTGCTGCGACGTGGTGATGTCGAGCAGAAGGTATCGATCGTTACACCGGGAGTCCCGCGTGTCTTCGTTCGAGCAGCTGGAAAAAACCAGGATTTACACTGGGAGGACACAGAAAAGCTGAATACGAAATCGAGCTATCGCAGAGCTGCCCTGGCTATGTGGCTGACAGACACCGAGGCAGGGGCTGGCCCGTTGGTCGCGCGCGTGATCGCCAATCGTCTCTGGCAACACCACTTCGGTCGAGGCTTGGTTTCTACACCTAACGATTTTGGTTCTACCGGACAAAAACCGACGCATCCTGATTTACTCGAGTGGCTCGCGACGGATTTGATCGAACAGGGTTGGAAACTCAAATCACTCCATAAACGGATCATGACCAGCAAAACCTATAGGCTCGGGAATCGCTCCGCCGATGACCCTCGAATGCAGATCGACCCTGACAACCAACTGTGGTGGCATCGCCCGCCGAGACGGCTCGAGGCCGAGGCGATCCGCGATGCGCTCTTGGCGGTTTCAGGCATGTTGGACCGTACCATGTATGGCCCTGGAACGCTCGACCCCAACATGAAACGACGCAGTGTTTACTTCTTCATCAAGCGAAGTCAACTCATCCCCATGATGATGCTCTTTGATTGGCCTGAGCACCTAGTCAGTATCGCACAACGGCAGTCGACGACCATCGCCCCCCAAGCCCTCGCGCTGATGAACCATCCGCTCGCACGCTCGGCCGCTGAATCGCTGGCGAATGAGTTTTCGGACACCAAGGCGTTGGATACGATTTTTCTGCGCGTCCTTTCACGTCCTGCTTCGCAAATGGAACGAGAATCAGCACAGCATGTCATCGCTCGGCTCGAACAGTTACGAAGAGAACAATCCTCTCCAGATCCTGAGAAAATGGCTTTAGCGGACTTTTGTCAAATCCTTCTTTGCTGCAACGAGTTTATTTATGTCGATTGAGCCACACGACGATTCGTTCCCATCACCAAACCAGTCGCGAGCTTTCGTCGAGTCCGATGAACGAGATTCTCTCGTCGCTCCCGCGAGGCGAAGTTGGTTGCAACAAGCAGGTTGTGGTTTTGGATGGTTGGGACTCAGCGCTCTTTTTGCTGAGACTGGATTGACTCGACGAGCTCAGGCCGACGGAATAGGAGATCGTTTACAAAGTCCGCTCGCACCGCGCGCACCCCATTTCCCGGCAAAGGCCAAACGTGTGGTTTGGATCTTCGTGAATGGTGGCCCGAGCCAGGTGGATACATGGGATCACAAACCAGGATTAGAAAAAGCCGATGGAAAATCGATCAAGGAGTTCGATGCTTCGTTTTCTGATACAACGGGCTTTTTCAAAAATGCAGTCGGCAATTTGATGAAGTCTCCATTTGAGTTCACTCCGCGCGGGGAATGCGGAAAGAGGGTCTCTTCGATCTTTCCCAACCTCGGTGAACATGTCGACAAGATGGCGTTCATCCACTCCGGCTACACCGAATCGAACAACCATTCCCCAGCTCTTTTTGCCATGAATACTGGGATGGCACGCATGGGGTTTCCCTGTGTCGGCTCTTGGGTAGCCTATGGGTTGGGTAGCGTCAGCCAGGACCTGCCAGCCTTCGTGGTGATGAGCGATCCAAAAGGACGAGGCTTGCCGAAAGGACATGCGGCCAATTGGTCTGCAGGCTTTCTGCCAGGAGTCTACCAAGGGACCTATCTCAAACCGACAGGAGATGCGATCGAAAATCTCAAACTCCCTGGCAACCTGACGACAGCTATCCAACGGGAACAACTGGACTCCCTAGCTCAATTCAATCGACTGCACTTACGAAACCATCCAACCGAAAATGAACTCGCAGCCCGCATCGAAAGTTTTGAACTCGCGTTTCGAATGCAGAGCCGAGCCCCTGAGACGCTCGACATCTCCGGTGAACCGGAACAAATCCATGCATTGTATGGAGTGGGGGATCCCAAGTGCGATCATTTCGCACGCCAGTGTTTGATGACTCGACGTTTTCTGGAACGAGGGGTCCGATTCGTACAGATCTATTCGGGTGGAATGGAGAACCAAAGATCATGGGATGGTCACGCGGATATCGCCGGCAATCACCAACAGTTTGCGGATGAAACCGACCGCCCCGTCGCGGGTCTATTAACAGACCTCCAGCAAAGAGGAATGCTCGAAGATACGTTGGTGATTTGGTGTGGAGAATTCGGACGGCTACCAATCGCCCAGGTGGGTAGCAAGCCTGGTCGAGATCACAATCCCCATTGCTTCACCGCGTGGTTCGCTGGAGGTGGCGTTCGGGGAGGAACATCCTACGGCGAATCCGATGAGATTGGGTACAAGGCGGCTGTCGATCGGGTCCATTTGAACGATCTTCACGCTACGATTCTGCACCTACTCGGTCTCGATCATCGGCGTCTCACCTATCCCTACAATGGACGCAATTTCCGACTCACCGATGTATCCGGGGAAGTCCTTCATAAAATCATCGCCTAGAAGCCTATTAAAAAAAGTGAGCGGCGTCGCGCTAGCGGCCGATACCAATCCACGGGACCCGCAGCTA
>JBBAXA010000035.1:10685-62264 GCA_040396935.1 Pirellula sp.
CCCACGGGACCCGCAGCTAGCGCTTTGCGGCTCACTGTGTGGTTTTCTATGATTGCATGTCCTGGTTTCTTAACCGGTTGCTAGAGCTATCCAATCCTGTTCTGCGGAAAGGTTTCGAAGTTTTCAGGAGCACATTCTTAAGGTGGGGTATTCTGGACTCGCAGTCTTTGGGATCCCTTTCTGGGACGAATGTTTTAAAACAAGTGAATAACGACTCTCGATTTCGATATAAAATCACGGATCACGCGGCAAACGGTTTCTCCTATTGGATCCAACTCTTGTAAGGTTCAAGCATTGCCCACATCACTTACCATCGACATGAAACGGGTTTCCGTTCCAGAGCTCAACGCCAGGCTTAGCGAATTCGGCGAGGGAGATGAAATTTCTATCGATAGCTGTTCGGGTCAAGACTTCGTACTCAACGGCAACCAATCTTCTGCCAAGTTTTCGCTGCGTGGAGACGTTGGTGATTTTTCTTTTCTCGCGTTCGGGCAGGGAGATGCAACCCTATTCGGCAACACCGGCAATTTCCTTGCTCATTCGATCCAGTCTGGCATGATTACCATCAAAGGTAACCTCTCGGATGCAGGTGCCGCACTCGGAACGGCTGGACTCCTATCGATTCATGGCAATGCCGGCCACCGACTCGGATTGGCTCTTCAAGGTGCCGAGATCGTGGTTCGCGGAAACGTCGGTGATTTGGCTGCTATGGCGATGCGATCGGGGACGATCATTATCGGCGGCAACGCTGGCAAGGAATTCGGGAAGGGATTTCATGGCGGCACGATTTACATTCGCGGAGAGGTAGAATCCGTCAGTCCCGAAGTCGAAGAGGTCCGATTGCGTGAACCGGACAAGTTGAAGATTGGACTGCTACTGCTCAAAGCGGGCATCAAAAGCGCGGGACGCGACTTCCGGGTCTTTCGATCCGCCAATTAAAAAGCGGCAAAGGTTTAGTTTGCCGCTCAAGGTTCCTTTTGCAATGAGCCCCTCCAGGGGCGAACTCCCAACCGGCAGTCTCCACCGGCGATTCAGTGGAAACGGAGCTTGTTATTCTTCGCCTACCGAGGCATCCGACTCCGAGGCTGGTGGCGGAGTGAAGGACTCCACAGGTCGAGGTGCTTGATTCAGCAGCGGGAAGGATTCCTCGGCTGCGGCGGTACCTCGGTTTACCAAGTCTTCGAGAGCTTCTTTGCGATAGCTCACCTCGGAATCTTGGAAAACACGGAAACCTGTGCCAGCAGGAATCAGGTGGCCGAGAATCACGTTCTCTTTAAGTCCAACCAGCCTATCGACCTTACCAGCCAGTGCGGCTTCCGTTAGTACCTTGGTGGTCTCTTGGAAGCTGGCTGCCGAGATGAAGCTATTACTTTGAACGGCCGCCTTGGTGATACCGAGGAGTTGCACTTCACCGTGCGCTGGTTTGGGCTTCTTACCTTTGGCCGCTTTACCACCGAGCCCCTCAACCTGGGCATTGGATGCTTCGAAAGCATCGCGAGGCACGATAGCACCGAGGGCAAATTCAGTATCGCCGGGATCGGTGATCTTGACGCACTTGGTGAGTTGATCATTGACTCGTTTGAACTCAAACCGGTCCATAACCAAACCTGCTAGCAGGCTGGTATCCCCAGCGTTGGTGATTTTGGTTTTACGAAGCATTCGGGCGATGATGATTTCGATATGCTTATCGTTGATATCGACCCGTTGCAGACGATAAACCTGTTGCACCTCGTGTACGAGATACTGTTGGACGGCTTCTTCGCCGCTGACGCGAAGGATGTCGTGTGGGACCATCGGTCCTTCGACGAGGGCTTGTCCGGCCTTGACCGTATCCCCTGAGTGAACGAGGAATCGTTTACCTGGTGGCACCAAGTGTTCAACCTCTTCTCCACTTTCGCTGCGAACGACGATCGAACGCTTGCCTCGTTTCCGGTCCTTGGAAATCTCGACGATCCCATCTAACTCAGCGACGACCGCAGGATCTTTGGGTTTTCTCGCTTCGAAAATTTCCGTGACGCGTGGGAGACCACCGGTGATGTCTTTCACACCCGTTGCTTCCCGAGGCATTTCGGCGATTTCAGTACCTGGATTGATTTTCTTTCCTTCGGTACAGAGGATAACGGCTTTCTCAGGCAGATAGTGCACGTCGAGTGCTTTGCCCTCTGGATCCTCGATGACGATCTGGGGATGGTACTTGCCTCGCGAATCCATGATCCGGCGTTGGAAGTTTCCACTGGGATCCTTTTCCAGCTTCAGTGTTTCCCCTTCGATGATGTCCACAAAGACGACCTTGCCACCGGCGGTGGAGAAGATCGGAATCTTGTGCGGATTCCATTCGCAGAGGGTCTGCCCCCTCGGAATTTCCTGATCTTCTTTGACGAGGAGACGAGCACCCGATGGAACGTCGTAGCGTTCGAGTTCTCGGCCCTTGGGATCCATGATGGCGATTTCGCAATTTCGTGTGAGCACGACATCGTGACCTTCGTCGTTGGTGACGAAACGCATCTTCATGAACTTGACAACACCCGCCTTCTTGGACTTGATATCGCTATCTTCCATCGTGGTATTGGCCGCTCCCCCTTGGTGGAACGTACGCATGGTTAGCTGAGTTCCTGGTTCACCGATGCTCTGAGCAGCGATGATTCCAACAGCCATCCCTTCCTCCACGAGCGAGCCGGTGCTCATATCCATACCGTAGCAGAGCCTGCACACACCCAACGGGGCATCGCAGGTCATCGGCGATCGAACCTGGATCTTTTCGAGTCCCATCTCTTCAATTCTGCGGGCGATTTCACGAGTGATCATCTGATTCTCTTCGACAATCGTCTCGGAGGTAATCAAGTTCACAATGTTCTGGCGACTCACACGTCCCACGATCGAATCAGCCAAACGGACTTCGACTTTTTCACCCCGATAAATCGTTCCCTTGGTGATTCCTTGGGTGGTGCTGCAATCGTGCATCGTGATGACCACGTTCTGCGCGACGTCTGCCAACTTTCGGGTGAGGTAACCCGAGTCTGCCGTCTTCAGCGCCGTGTCGGCGAGACCTTTCCGAGCACCGTGCGTCGAACTGAAATACTCGAGAACCGAGAGGCCTTCTCGGAAGTTCGACTTAATCGGCGTTTCGATGATCTCACCGGTTGGTTTGGCCATCAATCCTCGCATACCAGCTAATTGGCGGATCTGTTCGATACCACCTCGAGCACCCGAGGACGCCATCAAGAAGACCGGGTTGATGTACCAATTGCCCCGATGGCTATCATTCTCCATCGCTGCCAACATATCTTTTGTGATTAGCTCGCGTGTCGCGGTCCAAGCATCGAGCACCTGGTTGTAACGTTCCTGGGCAGTCATCACTCCCTTGAGATAGTTCTTCTGGAAGGCCATCACCTTCTTGTCTGCGTCAGCGATGTGCTTGGCTTTTGACTCTGGCGTCAACAAGTCATCGGCACCGAACGACAAACCAGACTTGGTCGACTCGCGGAACCCAAGCTGGTTCATGTCGTCGAGCAATTTGATGGTCGCGCGTCGTCCGAGTCGCTGGTAGCAGTCGCTGATCACCATCGCCAAGTCGCTACCCTTGAGGGGCATATTGTAGTAGTCCATCCCTTCAGGCAGGATAGAGTTGAATAGAATACGCCCGAAGGTCGTCTCAATGATCGCACCGGGTTTTGCGTTGGGATCATCCGACTTTAGTTTGCGCCAAGCCGGCAAACGCACCTTGATCTTTGCATGTCGGGCAATCGTACCCTGTTGGAATGCATATTCGGCTTCGGTCATCGTGGCGAACATCATTCCTTCGCCCTTTTGATCCGACAACATCTGCGTTGTGTAGTTACAACCCATCACCGTATCCTGCGACGGGCTCATGATGGGCTTACCATTGCTAGGTGCGAAGATGTTGTGCGTGCTCATCATCAAGGTATGAGCTTCGACCTGGGCCTCGATCGAGAGAGGCAAGTGCACTGCCATCTGGTCGCCGTCAAAATCCGCATTGAAACCTTTGCAAACCAAGGGGTGCAAATGAATCGCATTTCCCTCGACAAGGATGGGCTCAAAAGCCTGGATCCCCATCCGGTGTAGCGTTGGTGCTCGGTTGAGAAGAACCGGGTGGTTGCGTATGGCTTGCTCGAGAATGTCCCAAACCTCTTCATCTTTGCGTTCGAGCATCTTTTTCGCAGACTTGATCGTATCGGCATGACCGAGTTCTTTCAGTTTGCGGATGATGAACGGCTGGTACAGTTCCAAGGCGATCTTTTTGGGGAGACCGCATTGATGGAGGCGGAGTCGAGGGCCGACGACGATCACAGAACGAGCGGAGTAATCCACCCGTTTTCCGAGAAGGTTTTCACGGAACCGCCCCTGCTTCCCTTTGATCATGTCGGTCAAGCTCTTCAGAGGGCGGTTGCTACTCCCGAGAACCGGACGTTTGCAACGACCATTGTCAAAAAGGGCGTCGACGGACTGCTGCAACATCCGTTTTTCGTTGCGGATGATGACTTCCGGAGCGTTGAGGTCGACCAGCTTTCGCAATCGATTGTTTCGATTGATGATTCTTCGATACAAATCGTTCAGGTCGGACGTCGCAAAGTTGCCGCTGTCCAACAGCACCAGAGGCCGCAAATCGGGTGGGATCACAGGGATGACATCCAGCACCATCCACTCGGGTCGATTCTCGCTATCGCGGATGGACTCGACCAGTTTCAGCCGGTTGATCAAATCCTTCTTTCGCTGCTTGCTACTCGTTTCCGACAACTCGGTGCGAAGATCCTCGGAGAGCTTCACCAGATCCAGCCCCTGAAGGAGCTTCCGAATGGCTTCAGCGCCCATATCGGCCTCGAAAGCATCACCGTACTGGGCTTTGGCTGCTCGGTATTCTTCCTCGGTAAGAAGTTGCTGGACCTCCAGTTCGGTCGTTCCCGGATTCGTAACGACATAGTCCTGGAAGTAGATCACTTTCTCGAGACTGGTGGTCTTCATCTCCAAGAGATTTCCCAAACGGCTCGGCATCGCTTTGAAGAACCAGATGTGGGCGACAGGCGCAGCCAGCTCGATATGCCCCATTCGCTTTCGTCGAACGCGAGAGTGGGTTACTTTGACCCCACAGCGATCACAAATCATCCCCTTGTACTTCATCCCTCGGTACTTGCCACAGGCGCACTCCCAGTCCTTTTCAGGCCCGAAAATCCGCTCGCAGAACAATCCGTCTTTCTCGGGACGATACGTTCTATAATTGATCGTCTCGGGCTTCTTCACTTCACCAAACGACCACGAACGAATGTCCTGGGGTCGAGCGAGAGAGATCTTGACCGAAGTGTAGTCATTCACGCGATCGTAGGTGGCTTCAGCATTGGCCATTACGAAATACTCCTTAGGTCGGTACTTTGGTGCATCGTATTGTTCGACATGAACAAGGATGCAACGGTTGCCTGATGTTAGTGTTCTGTTACTTTGATTTTGTTGCAGGAGCTGTTCACTACCTGCCGGTCATGATGGGATTCGACTGGCTAGCGATCGTCGAGCGATCGCCATGCATGCAGATTACAGCCTGCGCTTCTCCAAACGCATGTTGAGCGCCAAACCTCGGATTTCGTTAGTCAAAACGTCAAAGCTGGCAGGGGTGCCGGCTTCCAGGGTGTTTTCCCCCTTGACCATCGATTCGTAAATCTTGGTGCGTCCCTCGACGTCGTCGCTCTTCACGGTCAACAATTCCTGGAGAATGTAGGCTGCTCCATAAGCCTCCAGCGCCCAGACCTCCATTTCCCCAAAGCGTTGACCGCCGAAGCGGGCTTTACCGCCGAGCGGTTGCTGGGTGATGAGGGAGTATGGACCCGTGCTTCTGGCATGAACCTTGTCATCGACGAGGTGGTGCAGTTTCAACATATAGATGAATCCGACCGTGGTCTCTTGCTCCATCTGCTCGCCGGTCCGACCGTCGTAGAGACGGATCTTTCCGTGGCTCGGGAGATCTGCCTCTGCCAACGCTTTGTTGATGTCAGTTTCACTCGCGCCGTCGAAGACTGGCGTAATCGCTTGGAACCCGAGTTTGGCCCCCGCCCAGCCTAGGTGGGTTTCCAAAATCTGCCCCACATTCATACGGCTCGGAACACCCAACGGATTGAGCATGATTTGCAATGGAGTTCCGTCCGGGAGGAATGGCATATCTTCTACCGGCAAGACTTTGGAAATCACCCCTTTGTTGCCGTGACGACCAGCCATCTTGTCTCCAACGCTGATCACCCGTTTGGTCGCTATGTAAACCTTGACCATCTGCAGCACGCCGCTCCGCAGCTCATCTCCGCGTTTCATGCTGTTGAGATGACGATCTCGTATATCCAATGCCTCCTCCACCGCCGGCCATAGGTTCTTGTAAACCTTTTTGACTTCCGCATGGAGACCTGAATCCAATCGATTGATCAATCGAGAGAGATTGAAGGTTTGAGCCTTTTCCGCGATGAACTTCGGATCCTGCCCGCCTGTGAGCGGAGTTCCATCCTCATCTGTTAACTTGCCTCCGATTGCTTTCTCGAGCTCTTCCGCAAAGGATGCGAACGCGTTGGAGATCTCCTTATTTCCTTCGGTCTCGACTCGCTTGAGCTCCTTCTCAAATTCCTTTCGCTCTTCTTCCGAAAGGCTCATGCGTCGGGAGAATTTCTGGGTATCGATCACAATCCCTTCAACACCCGAGCTGACTTCGAGAGAATCGTTTTTGACGTCCTCTCCCGCTCGACCGAAAATCGCGTGCAACAGCTTCTCTTCCGGAGTCAACTCTGTCTTGCTCTTTGGAGAAACCTTTCCGACGAGAATATCGCCAGGCCGGACGTAGGTACCAATTTGTACGATGCCGCTTTCGTCGAGATTCCTCAGAGCTTTCTCGCTGACGTTTGGAATGTCCCGTGTGAACTCCTCACGTCCGAGCTTCGTCTCGCGAATCTCGACGTCGAATTCCTCGATGTGAATCGATGTGTAGACATCCTGCTTAACCAACTCCTCGCTGATGATGATGGCGTCTTCGTAGTTGTAACCATCAAAAGACATGAACCCGACAAGAACATTTCGACCGAGCGCCAGCTCTCCGAGATGCGTCGAAGCACCGTCGGCGATAATCTGGCCTTTCTCGACCTTGTCACCCAAATTCACGATGGGTCGCTGATTCAAACAGGTTCGTTCATTGAGTCCCTGGTATTTTTTGAGGTGGTAGATGTCGTTGCCAACCTCAATTTTCAAAGAATCGACATACGTGACTTTCCCCGCACGCCGAGCGCGGACAACCATCGAGCTGTTCGCGGCGACCTCTTTCTCGAGCCCCGTTCCCACAATCGGAGGCTCAGCGACCAATAGCGGAACCGCTTGACGCTGCATGTTCGAACCCATCAACGCGCGGTTTGCATCGTCATGCTCGAGGAACGGAATCAATCCCGCAGACACACCGATCATCTGACTCGGGGCAATATCCATGTAATGAACAGCATCGGGCGTTACGATCTCAAAGTCGCTTCGGTGACGCGCGATCAAGCCCGGGCCCGTGACCAAACTTCCATCCTTAATCTCCAAGTCCGCCGGTCCGATATAGGCATCCGACTCCTCATCGGCTCGAAGCCAGACCACTTCGTCGGTCACCTTCCCATTGGATACTTTGCGATACGGAGTGACCAAAAATCCATACTCATCGACCCCTGCGTAAATCGACAGCGAGCTGATCAATCCGATATTGGTACCTTCCGGTGTCTCGATCGGACAAATTCGACCGTAGTGTGAAATATGAACGTCGCGAACCTCGAATCCCGCGCGCTTCCGATTCAAACCGCCAGGGCCCAAAGCCGACAACCTACGCTCGTGCGTCAGCTGGGAGAGAGGATTCGTCTGGTCGACAACCTGCGACAACTCCCCTCGACCGAAAAAGTACTCGATAGCGGCGCTGATGCTCTTGGGATTGACCAAAGATCGGGGCGTCATGTCCTCGACCTCCTTCAAGCTCATGCGCTCTTGGACCGTGCGGCGCAACTTCAAGAACCCTTTTCTCAATTCCTCGCAAGCCAGTTCATCAATCGTTCGCAAGCGTCGATTTCCCAAATGGTCGATGTCATCGAATCTCGCGGTCGAATCAGGATCGAACAAATCGATCAAGTAACGAATCGATGCAACCAAATCCTCAGGACGCAAAGCCATTTCATCTTCCGGCACATGCAGGTCGAGTTTGCGGTTGACGCGGAACCGACCGACACGCCCCAATCGATAACGATTGATGTCGAAGAACTTCTCGTGAAAAAGAGTCCTAGCTTTCTCTAACGCAGGTGGATTCCCCGGTCGAAGACGCTGATAAATTCGAAGCAGAGCCTCTTCGTGGGAACTCGTATTATCTTCCGCCAGAGAATTCAGAATGTACGGGACCTTCGGAGCCTCCATCACCATGACGTTCTTGACGCCAGCGGTGCAAATCATTTCCCCTATCGCATGGGATATCTTTTGCCCCGATTCGACCAGGATCTCACCAGCCCGCTCATGGTCCGACGGGAACACAACATCGTCGGCTACGATTTTGTTCTCAATCTTCGGAATACTCCGACCATCGCTGATTTTCTCGATCGAAA
The DNA here is from genome assembly GCA_040396935.1 of Pirellula sp. Taxonomy (GTDB): domain Bacteria; phylum Planctomycetota; class Planctomycetia; order Pirellulales; family Pirellulaceae; genus JBKCUI01. The sequence continues at coordinate 19,277 of JBBAXA010000035.1, forward strand.
CTTCATAGAACGCTTTGATCAAATCCTGATCGGTACTGAACTTGGGAGACATCGCACGAAGCAACGTCATCACCGAGAATTTCCCGCTCTGGTCGATCCGAACCGACAAAGAATCTTTTTTCGTGATATTGATCTCGATCCAGCTGCCTCGTTCGGGAATCACACGACAGGAGGGCAACTTTCGATCGGAAGTACCTTCCGCTTCCTCGACGAAGTCCACCCCAGGCGACCGGTGCAACTGGCTGACAACAACCCGCTCCGCACCATTGATGATGAACTCACCACCCCCGAGCATGATCGGAATATCACCCAGATAGACCTCTTCCTCTAGCGGCTGGTCCCGCTTCAAGCGGAACCAAGCCTTCAATGGCTTTCCGTAAGTGAGACGCAGTTGTCGACACTCTTCCGGAGTGTACCGCGGCTTGCCCAACTCGTAACGGATGTACTCGAGGGCGACCGTCTTGTCGTAACTTTCAATCGGAAAGATCTCGCGAAAGACCGATTCCAATCCCTGATTCTTTCGCTTGTCCGAAGGGATATCTTCCTGAAGAAACGCTTCGTAGGAAACGGTTTGCAGAGTGGTCAAATTCGGTATCGGAAACTGACTCCTGCCAGATCCGAACACCCGAATAGAAGAAGTTTGCAATCGTCGCTTTGAGGATGTTGCCATTGGAGACTAGATTCTCGAAGTGGGCCAAAAGGTAAAATGCCAAAACAGACAATGAAGCGTTGGCCATAAGGCACAACAAACGTCCCTTCAGATTCTCGATCTCGCGGGGCAATTCATCCCCCGATCGGGAACACCGGCTGACTCTGAAAAGAAATTGCGAACTTTCCGGGTGGAATGAAAACACGAAGAGCAATGTCCGTACAATTCATTCCCCCCTTGCGCGCAGAAAGGTAAACAAGTGCGCCGACGACGCAAGCCTGTTCCACCAAAAATATCAACCGATCCGACGTCCACGCCGTTAGTGTAGCGATCGAGCCCTGTTAAGATAGATCAACCCATAACTATTTTTGGATTTTTGAAAGAATTAGTATCCACTGGCACTCCGCTAGCTCACGGCGGGGAAAAACCGCTAAACCACCCATTTGGGTGGCCGGGCACAGAAGCGAGGAATAGATTGAGACTGCTCATCACCGGCGTCACCGGAATGCTCGGAAACAACCTGGCCCAGGCAGCTAACTCCCGAGGGCATGAGATCGTTTCCCTCTCTCGCTCCGGACCCAGCCACCCGAGCCTGCGAGGCCTGAACTGCCAGCATATCAGTGCGGATATCACCTCAAAAGATCTGCGTCACCGACTCGCACATCTGCGAGTGGATGCCGTAATCCATTCGGCAGCGCTCATCCACATCGGCTGGAAGCGACGAGAGGAAGCCATTTTCATAAATAGGAGTGGAACCGAGAATCTATTGCGGTGGGCGGAAGCCCAGAGAGTTCGCTTTATCCACGTATCGACGGTCAATGTCCTTCCCGTCGGAACCGAGGATTCCCCCTCCGACGAAACCAGCCAAGGAGACGGACAGGTGCCATGCACCTACGTGATTTCAAAACGAGCAGCCCAACAGGCTTTCATGGAATCCGTCTCTCGAGGATTGGATGGATATTCGGTATACCCAGGCTTTATGCTAGGCCCAAACGACTGGCAATTAAGCAGCGGTCGCATGATTCGTGCCCTGAAGAGTTTCCAGCCATGGGCTCCGTCGGGCGGTTGCTCGGTCTGCGATCCACGAGATGTCTCCGAAGGAATTTTGGCACTCGCGCAGCATGGAGGCAAACATCGCCACTACATTCTCGCTGGACACAACACCTCGTACTTCGACCTTTGGACATCGATCGCCCGAAAACTAGGAGTTCGCCCCCCCCTAGTCGTGATGAGAAAACCCGCCCGAGTGATCGGGAATCTCCTCGCCAACGGCCTGAACCTCCTACGCCGGGAAGAGTCCGACTTCAACAGTGCTGCCATTGAGATGGCTCAGCAATTCCATTACTACTCCTCGAGGCGTGCGGAAGAGGAATTGGGCTATCATCCCAGACCACTCCACGAATCGATCGATGATGCAATCCACTGGCTACGAACCCACGACTACCTCTGAAAGCGATAATCGCAGCAAAAGAGCTTCCGGCTGAAAACCAGCCACTCGATCTCCTAACGAAAAGACGGTTTGGATTCATCGAAGATCTTTCTCAACGAAGCACCGGGGGTGAATCGCCACTCTGCCCTAGGAGCCCTCTGGAAAACAGCCCGGCAGAGCACCTGGCCCTAGCCCAAGTTCCCCAACTCAACCGCATTAATCAATGAAAACATTGGTTTTCAGAAATTTTTTCTCACTACAAATCGGTCGATTTCAGTATTGCTGGAAGTCACAGACCAATCCGATCGATTCGTCTTCTTTGGTGCTATCATGGATTTGTTCTGCACCGCGTTCGGATCACCGCGCCCGCATCGGCGGAAAGCACCGCCTCGACTAGCGCGATCTCAGCTAGCCCAGGTTCCGTAGTTCGAGAAACAATCCGAGGCACACAAAAACTGCCATGGAGACTGTAGTTTCTCAATGCACTCGCGCTGGATTTCACACCCTAGCCGCTAAGACTTCAACAGACCTGCGATCTCATGGTTGCCGAGAGAGATTCACCTCGCTCCCCTTTTTGGAAGCAACTCGCGATGATTGCTGAGCCCCACTCACTTGTTCGCTTGAGAAAAATGAAGTGCGATTCAGGACTTGGACTGATCCCTAGCCAAGTCTCGAGACCGTTCACCAGCCTTCGATAAGGCGGCGTTTCCTACCGAATTCGCTCGAGCCATGGATGGCAAAGCGAACGGGCGAAAGAACCTCTCGAATTCCAGAGGCTCTGAGACACAACCTAAATCCAATCCTCATTTAGGCTGCAACAATGTCGCGCATCTTCGGTTCGAGGTACTGAACCGTACTCGCCATGCTCGCGAGGTTACCATACTCGTCTTCTGGAATCTGAACTCGATGCCTCTTGCGCAGTTCCATCACAATGTCCAGGAAGTCCATGCTGTCTAGCTCCATCTGCTCGCGAAACGACTTGCTGTCATCTAATCCGGACAGATCTTCGTCCGGTGCAATTTCACTCAAAATATCCAGGATCTCTTCACGGATCTCGGCTGGTGTCATGGAACCCAATACTCCTCGGTACGGTGACGGATGTTCACACAGTCAACGAAACTATCGCAAAAATGAATGATCATAACGCGTTGAGCCTCGCCTCCCTTCGATCTATGCCAATGGCACAGACTAAGAAAAACGACGAACGATCAGAACCGAATTGATACCTAGCATTCCGAAGGAATTATTCAAAATGTAGGAAACTCGTCCCAGTTCTTTCGGTCGGTTGATCACCAAACCGGGAATCGCACACGCTTCGTCTAGATTGTCCACATTTATGGTTGCGTGGCAAACCCCATCGCCGAATGAGGGAAGATTACCGGCGAGTTCCAAGGCTCCCGCCGCGCCCATGGTGTGACCGATGAAGCTCTTGGTATTGTTAAAATTCACGTGATCACAGCCATCAAAGACGGAACGCAGCGCTTGAATTTCCTGCGCATCCCCGCTGTTCGTGCCCGTGGCATGTGTGCTGACGATATCGATCTGGTTTGGGGCGAGACCACCTCGATCCAGCGCCATTTTGACGCACTGCGCTTGGCGTTCTGGATTGGGAAGGACGAAATCGGTTGCATCGGTGTTGATCGCGTATGAAACAATTTCCGCGATGATTTCTGCAGATCTCGCCTTGGCATCCGAGAGTCGTTCCAGGAGGTAGATGCACGCCCCCTCGGATACAACAATTCCATTCCTATCCAAATCAAAAGGCCTGGATGCCTTGGTGGGATCGCTGTGAAATGCCAGCGCTCCCTGGGATTTGAACGAGGCAAAAATACCGAACGTATGGATGCTCTCTGAAACCCCTCCGACGATCGCCAGATCGCACTCCCCCAACCGCAGCATCTGAACACCCTGAATCACTCCGGCGTTCCCAGCCGCGCAAGCAGCTCCGATCGTGTAGTGCGGACCAGTGACGCCGAGATTGAGCGCGATCTCTCCAGCTGGGTTGTTCGCTACCGTTCTGGGATTGTGGTGATGAGACCAATAGGTCGTGTCGTAGTCGTAGGCCTTGATGGAATAGATTTCGTTCTCGGTTTCCACGTTCCCATGTTCGGTTACCCCAATATAGATTCCCACTCGAGACCGATCGACGTTGTTCCAATCCAATCCGCTTCGCCGAATGGCTTCCGACGCCGCCCAAATGCCGACCGTCCCCGCGCGGGTTCCTCGCCGGATGTCCCGTTTGCTCTGGTACTTGGTCGCCTCGAACTGGCAAACCCCAGCGAACGTATCGCCGACGTAACGAATGTTGTAGTTTTGAACGCCACTTTTTCCGTTCAATAACGCTTCTCGATACGATTCCAAATCGTTTCCGTTGGGAGCCGTGAGCCCAACCGATGTGATCACCACCCGCTGCTCGTCAGGTAAATGGCTGGTTTTATCGGTTGCAATCATGCGAGGGTTTCGACGGGGTATCAAAAATGGGAGTAACGAGGCTACCGTCGCGTGTCACATTTTTCAAGTAGAACGGGTGAGTTCCAGTCCGGGTTCTTCAACGAAATAGAAATCACGCCACTCTCTTCAGGATATAGACGATATCCTCGGTTTCCGAATCGATCTCGATAGGCTCATCGATGTCGTATTGAAAATCATAGGTCTCCTCGACAGACCATTCCGGGACTTTTTTCAACAAACTCGCAAACTGCCGAACCGTGTAGCTACGAAGCTCCAAGCAGTCGTCGATCCTTTTCGTACCCGACGGCCGATAGATATCAAACCTCAGGTTGTACCGTTCCATCCTCTTTTTTCGATCCTTATCTCTGGGCCACATGGACGTGTTGATCATTAAATTCCCTTTTCTCGCGCTCCAGCTTTCCTTGTCGGTCTGTGGACCGCTGAGAGGAGTCAGGTGAAAACCCAACGCATAAATCCCACCAGGACGAATCGCCGCAGCCATAGCTCGGAGATGCTCCGCCGCTTGCTTTTCGGTGGCTAAATGTCGAAAGGAGTTGATCGTGTTGAACGCTGCATCATACGGTTTGGCAACTTGAAAATCGCACATGTCAGCCACGAAGGCGGTCGGCTGGAAGCCATGTTTCACCAGCCTCTCATTGCAGTAGGCAACTGCCTTTTCATTGAGATCGAGTCCTGCGGCATAGTAACCGGCTTTCGCCATTCGAAATAGAAGTCGCCCTGTACCACAAGCGGGTTCGAGAATCCGTTTCACCTTCTTGCTTCCAGGACTCCTCTTGCTCACATGTTTTTCAAATGCGGCCTCGAGAAACTTGAATTCCGCAACCCAATCGCTTGCAAAAATCAAATCATAATACGACGGGTGGTTGTAGATGCTGTCGACAACGCTTTCCATAATCAGCTCCTGAAGGCTACTGTTTTTGGGCATGTTAACACGAAGGGGTTGTGAGGTGTACTCACAACCGAGAGATCGAGAATGCCACCCCTCGGAATCCGGGGGCGAGCGTAACAAGCAATGCTCTACGCGGGGGTGCTATCGCTGGCAGCGAGGGCAAAAAAAAGTACTCCTTTGCGTCTGAACGATTCTCTGAATTCGCCCACGATGGCACGACAAACAAAACTGGTCTTCCCGATCGTATACCAGGTGTTCCATCTGATAGGCACCCTCTCCATTGATGGCATTTCGGTACGTACCGTCGCGCAGTGTCGAGCCCTCTTTCTCAATCGCTTCGTTCAGAATTCGGACGGTTTCACGATGAATCCGTTTCCAACGAGTCCTCGGGATTTCATCGCAACGTGTCTTGGGATGGATTCGCGCCGCGTGCAGGATCTCGGCTGCATACAGATTTCCGATCCCGCAAATGAGCTTCTGGTCCAGCAGGGCGACTTTGACTTCTTTGTGGCAGCGATCGTACCGTGCAATGAAATCCTTCTCTGAAACCGTGACCGCATCGGGCCCAAGCTGCTTGGGTCCCAAATGCTCTTCGATGTCCGCTTTGTTCCAGAGACAAACCGTCCCCAATCCGCGACGATCCCAATAGAGGAATCGATCGACTTCCTGTCGACCGGCGAGATGGAAGACGACGCGCGTGTGCATCTCCGTAGGCGGTTCGGAAAGCATTGCGATCCCAGCCATTTTCGGCTGCATAACAATCGAATCATCCGAGTCTAACCGCACGATTACCCGTTTCGCTACTCGATCGACTCCCTGGATTCGTCGACCATTACAGCGGGATTGCAACTCGGCTTGACTCGGGTAGATTGCAATCGGACGGTAAGGGATTTGAGGAAATTCAACGCGATCGATTTGCCTGCCGACGATCGGAAGCAATCCGCGTCGCATCGTCTCTACCTCAGGGAGTTCTGGCATGATCTCTCTCAGGGAACCCTGGCACTACCTTTTGGTAGAACCTTTGAAATCATCGATTGTCAGAAGAGTCTCCAGCGGAATACCCTCTGCTTCGAATGCAGCGCGACCACCCTCCAATCGATCGATCACCCCGAGGACTCCGACGACATCCAAACCAAACTCTCTGGCAGATGCCGCAGCTTTCAGGGCGCTACCACCTGAGGTGATGACATCCTCTACGATGACCACACGCATCCCGGGAACCACGGGCCCCTCGACGAGTTTTCCCGTGCCGTGCTGTTTCGCCTCTTTGCGAACCATAAAACCGCGAGTGGGCAGGTTTCGCAATCCAGCATGGACGACGATGGAAGCGGTAATAGGATCTGCTCCGATCGCAAGTCCTCCGACCGCGTCTGGTACCTCACCAAATCTGCCAGCAACAAGAATATCGAGCATGCCTGCCGCAATTTGATTTGCTCCTTGAGGATGCAAAGTCACTTTCCGACAATCGAGGTAGTACGAGGCTTGTTTTCCACTCGCTAAAGTGAATTGACCGAATTGGAGCGCATGCTCTCGGAGGATCGATTGGAGGAGCGCTCGGTCGTATTGAAATCCCATCGTTTGAAATTCTCTAGTGTTTTGAAACCTACTGCTTGAATCGCTCTGTCAGCGGTACTTAATGCACACGTTGTCCGGGGACTGCACCGGTATCGACACCGAGTAAAAACACTTCGCTGCCTCCTGGACCTGCCGCGGTGACCATCCCCTCACTCAAACCAAATTTCATCTGTCTCGGCTGCAAGTTCGCAACGATGACGACCAGCCTGCCCTGCAATTGCTCCAAACTATAGGCTGCTTTGATACCAGCGAAAACGGTCCTGGTGTGCTCCCCTCCCAAACTCACCGTCAGCTTCACCAGTTTTTTCGCTTCGGGAACCTCCTCTGCTTTGATGATTCTGGCAACGCGTAAATCGATCTTGGCAAAATCATCGATGGTACAGGTGGGTGCGAGCGGCTCAGCCACCAACGCGTCTCCCGAGTCTGCCGGGGTGGGTTGCGAAACCGCAGGACTCGTTGGCGCGACTGGCTCAACTTTGCTTTCTTCAATCATGGCTTGGACTTTCTCTGGCTGAAGTCGTTGAAGGAGGTGTTCAAATTTGGCGATGGGTGTACCGACAATCGGTCTTTGGCTATCGTTCCAATTCGTAATAGGTGATTGCAGCAAGGCACCGCATTGATCTGCCAATCGAGGCAAAACGGGAGCCAAGTAGACGCACAATTGCCTGAACAAATTCAAAACAATCGTGCAAACCTGTTGCAATCGGACATGTTGCGTTGGATCCTTTTTCAAGGACCACGGCGCGGAGTTCTCGACGAACGCGTTGGCCTGGTCTGCAATCTCCATGATCATTCTCATGGCTCTCGAATAGTCCAGCTGTTCGTAGGCTGTTGCGATTTTCTCGCCGGCAGCAGCGGCCGATGCAAACAATCCGCCATCGTGCGGGTACTCGGGTGCCAATCCAACATGCTCGATGAACCGTGCCGTTCGACTCGCCAAGTTGATAACTTTGCCGATGAGATCCGAGTTCACCTTGTTGGCAAATTCCGTCAAATTCAGATCGATATCCTCCAACCGTGGCCCCAGTTTGGCTGCATAGAAATAGCGCAGGAAGGCTGGGTCGAGATGCTTCAGATAGGTCGACGCTTGGACTTGTGTCCCTTTGCTTTTCGCCATTTTCTCCCCATCCACCGTGAGAAACCCATGGATGTGAACAAAGGTAGGCAACGAAAAACCAGCGGCCTGAAGAACCCCCGGCCAGAACAGGGTGTGAAAGTAAGTAATATCCTTACCGATGAAATGATGGATCTCGGTCGTATCGCTCTTCCACCAATCCTCGAGAGATTCCCCATGTTTCTTGCACCACTGCCACGTCGAAGCGATATAACCGATCGGGGCATCGAACCAGACGTACCAATAATTCCCAGGACTATCTGGTATCTCGAAACCGAAGTAAGGGGCTGGACGTGATACATCCCAATCCCTGAGCGGATTTCCCAAAAAGTGCCCTTTGAGATAGTTGGCAACCTCGGACTGAAGATGCTCCCCCGATTGCGTCCAATGGTCGAGAAAACCGTGCATTTTCTCGAGATGAACGAACAGATGCTTTGCCGACCGCTTGACGGGAGTCGAACCACTGAGCGTACTGATCGGATCGATAAGGTCAGCCGGTGAATAGGTCTCACCACATTTGCTACAGTTGTCGCCATACTGATCTGGAGACTTGCAATGTGGACAAATCCCTTTCACGAATCGGTCCGCCAAAAAAGTACCCGCAACGGTGTCGAACAGTTGCTCGACATCGTTCTCCACAATCAAACCTTTCTCTTGCAACGATTTCCAAATCTGTGCACAAAGCGATCTGTTTTCCTCGGAGTTCGTACTGCCGTAATGATCGAATGAGATATCAAACCCAGCAAAGTCGCGCTCATGCGCTTTCTGCATATCTGCAATGAGCTCGGTCTCCGGTCGACCTTCTTGTCGAGCTCGGATCATGATCGCCGTGCCGTGAGTATCATCCGCACATAGGAAGATACAACGACGGCCCATCAATCGTTGAAACCGAACCCATATATCGGTCTGGATGTATTCCACCAAATGGCCCAAGTGAATAGGACCGTTTGCGTAGGGAAGCGCTGCAGTTACAAGGAGTTTACGTGATGTCATGAAAGCAGTTGAGGATACTGACCATGGCCTGGAGTGTGTGGGATTGTAGCCCAGAGAACCTTATCCAGAAATCGTACAACACGAACGGATCATGATTCTTGCCAATCGAGGACGACTTTACCACACATGCCACTTTGCATCACCTGAAATCCTTTTTCGTACTCTCGAAATGGAAATCGATGCGTGATGACGGGTTCAATATGGAGTCCACTCTCCAACAAAACCGTCATTTTGTACCAGGTTTCGTACATCTCTCGCCCATAGATTCCCCGAATGGTCAGCATGTTGAATACAACCAGATTCCAATCGATAGCGATCGGTTCGGATGGAATCCCCAGCATGGCCATCTTTCCTCCATGGCACATGTTCTCAAGCATCGTTCGAAGCGCTGCAGGCGAGCCGGACATTTCAAGCCCCACATCAAACCCCTCCTTCATCCCCAACTCCCGCTGAACGTCCGCCACGCTTTTTTCGCGGGGATCGATGGCGACTGTCGCTCCCATTTTTCTGGCTAAATCCAGCCGATAGGCATTCAAATCCGACACGACCACATGCCGTGCACCTGCGTGCCTGACCACGGCGGTGGCCATGAGCCCTATCGGTCCCGCGCCTGTAATCAAAACATCCTCGCCCAGGCAATCAAAGCTCAAAGCCGTGTGCACCGCGTTTCCTAATGGATCAAAAATCGCAGCGATATCCAGAGGGATCGACTGGCGATGATGCCAGACGTTCGTCATCGGCAGCGCCAGATATTCCGCAAAAGCGCCGGTTCGGTTGACTCCTACACCCGATGTGTTCTTGCAAAGATGCCGGCGACCCGCCAGACAATTTCGGCAGCGTCCACAAACGACGTGACCCTCGCCCGAGACAATATCCCCTGGGTAGAAATCGGTGACATTGGAACCGACCTCAACAATTTCCCCAACGAATTCATGACCCACGACCATCGGAACCGGAATGGTCTTCTGGGCCCAAGCATCCCAATTGTAAATATGCAAATCGGTACCGCATATTCCCGTTTTGAGGATGCGTATCAAGCAATCGTTGATTCCGATCGTTGGTTTAGGAACGTCCAGAAGCTCAAGTCCCACAGCACGCTTCGATTTAACCAACGCGAACATTAGCCTCTCCCATCACAGAAATAACCATTACTACCTCCGATGAGAATAGTTGTCGAAGGAAAAGATGACTAGCCATTTTTAGGAACACTGATCTGCCGTCCAAAACCCCGAACGACTTGAGCAAGCCTACCTAGGCTCAAGTACCTAGAAACGGAATGATCGCACGATTCAGGATCGCATGGATGTCAGAACCCTGAGAGCTTGTCGAAGATACGACCTGAGAAAGCCCTAAAACCTCACGCCGACAACCTCAATTCGACTGCATTTTTTCAAAAGTACGGACGGCACATTTTCGCTGGTTAGCACACTCAGAGCGTTGAGATAGAAGTGCTAAGGATGGCATTGGCGAAAGCAGTGTATCGCTTGCATTCCAAAGCGGCGGCATCGGCCACCCCAGTCGAAAGGAGCGCCTCGGGAATAACGTCCGCGTTGGGTCGCGGGGACTCAGGCAAAGGGGACCCGGGGACACAGCTCATTGGGACGATAGAAAATAATCGAAAAGTTGTGTCCCCAACGAGCCACTCCAACGAGCCACTCCAATGAGCCAAGCAATTGAGACAAAGTAGCAAGCGATTATTCCCAGGGGTCAAGGGTCTCTGGACCAGGAATCGAATCGCAAAGTAGCAACTCTCCATAGACGGTCGAGGTAGTCAATTGGGTGGAGGCTCGTTGCGGGTATCGACGATGCTTGTATTTTGAATATTCTGCAACGATCTTACTGATTCCACGCAAGGAACTAGGAAAAAGGAAGCAGAGACCTAAGAGATCGGACTAATTCCGATTCCGAGAACTTGATTTATAGATCCTTTGAGGCTTCGGATTACCGCGTGAGGAGGGCTCCAACGAAGGATTTCTTGGGAGTCCTCGGTTCCGAACCCTCGCTGACGCAAGTACAAAACGACCCCATGGAAGCGATTGTCGACCCTAACCGCCATTGAATGGCAGCTCCCGCGAAATTGATCGTTCGCCTGGCAACCGGTATTCCGAGAGATATTCCTACGTTGTACTTTTCCGCCGGATCGCGCATGCTACTTCTATGAGCGATTTTCTTTCCCATTATCTTAGGCTCGAGCCCCCAACCTGGGTCTTCTTGTCGACGTTTTTGGCGATCGGGTTGTTCTTGATGTTTCACCGTTTCTGGTCTCTCAGAAACTTGGACATAGCACTGATCCTCCTTTTCACACCAGGGATCATGATGGTGTATGAGGGAAATGTGCTCACGAAGCAATCGATCTCTGCTCCGATAGCCCAGGTCGATGGCCGACCAAATGGTGAGGATGTCACCAATTCCGAATTGGCTGAAGAGGCGACGACCACGGAAACGGACACAGCGAATTCTTTTTTCAAACCCTCTTCGTTGCTCTATGTTGGTTACTTGTGGTTGATCCTCTGTTCAGCGCTCCTGGTGATCCGCATGCTGCTCGATACCGCGATTGTGCGAAGACCCATGCTGGATCCGAATCTAAGTAGCGGTGGGATGTTATTTCTAGGTACGTCCATGTTGATTTACCTGCTAGTCAACGTGGCAGTCAGCGATCCGATCGAGCATCAACGGCAACCGATCAACGGAGGTCCTGGCTATATCCTGATGAACGCCTTGCCAGACATTTCGACCGTTCCGATCAATGGAGAGGAGCCGGAGTTTTCCACCAAGATTTTTCCATCGAGCTACAAGCTACTGATATCGCGGACCATGTCGATCGCTGCGAATTTAGTCATGATCCTAAGCATTGTTGCCATTGGTTACTGGCACTTCTCCAATTTTAAAACGGGGGTGGGTGCTGCAACCTTTTATTTGTTGCTACCCTACACAGCACATATGACCGGTCGGGTCGATCACGTCGTGCCGAGCGCCCTATTGCTGCTGGCAGTCCTGCTGTACCGGCAACCTTTCGCCGCCGGTTTGTGTTTGGGAGCCGCTGCTGGAGTTGTCTACTATCCTTTTTCGCTCCTTCCTCTTTGGTGCAGCTTCTATTGGCAACGCGGAGTCAAAAGATTTGCCTCCGGCTTTTTGGCCTCGATTGCTTCGTTGGTCGTGGCCATGGTGGTGTTGCATCCCAACGACATTCTTCAGCATTTGGGTTATATGTTCGGTGTTAAACAAATCGCGATGACGGGTATGGACGGAATTTGGGGACTGGGTTGGTATCCAGTCATGCGAATTCCCTTGATCGTCGCTTTCGTTCTGTTGAGTATTTCTTTCGTCGCATGGCCAGCGCAAAAAAGTCTCGCGACATTGATGAGTTGCTCCGCAGCACTTATGGCGGCAACTCAATGCTGGCACGGCTTTGGTGGAGGACTTTATTTGGCTTGGTTCATTCCACTCGCCCTACTAACCATTTTCCGGCCCAATCTCGATTACTGCGTCGCCCTGGAGGTTGTGAGACTTCCCAAGCGGAAAGTGATCAAGGTCACTCCCCCGATCGAGAGCGCCAATGCAGCTTGAACAACACGCGTCTCTCAATCGTTCCAGAGAGTGCCGTTACGCGATGTCGAGGAAGAAGCCTTCGGTCTAATTTCGAGCAGCGACCCGATTGTTGCGGACGACATAGAATTTGGGATCATCGATAATCCAATCCGTCGACCATTCCCGACCATTGTCCCCATTGACGACATTGTAGAAGAAAGATCTCACTTCTTCACATCGGTAGCCGTAAGGCATCGCCGTGGCGATGTAGTCACTGCGCGTCAAATCTTCAGTACCTTGCTTGGCAAAATAATGCACCAAACCATCTGGTGTGAAGGAGAGTCCTAACGTCCACCATCCCATGGCTGGAATTTCCGGACCCATGAAATCCCCTCCATTTCGGTCTGCCCGAACGCGGAAGTAGGCGTAGGATACCTGTCGCCCGTCGACTTTTTTGGTACCGCGAAGAATGAACAAACCTGGCCAATAGATCTCGTCTTTCTGTTCCTTGGATACGAAGACAAACTTGGTCTTGGTTTCGGTAACCGTAGTTTCTACAGCAGCTCTGAATGCGAAATGGGGACCATTTCTACGTTCCCAGTTCTCCATGGGCGGCAGATAGACGCGTGTCGTCATACTGGGTGATTGCGAGACAGGAACCGTGCCACCCAGGCGATATTGCACATTGCAAATGAAATCGTCCTGGTGCATTTTAAAGCTGGGAGTATTCGGAATTCCCGTGTAGAGCGACTTTAACAGCAACGCTCCCTGACTCCCCTCGAGTCCACCTGGGGGTGTCGAAACACGCTTCACGACGTCTGGATGTCCTCGCTTGGCACCCTCGTACCAGCGACCATTGGTGGATTTTCCCATGGGTGCCCGCTGTTTCTCGTCGATATCCTCTGTGCTTTTCGGATTATTGGGAATGAAGTCCCATGTTTCGTCCTCAAAGTCATCCCCCACCTGGACCAACTGGATCCCGGTGCCTGGCACCACGATGTTCGTCGCATTTTGTCCGCACACAATTCCGCTAATAGCGATCAACCATGCAAATGAGGCGACAGATGATTTTTTCAAGGATTCTCGCATAGGACGACCGAAAATTCCCAGGAATGGACTCAATCAACTCGTACTAAGTTCGTATCGGCCCTTCCAATCCGAACAATCGGCGTTTCCGTTTGAGCTACCAAAGTGACCGCAGATTGCGTAACTTAACAGGTCCGTTTATCCGGAGCTTCGCGACCGCCCGCGCGAGACCCTCCCCCAGAAATTGGCAGTACCAACGTTGTCCCAACAACCTGTCCCAGACTCGAATAGCAACTCCCCTCGCAGCGGTGTCAATCCTCCGGGACGCGCCGTGGGCCGATTAGGCGAATCAGCGAAGGTCACCGCCATCCTGGCGATCATGATTTTCGCACTCTGGTACGTTCGTAAAAAACTGGCCGCCGGAGGCGTCACTTTTGAAAAGGTCCAAGAAGCGATCGCGAGTTTGCCGTGGTATCACTTTGCCATTGCGATCGCCTTGACCGTGCTCAATTACTTGGTGCTAACGGGTTACGACTGGATCGCCGTCCGCCACTTGAAGAAACAATTGCCCATGTCGAAGATCATGGCAGGCGCGGTCGTTGGATATGCATGTGGAAATGTTCTCGGCTGGCTGCTCGGTGGAAATGCGGTTCGCTATCGTCTTTACTCAACCTGGGGTTTTAGCTTAATCGAAATCATCGCTTTCGTATCGATCCTCTCGATCACCTTCTGGCTCGGGTTGTTTCTCCTGGCGGGCATCGCTTTCGTAGCATTACCCATTCACCTGCCGGAAGAAATTATGGAGATGCTGATTCTCGACCCGAAAACTTGGGGCGCGATCTTCCTATCCTGCGTGGGTGGTTATTTGTTGTCTTGCGTTCTCATCCGGAAGCCGATTCGATTCCGAGACTTTGAGGTCTCGCTACCACCGTTCAAGCTTTCTGTGATGCAATTGATCGTTTCTGCAGGAGACTTTTTGCTCGCGACCACCGTACTCTATTCATTGATGCCTCCTCACGTCATCGGGCCGGACAAAATCAACTTCTCAACGGTCCTGATCGCCTATTTGACCGCACAAATTGTAGCCGTGATTTCCCACGTACCCGGCGGTTATGGCATCATGGAGTTGATCTTGATCAGCTTCTTACCGAGCGACTCCAAAACGGAAGTCTTCTCGGCGGTCTTGATGTTTCGTGTCATCTACTACTTGCTGCCAGCCATCGTTGCCGGATGTATTTTCTTATACAACGAGTTCCGCGTCGGCAAACGTCCGCCTGACATGCTACAAGGCAAGTGATTTCGGAAGGAAAGGGTAACGGGCACCATCGCTCTATTCCTCATTGAGAATATCGAAAATGACCAATCCCCAGTTCCCAAATCCGAACCATGGGAACCCTCGCAGGCCTTCCGCGAGAACATGGCAAGAGTCCATGAAGCTCGCGTTTCGTGATGCATTTCAGTTGCTCGAATATCTAGAGATCACAGCAGACGATATCCCGCTGGCTCACCGCGCAGCCATCCAGTTCCCCACTTTCGTTCCCCTGGAATACGCCAATCGTATGCATCGGGGACGGTCGAAGGATCCGCTCCTGCTCCAAGTATTGCCCCGCGCCGAAGAAGACCGAGAGCTCGAGGGCTTCACGACCGATCCAGTCGGTGACCTGGCCGTAGAATCGCGACCCGGGTTGCTCCATAAGTACCCGGGTCGAGTCTTGATGATTGTCAGTGGTGTGTGCGCCATACACTGCCGTTATTGTTTTCGCAGGTACTTCCCGTATTCCCATGCCCCGAAAAGCCTTTCCGAATGGGAGGAGAGCTTGCAGTATATTGAGCAAGACTCATCGATCCATGAGGTCATCCTTTCCGGAGGGGATCCGCTCACTGTGGTCGACTCGACCTTTGGGAGTTTGGTGCAACGTATTGAAAAGATTGGACACATCAAAAGACTTCGTATTCACACCCGATTGCCGGTAGTCATTCCTCAAAGGGTTACATCCGAACTATGCGAAGTATTGCGTCAAACGCGACTGGCTACCTGGTTCGTCCTGCATATCAATCATCCGCAAGAGATGGACGATCATTTGATCAACGCAATCCAGGAGCTGCGAAAAAGCGGAACCAATATCCTCAACCAAACCGTCTTGCTACGTGGCATCAACGACGATGTCGACACGCTCGTCGAGCTGTCTGAACTGTTGGTAAATCATGGTGTACAACCTTACTATCTCCACCAACTCGATCGCGTCGCGGGAGCCTCTCATTTCGAAGTAGCGATGGATCGGGGAAAAGAATTGATGCGAGAAATCCGCAAGAGACTACCTGGATACGCAGTTCCAACCTACGTGAAGGAGGAGCCAGGGGAAGCGAGCAAGACACCCATCGGTCTTACATGAACCAACTCTACCGATTCACGATAGCTACAACGATTCCAACTGCCACCAGCACCACGATTCCAAAAGCTGCGACCAGCCAAATAGGAAAAGCACTGCGCTCCGCGCGGCTCGGCTCTGACGGCTTCGTCGCAGGGGCAGACTTGGTCTCAGGGTTGGATTTCGTCGCAGGGGTCGTGACCGTCGCGGACGCTCTGACATTCTTCGAGGATGGCTCGCGAGATTCCTGTGAAGGGGTTCCTTTTGAAGCGAGTGGCTTGACGAGAGGCTCGCTCTTCGCCCCTTGTTTCGCACCCGATAGATGCGATTCGGCACGCGCGATCGCCTGACTTTTCGACTTGGATGGAATCGGTGAATTCGTGTCGTGGATCAAATCGACTTGACTATCGATGGATGATCCATCGCTCTTTGCAATCGCTTGAAGCACGCCACTGTCGGATGTCGAAAGTTTGACGATCGAACTTTTACCGCCGAGGGTCGCATCGTTACGATTGCTGACGGTGTCGATATCCTTGGAGGATTTGAGACGGTCGGCCAAGACCTCGGTGATGGAGAATTTGGCAATCTGTTGAGCCACATTCCCTTCCTTGCGATATTTTTCCAACCATGCCTCTAGAACCTCCGCCACCTGCTTGCAATTGGTATAACGGAACCGAGGGTCTTTCTGCATCATCTTGACACACACCCCCTCCAGTTCCCCAGGGCAGTCCGGACGATCCTTGCGAATATCCGCGGGCATTGCATTCTGGTGTTTGATAATTCGACTGGCGATGCTCCCCTCCGGAAACGGCGGGTGACCTGTCAGCAAAAAGTAAAGCGTGCAACCCAAGCCGTACATGTCAGCCCGGAAATCCACTTTGTGGCTATTGATGGCTTGCTCAGGAGCCAAGTAATCTGCAGTTCCCAAGACTTTGTCGTTGTACTCCATCGTGAGAGATGCATCGGCATCCTCGGCGTAGAGAGCCAATCCGAGGTCGAGCACCTTGACCTGTCCCTGTTTATTGACAAGCAAATTGGCTGGTTTCACGTCGCGGTGGATCAGCCCTGCATCGTGTGCATGCTGTAAACCTCGAGCAGCCTGCGCGATGTAGTTCGCGGCGATTGCATAAGGGAGTGGTCCATGCTTTCGCACGAGCGTCTGCATGTCCGCACCCTCAACGTATTCCATGACGATGTAGTGCGTATCCTTATCATTATCAATGTCGTAGGCTCGAACGATGTTGGGGTGGTTCAGCGACGCAATCGCTTGTGCCTCACGTTGAAAACGCTCCAAATAGCTGTTGTTACCTAGCTTCTTCTTGGGAAGAACCTTGATCGCCCGTTTGTGCTTCATCGCGAGGTGTTCTGCGAGATACACGCTGCTCATCCCGCCGCTTCCCAAGTGTCCAAGGATCTTGTGTTTCCCGAGAAAGAATCCTCGCGACTTGCCTTGTAGGAGTTTCTCGCTGTGCCAGCGAGTGATCAAACCTGCGTTCTCTAATTCTTTACAGATATCAACCGGGTCCGTGGGGAGTTCCCCCGCATTGGCCTGCCGAATCCTCTCAAAAGCCGCATCCAATTGGTTGGGCTCGACCAATTGGCTCTTTCGAATCAATTCTTGAATTCGCTCAGTAGTAATTTGCGTCATGCCCGAAATCCGCAATCCACCGACTAATTAGGAGTCACCCAATGGACAAAAACAGAGACATTCTGAGAAGGAGAATCAATGACTTCACTTTCCCTCACTACCACTCCAGTGTAATGGAATTTCCCCCCTTGGAAATCGAGTACATTCCATAGAGTCCCTTTTTCATATGCTTTTCCGATGCACGTTCCCGACGGAAAGTGATCCCGTTCCCACCTCCCGCTCCACTCGGCAATAGCTAAACTTTCGGCTAGATGATTCCGCGTCATTTCCAACGAACGGACGTAGTTTTTAAAGTCTCTCCGCTCAGAAAGATTGCCATGGCCTTTTTTCCCGACGTTCCCAGGATCCAATACGAAGGTCCAAAAAGCCGTAATCCCTTAGCTTTTCGTTGGTATAACCCGACGGAAGTCATCGACGGGAAAACGATGAAGGAGCACTTGCGATTCAGCATCGTCTACTGGCATACGATGCGGGGAACGGGCTCGGACCCCTTCGGACCAGGAACCGCATTGCGCCCCTGGGATGATGGGAGTCAGTCCGTTGAGAACGCTTTGAAACGAGCCGAAGTCGCTTTCGAATTGTTTGAAAAACTCAACGCCCCCTACTATGCCTTCCACGACAGAGACGTTGCCCCGGAAGGAAACTCGTTGCGGGAAACCAATACAAACTTCGACCGGGTAGCCGAACATTTGAAGTCTCTCCAGCAGTCGACCGGCGTCAAACTCCTCTGGGGAACGGCCAACATGTTCAGCCATCCGCGGTTCATGCACGGCGCCGCGACGACGTGTAATGCCGAAGTGTTCGCTTACGCAGCAGCACAAGTGAAAAAAGCCATGGAAGTCACCCACCAATTAGGTGGAGAGAATTATGTCTTCTGGGGAGGACGAGAAGGCTACCAATGCCTTTACAACACCGATATGAAACGGGAACTGGATCACCTCGCCAGATTCTTCCATATGGCGGTGGACTATGCTAAACAGATCGGGTTTCACGGCCAGTTTCTCATCGAACCGAAACCTAAAGAGCCCACCAAACATCAATACGATAGCGACGCTGCGGCATGCCTCAACTTTCTCAGAGCCTACGACCTGCTTCCCTATTTCCAACTAAATCTCGAAACGAACCACGCCACCCTGGCAGGTCACACCATGATGCACGAACTCGATTATGCGGGAATGCAAGGAGCGCTGGGATCGATCGATGCGAATACAGGCGACCTTCTACTAGGTTGGGACACCGATCAGTTTCCGACCGATTACTATCTAACCGCTCAAACCATGCTCACCATTCTAAAGTACGGTGGCTTCAAAACAGGAGGAGTCAACTTCGATGCGAAAGTACGCCGCGAAAGCTTTGAACCGATCGACCTGTTCTATGCTCATATCGGTGGGATGGATGCTTTCGCCCGAGGACTTCGAATCGCAGCCGAAATTCGCAAAGAAGGGCTGTTGGCCGAGTTTGTTAAAAACCGCTACCGCAGTTGGGATTCAGGATTGGGAGCCGAAATTGAAAAAGGGAATGCAACTTTCGACTCCCTGGAAAGCTATATGCTCGAAAAAGGAGAAGCCACCCCTAACGAGAGCGGACGACAGGAAATGCTAGAGAACATATTCAATCTCTACCTCTAAACCCATCGTATCGAGGCCCCATACAGTCCGAGGAATCAGAATAACGATCGATCTGTAAGAAGCGAAAACAACCCTCCGCTTTTCACGAAGCCACTCGGAGAGTTAGTCCCGACAGAACCTACCGATCTCCGATCCATCGGCGGGTCGTCTTGATCCTCGGCCTGCCAGAAGCCTTTTGCTGGATGGCTCGACGGTCTATGCAATGGGGTGGCTCGTATCGCTGGACAGCCGGAAACACCATCACTCATCCAGCGGTACAGCTACCGGAAGCGAATTGCCGAATCGCTCGAAATCTTTGAAACTCCAAACAACCTGTTTGTCCGGAGTCACCTCCAAAATCTGAGGATTTTCCGGACCGGCATGGCAGTTGACGATCCAAGTATTCCCTGACGGCAACCGTGCCACCATGGTTATCCATGCTAGCTTTACACCGGGCAGATCGTTCTCTTTGACTTCCCAAACGGTCTCTTTAGCGGGATTGATTTCCACCACTCGGTGGCCATCCCCAGTCCCGATCAAGGTGTTTCCATTTTCCAATCGAACCGCGGAATACGCTTTGCTACCAATCGCATACTCCCAGACGACGCTACCTGAACGATCGTATTCACGTAATGCCATATCACCTTCATGGCAAACTAGGAAAGTATCTTTCGATGTGGGGCGTACTAAGCGGGTATCACGATGAGGATGAGGATTTTTGACTTGAAGCTTGATCTTAGACGAGGGATTCCGATCACGATCGAGAAATACCAATTGGGCGTTCCCGCTCTCGGCGATCATCGTTTCTCCCGACGACAACCTTCGAAAAGCATGGATCTCAACCTTGGTGACTCCTGGGTTCGGAGTGGGATGGTAGGTCCAAACGTTCTTTCCTGCCGAATCGACTTCCTGAACCTCACCGAACGATGTTTGGAGAAGCCAATGACCATTAGGCAACCACTGAGCATCATGAATATCGCGAATCGGGATACTCCAGCGAACGCTACTATCCTTGTTAAGAACGGCTGCCGTTTTCTTTTGATAGTCCGCTGCAAACAGCGAGCGTGCCTTACCCGTCTGCTGGGAAAAAGCAGGAAGGCAGGGGAAAATCGACAAGCTGAGTAAGGCCAAGCACAACCGGATCATGGTAATTGGATCAATCTGGAGAAAATGGATAGGGATCGGGCGACCTGCCTGGAATGATAGCAGATGTCGTCTGCGATTGCTCAGAAGGACAACGCCTCTCTGGTTTTCGTCGAAATTCCGTTGCAAACGGAAAAACCCGCAAGTTTTACCAAGCCTCGCGCCGAAACACTTCTTGTCTGACGAAAGATCGTCTCTGGCTCGACAAGGGTTTTATCGATGTCCTACAAGTGTTTCCGAAAATTGGTTGGCCTCTCGTTGCTAGTGGTCATGAGTTCTCAAGTGGGATGCGTCTCCCTTTCGAACTTTACACTTGGACCATTCGGATTGCCAATTCCCATCAGTCCCTATCTACAGGACAACGAGGAAATGCAATTCCATGTCCATGAGAGGTATGCCCGAGTACCGATTATGGGTCCACTGACACAGGGAGGTCCTGTTGCGGCTATCGATCCACCAAGCGACGACGAGGTAATCCATGCTCTGGAACGAGCAAGGCCTGTCCGTGGCGGGGTGCCTTTCCTTTACGAGAAGCAACGCAATCGTGTCCGTATTGTGAAGGAGAAAATTGCAGACTACATCGATGATCCTCGATTCGTTCCGCTCATCGGGTTCTCGCAATTGCACCATGCCCATTACAAGTGCACTGTCTACTTTGAGGAAGTAACGATCAACGGATGGCCTGTTCCCTACACGTTAGAGGACAAAGAGTCGGTTGAGGTTATCTACATCGACCACAATCACTTCCACATGTGCGGTGATCCGGATACGGGCGCATCAAGCCCGTACTGAAAAGCTTCCGGCCGAAGCGGCTGTCATTCGAACGGTTCTGATGGACTTGCTTGAAGTCCATTAGACGATTCCGACGGATTGATGTAGACGGGGTTTGTCGTTCTATCTACCCGCGCGGCAATCAAACGCGATCGGGTCGAATCCGACGCGTTATTCACTCCCACTTGCCACGTGAACTCGCAGTCAACTGATCGAAGCGAAGCCTTGTTCAGTCGCTGGTTCGTGGAGTGGACGTCGACCAGATTTGTCTCGATCTCGGCTTACCGATCCGATCTCGTATCGCGTGGATATTAAGGAGGGATGCTAAGCTATTTTGCGTAGCAGCTTCCGGAGCGTTGCCACAAACCCATTGGAAAATCCGTTTCTCCGGCCTCAGGATTTTCCCGACGGACTTCAAACCAGAGGATCTCTCTGTCTCGTTTGTTTTCCGAATGCCCGTAGTTCCCCAGTCGAGGGTCAGGAATCGCTGACTCTTGGCGATGCGAAAACCCTCGAGGGAAAATTTTTTGTCAGACTTTGCTCGTTCCTGATGTCTATCGGGGGCAGTAGGGTTACCCCGCCTGCAAATGCCTCGTTATCGAACCAACCGTCTATTCATAGGATGCATCTGGCACTCGGGTGGTGTATCGTAATAGGGCGGGCAGTCGCAAGAAACGTATCGAGCAGCTAGCGCCGTACCACTAAAAACAGCAACGACCGTTCGCGAGCAATCGGTTGACCTGGTCGATCGATTCCTGCCCCTCGCCAGAAAAGGCCGATCCATCCTAGGCAGCCGTCAGCTTTATTTTCTGTCGGGGCGACGCTCTGAATGCGCGTTAAAACGAATTTGAAAACTGTATATCAAAACGGGTGACATCGGCAGGTTCAACAATGCTAGAGTCCATACTCGCGATATTCGCCCCTGACAAAATGCAATCATGCAATTACGGGATATTGCAATGACACAGAGTGATCGCGATGCGACCATTAGAGCAAGTGGCCTACTGAAACAAAGTACAGAATCTGCGCCAAAATGATGCAACGATCCATTTATTTGTGAGTTCAACGCAATCCATCGCACGGCAATCGCTCCCCCCACCTATGCATAGATTCCTCGACCCTTGCTGCTTTTTTGTTCTGATCCTAAGCGTTCTCCGCGCCGATGGCGAGGAGAACGTGGATTTCGCTCGGGATGTAAAGCCCATCTTCGACGCCCATTGCATGACTTGCCACGGACCGGACCAGCAGAAGAGCGGTTTTCGTTTGGACTCTCGAGATCGCGCTCTTGCTGGAGGCGAATTTGGGGAAGAAGCCATTGTGCCCGGCAAACCGCAGGAGGGTTCTCTGCTCAAACTGGTAGACGGATCCGACAAACAATTGTTCATGCCACCTAAGAAGAGTGGAGTGAAGCCACTGAGTCCCTCTCAAGTCGAAACGCTTCGCAGATGGATTGCTCAAGGCGCGGATTGGCCCGAGTCGACCCAAGGGATGAAAGAACCTGCGACAGACGATCTTCCTCATTGGAGTTTTCAACCCCTTACAAAACCCTCCCTACCTGGTACACAAAAAAATCCCATCGACTCGTTCATCCATTCCAAACTCCAGGAGAAAGGTCTCTCTCCCTCGGCGGCAGCAGACCGCCTCACCCTGATCCGACGCGTTTCCTATGATCTGACCGGCCTGCCTCCAACCTATGAGGAGGCCAAAGCCTTTATCGCAGATACTGATCCGACAGCCTATGAAAGACTGGTGGATCGATTGCTCTCGAGCCCTCGCTATGGCGAACGATGGGCACGGCATTGGCTGGATGTGGTCCACTTCGGTGAAACCCATGGTTACGACAAAGATAAACCACGGATGAACGCTTGGCCTTACCGTGACTACGTGATCCGTGCATTCAATACCGACAAACCCTACGCTCGTTTCGTTCAGGAGCAGATTGCAGGGGATGTGCTCTTTCCTGACACAGTAGACGGCATCACCGCTTTGGGATTTATCGCCGCCGGGCCTTGGGATTATATCGGACACGCGGAGGTACCGGAAACAAAAACAGATGGCAAGGTAGCGCGGCACCTAGACCGCGACGATATGGTTAGCAACACGATCAATACCTTCCAATCCGTAACCGTCCACTGTGCGCAATGCCATGATCATAAGTTCGATCCAATCTCGCAGGCTGATTACTATTCACTGCAAGCCGTGTTCGCTGCACTCGATCGAACGGAGGCGGATTACTATGCCGATGATGCGATCATGCGAAAGTTCGCTAAGGAACAAAAGCATCGCAAGCAACTAGCAGGTCGGATTGCCACTTTAGAGGAACCATTAAAGAAAAAAGCTGGAGAGGCATACACTGCTCTCTCCAAACGGATCGACTCGCCAGCAGGGAATGCAAATCCAAATGCGAAACCGGACTTTGGCTACCACAGCAGTATCTCTCCAACACAAAACGAGACAAAGTGGGTACAGGTGGATCTCGGTGAAAGCCTCCCGGTCCAGCGCGTCGTACTCAAACCTTGTTACGATGACTTTGGAAAGATCGGTCCTGGCTTTGGTTTTCCCGTACGCTTCAAAATCGAAGTCAGCGATGACTCGGATTTCAGGAAGGATGTGTCTCTGGTTTGGAGAAAATACGACGCGACCTTCATGAACGATTTCCCCAATCCTGGCCTTCAACCGTTTGAAAGCAGCACAGCCGCAGACGATGGTATACGAGGTCGCTATGTGCGCGTGACTGCGACCAAGCTTGCCAAGCGGACCAACGATTACATCTTGGCTCTCGCCGAGTTGGAAGTCTACAGTAGCAAAGCTGGCCCCAATCTCGCCGCAGGTCGACCGGTAACCGCACTCGATAGTATCGAGGCCCCAGCCCGCTGGCGTGCGTCCAATCTGACAGACGGGATCGCACCAGAGAGCCGAAAAGAAGAGGACCGCCAAAAACTCATTCGCGAACGCGATCAACTGATGCTCGCTCAAGCCGATGACTCGACAAAACGAGAACTCATCGCGCTCCGAAAAGAGAGGGATGCGATTCCCGAACCACCCAAACCGGACAAGGTCTACATAGGGGGAATCCATACAGGCTCTGGCAGCTTTCAAGGGACTGGAGCGACCGGAGGCAAACCCCGCCCCATTCATCTTCTGCGTCGAGGTGATGTTCAGCAACCGCTCGAGGAAGCCAAACCGGGGAGCCTCCAGGAACTCGGAAATCGTTTCGGTATCTCGTTTGAACTCCAGGAGCCCGCCGACGAATCCGCACGACGTTCGGCTTTGGCCCACTGGCTGACACGGGCCGAAAATGCGCTCACTTGGCGCAGCATCGTAAACCGCGTTTGGTACTATCACTTCGGACGAGGGATCGTCGAGACTCCCAACGACTTCGGAAAGATGGGCTCTCTCCCCACCCATCCGGAACTGCTCGACTGGCTCGCTGTTTGGTTCCGGGATGAAACCAACGGCTCTCTAAAGGCTTTGCATAAACTCATTGTCATGAGTGAAACCTACCAGCAAACATCGGGTCCCGATGAGGCGCTGCGGAAGCGGGCCAGTGAGATCGATGGTTCCAATGCGTATCTCTGGCGTCAGAACCGTCGTAGACTCGAGGCGGAGGCGATCCGCGACAGCATCTTGCTCGCCGCAGGTAAACTCGATCTGACGATGGGCGGCCCGAGCTTTCAGGATTTCGTGATCGACAAACCTCAACACAGCCCACACTACGAGTATCACCTCGCCGATCCCGAGGACGCTAAGATTCACCGACGTGCCATCTATCGCTTCCTCGTTCGCAGCCAGCAGCAGCCTTGGATGAACGCTTTGGATTGCGCCGATCCCTCCATGCTCGTCGATCGACGCAACCAAACGATCACTCCGTTGCAAGCTTTGGCTCAGCTCAACAACCAGTTGTCGATAGCTATGTCGCAATACTTTGCCGCACGCGTCGCGGAACAGCCTATCGAGCATTTGTTTCGAATCGCTCTGCAGCGGGAACCGACACCCGAAGAGCGTGATGATCTCGCCCGTTACACAGAACAACATGGTCTCTCCAACGCATGCCGGTTGGTGCTCAATCTCAACGAATTCGTCTTTGTGGACTGAATCACCACCAATCCCTTTTCAACCATGAACTCACCTTTCCATCGATCGATCGCCACTCGACCGCACACTCGCCGCGAATACCTCTGGCAATACGGAGGGGGACTAGGCGGTATCGCACTCGCCAGCTTGTTTCACTCGGACCAAGCCCAGGGTGTATTGCACCATACCCCAAAAGCCAAACGGGTCGTCCAGTTGTTTATGGCGGGTGCTGCCAGTCATCTCGATCTCTTTGACTTCAAGCCCGATCTGGTGAAATACGATGGTAAGCCCAGCGATTTTGGAGAGCATGTCGAAGCCTTCCAAAACGGTCTCGGACCATGGAAGAAACCCGTATGGGACTTCAAGCCGTACGGACAGTGTGGCAAGATGCTTAGCGAAGTGGTCGCCGATCTGGGAAGCGTCGTAGACGACATCGCTTGGGTGCACAACCTGGTCGGTAAGACAGGTGTCCATTCTCAAGGTACACTGCTCCAGACCACAGGCTTCAATCGCCCCGGTTTTCCCAGCGCGGGCGCGTGGGTCAGTTATGGACTTGGCAGCATGAACGAGAACCTGCCGGCATTCATCGTCTTGCCAGATCATCGCGGTTTGGCATCCAACGGTACGAAGAATTGGGATGCCGCCTTCCTACCAGCACAGCATCAAGGCACTGTGATTTATCCCGGTAGCGAAACACCCATTGCAGATCTCTTTCCCGATAGACGCGGACGTTTCATTACATCGGCTAGCGAGAGGGATGGAAGTACCCTTCTCTCCCGAATGAATGGATGGCATGCCGCGTCTCGAACTGATGACGAGCGACTCGAAGCGCGTATTCGCAGCTACGAACTCGCAGCTTCGATGCAACTCGCTGCACCCGAGGCACTCGACATCTCGTCGGAACCAACCTACATCAAAGACATGTATGGAATCCGTGAGAATCGGAGCGACTGGCCCGAAGAAATCAACGCTGCCGAAGAAATGGACATCTTTGGCCGCAAATGCCTCGCGGCTCGTCGGTTGCTGGAACGAGGTGTGCGCTTTGTACAAATCTGGAGCGGAAACGATAACGGTTTCCCCCGCCGTAATTGGGACAGCCATGAAGACATCGAACGTGACCATGGCCCCCTCGCACGTGGTTTTTCTCGGGGCGCCAGCGCGTTGATCCGAGATCTAAAACAACGGGGAATGCTCGACGATACGATCGTACTATGGACAACCGAGTTCGGACGTATGCCGAGCACACAAGGAGGCAAAGGACGCGACCATAACCCGTATGTCTTTACCAATTGGCTATGCGGTGGCGGTATCCGAGGAGGTGCTATCGCTGGGGAATCGGATCAGTGGGGTTACAAGCCACTAGATCGAGCCAATCCGACCGAGGTCTACGATATCCATGCAACGATTCTCCACCTGCTGGGTATCGACCACACCAAACTAATCTTCCGCAATAACGGAATCGACCGTCGACTTACCGATGTTCACGGCCACGTCATCCAGGAGCTTCTTGCCTGAATGGGCTCCGGGAGTACTCCAACGGATCGATAGCGATTCGTAGTGCAGCGCAGTCTCACTCTGGCCAAACGCGAGTTCGCAAACGAACTGAATGGGCTTTTCCTCAGCAATCACGCTTTACGAAAGGGATCTATGCGGAACACACTCAGTGGCAATCCTTTTTTGTTTCAGCCGCAACCTTCGCCACGCTTCTAGTAGGCACCCATTTTGCCCGGGTTTGAAAATTCCTGGTGAGGGCCGCGACAACCATTCGAATCGCTCGAGCCTAATTGATTCGGGCTTGCAGACACACGAATGCGAAGGAATATGCGCGAAATCATCCATGGATGATGTTTTGATCCAAGCAGTAAGCGGCTTCAAACCTTACGATCTGCACTTGGGGAGGAAGTGCGTGAGCTGATGGGGATTTGCGGAATACTGACAAGATAGAAAACGTTTGCGAGTCTGTGCACTCGATTGCATCCGCATGTGAGATAAACTAATAGCATGAGCACTCTATCGATGATTCCTCTCGCAATCACCCTCCTCGCTTTTTTCCTCGCCGATGAAACCGGGAAACCGGAGACCGGGAAACCGGTCGAGGAAAAGGTGCCAGGTACCACTCGTGGAATCATTGACTTTCAGCGGCCTGCGAATGCGTTTCAGCTGGTCGGGCCGAGCGGCTCTCAATTCATCGCTGAGAAACCGGAACAGATGAGCAAGTGGAAATTTGAGGAGGGTGTATTAACTGCGTCTCCTAAGTGGGACAGCGTCATCACGCCCGAAACCTATCAGGATTTTCGGATGCATGTGGAGTTCAATGTCAACAATTCTCCCGAGATGCCGCCGGAGATGAATGGAAATTCTGGGATCTATATCCAACTACGCTATGAATTGCAGATCTTGAATTCCTTCGGCGTAGCCCCCCGCGACTTCAAAGCCACCGATTGCGGCAGTATTTATCAACAAAAAAAACCCGATCAATTCGTTTGCCGCCCCGCTGGGGAATGGCAGATCTTTGACATCGCCTTCCGTGCAGCACGCTTCCGAGACGGACAAAAAACAGAGAGTGCGAGAATGACGGTTTATCACAACGGTCAACTCATCCACGATGACTACCCTCTCAAACGTCACTCGGGTGCTGGGAAAAAAGAGGGGCCTGAGGCGTTACCGATCAAGTTACAAGGCCATCACAATCCAGTACGATTTCGCAATATTTGGATCGAGCGTCTATCCCTCGATGAACCAACGAAGTGAGATGGGTTATCGATCGAACGGAAAGCACTCCTCGTTGAAAACGAGTGTAAAAGGCGTAAACGTCCATAAGACCAAGAATGAGAAATGCAGGAATAACATTCATCCACGGCATTTCGAAGATGCATAACTTCATTGGAGTTGAAACAAGTTGAAGATCCGTCGCATATTCGCTCACCGGGTTGAACTGCCCCTGCACGAGGGCTCGTATAAATGGTCCGGAGGCAAGTCGGTCTCCGTGTTTGATAGCACGATTATCGGTGTTGAAACCCAATGCGGATGGATCGGTTATGGCGAAGTCTGCCCTCTCGGTCCATTCTATCTTCCCGCATACGCCGAAGGCGTCCGAGCTGGATTGCGGGAATTAGGTCCCCATTTGATCGGATTTGACCCCAGGGAATTGTCGAAGCTGAACCATCGCATGGATGCTGCTTTGAAAGGGCATCCTTATGTCAAATCCGGTATCGACATGGCTTGCTGGGATATTCTCGGAAAGGTGACCGGTATGCCTGTATGCGAATTGCTGGGTGGGAGATTCGGTGATCGCGTAAGACTTTACCGCGCCATTTCGCAAACAACGCCTGAGGAAATGGCCAAAAACGTGGCGAGCTATCGAGCGCAAGGCTATACGCGATTTCAACTGAAGGTCGGGGGTGATCCAGACCAGGATATCGAACGCATCCGCAACGTCCGAGACGTTCTCGAATCCACCGATCGATTGGTTGCGGATGCCAATACCGGCTGGACGCAGCACGAAGCGATTCGAGTAGCTAGGTCGGTACGCGACTTGGATGTCTACATCGAGCAACCTTGCTTGACCTACGAAGAATGTTTGGCGGTCCGCAGAAATACCGATCATCCCTTTGTACTCGACGAAACAATCGATAGCCTAGAAATGCTCCTTCGAGCCAAAAACGATTTAGCGATGGACGTCGTAAACTTGAAAATCAGCAAACTAGGTGGCCTGACCAAGACGAAACAAATCCGCGATCTATGCGTCAGTATGGGAATCGCCATGACTCTAGAAGATAGCTGGGGTGGTGATATAACCACAGCGGCCATCGCGCACTTGGCCCACAGCACGCCTGAGGAATTCCGTTTTACAAGTACTGATTTCAATAGCTACGTTACTGTCAGTAATGCGACTGGTGCCCCTCAGCGAGAAAATGGTTTCATGCATGCATCGACAGCACCCGGATTAGGTATCGAGCCACGTTTTGAGGTGCTCGGTTCACGCTTGCTTGAAGTCCTATAAGGAGCTAAATATGCTGAATCGTCTAGGACTGAAATGGAATGTATCGTATTCTCATCTTCATCGTTGCGGGATCGCGAAGGCAGTGACGGGAATACTCCTGTGCCATCTGCTATTATCCAGCTATCCGGTGAATGCAGCAGATCTCCCCTCCCAATTACCCCGCTCGGATGGCCAATCTGCGGATCCCACTAAACCCGTCAAGGTCTACATCCTGTTGGGGCAATCGAATATGCTCGGATTTGGGCGGGTCGGTCCACGTGAGACGAAAGGGACACTGGAATTCCTAGTCAAGGAACAGCAGCGTTATCCGCATCTCGTAGACAACTCTGGAAACTGGATCACCCGACAAGATGTGCGTTACGTCCATGTTATGGATCCGAGGGGAGTCGATTACAAAGAGATGGAAAAATTCGGAGTGGTACACAATGAGTGGCTCGTACCAAAAGGTTCGTTCGGCCCGGAAGTCGGTTTCGGACAGGTGCTGGGATATTACCACGATGAACCTGTTCTTTTGCTCAAGGCGTGTATCGGGAATCGGAGTCTCGGCTGGGATCTCCTGCCGCCAGGAAGTGAACGATTCGAATTCGAAGGTAAAATTTTTGCCGGCTACAAAGATGTGGCCAACTTTTGGGACAAGGGAACCGAGCCGAAGCCCGTACCGTGGTACGCTGGTCGCCAATACGACGCTGATGTAGCCCACGCAAAGGCGGTGTTGAGGAATCTCGCAGATTACTACCCTGGATACCAAGGTCAGGGATACGAAGTGGCAGGCTTCGTGTGGTGGCAAGGACACAAAGACCAGAGCGCAGCCCTCGCCAGCCGTTACGAACAGAATCTGGTCCGACTGATCCATTCGTTGCGGAGGGATTTCCAGACACCCACGGCAAAGTTTGTTCTAGCGACCGGTTGTGGCAATCCAGGAACCGAGGGCTTAGGCAAGCAGATCGCTGAGGCACAGCTCTCGGTGGACGGAGATCGCGGAAGATACCCCGATTTTAAGGGAAATGTGCAATGCGTCGATGTTCGGGATCTATGGAGAACCCCTGATCAATCGCCAGTGAATCAGGGACACCATTACAATCATAACGCGGAAACCTACTACGAAGTAGGAGATCGTTTGGGACGTGCGATGGTTCAATTGCACGAGGCAAAGAAGTAATCGAGCTCTCCCTCTATCCGCTCCTGGAATTCCCATACAACGCTTTTCGAACGAGACATGCAAGTGGAGAGACCTACCAATGCATCGTTGCAAAAACTAGTTCATTCACCATCCATTTCCTTAGCAGTTTTGTGCATGCTCTTTGTGGGAAGTGACGCACGTTCTCAGTCGATCGACAGAGCGACTTGGCAGGTCGGAGCAGAAACACGACTCAAAGATATCTATGAGCGGGGGGAATTTCGACCCAGGAGCGTACAAGCGTTGTGGTTGAATGATAGCTCCGGTATCGTCTCGCAGGAATTGGATACCACCGAGAACAAAACGGTCTCGTGGTTTTACGACGTCACGTCAGGCGATCGCAGGTTATGGCCTTCTGAATCTAGATTGCCGAACCCCGTCGATCGTACCGTATCGGCCGACGGTAAGTGGCAGCTTGTAATCCGCGACAAGAAACTGATTGCCGCCAACACAGCAAGCGGTATCGAAACCCATCTCGTATCTCCGCCACCGGATCGCGAAATTCATTACCGCAATCTCGCTTGGAGCCCCGATGGTTCTCGAGTCGCATTCATCGAAGCAGACTCTACCAAGGTCAGAAAACGAACTGTCCTCGTTCCCGACGACCCATCCTATCCAGACACACAGCAAGTGCGATTTGCGAGAGTCGGTGGTGAAATCGAATCGCTTCGGGTTGGCTGGGTCAAGGCCGATGGAACCGAATTGACTTGGCTACCGATCGAATCTCCACCCGAAGGCTATTATCTTGGTCAGGTGGATTGGGCAGGGAATTCGCAGGAGATACTCGTTGAACGATTCAGTCGCTTCCGAAATCGAAGAGACTTTTTGCTCTACAGTATGGAAGGCCATTCCAAGACGATATTCTCAGAGACCAATGAGTCCTGGGTCGAATCCAGTCAAGGAAAGAACTCAGGCTTGATCTGGGTTCAGGATGGCAAAGCATTCATCGTCATCACGGAAAAAGATGGCTGGAGACACGCCTACCTCCACGCACGAGATGGAAACCAAATTGCATGCTTGACCCCAGGGAATTATGACATCATCGATCGGTCGGTAGTCGACGAAGCAAGATGCTGGTTTTATTTCTATGCATCTCCCGAGGATGCGACGAAGAAATCTCTGTATCGCGTTCCACTCGACGGTACCGGCGTCTTGACCCGTGTGTCACCAGCCAGTCAAGTAGGAACGCACACGTATCAGTTCTCACCCGATGCCAAATGGGCTATCCATACTTTTTCGGCACTCGACGTACCTCCCTCGGTCCATTTGATTGAACTAGAAGGGCATCGCATCGTTCGTTCGATCGAGGAGAATCGACCGCTTCGGGAGCGAATGGAAAAGTTGAGCTACAATCCGACCGAGTTCCTCAGGTTGGAAATCGGCAATAACATCCAATTGGACGCATGGATGATCAAGCCAAAGGAATTCAATCCTGCCCATAAATATCCAGTCGTGGTATACGTCTATGGTGAACCGCATGCGCAAACAGTCCTGGATGAGTGGGGGGCGGTGCACATCGATTTTCATCGACTTGTCGCTGAACTAGGTTACGTCGTCGTATCCATCGATAATCGAGGAACTCCCGCGCCGAAGGGGGCTGCATGGAGACGATCTGTATTCGGCAGCCTAGGTCCGATCTCTACCGATGAACAGGAGGCTGGACTCAAAGCCCTGGCCATGCGATATCCCTTCATCGATTTATCGCGAGTTGGAATTTGGGGATGGAGCGGTGGTGGCTCGAACACTCTCAATGCATTATTCCGCAAACCGCAGACATACCACGTAGGAATCGCAGTCGTCCCCAAGCCACAGGCTCACCTTTACAATGCATGGTTTCAGGAAATGTATATGCACACCCCTGAGGTCAATGCCGACGGTTATCAGAAATCCGCAGCCATCAACTACGCCGATGGACTCCAAGGGAAACTTTTGATCATTACTGGTTCTGGAGAGACGAACACCCACATCCAGATTATCGAGGGGCTGATCGATCGTTTGATCGAACTCAGAAAACCTTTCGACTACATGGTATATCCAAATCGAGACCATGGGCTGCGTGAAGGTACAGGAACACAAGTCCATGTGCGGATGCGAATCCTGAGGTACCTCATGGAGAATTTGCTACCCGGCCCAGTTCCGCTCGAGCGTTAGTCGCTATCGATGTCCATTCAAGGCAAACCTGCCCCAGCGAGTTCGATCGTTCAGAACAAAGTGCGTTCGCAGTCGTCTCGGATTCGCCTTTGTCCTTGTTTTCTATCGATTGGTTCGCTTGAGAAAATCCTCACGAAACGCACTCAGCCATTCTCTAATCCGTCGATAGGAGTTCGTGTTGCAGCAAACTCCAACGCTCGTTAATAAAAAATCAAAAACAAGACAATAACTCGCCATAAATATGTCTCCATTGCCTGCTCTGAAATACTCTATCTTTAAAACCATCCGATCAGGGAGACTTGTCAATGATCGCTAGACTCGCTTGGAAGATACGTCATCTACGATATTTTCTCAGTATGGTCGTGTTTGGAATCCTTCTGACCGATCACCGGATGAATGCGGCAGAAAAACCAAACGTTCTACTGATACTGGTGGATGATCTTGGGTATGGAGATTTGGGTTGCTACAACGACCAGTCGAAGGTCAAAACACCATCGATCGATCGCCTTGCAAATCAAGGCATGCGGTTCACGGATGCGCACAGTCCATGCACGGTATGTACACCGACGCGCTACGGCCTGATGACAGGCCAAATGCCGTTCCGGATTCCGAATGGAGGTACCGTCTT
The DNA here is from genome assembly GCA_040396935.1 of Pirellula sp. Classification (GTDB taxonomy): domain Bacteria; phylum Planctomycetota; class Planctomycetia; order Pirellulales; family Pirellulaceae; genus JBKCUI01. The sequence continues at coordinate 52,523 of JBBAXA010000035.1, forward strand.
CACTGGCGTGGGCGGTCCCACCCTAATCGCCGCCAATCGACTCACTGTACCGAAGATGCTGCAAGAATCGGGTTATTCGACTAGTTGCGTGGGCAAGTGGCATCTTGGATTGACCTTTTTCGACCGCGAGGGGAAACCGATTCGCGGAAATGGCATCGATGCCGTTCGGCAAGTCGACTTTAGCCGCCGAATCGAAGGTGGGCCGATCGATCATGGCTTTCAATCTTTTTTTGGAACGGCTTGTTGTCCCACAACCGACTGGCTCTACGCGTTCATCCAAGACGATAAAGTGGCCGAGGCACCGATATCGCTACTCGACAAGTCGTCTCTACCTAGACATCCTTATGCGAACGATTGTCGACCAGGTTTAATCGCCCCAGACTTTCCCATGGAGGACGTCGATCTCGTCTTCTTGAAGCAAAGCATCAACTTCCTCGAAGAGCATGTTCGTACCTCGGCGGACAAACCATTCTTTCTTTTCCACTCGATGCAAGCGGTCCACCTACCATCCTTTGCAGCGAAGTCGTTTCAAGGAAAGTCGCAGGCGGGTCCGCATGGAGACTTCATCGTTGAAATGGACTCGATCGTCGGCGAGCTCATGGCGACACTGGAAAGACTCGGTGTGGCAGACAATACATTAGTACTCTTCACGAGTGATAACGGTCCGGAAGTCACGAGTGTCGTTCATATGCGGTCCGACTATGCTCATGATGGCGCGCGACCCTGGCGAGGAGTCAAACGCGACAACTGGGAGGGTGGGCATCGCATCCCGTTCATTATCCGCTGGCCAGGCGAAATCCCTTCTAATACAGTATCCTCTCAGCTCATCAGTCAGACCGATCTAATGGCAACTCTCGCTGCAATCATCAATGTTCAACTCCCAGATAACGCCGCCGAAGACAGCTTCAATATGCTCCCAGCATGGCGCGATGAGAATCATCCTCCAATTCGTCCCTATCTTCTGACACAAGCGTTCGGTGGGATGCGGACACTTTCGATTCGTCGCGGTAAATGGAAATACATCGATCACCAGGGGTCGGGTGGGAATCGCTATGAGAACGATCCCGGTTTGAAACCCTTCTTGGTTCCTGAAGCCGAACCCGATGCTCCAGGTCAGCTTTATGACTTGGACACAGACCCTGGCGAGAAACATAATCTTTACGCGAAGCAACCTGTGGTTGTCACCGAATTGCATGACCTGCTCGATAAATCCAAGTCGAATGGCCGCAGTCGGAGTCGATCTAGCCAGGAACCCAAAGGTTTGTCCGCAAAGCTAGATATTGTCTACAAGACCACAGAACAGGGTCCGCTCCGACTGGATCTGCACTACCCCACCCAGCCTGGAACGGAGGAGATCTACCCGCTCGTGCTATTCACCCATGGCGGAGGATGGACCACCGGGGATAAATCCATCGGTGATCGCGGTGTACGGTATCGCGGTGTGAACGCGTTGAGGGCTCAGGGTTTCTGCGTTGCATCCGTGGACTATCGCCTTTGCACGAAAGATGGTGCGGTCAGGATCCGCGATTGTGTTATCGACGCCAAGGATGCATTACGGTTTCTGGCAAAGAATGCGAAATCATTCTCGCTGGATATCCATCGCATCTTCACGTTCGGCGATTCCGCTGGTGGTCACCTTGCACAAATGCTTTTGCTTTCTCCACCCGACTCGTTTCAGGGAGATCCGAGTTTAGTGGATGCGCAGTATCAACTCCTCGGCGGGGTGTCTTGGTACGGGCCGTGTGACTTCGAGAATACGGAACTCTTCAATCCGGACGGTCGAGCGGATTTTCGAGATCGCTTCGCTCCTCGGATCATAGGTACCCCCGTAGATACCACCACGCGACTCGCCGCATTTCGTGAAGTGAGTCCCGTGAATTATCTCCGAGCAGGCAGTCTACCTCTTCTGTTAATTCAGGGGGATAAGGACACGACGATTCCCGTGCATCACGCCCGTTTTATGAAAGAGCGCGCCGATCTCGTGAACGCACCCATCACGGTCCTCATTGTTGAAAACTCGGGACATAATTGGCGGGAGGAGGGTGGCCGTCTGAGTCTCTCCGTCGATGAAATCGCCTCGAAAACCGCAGCATTCATGACGAAACAACTCGAAAAATCCCGATAGAGTATTTCCTGGCAAGGCAATCGATAAACAGCGAATCCGATGTCTTATTTACACCAACCTGCTCAGAACATTTTCGCCGATGTTGGCTGAAAGTCCCCGCAACGAGCGCTCATCGCGATAGGTCTATCCAGTGCAAAAGATTTTCGACGTAATCTATACGACTCAAGATCCAACGACCGCAGACAAATGCTATTTGGACTGATAGAGATAGTACGATCCTACGATCAGGCCGATCGCGATCACGATATATCGAACCCATTGCCGATTTAAACGTCGAGCCACCCTCGCTCCAAAATAGCCCCCAGCGACTGAAGCAACCATCATCGGGATTGCAAGTCTCCATTCGACCAATCCGTATCCAATGAACATAAGTACCGAGATGAAATTGATCGCAGACGCAAGATAGGTTTTGAGCGCGTTGACATGATGGATGTCTTGGATGCCGAGCACCGACAACGTCGATAGCATCAAGATACCAATCCCGGCGCCGAAGTATCCACCATAAAGCGCGATCAAAAACTGGAATGCAATGACCAACAGGGTGGTACCTCGGCTCATCCTCGTCTGAAGAATCGTACTCCCTTTTGTCCATCGATTCAGCCAAGGCTGCAGGATGAAGAGTATCGTTGCACCTAAAATCAACCAGGGCACGAGCTTCCGAAACTCTTCTGGGTTGCGCTGAGCCACCAACCACGTCCCAAGCATCGCACCTACAAATGAGGGAATCGTCAGCATCAGCAACCAAGGCTTGACCTGTTTGAGCTCTTGTCGATATCCCCAGGCGGACGCCACGGAACCCGGAAAAACCGTAATCGTACTGGTTGCGTTGGCGATCACACTGGCCATTGGGGATGCTCCGAGGACCCACAGAAGTGCGGGAAAGGTAAGCAAGGTACCGCCACCAGCGATGGAATTGACCATACCGGCCAATAGGGCAGAAAGGCAAAGGAATAGCCAGGAGTTCATCGAATAAACAGAAACTCTTTGCTATTGATCAACGACCAAGCGATGTCCTCCAAATACTCTGCTACCAGATCGGGGTCATGATAGAGCGTTCGCAGATGCTCTTTTTCCTCATGACTAGGGGCTCGACACAATATTTGTTTGTAGAGCTCCTCGATAGCAAACTCGAATGCGACTGCATTGCTAACGCTGGCTGCCAATCGATGAACGACTCCCTGGGGGTCGCGCAGTCGCGAAGCAATCTGGTCATCATTGAGCAGGATGAGAGATTGCCGCAGCGAAACATCCGAGGATCGTTCGCAATCGCAATCGGTGAGTCGCTCGGGTTTTCCGAAAGCTCGTAGGAGCGAATGCTTTCTTGGGACCGATGCATAGAGAACCGCTCTCGATTGAATCTTGTCAGCTAGTTTCTCGTCCTTTGCTTCGGTTTGAGGTTCAAAGGTGTTGATCGTTTGTGTGGCATCTACGACTGCATCCTGCAGGACCTCTGCCATCATTCGCCGGGGCATAAAGCCTGCGAATTGGCCGGCGCGCGCATTGTCGAAGTCGTCTTCCGAATCGTAGACGCTCTCGCGACGAAACGCTGCGCTGGACAGGATTTCGCGCATCAACCAACGCACCGAATAACCGTGGGCAACGAATTGCAACCTTAACTGTTCCAACAGTTCCGGATTGGAGGGGGGGTTGGAACTCCGAAAATCATCGACTGGATCGACGATTCCTCGGCCCATCACATGCGCCCATATTCGATTAGCCATGTTGCGCTCGAATTGCGGGTTCCCCGCTGTCATCGAATTGGCTAAATCCTCCAGTGTAGCCTTTGCAGTCTCCGGCCGTTGGCTCGACCGATCCCAAGCAATCCCCTTCGCACCGACATTCTTGGATCTACCCGGATGCAAGATTTCAGTGGCTCGATCCGACCAGGAAATGATCTCGTCACCCGTAATGACGTGGGTATCTAGTTTATCCCGAGGCTGATTATCGATCTGCTTTCGTTCTATCGGTACAAAAAAGGCCGATAGGCCATAGTAATCATCCTGCGTCCAGACATCGAAGGGATGGTTATGGCATTTGGCACATTGCATTCGTATCCCCAGATAAACCTGACCGACTGCTTCGGCCGCACTATTTGGATCGCGATGGGTTCGATGGAACGACGCTGCCGGATTATCAAATGTACTTCCCATCGAGCTTAGCATGGTGGCCATGATCTCGTTCAGTGGAATGTCTCGATCAAAACACTCCCTCAACCAGTCGTACCACAAACCGACACCTTTCTCACTCATCACCTTGGGTTCATTACGCAAGATATCGCTCCAACGTAGCGCGAGCATAGCAGAGTATTGAGGATCGGAAAGAACTCGATCGATCGCCAACGGATCTCGTGTCGATGGAGTATCTGCACGATAGACCTCTTGCTCTGTCAACGTAGGGAGCCGACCCAAAACCGTCAGGTAAAGACGCTTCAGCCAGACCTCCGATGAAGCCATGGGCTCAGACTCTAATCCGAGTTTCTTCAGTCGCTCATCGATCGGTAGATCGATCCAGTGGTCTGATACTCCACCCCTCGTGAGGCGTTTGCTCGAATCAACCGCGTTGATTCGAATAGCTGCATGCTTGCCCAGATAAAAAGCAGTCACGGTCGTGCTCATAGTGCGTTCTAGACGGACCCGACCATCCGCGTCGACAGAGACTCCGTCGAGAGACGAACAATCTAGCTTTGCCCAATCGGTGACATCTTCGTTCGTGCCATCTTTTCGAATCGCGATACAACGTAGCTGTATCTGGTTTTCGGGCCAACTCAACCAGAGTTCGACGTCAGAAGTGATGCCTCCATGAGGATGCAACTGTTTGAGCTCAATACGATCGATTTGGTTGACGGCTGAATCGCTCGACCGCTTCGGTCCATGTGCCCCTTGACGAATCCAATCTAGAAAATCCCGAAACGCAACAGAATCGGAATCAAATCTCACACCGCCTTGGTGTGGAATCCCACCGGTCGGTTTCGTCAAAATCAAACTCTGGCTCGGCTCGACCAGATCGATTCTGCGGCCTGCCAAGTCCTCGACGATCGATCGATAGTCGAGTTCCAGATCCTGGCCCTTCAAGCTCAAGCGAAACCCTCCTTTCCCATGGAGGCTTCCGTGACAAGTCCCGGAATTGCACCCTTGTTTAGTGAGCATCGATGAGATTTGCTTCTCGAATTGCACTTTGCCAACCGTGGGCTCGCTTGCAAACGAAATCAGGGAATTCGCAAACCCTAAAACACCAACCAACAACCAACAACTCGCGACGAAGAAGCGTGACATCGAACGTTTCAAAGGGAGATGCATGGGTGAGGGGCACATCGAACAATCTCGAGGTGAGTTGTCTAGGTAGGATTGTAGATTCAACATAGCAAGCTAGCGAAACACCGATCTCAGGCACCGGAAAAGTCCAAATCCGACCTGATCGAAAAACCACCCCGTTCCATCCTCGCCAACAGATGATCGAAGACAATCGGCCACGAAGAAGTCTGGAAATACCGCGTATCGAATCGGTGTCGCCCGCAGGTTTCTTGCCGAGCCAAACCACTCTTATTGTATTCAAATCCGATTAGGAAGTCACGATGAATCGATTGGCGGTTACGAACGCGATGAATTTGGTAAACTGTTTGACCTCAAATGATTGATCATTCGATGGCTAGGGAGCTGATTTTGTACCGAGCAAAGCGGCCGACTTGTCATTGCGGCACGCTTATTCCATCCTTTCCCTGTGAGCTGACAACCATGCTTTTCAGACTTCGCCATTTTCTGGCTGGTACCTCCACGGTGGCCTCATTCGTTTTTCTCTATTCATTCTGTTTCTCAAACTCAATAACGAACGCTATGGGAATTGAAACAACCTCGTTTGGAAAGACTGGCAAAGGTGAACCAGTCACGATGTACACACTTACCAATTCCCAAGGAAACACCGTCAAAATGATCGATTACGGTGCGATCATCGTTTCCATCGATGTCCCTGACAGGGCTGGGAAAAAAGCCAATGTAAATGCTGGCTTTTCGAACATCGACGGTTACTTGCAAAGGCACCCTTACTTTGGTGCAACCGTCGGTCGATTCTGCAATCGAATCGCGAAAGGGAGCTTTACAATTGATGGAAAGGCTTATTCCCTTTTCGTGAACAATGGACCGAATCACCTGCATGGTGGCAAGGTTGGTTTCGACCAGCTCCTGTGGAAAGGGGAAAAGCTACAAACCAATGCCAGCGTCGGTGTCCGCTTTTCTTTGATCAGTCCCGATGGTGACGAGGGATACCCCGGTCAGTTGAATGTTACAGCCGATTACGTCTGGGATAACACCAACAAGCTCTCCATTCGATTTCAGGCTACTACGGACAAGGCAACACATGTGAACTTGACCAATCATGCCTATTTCAACTTGGGTGGACTAGGTAGCGGCACGATCTACGATCACAAACTCTTACTCTCCTGCAAAGAGTATCTTCCGGTCGACGACAACATGATCCCGCTAGGAAAGCTCGCTTCCGTGACAGGAACACCGCTCGACTTCACACGCGAAACCAGGATTGGCGAGAGAATAGCACAGTTGGAGAAAACGAAGGGATACGACCACTGCTTCGTCGTCGATGGCAAGGCCGGAACGTTGAGAGCAACCGCCTCGGTACATGATCCGAAGTCCGGGCGCACAATGATTGTGGAGACCACACAGCCAGGAGTCCAGTTGTATACCGGGAACTTCTTGTCGGGTGATGCGGGGGCTGCCAATCTCAAACAGCATGAAGCGTTTTGCTTGGAGACCCAGCACTATCCAGACTCCCCCAATCAGCCGAGCTTTCCAACAACACTGCTAAAGCCGGGCCAAAAGCTCGATGAAACAACAACGTACCAGTTTGGAGTTGGCAAATAATCCGCTCTGCTGGCTTGATTACAAAAGAATTGATCAATACCGCGTGAGTGAAGTGCATCTTCCTCATGCGGTTTTTTTCAGCGGGACTCGCCTATCGACCGACATCCCTTGCAGCCTTCCTGGTTGAAAAGTCGAAAGGTTGCATCCTGTTTGGATCTCACGAGCCTCTCTGGGTGCGAATCACAGCTAGCAACGTTCTTTGTGATCGCTCGCTAAACTAGTTCGGTACATGGAGCCACCTGAATCTTACCGACCGCGCCACTACGATTGCTTCTTTCCATCTACGGCGGTCCAGGGATCGATCATCGACAATCCTTTGGACTGCAGTTCTTGGTAGCAATCGGTCAGATCAAAAGACTTTAAGATCCCGGGCACCATGAACGAGTAAGGCCATGTGTAATCTTCAGTCTCCGCTACGGATTGAAAGGACTCCAACCCGTTTTTAAGCGTCACTTTTTGGACTGCGCGGCAGAGAACTCCCGCCAGGGTCGCAACAATGGCCCCCCATCCCTTCCCCGTAAGATGAATGGAACGGAATCCAGACTCCTCCAGCCACTCGATCACCCTCACAGCATCGAATACTCGTTGTCCTAGATAGGGACGACCGAGCATCAAACCGTGTGCCGATTGAAAGTAATCGCTGCCATAGGCAGAATCGAATGTATCGCGCCCACAAGTATCGGGTTGCGACTCTCCGATTCCTCTTACATCGCAAGCAAAAAAAGTCGCATCCGGATCACTCGCGAACAACGTCTGTATCCAAGGCTCATTTCTTAATTCATGGTCTGCAGAACGATGCGAAAGATAAAGCAGGGCACGCTGGCGTCCCTGAGGCAGTCTCGAAGTCCATGTTTCGTTCGACAGCATCGTGACGATCGCATGATTTCGCGATTCGGTTTCTACGGCGTAAGTACAGTAGAACTTTGCTGGATAGGATCGCGAGCCCACGCTGCGCAGGATCCGGTAGTCCGAGGAACTCTCCATGTGGCGAATGCGCAAGGTCGTTTCAATTGCTCGGCGCAGATCGTCACCGACCAGCCGAGGACGCTTTGCCGACAGGGAGTCCGCGGTATCCTTGGTATAAGAAAATACGGTTCGAGAGTTTAGGTCGCTCACGGTCCCTCGCGGTGTACACCAAAGTGTTTCGTCTGACTCGATCGTCAACGGTGGCTCCTTGCCGGATGCAGGATTTCCTGAATGCTTATTGAAAAAGTGGTACATCGCTTCGCGATTTTCCTGGGTATACCCGTGGTAGGTCGGCCCAACAAAGAGTTCTACGTTTTCAGGCTTCCCTAAAAGCGTGTAGATTTTCTTGATCCGTTCAAAAGCCTCTGCTGTACCACGGACATCAAAGTAGTCGCGTTCCTGGGCTAAAAGAACCAAGGGCTTAGGTGCCATCGCCAAGAGAAAATCGGAATGATCCATTCCTAGTTCAATAGCGCGGGGAGGACATTGTTCCGTGTCCGCAGGCAATTCGTTTTCAGCATTTCTCCGAAAGGTTGTCACGAAGCATGCGGGGGCTGCCATGGCCCACCTCGGTTCGACAGCACACAACCACGTTGTTTGAGTCCCGCCACCGGAGTTTCCAGTCACAGCGATTTTTTGGGGGTCGACCTCTTCGCGCGTCACGAGATAGTCGAGGGCTCGTATACCATCCCATGCGAACCAGGAGCCGAGAAACTCACCGACGAGCGTTTGCTGATTGCCCATCTGAATATGCTCACCGACTCCTCCATTGAGCCGCGATTTGAGGTCGGATCGCAAGTATTGGAAACGTTCTCCTTGCCCAATCGGATCATAAATCAAAACAACATAGCCTTGTCGCGCTAATCCCTGAGCAAAACCCTGGTAGGCCTCGGCTGCTTTTCCATTGAGCGAGTGGCCGCAGGTCCCGATAACACCCGGCCTCTTCTCCGAATAACCCCTAGGAAGATAGAGATTCGCGGTCACCCAGAACCCAGGTCGACTTTCGAAGACGATGTTCTCGATGCGATACTGGTCTCGCTCCACGGTCTTCATGACCTTGGCATTGAGTGGGTTCCTCTCGGGCTCTGGTCCAAAAATGATCTTCGCTCGATCTCGACAGGAGTCTACATACGCCCGCGCCTGCTCCGTGGTCTTGATCGCTTCCCACTTATTTTTCCTTTCGAGTTCCTTGTCTCGTATTTGATCCACTAACCATTCCTGAGTCATTCGATCAAAGCGATGTAGTGGAGCGAGCGATACCTTGGAACCCGCGTCCTGCGGTGTGGGCCAGGCACCTTTCAATAACGATGATTCGAACGCATAGGTCAACGCAAAGGGTGCAGCAATTCCCTGTACAAACGACCTGCGATTTAGTGGAGAAGACATTTTTTATCCTTTCGACCAATGGATCAACTAGTTTGGGGTAAATGCAATACCACGCGATGGAACGGATCCATGAAGCAACAATACAACCGACGGAACGGAATTTCGTCGCTCCACCAGTGGATCGTTGGAGGATTTATCCATGCCCGTCAACCATCCCTACCGGGATGAATATTCTAGTGCAGCAAAACCACCTCGACTCGGACTCTGTTTTGTATGTAGCAAAAACCGTCGAACTGGACCGACAGTAATTCCCTCCGAGGCCCGTTGCGACAACTTCACCTTGGATGGGTGCCATGTTTGAGAAACCAGTCTCATGCTGGAAGCGATACTCATTAAAGGGCTTTGATCGCTTTAACGATATCGAGTACGGCAGCTTGTCCATCGGCATAGAACA
>JBBAXA010000036.1:0-10529 GCA_040396935.1 Pirellula sp.
TTCCAAAGCGGTGTCTATTCGCCACCGCACTCCAAAGGGCTTCGGCGATCCAAAACGCTTTGCCGCAATCCGCATTCCAAAGCGGTGTCTATTCGCCACCGCACTCCAAAGGGCTTCGGCGATCCAAAACGCTTTGCCGCAATCCGCATTCCAAAGCGGTGTCTATTCGCCACCGCATGGCAGAGGGCTGCGTCGAGACATAAAAGACTTCGGGATGTGTGAAGGACTTTTAGAAACATTCCGATGGGCGTGCTGAAGCTTGCGGCGGGTCATATCGCGCCACCAGGCAGCTAGCGTTTCTCCGCTCACTATAGTAGCGACCAGTGCGCGAGCACCCCGGTGCGAAAAAACACTAAAAGCGGTAGTGCGGGAGCAGTCCGGTATCCCGGTCGATTCGGTCCACGCCCTTCGCGTTGCTCAGGGTCGTGCCACCCGGCACGGCGTTCAAGGAAAAGCCACCCAACAAGGAAGAGCCACCCAATACGCTGCTCAGGGACATACCAACGATATGTTACTCAGGGGCGTGTCCCCCAGCTTCACCTTGCTATCTCCCATGCACATGCCAACCCACGCCCTTCGCGTTGCTCAGGGTCGTGCCACCCGTGTTACCTAGATACTGTTACTGATTGTGCTACCCAAAGTGGTGATCACCATTAGATCCAATCAGCACGTCACGTGCGTTGCTCAGGGGCGTGTCACACGTGTTACCCAGATACTGTTGCTGAACGTGCTACCCAGAGCGGTGACCACCATGAGATCCAATCAGCACGCCACGCGCGGTGCTAAGGCACGTGCCAAGCTACGGCCGTTACTGAACGCGTTACTATATGCAACTTGTCCTCAGAGGGGCTACGATGTCAGACGTTGGCCCAATTTCGGTTCTTAGCACTTGCCAGAACAGCGTCGCAAACCTTCTGAGTTTCGAGTGCATCTCGGAAAGTGGGATGGGCCGGTTCACCCGTTTCCAGGCTCTTGAGGAAGTCAGCAACTTGATGGATGAAAGAATGCTCGTAGCCGATTTGTAGGCCGGGCACCCACCAATTTCCCATATAGGGTTGATCGCCGTCCGATACATGGATACTCCTCCAACCACGAACGATCGACTCATCTCGATGGTCAAAGTATTTGAGTCGATGCAAGTCGTGGAGATCCCACCCCAAACTTCCATGCTCGCCATTGATTTCGAAAGTGTAGAGAGCCTTGTGGCCTCGAGCGTAACGCGTCGACTCGAATAGTCCCAGGGAACCGTTATCGAAATGGCAGAAGAAACTGCAAGCATCGTCGATCCCAACCGGCTGCTTCTTGCCCGTTTCAGCGTGAACACGTTCTTTCACAAACGTTTCCGTGACGGCGGCGACGTCATGGATGTTTCCATTGAGCCAGATAGCCGTGTCGATACAGTGGGCAAGAAGGTCGCCCGTCACTCCGCTTCCCGCGGCGTCCACATCCAATCGCCAGGTCGCAGTGCCGCCTTGGGGAACATCGGCGTTGATTGTCCAATCTTGGAGGAAGTTTGCTCGGTAATGGAAGATGCGGCCTAATTTGCCGGAGTCGATGATTTGTTTTGCCAACGTGACCGCTGGAATGCGTCGGTAGTTGTACCAAACCATGTTGGCAACTCCTGCTTTTTCGACGGCGCGGCACATTTCCTCTCCCTCGGCGGCATTCATCGCCAGAGGTTTTTCGCAGAGAATCATCTTCCCTGCCTTGGCCGCCTCGATCGCGATTTCCTTATGGATATTGTTGGGCGTACAGATATCCACTGCATCGATATCGCTCCTCGCGATTAGTTTTCGCCAATCGGTCTCGATGGACTCGTAGCCCCAATTTTTCGCGAACGACGATGCCTTCTCCGCGTTACGGGCGCAAAGTGCCTTAAGAACAGGTTTGTATTCACAGGGAAAGAAATGGTTTGCTTGCGCGTACGCATTCGAGTGGGCTTTTCCCATGAATCCGTAGCCGATCATTCCTATGCGAAGCTCTTTCATGAATCTGACTATTTGTGGTTTGAGTGAATGGGGGAGGAAAGCAAACAGGGGCGATGCGTCCTTAGACCGAGTCGCGTACTTTGATCATGACATCGAGAATACTATTCCAGGTCTCCGGCTTTTCGAGCGTCGCGTTGGGGAACATACAGCCGTCCCAGCATATGTGTTGAATCCCACGGGCTTGATAATCCTTTAACCAGTAGCTGGAGCAGCGAACAATATCCAGTTTTCCATTGGGATCATCCGCTGGACAATGTTTCCCCGTTTTATCGTGCGAGCCAGCACCATGCACATGGCCATCGTTTTGGGCAACGTGGAAATCGATGGTCCACGGTCGCAGTTTGTCCGTCATCGCTTCGTAGGCAGCGTAGAACTCTTCCTGGTTGTATCCCTCTTTGAGGAGTGCGTATTCCGGAGCGTTGTATCCTAGCAAATAGAGGTAGGTGTGCGCCAAATCCGCTTGAAACCCTAATGTTTCGGGCATGCCGACCCCTTCTAGAACATCGAGCATGTCTCGCCAGCTATGCATTCCGGCCCAGCAGATCTCGCCTTCGGCTGCGAGGCGTTGTCCTGAATCCTTGGCGATCGCTGCCGCTTGTTTGAACGTTTCGATGATCTTTCTGGTATTTCCCGACTTATCGGCTCTCCATTTTTCGATTCCGAATTCCGCGCTATCGATTCGGATGACCCCATATTTCCGAACACCGTGCTTTTCGAAGACATTCGCAATCCTGCACGCCATACGGACGGCAGATAGAAATTTCTCCCGGGCTGCTTCGTCCCCCATGGCCGTGTCACCGACGGTGCCACCCCAAACAGGTGCGACTAGGGAACCTACCGAGAATCCATAGCTCGCAATTTGATCTGCGATCTTGTGCAGTTCTTCGTCGCTAGCGTTCGGATCGGTATGTGGAAAGAAGAGGAAATAGTCGATTCCATCGAATTTCTGCCCCCTCACATTAGCAGCCGCGGTCAATTCCAGCATATGTTTCAGACTGATTGCAGGTTCCTGGCCGGGGCCATCTCCTTTGCCAACCAATCCGGGCCACATTGCGTTATGGATCTTCAATTTGGACATCTTTGTGCGATCTATCGAGAAAGGGGTGATGAAAGGTTTTGGGGATTATACAAGGGAATTGTGTACGAATGGTCTCTTGAGGTGGATCGAGACCTTGCAGCGCAACGGCTGCTGCACTACTGATTTTTCCACGCACCATTTTTGGGAAGGTTGGGATGGGCGTCCGGACCGAAGTAGCGGAGCCCAACCAGTGGTTCGGAGCCCGTATTTTCGATCTCGACACCATTCGATGCTGCGTGGTAGCTGATGAAAACCTCATCCTCCGTGTTCTCACCGAATCGAATCATCGCAGGTGTTTGCAAGGCGAGTTTCCCAATCCTTCCTTTGCCTTGCACCGTAATCCATCCGCTGGCGCAATTCTCTTTAAGGATGCACTTTGCTCCAGGTTCCACGGTCAGCTCCTTCGCGCTGAACAGCTGCTTGCCATCGATCGTTCCGTAAACAATCCAGCGATCGGTATACCCAGGGCCAGACTTGTCCTTATCTACAATAGGTTCAATGTAGTTACTGTCCTTGAAGTGGGTGTCGACATTCTTGTCCCAATCCAACTGACCCATGATGAAATCAAGATCATGGTGCTTGTCCTTGGGCATGTCCTTCACGAGCAGGGACCAAGGAACGTAACGTCCCTCGACAATCGACTGGAACATCCCGAACACATCGCTGCCCCATTGAGGCTCATAGGTGCACAGAGAGCCTGGAGCATGCAAAACGCCTGGGGGAATGAGCCAACCAGTACCTCTCTTCAGACGGTAGGCTCGAGAGAGATCGAGGATTCCATTGTCTCCCTTGTTCCAGTTCTCAAGGCAACGTCGGAGGTCGGCTTTTGTCGTACCCGGTTCGAGCCCCATGAACGTGTAGGAGAAGTTGTTATCGACGTTGTTGTATTGCGGCGGGAAGTAGTAGCTCTCCGGCTTTCCTTCCTGCCCGACGAGTTTTGCATCTTCCTGGGATTGATGCATATGATGCGGGATCGGTCCCATGTTATCAAAGAATTTAGAATACACCGGCCACCGGTTGTACTTGCTGAAAATGGCATTGCCGACCAATCGATTCCCCTGTTCTGCCACGGCATCCTTTAGAAGAAACTTCTTCCCTTCGAACAAGCAGAAGCTCAACCCTTCATGCCAAACACGCCCTTCGTTGGCCGCCTCGGTTGTCGACGAAAACCATCTCTCGTCGATCCCGCCTCGATCTGCACCAAATGCATAAAGATCGCCGGGGTAGAGTTTGATCCGTCGGCCTGGGTGTAGAAAACTGCGAGGGACCCAAGTCGGCGTCAGTCGCAGCAAACCATCGCCCGCATCAAGAGCCAAATCCAAAAGTTTCGCTACGTTATCTTTGGTTACGAGGCCACTATCAAGTCCAGTACCGGCCATGGAAGATCACCAACTCTATGCTTAGAAGGAAAAACGATTGGGCGCCGAACATAAAGCCTAAGAGAGGGAAAAACCTGCTCCCTTGGCCATCGAATTCGCACAGTTTTATGCGTTCCTTCTGCGGCTTTCAAGCTCCCTGGACAGGAATATTGACTCCCGTTTGCTCAGGACCGTAGCTCCATTGCGAGCAACCGAAAGATCCTTCTCATTCAGCAAAACCTACCGAACAAGTTCAGCAGGCACGGTTCATTCCTTCGTGAATTGCTCCCAAGCCTTTTCAAAGATATCACCGTAGACGAGTTCGCCTCCTTGGTGCCCAACGATCCCTACGAGAACAGCTAATAGGATCGCTCCCAGCCTCCAGATATGGCCGGCACCTGACGATTTGGACCGCGCATCGATCAATGCGAAGAAGATGAGGATCAAACTCAAGACTGCGGTACCTGTTCCCAGCCAACGGTGGTAGAAGAAAGTGAATTCCTCGTGCGTCGATTGGGCATCGATCGGTTTGTCCCAGGCTGGGTAACCTCGCAGATCTGCGAAGGACCATCCCATGATCACCGCGACGATGGAAGATAAACCGGCGATCCACAAACAATGGAAAGCCATGCTTCTGCACCGACTGCCTAAGAAGTAAGAGAGAAAGGCGCATCCACCCCCCAGGAAAAACAGAGCGATCGGAAAGTGAACCAACGCTGGGTGAAAATAGCCGATCGCTCGATAGGCCTTTTCCCACTTTTGGATGGAGGGGGATGAAGCAGTTTCCATGGCCGCAGGTTGAGGGGAAGCTGAAATCGCCAAGGTTTCCGGCCATTCAGCACCTTCGTCGATCCATAGTTTGAGAAGAGCTAATTTCTCAGCGGATAGTGGCCCATCGGGGGGCATCACCAAACTATCTTCCAACTCACTCTTGGGAGGCTGATACAAATAATCGGTCCAGAGAGAACTCCCACCACTGTTGCCGGGTTCCACGTAACCGAGCAATGCATCCCGATCATTGACCTGGAACCCGCCTTTGGCGTTATCTCCTTCGTGGCACTCCAGGCAGTGTGACCTCAGGATCGGGGCGATATCCTTGTCAAACTGAACGATCCTGTCCGTCGCATTCGCAGAGGGATTGGGCCAGACAACTGAAAGAACGAGGAGAAGTCCCGGTAGGATCCGAACCATAAGGAGCTGACGTAGTAAGATCGATCGTGCGCTAGAAAATCTCAAAGTCGATTCTAACGATATTGAATTCATCGCCATCCTTATTCTGAAACAGTCGATTTTTGTTGGGCAAAGAGCCACGCGTAGAATTCCGCATTCGCATAGCTGGGTGTCCAGCTATCATGCTCCAGGTTTGGGTACTCCGTATATTTGACACCTGAACCGACTTTCTTGAGTGCCTCCACCATGTCGCGACTTCGGGTGACTTTTACCGCTTGGTCTTTTGCACCATGGAAGACCCAAATGGGTAGTCGGCTAAATCGATCCACGGTTGACGGATCACCTCCTCCGCAAATAGGAGCTGCCGCCGCAAAAAAATTCGGATATCTAGCGATTGCATCCCACGTGCCATAGCCACCCATGGAGAGCCCTGTCAGATAGATTCGATTCGCATCGACACCAGCATTCTCCACCATCTCATCGATGAGGTCCTTGACCAGTGCCAAGGATTCGCTCGCTTGTTCGGGCTGTTTGCTGGATTCCTTGGACCAGTCCGTATTCGACCACTTCTTTTCTTTGGGGCACTGGGGGATCAGCACATAGCACGGATACTGTTTTCGGCGTTCCTCGTTGGCGAACTCCTTGGCTCCATGCTTCAGGGTGATTGTGTTGTCATCTCCTCGCTCCCCCGCACCATGCAAAAAAACGACCAGAGGATACTTTTTACCGAAGGTATAACCGATAGGTTTCAGCAGTCGATACTTGAGCGTGAGTTTGTTCTCTCCAACAAATTCGCGGGGTTCGTAAAGCTGATCCAAAGAAGATTCCTGCTTGGTCGTCGAGGGTTGTTGTGCCAGGCCGCTTGCTCCGAATGGAAGAACCTGTGCGCCTAGGGCGAGGATGATCGTCCACGAGCGAGCCAGCCCGCGGACGCACATGAAAAGACTCATTCCTACGGTTCGTATTTGCATATAGATGTCCTCATCGTGATCATGGGGAATTCGTGGATGGCCGTGCTGGCTCTCGTGGATTGGGCGAGAATTTCAAATGCAGTCAATCGCCGAAATCTAGCGAGCACGATGCAGATTTCGATTTATAGGACCGCGGAGGGATTTCTATTATAGTTGTTTTTACGCAAACCCAAAGGAGCCAGAACGCATTTCGCTCCCCCCACCATATCGCACCTGGCATTTCTTTTGTACTCTAATGACCATTAGTCAATCTAGGCTGGAGCCGGCACTCGGGCTAACGATTTTACCAGCCTTTTGTCTTCCTGACGGATCGACCATCCGTGCAGGGATGGATTCCAAATCGATGACAAGAGATGGCCAATCGATACGTTCGTTTCCCAAAACACGTTGAGTTTTGAACCATCGAAGACGGATGTTTTCTAGCGAAAGGATTTAGGTCGATGCCGACGATACGAAAACTACCAGTGGGGCTCGTCAATAAAATAGCGGCAGGCGAGGTGATTGAGCGCCCGGCGAGCGTCGTGAAAGAGCTTCTCGAGAATGCCATCGACTCCGGTGCAACGCATATCGAAATCAGTATCGAGGGGGGAGGGATCGAGCTCATTCGGATCACCGACAACGGTTGCGGGATCGCTGCCGATGAGTTACCGCTTGCCATAGCACCCCACGCAACGAGCAAACTGAAATCCGATGAGGATCTTTTCGATGTTCGGACTCTAGGATTCCGCGGTGAAGCGCTCGCATCGATTGCGGAAATCAGTCACATGACACTCCGAAGCCGTACGGCTGAATCCGACAGTGCATTCGAATTGACCATTCGAGGTGGGGAACAAGATGGAGTGAAACCGTGCTCGGGACCTGTCGGAACGACCCTTGAGATTCGACACCTTTTTTTTAATACGCCCGTGCGTAGGAAATTTTTGAAGAGCTCTCAAACCGAAATGGGGCATGTCGTCGAGGCGTTCACCCGAGTTGCACTTGCGTACCCGCAAGTGCATTTGGTTTTGCACAGCGGAAATCGTGTCGTGCATGACATGCCGCCGACGCACCGATGGGTGGAACGCATCCGTAGTTTCTTCGGCGACGAAGTAGCCGATGCCTTGTTGCCGATCGATCAGCAAGACGAACAAGTCAAAATACGTGGTTTTGTCGCGGATCCATCGGTATCGCGCAGCAACAATCGAATGCAGTATCTTTTTCTGAACGGTCGTTACATCCGGGACAAGTCGCTCCAACACTCGCTCGGCGAAGCCTACCGCGGCCTGCTAATGGTCGGTCGCATGCCCGTTTGTTTTTTACATATCGATATCGATCCCAAAACGGTTGACGTCAATGTGCATCCTACCAAGGTAGAAGTCCGATTCGAGGACAGCGGCGCGATTTACAGTCGACTTCTCTCAGGCCTGCGAAGTAAATTCCTTAACAGTGACCTCGTAGCCAAAATCCGTACCGATGAAGATCATGGATCCCCGCAACCGAACTACAAACCATTATCGGAAACAGGTCCAGGATCGCAGGGTAGTCTGATGGAGTGGGCGAGATCGAGTGCGACCCTTCCCCACCATGTACCTGATTTCAGACCTTTTCACGATTCGGGACGAGGAATCCCGTCGCTCCCATCGCGAACGGTCGCTACGGATCCATTCTCGGGTCACGACCGTAGCGGTTCAACGAATCCGTTGCCAGCCGATGCCCAGGCTTGGTCGGCCTCGCAAGACGTCGGCTCCATCGCATTGATGGACGAGCCATCGCCAACCGCAATTGCCACCGATGATGCTGCGGTCCATGACTTCGAAGGGAGTCGGCCATCCATCGGTTTTCAAATCCACAATCGATACTTGGTGACGGAAGATGGCGATGGTATGGCCATCATCGACCAACACGCGCTCCACGAACGTATCCTCTACGAGCAAATCAAAACGAAGGTTTTGTCGAAATCATTGGAAGTACAGCCTTTGCTGGTTCCCGAGACAATCACCCTGTCTCCGCAGGAAACAGCGTTGGTTCTGGAATTCAAAGATCTCCTCTCCGATATCGGGATTGTCATTGAACCTTTTGGTGGTGATACGATTATCGTCTCTTCCTACCCCGCTCTTCTCGAAGGTATCTCAGCGGGAGAAGTCCTGCGTCAAGTCATGGAGCCCCTATTGCAAGGTGGTAAGAAGCCGGACGTTCGCGATTGCCTCGACGAGCTGATGAACATGATCGCTTGCAAGGCTGCTGTTAAAGCCGGAGACAGGCTTACGCAGCAGGAGATTTCATCGCTGCTCTCGCAGCGAGCGTTGTACCACGATACTCACCATTGCCCTCATGGTCGCCCCACGGCGTTGTTCTTTTCCAGGGAGCAGCTCGACAAGATGTTCAAAAGGATTTAGACAGAAAGAAGTTCCTTGGTATCCTTCGATACGCACTGCTCGAGGAACTCAGATTCTTAAGGAAGCGGAGAGACCATCGATGCCCGCATCTTCGACAAAACCGTCAGCGAGGGTCGTCCTCGAGCATTGTTTCCATGGACCAACGCCGAGTCACAACTCCTGTCTCGGGCGGCTTCGGACACAGTTGGATTGTATATGTTTGATCCTCTCCTAGGCGATGAAAAGTTCCATGCTTTGACCTCAAGACAAGGAGCCGGCGAGTACCCTCATAAGCAATTCTTAGTTCCGTGGGCGTGTTCAGGGACTGGAGAAGGGTCCAATTGGGTTCGATACGAAACGTCGTTCCGAGAAACGTCGGCGTCTTGTGGCTTTTGCAAGCGACATCCAGATGGAGGCCAGGACGAGAGCTGAGCGGTTCTACAGCGATCGACCAATGACCACTTCCGCTCAGTCCTACTCCGAGCAGTACCCTTTGTTGGTTACTGCCGATGAGTTCCTCGACCAATTGTTGCCACGGAGGACTCGCAGGCCAAAGATCATCGGCCGTACCTTCGATCGAGTGCAGTACGGGTACCCATCGTTCGTCTATCCGAACGAGAAGGCTGTGCTGAAATCGATCGGATTGACGATGAAACTCGCACCGGATGGGACCACTCTCCAAAGCCAGCATGGTTTATTCTCGAGCGACGACGTCGCTGACCCTGTCCACGATTTCGAGGAAGAATGAAGGAACGGTTTTCATGCACCATCCTGAAAAATAGATGGGAGCGTAGGTAAACGCGCTTGAGGGGTGAGAACGCGACTCAAGCTTCGGTCGAGTGTACCATGCGATGTTTGAGGAACGCATCCAGGAATCCCTGGATATCCCCCCCCAGCACCGCATGGAAGCTCCCCATTTGAAAGCCGGTTCTCGAGTCTTTGACCCGTTGATCCGGATGAAGGAAATAGTTGCGTATCTGGGAGCCAAACCCGGTTACGGTTTTGTTTTGATATTTCGCCGCAATTTCCGCTTCCCGTTTTTCCTCTTCGATCCGAGCCAGACGAGCTCGTAGCATCTTCCAGGCTTGGGCGCGATTCTTATGCTGGCTGCGATCGTTTTGGCATTGCACCACAATTCCTGTAGGGTTGTGTGTCAATCGAATTGCGGAACTGGTCTTATTCACGTGTTGCCCACCGGCGCCAGAAGCGCGAAAGACATCCTCCCGAACATCTTTCTCGTCGATTTCAATCTCGACATTGTCCTCGACTTCAGGGGATACATCCACTGCCGCAAAACTCGTCTGTCGCTTTCCTTCTGCGTTGTAAGGGCTGATCCGAACCAGTCGGTGGATTCCTTCCTCTCCCTTCAAATATCCATAAGCGAACGGGCCTCGGATGATGATCGTCGCTTGCGTGATCCCAGCCCCCTCGTTGTCATAGCGATCTACGATTTCGCTGGTGTAACCATTCTGTTGGGCCCATGCCGCGTACATACCCAGCAGCATCTCGGCCCAATCGTTCGCATCGAGTCCTCCCTCCCGTGCATGCACCGAGAGGATTGCACCGCAGGCATCATTCGCACCGTTGAGCAGCGACTGCAATTCCAACTG
>JBBAXA010000036.1:10629-61791 GCA_040396935.1 Pirellula sp.
CAACTTGTTAGGGAGGTCAAAGACCGTCTCGCAAAGGTGCGAGCCTCACGCGAAGGTCGTCAATTCGTTTTGGAAGATTGCTATCACTCATTGGTTAGGTGGGGTTACCAGTTGGGCGTCCGGGGGAAAGACTGAAGGAAAAAGCTAAAGATCGGGCAAATACACTCACGATCGCCGAGCAAACTCGCCGAAGAAACCGATTGTAGCATATCGGCTGATTTTTGGTCCACGGTGTCAACATGCAAATCCAGTCCTCGCGGTTTGGGAAAATTGAGATCAATCATTCAGACATGTTGTTGATGCCACATGGGCTTATCGGATTTGAAACCTGTCGTCATTGGGTGTTGTTGTCGACCGACGATGATAGTCAGGTGGCCTGGCTTCAAGCCGTGGCGCTGGCGAACGTGGCTATCCCAGTGGTGAGTCCTAAGCGTTATTTTCCGAATTACCGAGCCCACGTCCTCAAACGGGATTTGACGTCGCTGCATCTCCATTCGGACGACTTGGTCTATTTTCTCTGCGTGGTAAGCAAATCCGGCTCTGCTCTAACCGCCAATTTAAAGAGTCCTATTCTGCTCAACGCTACTCGACATTTGGCAATTCAAGTCGTCGTCACAGACGACCAACCTCTCGCTCTACCTTTGGGGTTAACCGAGTCCCGAACGGTCAAACGAGCGGCTTGAGGTCGATGGGATTGCTCTCCTTCGGACTTTTTTACCAATGGATGAGCATTCCGTGTTTCCGGATAAAGCTTTTAGACTCGTAACGCACGACCATAGGTAGCCCTCAGCCAACGACGTCTTTTCTACCATTGGAAAGATCCCGTGGCCTTTACGAAAATCCCTGCCGCGGACCAGGATACTGCTGGTCCTAGGGGGAAACGGTTCTGGAGACCGTCACGACACCCCTCGTTCTTTTTTCGGATGACTTCTAGACTACTGTCCGAGATGGAATGAATCGCTAAGAATCTGTCGATCCCGGAGCGTTGTGACTCGTTTTTGCCGGAAAACCAAGATCGATGCTCCATCTGCGAATCTTGAGACTCCAGCCGTTTCATGAGTTCTATCCCCGTTGGCGATCGGAGTGACTGATGCAACTCACAATACAAAGTTTGTCCAAGACGTATCCTGGCGGAATTCGTGCGTTGGATAATGTCTCCCTGACGATTCCGACCGGAATGTTTGGCTTGCTCGGCCCTAACGGAGCAGGAAAATCAACGCTGATGCGGATCCTCGCCACATTGCAGACTGCGGATTCTGGGTCAGCGTTGCTTGGGGGGATCGATATCCTGAAAGATCGGGTTGAGTTGCGAAAGATACTCGGCTATTTGCCTCAGGAATTCGGCGTTTATCCGCGGGTGAGCGCAGTCAGGCTACTAACACATCTGGCGGCTCTCAAAGGGGTCGGTTCCAACGCCCGAGATCGAAAGCTCGTGGTGGAGACTTTATTAGAACGTGTGAACCTGAGTTCGTTTCGTAACAAAGCGGTTAGCACGTACTCTGGAGGGATGCGTCAACGGTTTGGTATTGCCCAAGCGTTATTGGGTGATCCGCAGTTGCTGATTGTGGACGAGCCCACGGCAGGTTTGGACCCTGGGGAGCGCAACCGCTTCTACAACCTATTGGCCGAGGTAGGTGAGAACATCATCGTCATTCTTTCAACGCATATCGTGCAGGACGTCAAAGAGCTATGTAAGAACATGGCGATCATCCATTGCGGCAAGCTCCTTTTTCACGGATCGCCATCGGATGCTGAGCAACAGCTTTCGGGGCGCGTTTGGGCCAGGACGATGACCAAGAAAGAATTGGTCGAGCGTCCTTGGCAGTATCCGATTCTTTCGACCAAATTGGTTGCAGGTAGCCCTTATGTTCGGATCTACAGCGAGTCGGAGCCCGACCATGGATTTCGGCCATCGGAGCCCGATCTGGAAGATGTGTTCTTTTCCTTCCTGTCGCGGGCTTAGGTGAATCATGTTTCGAGAGTTCTTTCGTTTTGAGATTGGGTATTGGCTACGTGGTTGGATGATTTATGTTTTTATCGCGGCCATCGCGATCATGTTTGGGCTCGCTGCAGGTTCGGATAGTGTTCAGATAGGAGCCGCGACTTCGAGTGCACACAAGAACGCGCCTTATACGGTGGCACTGTGGTACGCAACCGCCGGAGTTCTGACCTGTTTCATGGCAGCCGCGATCTACGATTCGTCCGCATCGCGTGATTTCAGCAACAAGATGTCGGACTTGCTGTTTAGTAAACCGTTAGGGAAATGGGGATTTCTCACGGGGCGTTTTGCTGGTGCATCGGTTATCGCAATCCTTCCGGCGCTCGGGATCTCGCTCGGTGTTCTCGCTGCCCACGCGGTGAATGGTTCGGACACGGAACGTTGGGGGCAAGATTATTTTTGGCATCATTGGCAACCGTTCTTGGTGTTTGTAATACCCAACACTCTCTTATTCGGGTCCATCGTATTTGCCATCGCGAGTGTGACCCGTAACACGTTGTATTCATTCCTCGGCGTGTTGCTGGTATTCATTTGCTATGCGATCTCTCAGACCATTGCAGGTGCGCTTGATTACGAGGTACTAGCATCTCTCATCGATCCGTTCGGGTTGGCTCCGTATGCGATTGCCAGCAAGTACTGGACTGTTGCCGAACGCAACTCGCTGCCGATTCCATGGACTCCCCTGTTGATTGGAAATCGTGTGATCTGTTTGGGAGTCTCCTTGGTTATCTTCTGGGTTGCGGGGAGTTTGTTCTCCTTTGAGGCTCGCGGTCAGCGGCGGACCAAGAAATCGCTGCTCGTAGAGGAGAAATCCGAGGGAGTCGAGCTGCCGACGCAGATGCAATCTGTTCCTATTCGCATTCCTTCACCCTCATGGTTTACGCAGTGGTATTCCTTGTTGCGATCCGATTTGCGAGCAGTCGTTGGAAGTGCAACGTTTATCGTCATTCTCCTTTTTTGCATGTTGAATACGGGAGTAAATCTCTTTCTGAGTGGCCTTAGCGGATATGGAAATTACTATTTCCCGGTGACTTACGACATGGTGGAGCGGATCCTGGGCTCTTTAGTTATCCTCCCGGTGGCTCTGGCGACCTACTTCGGTGGAGTCCTGGTCTGGAGGGATCGCGAGAGTCGGATGCATGAAATCATCGGCGCAACACCTGCACCCAACAGTGTCTTCGTCCTATCGCGTTTGGCCACTATGGTCGTTCTTTTGTTTGCGGTTCTCGTCGGAGCAATCGCCATCGGTTGTTTGTATCAATGGATCTATGGATACTACCGATTCCAGGTTGGTGTTTATGTGCTGTTGTTGCTCGTGCTGTTCGGGAGCAACATGCTCTTCCTGACCGTCGCGAGCTTTCTGGCCCAGACTTTGGCACCGAACAAGTATGCCGGTTATGCCTTCCTCATCCTTTTTATTATCCTCAATACTCAATTGTGGCTATGGCTGAAGTGGGAGACCCTCTTGGTTCGATTTGGTGCGATGCCAGATTACACCTACTCCGATATGTTCGGTATTGCTCCCTATCTACCCAGTCGAATTTGGTTCGCAACGTACTGGGGTGCGGTGGCCATTGTCGTGCTATGGTTGTGCACGGTACTCATGCCCCGAGGCGCCGCGTCGGGATGGATTTCGCGATTGAAAGAAGCATGGTGTTCCCTGCACACGCGAGATTGGCTTATACCTGGAATGGCTGCCGTCGCAGCATCGGGGATCGGCGGCTGGTTGGGTTACAACACCATGGTACTCAACACGCTCCTCGGATCGACCGAACGGGAGAAACGCCGGATGGAGTACGAGACGAAATATCAACATCTCGAGGGTACACCGCAACCTCGTATTGAGTCGATCCAATATGCCATCGACCTCTTTCCAGAGACTCGCAATATGGTGATGAAGGGAAAGCAAGTCATCGCAAACAAATCGGATCAACCGATTGAATTGCTCTATCTCAATGTCATGCCCAACTACGAGACCACGATCGAGATCGCAGGTGCTTTACTTCAGGAGGATGACGACCGACTCTCGATGCGCACCTACCGATTGGATAGTCCCATGCAACCGGCCGAATCCAGGGAAATGACATTCACGGTCAAGAGCAAGACGCGCGGGATCGAGAATGAGGTATCGGACGCGTCGCTCGTACAAAACGGAACCTTTTTCAATAATTTTGTAGCCCCATCCTTCGGTTTCTCTCTCAATCGTCGGCTGATCGATCCACAGCGACGCAAAGCGAATGGGCTGCCAGAGATCGAGCCATTACCCGAATTGACCAGGGATTGCGGCGAGTTTTGCATGAACCATTACATCTCCGAGGACTCCGACTGGGTCAATATCGAGTCGATCATCAGCACCTCCTCGGATCAGATAGCTATCGCTCCTGGGACTCTCGTCGAATCGTGGACCGAAAACGGACGCAGCTATTACCGTTACAAAGTGGACCATCCTTCGCTGAATTTCTATTCCTTCATCTCCGCCCGCTACGAAGTCAAACGAGATAAAGTTGGAGACGTCGATACCGAAGTCTATTACCACAAGGAACACCGGTGGAATGTGGATAAAATGTCCAAGGCGATCAGCGATACACTCGAGTATTGTTCGAAAAACTTCGGGCCTTACAAACACAAACAAGCTCGGATTATCGAGTTTCCGAGAGTGGCATCCTTTGCCCAGGCGTTTCCAGGAACCATGCCGTATTCCGAGTCCATCGGATTCATTGCGAACCTGGAGAGGCCGGACGATATCGATATGGTCACCTACGTCGTTGCACATGAGATGGGGCATCAATGGTGGGCTCATCAAGTAATCGGTGCGCGTATGCAGGGGGCTACACTCCTTTCGGAAACCCTCGCCCAATATACGGCCTTGATGATCATGCGGCAGAATTACGGCGATGATATGATCCACAAATTCATGCGGTATGAAATGGATCGCTACCTTCGAGCTAGGGGATTTGAGCGTCGTAAAGAGCGTTCTCTCATGTCCGTCGAGTTTGATCAAGGTTACATCCATTATCAGAAGGGTGGGATCGCGCTGTATTACCTCGCCGAAATGATCGGCGAGGCACGGGTCAACGCAGTCCTCAAATCGATTATCGAGCAGTATGCCTACAAGGGGCCTCCCTATCCGAACGCTTATGCCTTGATCGATCGATTGCGCGAGCAGACGCCCCCCGAACTCCAATACTTGATCCGCGACCTCTTCGAAGAGATCACCCTTTTTGGAAATCGAACCTTGGAGGCCAGCGCTACCCAGACCGACGACGCAAAGTATCTCGTCAAGATCGAAATCGAATGTAGGAAATACAAAGCCGATGCGACCGGGAATGAATCCGAGGTTGAGATGAATGACTTCGTCGAAATCGGCGCGTTTTCCGCACCGGAATCGGGAAAACGATATGGCAAAATCCTGCATCGCCAACGAGTACAACTCACGCAAGGAAAACACGAATTCGAATTCCTCGTCGACGAACGGCCGCAAAAGGCCGGGGTCGATCCTCGCAACCTACTGATCGATCGTGTTCCGGATGACAATCTGAAGAAGATCGTGATCAAGTAAACTACGGTCGCGCCGGCGGTCGTAGCAAATGAACAGGACCGCTCGCCACGAAGCACACGAGCTTTGAGTGCCGTTCCTTTGCTATCCTCCGAGCAGCCATTCTCCGCATGGTAAAAAAATTCGGAAAAGGGATCGAAAGGAACGTGGAAACGGCATCGAGAAGAACGTGGAAACGGCGATACCGACAAACAAAAAATGCGAAGCAGCCTACGCGCGTGTGCATCTATGATTTGCACCTTGATACATTAAAATAAAGCCCACTAGGGAAGAACCTGGTCGCAAACAATCAAGTAGATGCACCCAATCGATTTTGAGGCCGATTTGGCGATAGGGGCTTCTTTTCCACGCAATTCGATACCAACCACTCAGGTAGTTGCCATCCATGGAAACGCAGGAATATCAACCGCAACTGGAACGGCGGGCACTCCGAAGTTTGGGGCTCTACATTTTTTGGGTAGCGATCGTCAGCAGTCTTCTTTTTGCGGTGAACACCGGATTGGTTTTTGCGTTCACGAAAGGCTTAGAGACAAGACTTCCTGATCTGCAGGGGATCGAGACCATAAAGAAATTCGCACTCTATTTGCTACCGATGATGTTGCTTTACGCCGAGTGGTATACTTGGGATGTGTTGACAACCCGCCGGGCGCGTCCCTAACGATCAAGCGTCTGGTAAGGGAAGCATTTGGTCCGCATCGCCAAACGTTTTCGCTTGCACACCCATCCGATGCATAATCGATAGGTAGAAACTGCACATCTTTCGATCGTCTGCTGGTCGATCGGCGAAATCCATCACTTGGCCTGTCCGAAGTGTCGCACCTAACCCACCCGCGGTTAGCAACGGAAGTCGTGTTGAATCGTGTTTGCTTCCAGACCACATATTGTTCACAAACATGAGGCAGGAGTTGTCGAGAACCGTTGTAGCCCCTTCTTGCATCGAATCCAGTTTCTTGGCGAGATACGCGAATTGGTCACAATAAAACGTCGTGACTCGTTCCCACTCGTCGGATTTGTCATCGTGGGAAGCGAGATGATGGGGTTTCTTGACATCCAAGAATGGATAAAACAATCCAGAAATGTCTCGACAAAGCAGGAGGGTAGCGACCCGAGTACGATTGGACTGGAATGCCATGGCGATAATGTCGCACATCAGCCGCATATGTTCTCGAATATCCTCTGGGAGTCCGTTGTCTGGGCGGGCTATTGAGAACAAATCCTTTCCATCTTGGCGAAATCGCTCCGAGGCTCGCGAGGCATTCTTTCTCTGTCGTTCGATCCGTTTCTCAACTTCCCGAATGCTCGTCAGGTACTCATCGATTTTGGCGCGATCACTACTGCTAGCAGACTGCTTCAATTCGGTAGCATCCTCTAGGATCCGATCGAGGATACTCTGGTTCCTGAGACTGCCCCGATTTTCAAACAAGCTGTCAAAGGCGAGCGACGGGTATACCTCCATGGGGACTGGCGAGGTGGCATTTTGCCAGGAGATGTGCGAGCTGTAGGCCATCGAGAAATTGGTTTCGTGATAACCCGTGGTGGGCTGCTCGCAACCGAGTACGAGGCTCGGCACGATATCGTCCTGCCCAATCGCGTTGGCGATCGCTTGATCTACGCTGATACCTCCTCTCAATTCAGCACCCTTTTTGAGGGCTGCGCCAGATAAAATATTGCCCGTTTGTCCAGGATGAATGCCGACCCCGGTCGCATTCTTATTGAACAATCCGTTGATCACATTCAACTTGTGTTTGATTGGCTCCATGGGTTGGAGGCAACGGCTCAGCTCCATGCTGTTCCCCTCCCCTTTTGCCCACCAATGATCCGGATGAACGCCGCAAGCCATGAAAAGAGCTGCAAACCGCTTAGGTGCAGTCGATGGTTCGTCTGTGGATGCCGAAGTTTTTTCCTCTCCCCAGGCTGCAATAGACTCCAGCCATGGCAGACCGACGACCACCCCAGATCCACGCAGCCAGCGGCGGCGCGAGAAACGGTTTGCATGCGATTGCGATGAAACGGATTGCGTCATCGGAATTCTCCAATTCGATTGGTAGTTAGGTAAAGGAACGGATTCCGCGGTACGGCTGTCCCCATTTTACTTCTTTCCTCGTTTGGAAAGGAACTGGGAACTGCGAACGAGGACTTCGATCGGCGCGGTAATACGGTCGTCATTTTCGCGAAGTTGATCCAGCATTTCCTCAACTAAAAGATCATCCGACAGGATAAGGGTTCGCCCGAGTCCGAAGGAGGCCAAACTTTCGCAGAAATGCCTTCGAAAGTCCTCCATACGGTACTTCAATATATAGGTTTTCAAACCATCCAAGCCCTGCGTCTCATACCCGTTTGGCAGGATCGCATCGGTTGCAATCGCTCGCCCTGCAAGATCATTGGTTCTCGGACGGCCGATCGGGTCAAAACCCTCCAGCAATAACCCTGCGGAATCAAAGCGGTTATGGCAACTCGCGCAACTCGGATTGTCGCGATGCTGGGCCAGCAAGACACGCAGGGTCGTCTCACCGAGCTGATGCTCGGATGCTGGTAATTCCGGTACGTTGGGGGGAGGTGGCGGGATCCGCTCCCCCAGCAATTTGCGGACGACCCAGTATCCTCTTTTAACCGGACTGGTGCGCAGGCCAGGAGAATTTTGAGTCAGAAAGACGGCCATCGACAGCAGCCCACCGCGGTAGACCGAATTCCGATTCGATACCTGCGTCCATTCGTTCGGCTCTGGGAATGAGACATCGAGTCCATAGTGCCGAGCGAGGAAGGAGTCGACCACGAGATGATCGGCATCGATCAACTCCCGTAACCTACCCTCTTTCCAGAGTAGAAATTGAAAGAATTCGATAGGTTCGAGAAACATGGATTGACGCAGTTGGTCGTCGAAGGACGGGAACTCCCCGCGATCCACTCCGTTATGCGATTCGAATCGCCTGAAATCGAGCCAATTGCCAACAAACTCCCGAGCCATCCCCCCGACGCGTTTATCCCTAAGCAATCGATGCATTTGAGCGACAAGGATTTCGGGGGTCTTGAGTCTTCCTTGCGCTGCAAGCGTTAGGAGCTCGTTGTCGGGACAGCTACTCCAGAGGAAGTAGCTCAGCCGAGACGCCAACGCGAAATCGTCGAGTCTTTCCGGCTGATCCGTACGACTCTGCAAATCCCATCGATAGAGATGAGCAGGAGAAATCAATACGGAAATGAGAGTGTCTTCGATGGCGGATTGGTGGCTCCCATTGGGTATCAGCAGGGACTTGCGATAGAAAGATTCGATCGCGAGCAGCTCCGAGTTTCGAAGGGGGCGACGGAAGGCCTTCGAGGCAAATTCGAGAAGGGACTGGAGATGGAGCGGCTCGGCGATACGTCTTTGGTCCTCGAGTCGACGCAGTTTCTGATCCATCTCGCGGAAGTGATACTCGACGGCATCGATCACCTCGGGGGCAGCCGAGCGTTGCTGCAACTTCTCGAGATAGAGGGAGCCGAATCTTTGAATCATTTCGGAAGTATTGGCTGCCCGATCTTCCGCGCGAACGAAATGAAACTTCTCCTCGTTGATGAAGGAGGATTCGGCACGTTCAAACCAGATGAAACCGCTGTACTGCCGAACGGGGACCATCGAAATGAAATCGAGCTCGTTCCAGAGTTGATCGAGTTCCTCTCGTTGGACGTCGTTGAGAACCAACTCGCAGAGTGGCTGGTCATCTCGAAAGTAGCCCATCATGCTATGGAATCCAGCACTAAGCAGTCTTCCTTTTCCTTCGCGATTCGATTCCTTTTCATCGATGTGGGCTCTCCCGCGTTCCTTCACATAGAATGCATCGGGAATGATGGAGCAAAACAACGCATAGGATTTTCTTAAGTCCTCTGCCACTCGAGTGTCGGTCGATCGCAAAATCCGCTTTTCATCGTCCGTTAAAGCACAGTCGGCGGAATCAGGATCGAGTGCGTTCGGATTGCAGGCACGACGGTGGGTAGCCATTTGCCGATTTTTCCAGAGCACCAACGGTTGCGAGCCGCCGTTCATACCTGGCCCTTTGAGGTTGGTAAAGCGATGTGCTAGCTGTGCCCTGCGATCCCGACAAAACTGGGTCAATTGGCGGATGATTTCCGGAGATGGCTCTCCGCTGAATCCTGGACTCAAGAGTTGTTGCCAACGGGCGCGCAACTCGGCAATGGGGCCAGCCTGCTGATCGGTTCCCTCCAGTAAATCCCAAATCGTTCGAAGGTACTTGCTACTGACTCCGTTGCGAGTGGCAATGGCCTCTAGCTCGAGCTGCGGTGACTGACGCTTCTGCCAGGCAGCGAGGAAGTATTTGTCCAAGTCGGTCGGCTGTCTCTCATAAAAGTCGACGATGCGTTGGACGCAATATTTATCTCGATCGGTATCAGTCACCGCAGGATGGGGCGCGAATCGTATGCCGGAGGGAGTTAGCAACAAATGATCTGCGACGCGTCTGGCAGCGTCCATGTATTTGGCAATCAAGGCCGGTGACATGGTGAGCGACTCTCCTGAATTGTCGAACCCAGCTTCATTGGCCGGATCGACTGGAAAGTCTTTTGCTGGCTGAATGTCTATCCCCGTGATATCGCGAATCGTATTGTTGAACTCCGAATTGCTGAGTCGTCGCGTCGTGACCACTCCAGGATCCCCGCGATACCTCTCTGCTTCGGAGCGTCGGTAACGAGTCGTCCAGTTCTCCAACGCTTGTCGCAGCGCGGCATCGGGAAGAGGTGATGCGTCCTTGGGAGGCATTTCTTGTTCATGCACCCTCGAAACCATGGCTTGCCAACTTTGCCAGTTGTTCGCGACTGCGGATAGATCTTTGAATATCTCGACATCCAGCTTGGCCTCCGGCTCGCTTCCGCTGTGACATGACGCACAGTATCGCTGCAGGAATGGAACGATTTGCGTTTGAAACGCTTTCTCGACCTCGGCGGCCGAATTCTGTGCCGCGACTGGCCTTACGAATAAGACGAGGAAGAGACAAACACGAGGCAAGAGGCATAAGCTCATCGGATCCGGAGGCTTTCTACGAGCCCCATGGCCCACAGCATTCGAAAACGATCGCTCTCGTCGGGAGCGTCGTCGCATGCCCCTCCTCGCGATTCGCAACTCAAGATCTGGCAAGTGCCAGAAACGGATTGTACGTTGTTCGGGTTGTGTTCGTCGATGTACCATTGGGTCTCAGGAAATTGTAGGGGCTCGGAACGAGAACTCGCTGTTCATGCATCAAGCCAACGGCCCAGCCATTGTATCCATTACAAATGCCTGCAGCGAAAGGAAAGAAACATGCCGGCTACTGCAATCGGCACATCGATGTCGGGTAGGGAGACGGTCCGCGACTCTTGATTTTATTCGAATCGGGATTGGGAATCGAGAGAAGGTTTGTCACGATTCAGTACGTCTCTCGGTTCAAGGATCGCTTGTTCGACTCGATTTTTGAAGACGATCGTTCCGCCACCGGATCAGGGAGATAGCGCCGGCCATCAAGCACTCGCCACAGATGTTGGTAATGCGTAGAAAGACCGCAGCCAGCAGTGCGATCGGATGCGTTACCAAGGGAGCGAGTAGCCATGTGATGACCAGCTCGCGCACAACCGCTCCTCCGGGCAGCATCGAAAGAAAACCGGCGACGGCGGCCAGGCAGTAGGCAGCGATGCACGTCATCCAACCGGACAGAGAGACGAGATTCGTCGAATCGCTCAGCGACTGAAGGACGAACCATGCGGCAGTTCCATTTAGCAGCCAACCCAGTACCATCCAGCCGCAAGTGCGGAGCATGAACCGCCAAGTGAAGGCGTCTCGCATCGCGGGCGGAAGCCGTCCTATTTTACTTTTTGCAGCGACGAGCAGCCCCAAGCGAAAAAAGTGGGGCGCGAGCGCCAGGCAAGCAAATGGAATACAAGCAAAGCCTGACCAGCGAATCCACGGGGGCACATCCAGCGCGTAAAGCAGGGCTGCACCGAGTACAGCTCCGGTGCACAAACTGGTTAACGTTTCGACGAATACACTGACGATCCCAGGCCGAATGGCGAGTCCCAGCGGTTGGAGTTTTCCAACGCGAATGACAAAGACCATCGCTTTGCCAGGAACGTACTTTCCCAAATGCCCTAAGAAATAGGCTTCCAACGCTGGCCAAAGAGGAAGGTTTTGGCCAAAAGCCTTCAAGGCTTGTAGCCAGGCGATCCCTGCCGGTAGAAGCCCGACCATGTAAACAGCGATGCTCAAGAGGAGATAGTGCCATCTCACTCGGATCGTCGAGCTCGCCGATTGATGCTGCTCCAGGTCGATCAGCGTCTTCCGAATCGTCCAAGCCAAAAAAATAATGACGAGACTTGCGATCAGTATGCGTAAAAGGGGATTCAGGAAACGTTTGATGCCTTTCGTCATCGACTTGCTGGTCGGGAGATCTGGTGATTTCGAATCCTGCCCATCATCCATAGTTGCAGCGCTGTTGTCTTTTGGTTCCGTTAGGAATCGGGGAAGGAATGGAATTGTTGGCGAACAATCGAGATCCAGTGCAGGGCGAGGCGTGGAGTTATCGGCGTGGTTCCTATAGAATCTGCCATCGACGGGAACTGGCCACCAGCAGGTAAGTCGACATCAGCTGGAAACGTGTTCACCTAGGAAATACTTGGAAACTTTCGATTTCATGGCTCGATACATCTCATTTGCCGTATTACTCGGCATCATCGTCGTCATAGGTGCCTTGTTCTACAAGGTGATGATCGGCTTTTTTGTTCCGGTATTTTTGGCAGCCGTTTTGGTCGTTGTGTTCCGTCCGCTCCATCGCTGGGTCAATTCCAAAGTAGGCGAGCGGGACCATTTGGCGGCTGGCATCACCACGACGCTCATCCTTTTGATCGTACTCATCCCGGCCGGACTCGTGCTGTCTATGGCTGCCATTCAAGGGGCCGGAATGGTGCGAGGTTTGAATTTGTCTGGTACCGGAATCGCCGTAGGCCTCGAGAAGCTCCGTAGAAACAAGTGGCTCAATCTAGAGTTTCCTCATGCGGATCTGGTGCGAGGGATTCAGGCCAAGGTTGACGAGATTCAAGCCGAGGTAGCGAGCGACCGTTCCTTTGACGAGTTGACCTCCCCAACCGGTCGCGTCGTGGGGGACATTCGCGAGATTCAGAGGCTATCCCGTGATGTGATCCCGAAATTTTTCGATGCGACTCAAAGAACGGTGGAGCGCGAGCTTGTCGAGGAGAAACGCTACACGCGACAAGAAGACGCCGTTCGTCTGCAAAAAGAGCTGGACGCGCTGTTTCAATCCATCCGAGCGCAGGTGAATGAGTTGATTGCGATGCAATCGCAGTCGCTCCAGAGCCAGGAAAATGCCACGACCAAAGAGGAGGCGACCGCGCTTCAAAAATCGTTCGACCAAAAGGTGGACGAGGTTCGCGGATCGTTTCGAATCTCCGAGGCGCGTTTCACGGCTGATGACGTTGCTGTCCTTACCGCGACTCGATCGAAATTGATCCAGGATAGCTTGTTATGGAATCAATCTTTAACCAATTTCGATCAGTCCCTCGATCGATTTACAAAGTCGATTGCTAGCAGCACTCCGATCGAGGAGAAGCAGATTCATGACATTGTCGAACTGCAAAAGGAAATCATTCAGCTCAGCCAACAGTGGAACGATACGCGAAGAACGCTATCCGGAGGGGAGTGGATCGGGATACTTAAGGAATGGGCGAACCCCTCCCGTGAGCAAACAGCGAACATGACGGCATCGATCATCGATTACATTCGTCCACGTTTGCTCTCCTTTGGAGGGGACTCGGCAGCCTTTCTGCTCCGATTGGCAATCAGCGCGAGCATTTTGCTAGTGTCCCTATACTTTTTCCTGTGCGATGGGCCCGCGATGGTTCACTCCATTATGGAACTCAGTCCGCTAGACGATCGCTATGAGTTGGAGCTTCTGGGTGAATTCGATCGGATCTCGCGGGCGATTGTACTCGCCACTGTGTTGTCCGCCCTTTTTCAAGGCGTGACGGCTGGCCTGGGGTATTGGTTTGTCGGAATGTCTTCTTTGGTCCTTCTCATCGCTTTGACCTGCACGTGCGCATTGATTCCATTTGTTGGTCCTGCGATTGTATGGGTTCCTGTTTGCGTCTATTTGGCGATTTGGGAGGAAAGATTTGGTGCAGCTATTGGTTTAGCCCTCTGGGGAGTTTTGGTTGTCGCGAGTATCGATAATGTCGTAAAAATGTTGGTCTTACATGGGCAGAGTCAGTTGCATCCACTGCTCGCTTTGTTGAGTGTTTTGGGAGGCATTCAAGCGCTCGGCCCCATCGGAATTTTGATCGGGCCGATGGTCGTTGTGCTGCTGCAGACGTTGCTAGGGATTCTGAGGCACGAATTGACCAAGTTCAAGAAGAATGACGATGATGTTACGGCTTCGGATATAAGGGACTTGAGCGGTTTCATTCGGAAGACCAAAGGGAAAGGCTCCAAGGCCTCCGAGAATCAACCTGCCTCTACTCCCGGAGCGGAGGAGGGGGGATCCCCTCGGCTATCTCCCAACGGATGATCAATTTCCGTCCAAGCGACGATCGGGGTGATCGTGCTGACAGGAAAAGAGCTGCTTGCACTCGGATGAGGAAGTTCGAGTTGTCGGCGTAAGTATGCAATCCATGTTCCTGTTGGATTTCATCCGTTTCTAGGGCGTTGATGCGTAGCTCGCCTGATCGTGGAGGAAGGATACAAAAGGATCGAAACCAGGGATGGAGCACGTGATTGGTTCTCGTTTCGAAACTCCTGACCTGCAAGTCCAGTTTGTTTTTTACATAAAGAAACAGAGAGGATTGGTACTCAATTCGGAATACTCGCTCGAAACAGAAGAGCTGAAATGCATAAGGAATCCCAGGGTCGCGACACGAGTCTTTAGCGATTTTCGACCAGACCTACCTCAAGCTCCTTCAACACTTCCCCCCGGCTCACATAGAATGAAGCGAGGTACTGTTCCATTTCTCGACGCAGAGGCAGATCATGGACAATCGAAGATCATTTTTGACGAGCTTGGCAGGTTCTTTGGTGGGTTCCCTCGTCATTCAGCGGGTATCGTTTTCCTCGAATGCGTTCCATAACTCGGTCGCATTGATTTCCGATACGCATATTCATACGGATTGGAGCAATTCGTATCGTGGCTTTACTCCATCCAGGAATTTGGAAAGTATCATTCCGCAAATCATCAGCTCGGATGCCCAAATTGCCTTCCTCTGCGGCGATGCTGCCCGTGCAAATGGGCAAAAGGGGGACTATGAGAATTTGAAGCAATTGGTGGACCCAATCGCTAAAAAAATGCCGCTTCACATCGCCCTGGGAAACCACGACGATCGCGTCAACTTTATGAGCGTTTTTGGATCGTCCAACGTAGCCACATTGGGAGGGAAAAAACATGTAACTGTTGCTGACCTCGGACCGCAACGATGGATCGTTCTTGACTCGCTGATGTACGTGGATAAGGTACCTGGCTTCCTCGGACAAGAGCAGAGAGACTGGTTGGTGGAAACTCTCAAGGAGGATTCGAAGCCGACGGTTCTGATGGTACACCACACCTTAGGAGAGGGAGATGGTGATCTCTTGGATACGGAACGACTGCTCGCGATTTGCGAAAAGCATTCGCATGTGAAAGCGGTGATGTTCGGACACTCCCATCGATGGAGCGTGGTTCGCAAAGGCAATCTTTCTTGGATCAATCTCCCTGCCATTGGTTACAATTTTGCGGATAACGAACCGGTGGGCTGGGTTTACGCCGAGCTGACTGGATCGGAGATCAAACTGATACCGAAATGTATAGGTGGGAATTTGGAATTTCATGACAAACCGACGGTTGTCAGGTTTTAAGCTGGTTTCTCATGGCTTTCTTTTTCTAGTGATGGTTTTTGTAGGAAATCGAGTTTTCGAGTGACGAGAATTGCTGTCGTGGGAGCCGGAATCAGTGGACTCTCCTTTGCCTGGTACCTCCAAAAATTCCGACCTGAAATCGAAATCGATTTATTCGAGGCGTCCGATCGACCGGGTGGAGTGATTCAAACCGTTCGCTCCGATGAGTATTTGGCCGAACTAGGGGCGGATAATATCGCGACCTTAGTTCCTGACGGACTCGCTCTCATCGAGGAGATGGGATTGCGCGGTGAGTTCATCTCTCCCAATCCAAAGCATCGCTTTGCCCAGGTAGCTTTTCACGGAAAGGTCTATCCGATACCAAACGGATTCTCCTTGATGCAGCCAACGCAAATGGCTCCTGTCTTGAAGTCTCCACTGCTAAGCTTCGCTGGTCGCCTGCGAATCTTAGGGGAGTATTTCGTCGAGAAAAGAAAGGAGACGACCGACGAGAGTGTCGAGTCGTTCGCTGTAAGACGTTTGGGGAGAGAGTGTTTTGATCGACTCGTGGAGCCGATTGTAGGCGGAATCTTCACAGCTCGTGCGGAAACGTTGAGTATGCAAGCGACGATGCAGCAGTTTGTTGCCATGGAGAAAAACCATGGCGGCTTGATTCGTGCGGCGATGGCGAAGCGTTCTAGTCAACAGCCGTCAGATGCCGTTGCTCGCAAAGCGAGTGGAGCTCGTTACGATCAATTTCTCGCGCCCAAGCAAGGAATGGATTGGTGGATGAGCAAGCTCGCCAATCAATTGCGTTCCAACAAACACTACGGTACCAAGGTGACAAGGATCGTGAATGCCTCGACTGGGTACAAGCTCGAAGGGACCGGTGCAGATACCGACGGATCTTTGTTTGAGCACGTATGCCTTGCACTCCCCTCATGGGGGGCCGCCGAACTCCTAAAAGAGGTCAATCCTTTAGCCTCCCGATTACTCGAGAGTATTCCCTACGCTTCCTCGGCGGTCGCGATTCTCGCGATTCCCAGGTCGGAAATACGCCCTGAAGCCATGTGTTTTGGAATTGTGGTCCCGAAAATCGAGCACCGGGACTCTTTGGCAATCAGCTTGTCTAGCGAAAAGTATCCGGGGCGATGCCCTGAAGATACCGTCCTCGTTCGAGTTTTTATGGGAGGAGCGATTCGACCTGAATTACTAGAACAGGATGATGAATCGTTGCTCGCGATCGCCAGGAAAGAAACGGCTGAGTTATTAGGGGTCCGACGCTCGCCGCGCTGGCAAAAGCTTGTGCGATGGAATCAAGCCATGCCGCAGTATTTGATCGGCCACTGCCAACGGGTCACTGAAATTCGCGAAGCCCTGGGAAAGTCTCCTAAGATCCACGTGATCGGGAACGCAATCGATGGAGTAGGAATTCCCCAATGCATACGGTTGGCCAGGGAGACCGCATCGGCTATCGCTGCCAGCGTTCCGACGGAGTAGCCCATCGCCGCCTCGAGAGATCTATCGATCACCATGTATCGATCGTAGATCACTTGATGTCCAGCACCACGTGCTTGATCTTTAGTCGTTTCCAGGTGTAGGTCACATGCACCCGACCATCTCGCGTTTGGATAACAGCGGGGTAGCTAAACTCTTGCTTCGGTTCGTTTTCTAACTCAGCGACCGTTCGCCAGTCTTTCCCGTTATCAGAGATCGCCACGTTGAGTGGAGACCGTCGACCGCCCCATTGGGAAGATTCCTTTGTGACGTGGTTATAAATGAGCACATGCTTTCCATTGGCCAGAGTTACGGCATCCGTTCCAGAATTGGGGTTCGGGAGGTCGATAAGTGTCATCTCCCCCCAATCCTTCCCAAGGTTTGGAGACTCGATCTGAAACAGTTTGCTCTGCTTGCTCCTGCCGATTGCGAGCAATTGATTCCCTCCTAATTGCAGGATGCTGGGTTGGATTGCTGAGACCAGGGAGGGGTTGTTCAGCGGGACCGTGCGCGACCATGTTTTTCCGAGGTCCCTTGTGCTTTCGAAGTGTACGGTCCATTCATCTTTGTCATCGTTGGATTCATTGCTGGTGGGACAAAGGATTGTTCCATCAGCCAGTTCGATCGGTTTGTTCTTGATCGGTCCCAAAATTCCTTCCGGTAGACGAATGGGTTTGCTCCAGGTTACCCCTTGGTCATGGGATTCCATCATCATTCCCCACCAGGATCTAGGACTCGGACCGCATTTGTAAAACAGAAGCAGTGGTCCATTTTTGGGTTGGAATAGAACGGGGTTCCATGTGGGATAGCGTTTGGCCGGCTGGAGTTGGTCTTTGTCCTTGACAGGATTTACCCACTGGTACTGAACGCCATTGGCTAATTCTACAGGGGTAGTCCACTTTTGTTGGATCCATCGAGACGACCATATGCCGACGTCATCTGCTTTCTCATGCTTTCCACCAAACCATGCGGTGACGATGGTACCATCCGCGGTTTGCGCGATCGTCGAGGCGTGGCAACTCGGAAACGGAGCAGTCTCATAAACAAACTCCTCGGATACTTTGGTAACCTCCTGTGCGAGAACGGAGCTGAACAAGCTGCTCAGGAGGGTGAGGGATAGCAGGAATGTGCGGTTCATGCGCGATAACCTAAGTGGGAAACTAGACGAATTTGAGTATCTTAGGCGAGCGGCGATGAAATATCTACCGGAGCGTACGTAGACCCAGGAGTACGATCGCGGCAGATTGGATAGTCCTTTTCCCCTCGAGGTAGCGCGATGATGGGGGGCACTTCAGCCCATAGCGCTGGGGCGTATTCGTCGATGGATCGATGGTAGTGTTGTGATTGCTCGTTTAACCCGCTCGCCCAGCCGATGCATCCCGATCGAACCCTATTGGTAATCACTCCTAAAAAGCAGAATGAAGCAATGCTGGGCTGCGAAAGTATCATTCTGAAGTTTGCTACAAGAATCGTGTGCTGCAGGAATGACGTTGAATCATTTCCTTCCTACTCCTAGAGGGATCGAAAGCCTTGCAAATCTGGCATCTAGAATTCCAAAGTGGAAGTAGATCGACGACCGACGTATACGCTCTCGGTCGATCTTAAGTACGAAGTTTCAGTCAAGCCTTCCCTCCACGGGGACGAGAACACCAATTCGCGAACTACCTTGGTAGGGGATGATCGCCCCTGGGATAGATGAGGAGGTCTACTTGCGGGTCGCCAAACGCTTGACCGTGTTCTTGATTCGGTTCTTGTTGAGCATCCAATAGTAGCTGGTCGTCCCCAACGCACCTGGTCGGGTGAAGGTCCAGTCTTGGAGTGGCGTCGGGTTCGCCTTCAATTGCTGTTTGTACGGTTCATCACCTCGCAGAAAATCAACGTACTGAATACCAAACTTCTCGGCGTCCCGGAGAATCAGGATATTTGCCAGCTTGCCCGGCTGGTGATCCATCGCGTTCGGCTCGATTCCTGCTTGATAGCAATACCAATGCGTCGAGGATCGAAATCCAATTTCCGCAGCGATCGGTTGATCATCCAGCCAAATCGTGAACGCTTGCAGTTGATTGTGTGCGAGTAGGTTGGTTGCCACTTCCTTGAGGAACGCCTCAAAGCGCGGATCTGCGAAACAACCCTCATCACCCAAGGCGGCGCGTCGACGCTGGTGCAAATCGATCAGGATAGGAAAAAACTCCTTCAAATCATTTACGTCATGAACCCACCGCAGGCGAGTTTTTTGAAGCTCCTCGGCGCGGTTACGAAATGCCTTCCTGGAGTTTTTGGATAATGACGCAAGAAGTTCATTCCATCCACCGGAGATGTCTACGACCCAGGTGTTCGCTGGATTCGAATCAACGACATGCGCACCCTTCTGGAGTAGCGTGGATCGGAACCGTTGAAGCAGACGATTGCTGGGATCAACAGCCTCGAGATGGATCTTGTTCCAGAGCGCATTAGTCTGGGGATCGAAGAGAAGGTGATCCACCATCGCTTCGATACTATTGGATTCGAAGAATTGCTCGTCGAATAGAACGCTCGCATAGTCAGTGCAAACGCGTCCATCTCCCAGGAATCGAAGGGTTTGGTTGCGGTTGTCGATGTAAAGAGGGAACAATCCTCGCAGTCGACCGTCCTCGATAGCTGTGATCACAAACAGATTTGTTGTTTCGGCAAGATAGTGCCTGGCCCACGTCAAAAGCCAGTCGGGTTGACGAAAAGGATGTTTGGCTGCAAGGTGATGCCAGGATTCGATCCAGGGCTGCAGGGCTTCTTCGGTCGTAAACCTTCTGATTTGCACGGTGGAGTGTCAAAGGGGTAGGAAGCGGGAGGCATCGCTCCAATCAATCTTTGATCCTAGGTTCTTTTTCATTTCGAGGAGTTGATAAATGCAATCGTACCCACTGGTTGTTTTTGGGACGTAGCAATCGTATCGATTGTGCCATCGAATCAGATATCTTGGCCGCCCAGGAGTGTCTGCAATCGGGAACGATATTGGCATTCCCACTCCATAGGATTCAAGCCTGGAAAGACCCTCGAGTAGCTTCCGGTACCTCGCATTGCAGCCCAAGGCCCTAAGGCTATTAGGTGGCTATTAGGCTATTAGGTCCCTGACTCTCGGTTGCGGCACGATGGTGGTTCCGGCTTCATAGACGCACCATTTGAAAGGTCCTAGTCGCAACTACTTGGCGAGCTCTTTGGCGAGGTTTTGCAAGCCGCGAAGATCGAGTTTACCGGTTCCCAGCACAGGGATCGCGTCGACGCGAATAAAAGAATCGGGAGAAGGGATGAAAAGATTCGGCAGCCCCTTTTGGGATAGTTCCTTGATTATCTCGGTGGGGCTTTTGTTGATTTCCGTATGAAGGACAATCAGACGCTCTCCTTTTTTTACGTCCGGAACGCTTGCGACGCCCACATTGAGTTTCCCGTCGTTGTCGCCAACAATCTCCATAATCGCCTCCTCGACCTGGATATGAGGAACCATTTCACCGCCGATTTTCGAAAAGCGACTTTGTCGACCGGTGATAAAGATGAAACCATCATCGTCGATGTAACCAATGTCGCCCGTTTCGTACCATCCATCTTTGATGACCTTGGCAGTCAATTCAGGTTGGTTCAAGTAGCCACTCATGATGTTTGGGCCTTTGATTTGAATCATGCCATGGACGAACGTGTTGACCACAGAACCGTCGTCTAGCGAAACAACTCGAGCGGAAACGCCTGGGATAGGGCGTCCGACCGAGCCTTCTTTCAAGCCAGCATCGCGATCTTCTGTCGTCGCTCGAGATGGAGGCAAATTGACGGATGCCACGGGACTGGTTTCGGTGGCTCCATAACCTTCGATCGGACGTATGCCGAATTGCTTCTCAAAGATGTCGAACATTTCCAGCGGCATTTTTTCAGCGCCAACCACCACGACCTCTACAGACTTGAATTGCTCAGGTTCTATCTTTCTAGCGTAGGTTCGAAGGAACGTAGGTGTGCCGAGCACTACCGTGGACTTGTTCGCTTGCACGAGTTTACCA
Organism: Pirellula sp.; assembly: GCA_040396935.1. GTDB lineage: Bacteria > Planctomycetota > Planctomycetia > Pirellulales > Pirellulaceae > JBKCUI01. Next base: position 31,530 of record JBBAXA010000036.1, read on the forward strand.
ATCTGCCTCGGTTCCAGGGGATTGAAGTGATAGGCGGCGGAGGAGGGTAGTGTCATGGCTCCCCAAAGCGTTACTGTGAATCCAAACGAATGGAAGAACGGAAGCACACCGAGGAATCCATCGCTATCGAGAACTCGAATGTAACGATTAAACCCTTGGATGTTCGATGCTACGTTGAGAAGAGTTAGCGGCACACCCTTGGGATTCCCGGTCGAGCCTGACGTGAAAATGATCGTGAGAAGATCCTCTTCCTTGCATTCGTTTAACTTGAGCTTTTTGAACACCCATGAAAGCGGTAGAAACTTCGCATCGAGCAGCGCAGAGAGTTTATCACCCAAGTTCGCCTTCTCGCGCACATCCTCGAGGTAGATGAGCTCGGCGTTCGGTTTGAGCCCCAACTTCTCGATCACTTTCGTACTCGTAATGACCTTTTTTATCCCCGATTGCTCGATACAACTGTTGATGATGGATTCGGAGACCGTGTAGTTGAGATTGACAGCGACACGCCGGTCAATCGCTAAAGACAGGTTCGTCACGGCAGCGGGGACATTGGGGGGAATGAATACGCCCACATGCTGGTCGTCTGCATTCAGAAACTCCCGCGCCAGCACTCGTCGCAGAACCAAACAGCGAACGAGCAGATCGTATCCCGAGAGGCTAATTCCACTCGAGTCGGCAATTTTCGTCTTCGATCCTTTTTCCCGGCAACGGCGAATAAAGAGTTTCAAAAGATTCCAGTCCCAAGGTTGGTCATTCGGCGTCGTGGATATGGCGGGTCTTGGCATCGGCAAACTCGGTAACGTTTAGGAATATCCCAAAGAGCGTCTGGCTCTCGCAGTCAAAACGAAGCCTCATTCTCGGCGGATCGTGAAGCTAGGGCAAGGAGGCATGTGGCCCGACACTTCCTGGTTGTCGACCTTTCAAACCAAGGAATCCATGCCTGGATCGAGAAATCCTAAGGCGATATGGAAGGGAAGAGGACGGGCCGTTTCCTATTTCGGTCCAATGCGTATACTTTCGCATGAATGTGTACTTGTCATGGAATATTCAAGATCATTCCATGAGGGCACCGTTCCAAATGAGGTCTACTGGTTTCTATCGACACCGCACAGGGTTTCCGTTTCTCTCGATTCGAGATATGTGTCATGCCTACTTACTTTTCTTCGTCTCGGGGAATGCGGAGCGCGATTAGATGAGCAACGAGCGAATCACTCATCTGGAGGTCGTGATCGCACACCTCCAACAGTCGTTCGATGAGTTGAATAAGGTGGTTTTTCAGCAGCAACGCGAATTGGACCAATTGAGACGTTTAGCATCCAGACTCGAGGATGGCTATCGAGGACTCTTGGAGGCCGAACGTACCCCGAGGATGTTGAGTGATGAAAAGCCGCCGCATTACTAGAAGTCTTACTTTTACTGTGAATGGTGAAGGGACTCGCCGGTGGTTAGACTTCTGGCAAATGTTTGAGGCGCCGACGCAAGCCGACCCGTGACTGGTCTTTCTCGAGAGCCAGTCATCCTCGAGGAGAAATCGCCTGAGGTTGGGGACGCAATCGATGTGAATCCAATTCATCGTGCTCGGTTTCATGCGGTGAAACCTGCGACGGATCCTCTATCGTACCTGGCAGAAATCCGCTTGCGACGATTTTTGATGATGCCTTTACTGAAGGAGTCTGAGAAGCCCTAAGAGAATGGGCAAACAGAAGACGAACACCATGAGCCAGGCGACAAACCACCACCAAGGTCGACGCTTTGGCTTGATCGCAAACTCCTTCTCTAGAAACTGTTCGTATTCGAATGCATCCTCCTCTGGGTCATAACCGCCGAAATCATCTGTGAGATTTTCTTCCTCTTGTTGCTCGTCAATTCCGGATTCGGGTTCCATTTTGACGTGGCAGCGATAGCAACTCGATGCATTCGTTCGAATCGATTTGCCACAGTTGGGACAGGGGCGAAATTCAATGGGAGCAACCATGAATCAATTCCGTCCCGCGTTGGTAAAGCTGATCGAGGCGTTCTCGGATGAGATGGACGAGCTGGTCATCCTCGAGCGAGGAATACTCCTCGAACAGTAAAGGCTTTCCGACCACTACCGAAACAGGATGCCTCCTCGGGAACGCACTTCCCCTAGGTAGACACTCAAAAGCGCCGACGATCGCGATAGGAATGAGAGGAACCTCCGAACGCCTCGCGATGGGAAGAAAGCCTGGCTTGATAGTACCAATTTTACCATCGAGTGTACGTGTCCCCTCTGGAAACATCAAAACGAGTTCTCCCCGCTGCAACCGTTTGAGCATTTCCTTCAATCCGCTCAGGCCTCCGCGATCGCGATCGATCTCGATCGCATCCAGGGTTTTGATGAGAAACGCGAACGCACTATTCTTGAACAGCGTCTTTCGCGCGAGGTAGTTGAGCCGTCGATTCGACGCGAGCCCGACGAAGACCGGGTCCATCATCGATTGATGGGTAGATAGCAACATGGCACCACTCGGAACGTTGAGATGATGACGACCCTCGGTACGGTAGGAGAAGAGCAAAGAAGCAATCATCCGTGCCAAGAAACGCAGCCAGAGATAAAAAAATCTACGGCTCGTTTGTTGCAATTCTTTAAGCGAAAGGAATGTCATGAATCACGATGCTTCACGCGTGAAATGGGATCAATCCACCGCCTCCGAAACCTGGCGAATCCTCGCTGCTGGTGGTTCTGGGTGACGTCGCGGCATCTTGGATTCAACAATTCCAATCAGCTCGCGGAGGACTTCAGGTTCGGTCATGCCATCGGTTTTTACAACGATCGAATCGGGAGCTGCAACCAAAGCGCCTACGGAACGCGTTTCATCATGATGATCTCGTTCGCGTTGCGCTGAGAGAATCTCCTCAAAGTCAGCATGCAGATTTCTTTGTTCCATCTGTGCCACCCTCCGCCGTGCCCGTTCCTCCGCCGATGCAGTCAAAAAGATCTTGCAAGCTGCATGCGGAAAAGCAACAGTGCCCTGATCGCGCCCCTCGGTTACGGCATTCTTTCCTTCCGCCCATGACTTTTGGGCGTTCACGAGACAATCTCGGACAATCGGATTGTCTGCGACCTCTCGGATCGCACGCGTGACGAACGGCTCACGTATTTCCTCCGTGACCTTGGCATCATCGAGAAACACGTCAGTACCTCTTAGAACGATTCGGCAGTTTTTTGCGATCTCGCCAACGGCGTTCGCATCGCTTAATGAAATACCGCGACGTAGGCACGCGAGTGTCACACATCGATACATTGCTCCCGTGTCCAGGAATTCAAATCCCAACGCGTCAGCCAGCTTTTTCGCTACCGAACTTTTACCCGCTCCCGCAGGTCCATCAATTGTCACGATCATTCCAAAGTTCTTGCTCCCAAAACGGCGGCCATCAACCCAGGCTTATTCTGATGGAGAGAGTGGGCGATGCCTACGCCAATTATGGCCCAACTCCATTATGGCACTGATCTTGACGAGTTCTACCGATTCCGCTGAATTCCGAGAGTGCTCTCGTAGGGTATCGGTACCGGTTCACAGATCCCGAATCATCTGACTTACCTGATGGACTTTTTTCTTACCTCTCGTTTGCCCATCGGACCAGGGCCCCTGGTTGGAGGGGCAATACCGTGAGAACAGTTGGGAGTCGACCTGTCCCAGAAAAACCTCGGGAATTCGTTGATTTCCGCAACAAACCGGAGGAATTTCGACAAGAACCAATTTCAGGGACCTGTTTTGGGGCAACCAGAGGGGTTTGGGCTATAATCTTGGAACCTGCACGTTTTCCTGGATGTGAACCAATATTAAGGTTTTTCAATGACTGATTTCAAGAGAGTTCGAGGGGTACACCGGATGTCCGCGTTTTGGGTGATTTGCTTGGTTGTTTCTTTACTCACGCTGCCCGGGGCCGGCGCACAGGAAGCCGCAAAACCGGATTCGCTACCGGCAAATTCAGCGACCGCCTCCCAGGATCAAGAGGCAGCGAAGGGGGGAGAGTCGGCGGTCGAAAAGCCGGTTCGATCCGAGCGCAGAGTTACGCCGCGCGAGAAACCACCCGCTAAGAAACAACTCCGTTGGTTGGCCCTCAGCGGATCGTACGAGGATCTGGTTTCCCCCGCTTCGCTGGACCCGACATCGTTGCTCTTAGGTGGAACACCCGGTAAATCTAAATCGTTCTATCGCCTTTGCGAGTACCTGGAGGAAATGGAGGGTGAAGAGAATCTGTCGTATCTGCTGTTCGATCTTTCGGACCCAAATTTGAGTTTGAATGCAGCCCAGCTCGATGAGCTCTGTCGACGCCTTTCAAAATTCAAATCAAAAGGTAAGAAGACCATCGCATGGTTGGAGGACGCCAGCGGTGTTCACTTAGCCATTGCATCGCAGTGCGATGAGATTCTGCTCGCCGATTTCGGTGGTGTCGACATGCCCTCCTCTTCCCTAGACACCATGTTCTACCGGGAAGCCATGGATTTGGTCGGTGTGAAAGCCTCGGTGGTTCGCGCTGGGGATTTCAAGGGAGCTGTTGAACCTTACATGAATCCCTCAATGAGTGAGCATTTGAGAGAGCATTACCTGAAGATGCTTTCGTCCATCAATGCTGCACAAGTCTCACGCATCGCTAAGGGGCGAGGACTTACCAATGCGACAGTTCGTGACCTCCAGAAAAAGAGAATGCTTCTTCCGTCCGACGCACTGGCAGCAGGCTTGGTTACCAAACTGGCCCCTTATGGCTCCATGAAAAAAACGATCCAGGACATGATCGGATCGGAAATCGAATGGACGAAACCCAAGTCGAAGCCCAAGCAGGAGATGTCGTTTTTTGAATTGATGGGCAAATTGATGTCTCCCCCGAAAGAGCCGAGTAACAAGCTGAAAGAAGACTCGATCGTCGTCCTACACTTGCAAGGGACGATTGTCGATGGGAAGGAGGCGTCCTCTGGGTCGATCGTGGCTGGACCGACGGTGAAATTGATTGAGGAACTAACGCAAGATGATAAGGTCAAGGGTGTCGTTGCGCGAATCAATTCGCCAGGAGGAAGCGCCTCGGCGAGCGAGGGTATTCGACAAGCTTTCTTGGAACTTGCCAAGAAAAAGCCCGTTGTTTATTCCATGGGCGAGGTCGCAGCGTCCGGAGGGTATTGGATCACCTGCATCGGTCAACCGATCTATGCGGAACAAGGTACCATCACCGGATCGATTGGCGTGTTCTCTATGAAACTGAGCGTCGGTTCTCTGCTCCGAAGAGTGGGGGTCCATATTGAATCGGTAAACCTGGACCCCTCGGCTGCGCTCAATTCCATCGATCGAGCCTGGACCGACGACGATATTAGCAATATGCAGCGATTCATCGACGACGTCTATGGAAAATTTTTAAGGTATGCGAGCGAGTCGAGAAAGATACCGCTGGAGAAACTGCAATCCCTCGCAGGCGGACGTGTTTGGTCCGGGCAACAAGCCAAAGAGGCTGGCCTGGTCGACGAAATTGGAGGTGTCGACGATTGCCTGCAAGTAGTAGCCAAGAAGGCGAACCTCAGTAAGTTCAAGGTCGCTCACAAACCCGAGCCATCCTCGGGATTCGACTTGTTGAAGATGTTTGAAGAGGGTAACGACGTGGATGTGTCTCATGCGGCGATCTCGGAAATCGAGAAGCAATGGTCTCGTACATTGGGCAAACTTGGCTTTAGACTCGAAGGCCTGAAGGCGATACTAAGGCATAGCGGCATGGAAAGACCGAATCGTCCGTTGATTTGGGCGATGATGTCGGAAGAGATAAGGATCAAGTGATTCTTGGTCTGGTCTCGATTATTGCGTCGTAATTCGCTTTTACGACAGTTTTTGGTACCTATCGTTTTGGCCGTACTGGCAACGGGCGCGACCGTTGCCAGTCTCTCGAAGTGGGCGTCCGATGAATTGTCGCTGAGGGCTTCGAGAGATCGAATGCTGAACGTCGGCAGACTCGTGGCCGCGGCTCCTTTTCCCCTTACACCGACGGTCCTCGAGCAACTGCGCCGACTCTCCGGGCTCGATTTTCTTGTCCTGCCGAAGCAGAACGACCTCAATCCCATTCCCTTGGCCACTACCAAGGATCTGAGCCGTCAGGATGTCGAGCAAATCCTGATTGCGATTCGTCCCAAATCCGATGAGGAATACCCAATAGGTTCGATGAGAATCGGAACCGAAGGTTTTCGGTTCGTTCTAGTTCCTACGACTAGTCAGCAATTGGTTGTGCTGGAGAACAGCAGTCAAAGAACCGATGGTTGGCAAGCTTTCGCGTTGCCTCTAATCACCGGTGTCGTCTCTTCGTTGGCGATCGGTGTCGTCGCGACATGGACAGCGACAAAGCTGGTCCGGCGCATCGAGCAACTCAAAGAGGAGGTTGCTCGAATTGCAGATGGTGACTTTACGCAAACACCATTGACGGGTCCCGATGATGACATCCGTTCCTTGCAGAGTGCAATCCATCGGATGAGCGATCGATTGGAGAGCAATCAAAAGGAAATCGCTATGAATGAACGATCACGGCTGATTCACATGATTGCAAGTGGACTCTCGCATGAATTACGCAATCACATGGCTGGAGCAAAGCTGGCGTTGCAGACATGCGATTCCAAATCGGCGGATGCTGAGGCTGTGCAGATTGCATTAAAACAATTGGAATTAGCGGAAGCCCAGATTCGTCGCTTGCTCGCGGTACGTTCCAGTCCGGAATATCCGGACGAGCCTCCCCTGCTCGTCGCTGATATCGTGTCGTTAGCTGTGGATCTCGTGAGGTCTACGGCGTCGCACCGCGGTGTGCAGTTGGACGTTTTTCCGCCATCGGCCGATGGCGATACTCATGCCGATATAATCGCGAAGGCTAAGTTACCAGCGGGTCAACTTGTCGTCGGCGCGCTGCTGAATCTTCTAGTCAATGCGATGGAGGCTGCTGGCAGCCATGGTGCATCCGTCAAGAAGGGAATGGTCCAGTTCCAAACGTGTCTCCAGACGCGAGACCGTGTCTGTCTATGGTACATACGTGACAATGGCCCTGGTCCGAGCGAGAAAATTGCTGCTTCGATGTTTGATGCATTTGCTACCACGAAACCGGAGGGAGTCGGCCTGGGACTCGCCATGTGTCAACGAGTCGCCGAGCAAATGAAGGGGAGTATCACTTGGCAACGTCGCGATGATTGGACAGAGTTTCGTATGCAATTACCAATCTCAATCGAGGAATAATGTCGGAGATCACCATCTGGATTGTGGATGATGAAGCAGCCATTTGTTGGTCGCTTCAGAGAGCCATCGAGGGAAAGGGGATGCATGCTGTCGTCTTTTCGAGTGCCGAGGAGGCGATCGATGCCCTGAAGCAGTCCGATCGAAAGTGCGATGTCATCCTATCGGACATTCGACTCCCAAAAGCAGATGGTTTTGAGTTGACCGAAACGGTTTCGAGGTACCGCTCAGAGGTTCCAGTTATCTTGATGACCGCCTTTGGAGACCTGTCGACAGCCATACGTGCCGGGCAGTCTCGCATCGCCGAATACTTGATCAAGCCCTTCGACCTCGAAGATGCCCTGAAGGCGATCGAACGCGCGTTGAAGGGTGGTGCTGGTCGAACCCTGCCGCAAGGAGACTTTAGCCTATCGATCAGTGAAACCCTTCTCCTCGGACGATCACCTGAGATACAACGCGTGTATCGCGATATTTCTGTTGCGGCTCGCTCCAGGTCGCCTGTCCTTATCTCAGGCCCTGAAGGTAGTCCTCTCGGAGCGGTGGCTGCAGCCATTCATCGTTACAGCGATCGAGCCACTTCCGCTTTTTTACCAGTGATTCCGTCCACGATTTCATTGCCGATGCTAGAGCATCTGTTGATCGGCAGTGTGGAAGCGAATGACGGCGCAGCGACGCCCCAAACCGGGTTGTTCGGGCTTGCGCAGTCAGGATCGCTTGTCATCGAGGAGATCAGCGATTTGCCAAAAGCGGTTCAGCTACAGTTGCTCCAGGTCCTGGAATACGGCACCTATCTGCCATTGGGAGCGGCGGAATCATTTCCGTGCAACGCGAGAATCATGGTCACCTCCTCTCGGCAATTGAAGGAGTTGGTGCGCGCGGAAGAAGTGGACGAGAGGCTTTACGATCGACTAAGGATTCGGCAAATCGAAATTCCACCTCTGGTTGAGCGTCCGACCGACGCCATTCCCATCGCACAAGCGATTCTCGCAAGAATAAGCGAATCCGCTGCTTTCACACTAGAAGCGGAGGCTTGGCTAGAGAACACTCCATGGATCGGTGATGTACGCGAACTGCGAAATACGGTTGAGTTTGCACTAGCTCGAAGTCCGCAGGGATTGGTTGATGTCGAGGATTTAATTCGCGCAGCTTCCGCGACTCAACTGCGCCGTGATCGAAACTGGGAATCGGAGGAGGCGGCACCCATCGTTCAAGCGATTCATGGATGGCTTCACGAGTACTTGAACCAGTCTGACTCCAAAAGCGCGGAAAAAACCGAGTTCGGGATGCTCTACGAAGATTTTCTAGCGTTCGTAGAACCCCCCATGCTGGAGGAACTCCTCAAAAGGATGCAACACAATCGGGCTGCAACCGCTTTTAAACTCGGCATGCATCGGTCCACTTTGCGGCAAAAGATGCGTCGGTACGGGTTGGATTGAGTACCATCCCAAACCAAAAGCATCTTGAAAAACTGCGGGACCATTCGATCCTTGGCGGGGCGACCAATCTCGATAGCTGAAATCGCTGTCATGAGAACAAGATCCAGCCCCCACCGAACAAGCCCGTTCGTAATGCAACCTAAGCTGGCAACAACGACTAGGCCGGCATTGCACCCGTGCGTACCGGAATTCCCGCAGTCGACTCGGCTGGCGGAAACCATGCATCCAAAGCTTTCCGGTTCGCCCCGTCGGAGGTGGCTATCGGCTCACCACCGTTGATGATTTTTTTCGGGCTACATCGATCCAGCCATGGCGGAATGGCTCTCTAGGCGGAAGGGGCCTTTTTCAGAGATCCTTGACCATAGCGTCGGCGACTTGCTCCGCCTTGGTACGAACATCCCGGAGCGATACGGGTTTACCACCTTGACGTTTGGATTCATCGGCAGCCTCCATGAACGTAAACATTTCGATGGACTCTTCGTTGCTCACACCTTCATAAGTCCCCCGGAAGAATAGCGCGACGCGTTCGGCGAGAGGAGCATATCCATCGAATTTACCCCCGATCTCTACAGCTTTCTCCCCGAAAACGACCAATCCGTACGGGGCTGCGTATTTGCGAATTCCTCGAAACTCTCCGATCATTCCGTTCGACCACGTGCCGATGGCGATATCGGTGTTCTCAGTCGATAGTCTTACCACCGACTCACAGCCGGGGCCCATCGCGGTGTATAGCGTCTCGACCCCATGCACCCCATACCAAAACAAATCGGGATGGGTTTGTTCCAAACTGCAGGGCCCCCACGAGATTGCCCCTCGGACTGTCGACCGTTTCTCATCACTTTCACGATAGCGAATCATTTCAGCCGAGTATCGCAACGAGGAACTCGTGAACCAGCGTGCTCCATACTTCTTGCCGAGTTTATGGATCGCGATGGCCTCTGCCAGCGTGCCTGCCAGCGGTTTATCGATGAAGACCGGTTTTTTAGCCTTGAAGACAGGGATGACCTGAGCCAAGTGTTTCCGTCCATCGAGACTATGCAATAGAACCGCATCGACATTCTTAAGGAGTTCGTCGATCGTTGGTACGATCACGATCCCCATTTTATTGAGTTCCTCGGTGTAGCCCGGCAGGCGCGAGTAACTGCTTTGGATATCATCGCTTCCGCCAGGAAAGGCGTGGGTCACCTGCTGGTATTGCATCTCACCTTTGGCATCCGGTGAATTAAAAAGCTTGGCAAACGCTGGGGCGTGGGATGTGTCTAGCCCGATGATTCCAACCCGGATTGGGCTGCTTTTTTCCTGGGCCTGGATGCCGGCAATTTGAGTCATAGAAGATATCAACGCGAAACAAACGAGACGGAAATAGTGGACTCGGAAATACATTTGGAGCTCAAGGGTTAGGATCAGTGGGGGACACTCGTCTTCGAACCTGAGGGACATGCAAGACGAAACGAGCCCCCTTTTGTTTGGAAACGTCTTCGACGCGAATTGTACCACCCATTCGTTTGACGATGGAACGCACTAAAAATAAACCGAGTCCAGTTCCTGGTTTGGTTCTCTCCAACTCATTACCGACTCGGTAAAACCTTTGGAAAATAGCTCTGCGTAGATGCCGTGGGACACCGCTTCCGTTGTCCTGGAAAACCAATCGTAATTCATCCTCATTTTTGGCGAGCATGCCTTCTACGACAACCATAGGTGGATGTCCGCTGTACTTGACCGCGTTGTCCAAAAGATTCCGAAGAAGGATTTCCAAATCGACTGGTCGCGACCAGACTTCGCAATCGGGTACCGAAATGTGCATCTGCGATTCCTGGATGTCATATTGAGCCGTAACCTTTCTGGAAACGCTATCGATCAATTCTCGAAGCGGTACCCAGGTGGCTGGCTCCGGTTCGTTCGATTCCTGTTGCAGTTTGGCGACGTCCAAAAGCTGTGTAATGGTTCGGTCCAAACGATCCACATCTTCCATCATGGACTTATAAAACTCCTGACGTTGAGTCTCATCGATGGTCCGCCGATGCAAGGTCTGAAGAAACAATTTCAAGGATGCGATCGGGCTCTTCAGTTCATGGGTGACTGCGTCCAGGAAATTGCTTTGACGCCGGTTCAGGTTGATTTGCTGGACCGTCCAGACGATGTAAAGAATGACCCCGGTGAGGACGAGTCCAAAGCTGACCGACCCGACCGTCAGCAAAATCCAGTAAAGTGTCGATCCGCTCTGACTCGATATCGCATTAAAAACATTCAGCAAAACCCAGCCGACAGTGAGCCCCACCAAAAGAAGGATCATGAAAATCCCTAAGAGGATGGGCCATTTGAGGCTCTTGCGTTCGAGCATTCGTTGAACTGATCCAAAAGAACGTTTGTGTTGAAAACGGCATTGTCACGCAGCCAGCGTCTTCCCAATGGGTGGGCTGCGATATTTTCCAAAAAAAGCTTAAATCCGGCAATTCCGACACTGACCAACGAGGCCGGTTGTATTTATAATGCGAGGTCAGTCATAGCTACAGCAGTCTCAACGGCGGATGAGACGCCTTTAATCGAAGGAATCGACTATGGGTCCCGAAGCACATAACATTCAGTTTTCAAGGCAAATTTGGCAAGCTGTTTCGGATCACGCCCACAGCTGTCTTATGAGGCGTGAATTTTGTCCGGAGTTGTCGCGGGTCGAGAATCTCCGTTGCGTGGATTTTTTGGAAGAGTCTGACACGAAGTACGGTAGGCAGATTTGGTATTTTGAAGCCATCGGTGTTGACCCAGCCGGTAGACGGCATGTTCTCCACGGGGCCCTGGAATTCTCAATCCAGTATGGACTTTTAGAACCTGCTCAAGCAGCCATGTTTGATGATGAAGAGACCAGAGATCGTTTCTCGGCTCCTGCGAGCCATGAAATGTCTGGGTTCTTTCCCCAAAATGCGAATCGCAAATTCATGCTGGTCGCGGTATCGGTCTTATTCACCGTTCTGGCGGCGGTTTGGAGTTACGCGTTGGTTAATTACTTGCGAAGCGCCTAGGATTCTTCGTCCGTACTGAATCGGCACTTCTTGCCTGAATAGAAACGCTGCATCGACTGGATCCTCTATCCATTCTGAAATACTTTATCCATCCCGCTATCGCATGGAATGAGAGCAACTAACCGCGAATTTTTTTGTTCCGGGTACTTTCGTTGTTTCAAATCTGCCGCAGGTTATGCGGAGACTCCGTTCTATCTTGGTTTAAGGTTCCTGGATTGCGTCTGGGCGATTGCCTAAGTCCAAGCCCAGCGGGCTTGCCTCAACTGCGCGAACGGGGAATCTTTCATGACCTCGTACCACACGGTAACCATCGTTCCATCATCGCACTCGATAGTGGATGGGTAGCCGAGATCACCTTTGTAGCCATCGTCACTCAGTGAGATGGGATCACTCCAGCTGGATCCGTGATCATCGCTGTAACGCACCTGATTGCCGAACGGATTTCTCCGATAGCCATAGGTCATCACGATTCGATTCGATTTAAGTCTTAGTAGATGGGAGGGTAGGCCCCAAACGCCAATCGAATGAGGAACCGTCCAGGTTCGTCCGCCATCATTGGATTCGGTTTGCAACGTTTCCCCGCGGTTGCTGTCGTTGTGGTTTCGAATATGGCAAAGAATCGTTCCATTCGCAGCTTCAACCGCATGCAGTTCATGATAATGGAGTGTTTGATCCTCACTCCGCGATGGTGCTGCTGCGAGCCACTTCCAACTCATTCCGTCGTCGAGCGACTCCCAGAAGCCAACCTGGTTCCCAGCCCACAACGCTTTCCCTGCATACAGCAAACGGCCATCGCGCAGGGGTACAGGGCCATGAGGGCTGTTGCAAGGGACGCGATAACGAGCACTCCACGTAATGCCTCCATCGGTGGATCGGAGCATGTAGCATCCCAACTCTCCCTTTCTATCGTCATCCGAAAGCCTTTGATGAGCAGCCTGCCATTCTTTGAGCAGCTCAGGCGTTGCGAATGCGCCAGATTCTCCAGGCTTGGCCTTTTCCGCTTTCTCGAGAAACGGCTCGTAGGCGAGCGATGTGAACGTCGTTACCAACAGCGTGCCCTTTTGGGTTTCTAGGATTCCGGCATCGCGATCATCGATGGGACCGTCGTAGAGAATCTGAGGCCATCCCCAGGTTTCGCCCGAATCCTTCGACCGCATCCACTCGAGCCTACCGAAGGGACAAATGTGTGATTCGCGTCCCCCCGAAAACGCGAGAATCAATTCACCGTTCTTTCTACGGGCCAATGTTGGCCAGCCGTGGTAGAGAGGCGGTTTCCAACTGATTTTCTTGATGTCAAGGACTCGGATTTTGTCCGTAGCCCCAGCGATGATTGACGCATACACCTGAGCACTACAGGAAATGCTGGTAGCGGAAGCCAAGGTTGCTGAGGAGAGAAATCGTCGGCGATACATCGGGTGAAAATCTATCTTTAGAAACGTCCAATGAAGTGATACGCGTGGCGATCGTTGTTGCGAATAAGGAAGGTCCTTGCGAACAGCTCATCCTAGCACATTTCCCTACCATTCGTACTTGGTGCGCGGAGGCATGACTACCATAGAAAGGCAGGAACTCACCTATTTGCTCCTCGCTCGCGAGTACTTTTTCCGTAGTACGACGGGGGTACGAAGACTTTCCCTAATAGCACATTCGGAGGGGCTGAATACAGGTCGAGTTCATAACCGAGATCGCATGGAATCTCGACTGGTAGGTGTTTTAAATTCGCTGGCAATAGACACTGACTCGGTCGTCGAAGTCTCATTCATGATGTAGTACAAACCGAACCTCATACATCATCACCGCTACCTCAAAGGCTTTCCCGCAAGATCCTCGGTAGATGCCCTAGAACGGGCTTGACTGTCGTGTAGACGGGATTCGTCTAGAGGTTGGCATGACGGTTTTTACAAATTCTGTATACTTCTTCAAACTTGACGAAGGCAGACAGTTTTTCAAACTGATGCGCCGTCTTGAGCGGGAAGGCACTTGCTTTGAGGGCACTTGCTAGATATCGGATTTGATCTTGATTTTCTCTTACGAATACTAACTTATGAAAGCCATCGCTGTTCGTCCAGGAACTCCCAATAGCGTGCATCTGCGCGATGTGCCAATGCCATCGCTGGAAAAGATTCCTGACGGTAAAGGTATTTCGGTCAAGGTTCTCAAAGTCGGAGTGGATGCGACGGACCGTGAGATCAATGACGCTCTCTATGGAAATCCTCCCCCTGGGGATGACTATCTGGTTCTCGGTCACGAGTCCTTTGGGATCGTTACGGCGGTCGGACCCCATGTGAATCGCGTCAAAGTAGGTGACTACGTGACAGCGACGGTGAGGCGTCCCGGAGGTTCAATCTATGACAAGATTGGAACTTACGACATGACGAGCGAAGAAACCTATTATGAGCGTGGCATCAATCTATTGCACGGTTACCTGACCGAGCATTTTGTCGATCACGAGGATTACATCGTGCGTGTTCCCAAGGGCCTGAAGCACTTGCATGTCCTGATGGAGCCGATGAGTTGCGCCGCAAAGGCCATTCAGCAAGCCTACGAAGCGCAACGCAGGATGAAGGTTTGGAGCCCAAGGCGAGCGTTTGTTTTAGGAGCAGGACAGATTGGTTTGCTGTCAACGCTCGTGCTACGGTTGCGAGGTCTCGAGGTTTTTACCCTGGCGAGGGCGAAAGGCCCCCACCTCAAAAGTTCCATTGTTGAGGGTATGGAGGCAACCTACATCGCGACGTCCGATATGTCCCTGGAGCAGCTGGCGAAGAAAGTCGGAAAAGCGGACTTGATCGTCGATGCAACAGGGTCTTCCTCGATTGCTTTCCATGCCATGGAGGCCCTCGGCCATAACGGCGCGCTCGTATGGACCAGCATCACCGGTGGAAAACATGTGACACAGGTTCCGAGCGACAAAATCAATATCGAATGGGTACTCGGGAATAAACTACTGCTCGGATCCGTCAATGCGAATCGGGAGCACTTCGAGGCTGGCATCAAAGACCTGGCCCTCGGTGAGGTCATGTATCCAGGAGTTGTAGGTAAAATCCTGACCAACCCGGTCAACGGATTAGAGAACTACGCAGAGATGATGCGCCTGCTCGTTGAGGATAATAGTGCGCTCAAGGTCTTTGTAGATGTCGCAGAGGAATAAGATGACTGACATCACTCAACGACTGAGTTTCATCCTGTTTGGCCTAGCGGTTTTCTGTAACGCTCACCATGGTTTTGCGGAGCAATTTGTCCTGTTCGATGTGACATTCATTTACACCAAGGAGGATGCCGAGAATTCTAAACCGAGCAAGTCGCACTTCTATGTCAAGGATAAACTCATCAATCCCGATAGACCGAGAGATTGGACATCTCCCGTGGATTACAGGAATGGAACCGTTCATGTCCGGTTGGAAGTGCTAGACAAGCCCGAAGGAGATGCAGCGACAACCTGGAGCGTTTGCTATATCCCCAATAAAGGTCAAAAAAATGGCTATGGTTGTTTAGGAACCCAAATTTATCGAACCAAGGGAGTTTATGAAAAAGATGTTCCCATGGACTCTTTTTGGCAAAACGACTCGATCGTTTGGTCGGAAGGCATCAAGCAGATGGATTTAGTGATCAAGGACGATAGTGGTGGTGCTGGGCATGCCCACAAACGAAGCGATCCTGAGCGTTTCTTTCCGACCAAGGTCCGTATGACTCTGATTCAGGTCTCTGCGGGCGCAAAATACGATCCGTCTTTGATCCCTGGATTTTCCTCGGAACCGAGTGGGCTCGATCAGACGGATAAGAAGAAGAGATAGTGGACTCTTTTTTCGCATCCGAAGTGGAACACCATATCGTCCAGGCGTGGTACCCTCGGATTGATTTTCAATCGCTTGTATCCCCCCACAGGATTCGAGCTTGTGACGCGAGAGTAACGTCAGTGAAGCGACGGGTTGACGCCGTTTTTTGGGAAAGGTTGACCGAACTGCGAATCGCGTCCATTGTCGCTTGAGGCTCCCTGCTTTCGAGCGCGCGATGTCGAATCTATCCTACTCCGAGGCTGAACGATTTCCCAACAGCCATCGTGATGGGATTGGCCGAGGTGGACTCGCGGACTCTGGCTGCCCAAGCCTGGGAATCCTGGGCGATGGGTGGCCAAGTGTTGAAGTGACTCGGCAAGACCTGTTTAGGCTCGATCCATTGAATTGCGTCGATACTATCCTCCGGGCCCATTGTGAAGAGATCACCGATAGGGAGTATCAAGGTATCGACGCGGTGCTTTGCAACCAATTTCATGTCCGAAAACAAGGCCGTATCGCCGGTGTAATAAACATGGTGGGATGTGTCTTCGTGCACGAATTTGAATAAAAATCCACCTGCAGTTCCTCCGTAGGAACCGTCCGGTAATCCGGAGGAATGAATCGCCTGGATCAGTTGTACGGAACCAAAAGGGGTTTTGGCGTTACCTCCCAGATTCATCCCCAAGGTATTTTTCACGCCATGCTTATTCTGAAGCCAACTTGCAATTTCAAAATTGGAGAAGACCATCGCATCCGTCCGGTTTGCGATGGCACTCGCATCTGCGATGTGGTCGAAATGCCCATGGGAAACAAAAATGTGCGTAGGCGTTAGGTCGGCAGCCTTCACCGTAGCTGCCGGGTTGTCGTCCACGAATGGGTCGATCAGCAGTCGATATCGCATGAACTCGATCCACCAAGTGGAATGACCTAGCCAAGTTATCTTCAATTCCATGTTCGTTTTCGATTACCAATGCGAGAATCTAAAATCGGTTGATGATTCCTGGGGATCCTTGCGAGAACTTTGGCAGTGCCAAGCTCTTTTTCCATCATTGTGAAAGCCGTTCAAAATCGGCATTCGCTGCTTTGAGATGAAAGAACTCCCCTCGTGCTCGAATCGCTCCATCAAGAATTTTCTTGGACTCCTCGGCCTTTCCTTCTGCTTCCTTTGTTTTGGCTAGAAAGTAGGCCGCATCGCGAGATAAATTACGATTGGATGTCGGGCGTTCGAAAGTTTCCACGGCTTCAGAGACCTTACCCAGTCGCAATTGAGTCCAGGCCAAGGTGGCAACCGCTTCAATCGAAAGTGGATTCTTTCGCAGATTGGACTCTGCCAATTTACTCGCCTGCTCGAGCTTCTCTTTTTCCTTCGAGCGGGCAAGAGCCCAGATAAGATTGTTCGTAAGTCCAAAGTTGTTTGGATTCGTCTCGAGTACCTTCAGCAGGAGTCGTTCGGCTTCGCCCGAATTTCCTGACATCAATTCGGCGAGTGAGACAACCGCCAAAAACTCCAGTTTCATTTCCTCGCTCGGCTTGACTTGGGTCGCGACTTTTCTCGCATCCTCGGGTCTGTTCTGTCGAAGTAGCCAGCGGGAGTATTCCCGACGTAGGATTTCATTGTTCTCCCGCTCCATGCCTTTGGAAAACCAAGCTTCGGTTTCCTCGTCCTTCGCCCTACCCTCAAACCAGGATGCGAGCACTAGCTCGGCAAGAGGCTGATTGGGGATAGAGAGGGTTTCCGCCTCTCTTAACAGAGTCTCTGCCTTGACAGTGTCTTCCTGTGCAAAAGCGACTCGTGCTAATCCGTTCACAGCGGCAGGTGAATTCGCAACGACGGTTCTTAGCTGTCCATAACCTGCCTCCGCATCCTTCCAATTACCTCGCTTCTCGGCCAACAACGATTCCATTTCGAGCAGGAGGCGATCGAGAAGTACGGAATACTCTTTGGTCTCGGTCGAATCGGGAATGATGGATTTTGCAGTGCTTATATGCATCGAAGCGTCAAACAGTCTCGACTGTGCAAGTGCGATTCGTGCGAACTGGATATGGATATCCCTTCGGGGAGGCATCGTCGCAGCAAGATTTTCCATGATTTGTAGCCCCGCTGCGGGTTGATTGAGATCGAACAGCCAACCTGCGATCAGCAGGTCGGTCAAGGGAAGATTGGGAAAGGATTGTCGGGTACGTTCGACAATCGTTCGCGCACTCGCGAGATCCCCTTTGAGCAAATAGGCTTTCGCCTCATCAAGCGAGGAACCTGCCAACCCCGCATGGAGTTCCCCCAACACTTGAGGGTTGACCCCTTTGATGCTCGACAGGATATCAGCGCGCGTCTCTTTGGCTGAGAAAATGCATACCGAAAATGCGAGGAGCAAACCTGGAGCGATCGAGCGAAGACAAAACATCAGACGGATCCAATGACAAGGAATCGAGTTGAGATTGTATTACTATAGCAGGATGTGGGATTCATCGCCAAAACCTGGGATCATACCCCGGAGGGATTCACTCGATAGAAATGAATGCGATCGGACGTGGAATCGATACTTCTCGGGAGTTGACGCTATCCATTCTAGATTTACACGGATACACATTCAGTGAGTATCGCCGAATGGGGATCAGTCGAATCATCCTTTGGTCGGGAACCCTACAATCGTTACGATCGGCCCATAGGTATCCAGACTCTTGCCGTAGGTTGATCGCGAACACCGATTTGCGAGCTTGCTTCGCGCGTTGGAGGAGTGCCCTCCTCCACGACTAATTCCCACTCGCGAAGGGCGATGGGACTACCGAAACAGGGAGGGTTCCCCACACCGCATTTTCCCTCGAATGGCGATCGCTCGCTCCGCCGCAGCCTCGGGGGATTGATCCAAAACGGTAATGTGTCCCATCTTTCGACCGGGGCGTGGAGCATGTTTTCCGTAGAGATGCAGATAGCATGCAGATTCCGAAAGAGCTTCGCGATAACGTGGCTGATCATCGCCCCAGACGTCACCTAGCAGGTTGGCCATCGCTGCAGGCTGGATCAATCGAGTGTCTCCGAGCGGGAGGTTGCAAATGGCACGAACCTGCTGCTCAAACTGGCTGGTCCTGGCAGCTTCGATAGTCAAGTGACCGGAATTGTGGGGACGCGGTGCGATCTCATTGATCAAGAGGGAATGGTCTTCGGCGACAAAGAACTCGACGCAGAGAATGCCTTCCAGCTCGAGGTGTTCAGCCACTCCCTCTGCGATCTCGATGGCCTGGGGCTCGATGCTTCGCAACAAACCGACAGGAGGGCATGTGGTTACATCTAAAATATGATTATGGTGTGCGTTGGTGAACATGGGAAACGTGGCTAATTCGCCACTCGGCGATCGGGCTACGACGACTGAAACCTCTGCCGAATAGGGTATCCACTTCTCCGCAATAACGGGTTCGGGGCCTAGCATCTCCAATGCGTCGTTGGCTTCCACTTGGCTAGAGACTTTGCGTTGGCCCTTACCATCGTAGCCCCAGGTAGTTGTCTTCAGCACCAATGGCCAGCCGAAGTGCTCGACGGTAGGAAGAATTTCATTGATCGAACAGATTTCACGGAAAGGGGTCACGGGGAAGCCAGCTTGAGCGAGCGTGCTCTTCTCTCGAATACGATGCTGTGCAACAGATAATACCTTGATGCCTGGTCTCACGAGGGTGAACTCAGATGCTCGATGAATCGCCTCAACTGCGATGTTTTCGAATTCCAAAGTGACAACATCGACACGCTCTGCAAATGAACGAACGGCGGCGGGATCCAAGTAATCCGCTTGGATCGTATCGTGCGCAACTTGCGAGGCGGGCGAGTCTACCTCATCGGTAAAAACGATGACCCGATACCCGAGACGCTGCGCGGCTTGAGTGAACATCCGCCCGAGTTGTCCGCCACCGAACACTCCGAGCGTCGCGCCTGGATCGATTGAGGTTTGATTCATGACCTTCTTCAAATGGACTCAGGGAAGTAATTGTTGATCCATAACGCTTTGAGTTTGATCGTTCATAAACTCGATCAATTGGGAGCCAAGCTTGGGATTCTCGATTGCCAGAATTCGGATGGCTAGCAACCCAGCGTTCTTAGCGCCAGCGGTTCCGATCGCCAGCGTTGCCACAGGGATTCCGCCAGGCATTTGCACGATGCTCAGCAAGGAATCGAGCCCCTGCAAGGATTTGCTTTGAACCGGGACCCCGAGTACGGGCAGTACGGTGCAAGAGGCGACCATGCCTGGCAAATGGGCAGCACCTCCCGCCCCTGCGATCAGTACCTTCAGTCCTCGGCTCTGGGCCTGCGATGCATATTCCACCATGAAGTGGGGCGTTCGGTGGGCCGAGACCACTCTGGCTTCGTACTCGACACCGAAACGTTCCAGAATTTTACAGGACTCCTGCATTGTTTCCCAATCGGATTGGGAACCCATAATGACACCGACAGAAGCTGTTGTTGGTTGAAGCGTGGACTCAGTCATTTGCCGAATTGCTCATGATACGAAACGTGTTCCATCGTGCTAGTAAAATGAAACCTAGTGGTCAGTACCCTGTATCGCTCACCTGGAGTGGTTGAAGGGGAAAAGATTCGAAAGATCGCTTTCAGTTTTTCCAACCAGTCTGACCTGCAGCGAGTTTTTCAGCTTGGAAAGTATAGCGACGATCGCTGGTTTTGTAGAGTGATATCAAATCGCTGCTGCCTGCGCGGAGCCGTCTTTGGTTTACGCGGCAGATTGCTGGATGACCCTCTGCAGGCTAGTCGTGAGCTTTTCATTTCAACTCGACGACAAACAGGGTATCCAAGAAACCGGCATCAATGAGTTCC
Organism: Pirellula sp.; assembly: GCA_040396935.1. Taxonomy (GTDB): domain Bacteria; phylum Planctomycetota; class Planctomycetia; order Pirellulales; family Pirellulaceae; genus JBKCUI01. Next base: position 51,786 of record JBBAXA010000036.1, read on the forward strand.
ATGGAAAAAACGTTGCTCGCGAGAAACCCAAGGAGAGTAATCTCGAAAACGGGATTGGTGGATCATCGGTGGAACGGTCGAATTCGAGGCTTGGAGAATCGATTTGCCGTGGAACGTCCGCTACCGTTTGGACTCAACCGCGGAGGAAGTCGTCACCGTAGGGGTGACCAACGCTCGGATCCATAAAGCGACGCCGATCAGAACAGCGACGACGCTGATCCATTGAGCAATACTCAACTCCGTACCGAACTGTCCTGCTTCATCAACTCGGATATACTCTTCGAGCGTTCGTACCATGCCGTAGGCAATCAATCCAGAGGCAAAAATCAAACCGTCACGTTGAACCAAATGGGACAGCGACATTGTCCAAAGGAACAATACGATTCCACCGATCGATGCGTAAATTTGAGATGGGTGAACTCCGATCGATCGTTTCGGCAAGTCCTCGGCGGAGAATCGGACCGAGCGATTGGATACCGAAACGAGCCCCTCGAATCGAGGTGGATTGAGCGGGTTCTTCGGCGTTGGTCCATCGACCATTCGCGTTTGAATTCCACCCCAGGACTGCCCGACCAAGATTCCATTTCGGCTCGCCCACGAGTCAGGTGCAATCGCGACAATCCTGTGATCAACTTGGGTGATCCCAAGCAATTTTCCAGACTCCATCTGCTCGTCATAAACCGCTGAGCCGGAGGGGAAGGTTATCGAAGGCAACTGCTCATGACAGATGCCTCCGTAACAACAGCCATTGAGCAAGCAGCCGATCCTACCAAAAGCCAACCCGAGAAAAAACGCAGGAGTGACTGCATCGGCTACTTTAAAGAGGGAGTACTTGAATCGAACGGACCACAAAGCGATCGAAATCAATCCAGCGATGACACTCCCGTAAACGACAAGCCCACCCTCTGTGAACTTAAGAACCGATACTAGTTTTTGGAACAGGCTTTCTCCCTCGAGCGTATCCCAATGCTGAATCACATAAAATAATCGAGCTCCGATGATGCCGCTCACCACCGTCCAAGTTGCGAGAGAATAAAAAGCATCGCGCGAGATGCCGCGTGACTCGGCTCGTCGTAAAGCAACCGCAGAACCAGCGATAACCCCCAGCATCAATAACACGCCGTAACCCCGAATCGGGACCCCCACAGGAATTCCATCGATACGAGTTTCGATGCTAGGAAGAAGAAATCCAATGACTCCCCATGCAACCAGCCACACCATCCAGTTGCTCTCAATGACACCTCGACGCGCTTCGGCTCCCTTGGCAATCGCAACACAAATAATTACGAAAAGCAGCAGACCAATCGAGGCGTAGCTCCACCAACCAAATAACGGAATTCCGGATAGCTCATGGGGCAGGTGAAATAGTGTTTGTCTCATCCCCTAAAAGTAGACCATGGAGACGATCTTTAACAGATGAACTTCTGTCTCTGAAGCCTGGGGTAAGTCTAGGCAGGCTGCACGAATAATAGAGGCCTAACGCCCCTCCATCTGCGTCAGCTCGTCACCGAAGTCGAGCGGTTCAGGGCTGGCCAAGGTATCAAGTGGGGCTTCCGCGGCTGATTGCTTCGGAGCTTTTTTGGGCCGCGCCCGAATTGCAGCCACAATCGTGGCTAAAACGGCCAAAACCATCAAAGCTAACCAAAAGTAAGGAATCAGCGCAAATAACGACATAAAGTCCTGCAACTTGAAGCAGCGTCACTCGATCGTTCGACACCGTTTTGATAACGCAGCTCGATTTGGGGGTAACGTGGTTCTGGCAACCAGAAAGGGAATCTCACTGGGAAGGCCACCCTCATTCCAATTTTTCCTGCCAACGAACTCCTATAAGCTAGTTTCCATTACCGGCTGCTTCAAGTTGACAAGATTGAGATTCCTTGCGAAGATGCTAAAACCGGTCAGGTTGTATAAGTTTTTTCGATTCCGGAATCGTTGTTTCCGTTGGAGAACATTGTGCCAAATATCCAGAGCGCCAAAAAGCGACATCGGCAGTCCCTAGAGCGTCGCGCTCGTAACCGTGCTGCAAAATCCCACATCAAGACCTCGATCAAGAAGTTACGAGATGCCGTTTCGGCCAAGAATTTCGACGATGCGAAGAGTCGTTTTGACAGTATTTGCAAGCTGCTCGATCAGACAGCGTCGAAGAAAATCATCCACATCAACAAGGCTGCACGAACGAAGAGTCGATTGAACGCCTTCATCAAAAAAGCTAGTGTCGCCTAAGGGTGCCGATCGCTGGTTGGTTTTTGTTGATTGTATCGGAAGCTAACTGATCAAACTCTTATACGTCTGGCTCGGATTTCGGATGGCAGTACTCCGTTTGATTCTGTAAGCGGTTGGTAGAATGTTCTTTCTCTCCCGATCGTTTGGTACCTCCGAGGAGAATGTCGCTTGGGACGATGCGCTGATCGAAGTCGCGGATCGTATTGCCGAGGCCAGCTCGCAGCCATTGGAGGCATTGCGAATTTGGCAGTTTCCCGTTCCCACGGTCGTTGCAGGTCGGGCTAGTCAGATCGGATCGGAGGTTCGGCTTCAGCAGTGTATCCAGGATCACGTACCCGTGCTGCGGCGTGTCAGTGGCGGGGCGTCGATTGTGGCTGGACCTGGGTGTTTCATGTACACGCTCCTGCTGTCTTACGTCGATAAACCTGGTTGGAGGAGTATCGATGTGGCGCATCGAGAAGTCATGATGCGAGTCGCGGACGCGACTCGCATCGCTTGCAAGGGGAATCAGCAGCTAGCCGATCGAATCAGGGTCCAAGGGGTTTGCGACTTGACGATCGACGATGTCAAGATCTCCGGAAATGCGCTCCGATGCAAGCGTCATACGATGATGTACCACGGGACTCTTCTGGTAAACATGCCTCTCGAGTGGCTCTCTCGCTATCTTCTTTTGCCTCCCAGACAACCTGAGTACCGCAATCAGCGGGACCATGAATCTTTCGTAAGGAATTTATTTTCCGGAGACGAAACTGCGCAAGCAGATTCGTTTAATGTCCAGTTCGCAGAGTCCCTTCAACAGGTGTGGGGAGCATCCCTCTCTTGGGATGAGTTCCCCCACCAATCTCTGCTCGATCGAGAGGTGGCTTCCCTGCTTAAATCCCGTTATCAGAATCGAGACTGGAATCTCGGACGATAATCACGCCTCGACGAAATCTTCCAGCAATTCGAGAGAGACTATTTGTTGACGATATCCTTCAAGACGACAAGTAGCGCATCGATTTGATCTTCGGTCCCAACGCTGATTCGCAAACCATCTGCCCACTTGGGATAGTTCATATAGCGAACCAAAATCCCTCGACTTTTGAGTTGGTCGTAGATCGGCTTCGACTGGCGATCCTTCGGGACGCACCACAAAAAATTGGCATGCGAATCGAGAACTTCAAATCCCATGCTCCGCAGGGCGATCTTCATTCTCTCGCGTGTTGCGATTACTCTTCGGACATTCTCAGTGAGCCAAGTCTGATCCATGATCGCCGCGGTCGCACCCGCGATCGATAGCATGTCTGTGTTGTAAGAGTCTTTTACCTTTCGTAACATCGCAACGACTTTGGGATGAGCGATCAAATATCCAAATCGTAAGCCGGCTAACGCATAGGATTTGCTGAGGGTTCGGGTGATGATGATCCTCGGATTGCGTTGGACTAGTCGGACTGCATTTTCTGCCGCAAAATCAACATAAGCTTCGTCGATAACGACTGGGCAGGAAACGCGATCTGCGAATTCCGCGATCACATCGGAAGAAAGAAGTGTACCCGTTGGGCTATTCGGGTTTGGCAAGTAGATCAATTTAGTACGAGGGGCATCTTGATAGAACGCCTCGGAGATTCCAAGGGTGGATGTAAAAGGGACCTCTTCAAAATCCGCTCCCTGAATCTCGGCCAAGGTTCGATACAGGATGTAGCTAGGATAGGGGAGCCGTAATCGATCGCCAGCTCCGACAAAAGCTCTCGTCAGGATCGTCAGGCAATCATCGCTGCCGTTCCCGCAAAGAATCATCTCGGGATCGACGCCGAGAACCTGACTCGCTGCCAGACGAAACGATGTTGCAAGAGGGTCAGGATAGCGCTCTAGTCGTTGGGCTGCCGCAGTGATCGCTTCTAAGACTCGAGGGGATGGTGGGTAAGGATTTTCGTTCGTGTTTAGTTTGATGACTTTTCCTGCCTGAGGTTGCTCCCCTGGGGTGTAGGGGGACATCGAGATAATCTCCGGCCGGAACATAGCGTCTATTTCGCATCGATCGAATTCGGTTTCAGTCTTCACTCGCAGCTTTTCTCGCTCTTGTTGGTGGACTCTTCCCCGGGAATGAGGAGAGTCCATCGTAACGAAAGGTTCGCTTTCCGTCTAACGACGTAACCGGTTCTCGGTACTACTCACGGGAGTGGCCATGAGCATCGGGTGGCCGTTACGGGAACTGGATGCATCGATGGACTGGATCGGATCGGAAAGGTGGGCGAAGGACATGTCGAGCATTGATTGCAGTCGTTGAACCTCGACGTTATCCGAATGACTCTCCCGAATTCGTCCCAGCGTCATGCGGGCAGAGACCAATTCGCCGATTCGATGCTGCGCGTGAACGATTTGCAGCTGTTTGTCGATGCGACTGACGGGTAGCCTTTCAGACGCCTTGGCGAGTACCTCGGCAGCTTCGTTATTACGCTCCAGATCCGCCAGCGCTAAGCCTCGAGTGAGCAAACCCTCGGGATCCACGCGTGCGCTATCATGCAGATCGACCATCCGGTCGAGAACGGCCAAGGATCGTTCCGGTTTGCCGATGATGCGGTAAATCGACGCTAGTTTCAACTGGACGCTCGGAAAATCGCTCTGAATCAGCAATGAACGTTGGTAGCACTCCATCGCAGCCGCCCAATCTTTCTCTGCAGCGTGGGTGTCGCCTAACAACGCCCATGCGGCTGCGTGGTTGCGATTGTCAGCGAGCACCGATTTCGCATTCTCTCGCGCTTGTTTTTGATCTCCTACCTCCAGGTACATCTCTCCGAGGCGAACGGCATATTCGGGATTCTTTCCCGACAGGCGCAACGCCTCTCGCATATGTTCGATAGCTTTTTGCCTGTCTCCGCGATTCCAAAGGGTAGAGGCGTAGCCCCAATGGGCTCTCTCGTCAACGGCCGAATGCTTCAACGCTTCCGAAAAAAGTAGTTCTGCGTCCGCATCGCGAGATCGTTGCAACGCATCTGCCCCACGCAGGGAAAGCTGACGCGCCTGAACCAGCTCCTGATTCGAAGTGCGTTGCCGAAACACTTTACATCCTCCAAAACAGAGAGGAACCAAGAGGAGGATCCAAAGACTCGAAAATGGCAGACGAGTCCGAACTCTCCTGAGTGCGGATGGAATCCTTGCTGGTAGTGAGTTCGTTTCCGATCGAGACAAATCTGAGTCCGTGGTTTGCTGGCATTTTGCCGATTCTTCGCGCAACGCAACAATTAGGCTCTAGCCGAACATGAGATACGGAATCAAGTCAAAGCGGGACTTTTGCACAAACTAAGAAGTTTTGGGTTACTCGATCCGCTCAAATGTTGAGCCCGAAGAGCCGCGTCGAGCCGAGATAATGCCGCTGGAAGGAGGCTTGAGAAGCGAGAACCAATGGTGGGCTTCATCCGTTCGCTGTTCTCTCGACTTATGGCGAAACCTTCCGCGGAGTGAACTTCCCCTTTGATGGAAGAAGATGGGTTCCCACCAGTCGGTTGAGAGTCGGATCTTTTGTAACCAGCCTGGGTTACGGCTGGCTTGTGCTCTTGCGACTGGAGGCTACTAGAGGGGATTTTTTGTCGCTTATGGCAATTGCCAACCAGCCGTCTCTCATCTCGAGTTGCGAGACGGCCATGCCCTGGGCTCTCGGGTCTTGGATAAGCCAATCCGCGACGACCGGTATGGGATCTTTCTCGGAAAGGACGTTCGAGAAAATAGCGCGTAGCGGAACTTTGTCTTTGGTACCTAATCTGTGTCCATCGACGCTGATGGCTCCATCCCGTTCGAGAGAGGCTAGCAAACCATTCACGACAGGGGAGTAACAAGCTCGAATGCTGAAGTTTTTTAGTTGGATTCGGCCGGGCTGTTCAAGTGAATCAATTCGCAAGGTCAACCAAAGCTTTCCTTCGTTGAATTCGACGGTGATCGGATTCAGAGGATGAAAACGTACTCGTATATCCTCCGCCCGTTCCATATGAATTGCAACTCGAGGTTGCTTCAAGATATCGGCGATTTGGTCTGCTAACTCTTGGATGGTCCAGTCGCGCTCTGCTTGGATGATTTGGCTAGCGGTATTGTTGAATGCAGATTGATGAATCTGCATCGAAATCAGGCTGTCGCTCGGCGCGATCGGTCTCGCAGTATGGGCTGCTGTTTGTTGCTCGCTAGCGACACGGTAGCGTACGATCAATCGTGTTTCTGTGGATTGCATATCCATGATGGATGGATTCAGTTGCAATCCTTGTAGCGGGCCGATGACGCGTGACGCGAATTGATCTTGTGTCATGCGTAGTTTGGACTGGAGCTGTTTATTCAGTTCGCGATCGGTTTCGCGTGCTATCGTATTTTGCGTGATGCGTTTGGCGACAGGCCGAGATTCTAAAAACTCTTGATGTGCGATTCTTCGAATCATGTCTCCTAGAACAGGGAGTTCATCCCACTCGGTGGAGAATTTACGAAGCGAATCGTTCGACTCAACAGTCGCTGGTCGACCATCGACATGAAATCCCGTTGGCTCGATTCGAATCTCACGAGCTGCTTGTACATTCGCTCGAGATGAGTTGTAAAACGTCGCACCGTTTCGGCTCGACTTTGTATTGCTTGAGATGTCACCATTGAGTTGCAAACCGATTCGCCAAGCGGACGCATCCGGTACAAAATCGACCCGGAGTTTCGTCGCAATCTGACTAGCTCCACGCGTTTCAGCGCCCAGAATGGTTTGTCTAACAGGTTTTTGCGCAACCGCCTGGGACGGTATCAATCGGTTTGTGAGTTCCTCAGACACCGCGATACGGACATTCGCATTGCGATAGTGGGACTCAATCGCTTGACCGATCGCTGCTTGCTCCGGGGTTTCCGAGAAACGCAGGCACTGCATGGCTTCTGACAGGCTTCTGCTACAGCGATGGGTCGGATCGGATTCCAGGGTTTCAATATCCTCCAGCAACTGGACGTAATCGACGGGTCCGATTGCCAGCGGGTGGAGAATCTCCGCTAGGTGCTGTATCTCTGCCGAACGAAGCAGTTGTTGCTGGGTTGCACTCAATCGTCCATCCATCACTCGCGTTAGAAACTCGCGAGCTACTCGAGACATTTCCTCGTTCGATACGGTTCCTCGCTGGGATACCTCCACGAGAATATCTAGCATCAAGTAACGTTTCCAGTTTGTCGAATCGCCAGTTCGATTCAATGATTCCTCAAGAGTTGCCACGTGATGCGCCATTGATTGCAACGATCCGTCGTAGGAGCGATGGGCTACACTTCGGTGGCCTTGAGATACGCAGCGATGAATGGCTTCCCAGACAGCGCACCGACGCACGATTGCATAAGAAACCGTTGCGAGTATTTGATGGAGGCCGCTGCTTGCCTCTTCCTTCCCGAGGCCCATTCCGACCGCATCAGAGGCAGTCGCCCGGAGATCTCGGAGGACAGCCTCGGACGAGGCATCCTTAATTTCGAGCGCGGACAAATTTTCCAGTCGGTCGGAAAGGGAGTTCAACCAAATACGAACATCCTCTGATTTGTAGCGTTCCGCTTCTTCAAACGACTTGGAGAGCAGTTGCTTCAACTGAGGGGAGTGTGGCCAATTCTTTCTTCTCGAAATGGGCGAGTTAGCGTCCGGTGAGGGAGGTTCTCGATTGGAGAGGCTCTCTGGGGCGATCAAGGAGGAAACCAAGCTTGCTTGAACGCTGGAGATATCCGCTGCCGACTGCGCGAGATTGTTGGGATTACGCGCGTAGTCCCATGGTCCCAGAATCGAATCATTTGTGGGTGCAATGGGCGCAACGAGCGTTGCTTTGGCGGTTGGTTCCACAAGGGCCAATGAATGGTTGGCTTGCGACTTGTAGTCCTGCCAGGAGCCACCTCCCCAGACAGGATCCAGCGGTTCGATTCCTAAGGGAATGTTGGAGGTTGCAATTTTTGGTAGGTTTTTCGGAGCAACCGAAACCTGAAGCACTGCTGTCCTAGGGTCTCGGTAGTTCTTTCGAGAGAGATTTGCTAGCGAGTTTCCAAGGCAGAAAATAAGGAATAGGCAAATCGCAACGAGAATCGCACTGATCCATCCATTACCCACGCGAGTTGACTTTCGTTCCATCCTGTGAAACCTTTCAGCCTCGTTCCCTAGGCCCTTTGCTGCGAATGGTGCTGTCAAATGAGAAGGGACCTCTGGGTACTAACCCTAACGGAGTCCTCTGATCTGGATGCACCCTATCGTTTTCGGTCCGCTCGATCCAAAGTATCGAGCGGGATGTAGACGGAATGTACATTCTCGACTTGATCGAGGAGCATGTCGTATCGTTTGGGCAAACTATTCCATTTCGGTTGATTGAGGAAGCTGGAACAAGTTTTCAGGCTGCAACATGGCATTTTGGGAGCGATCGGATCCATTTCCATTGAGCGTACGCCAACGCTTGATGCCGAGGATGAATCTAGCATGTGTGCAAAATATGTTTTGTCAGTGGCTTCGGTGGATTGAGGAGGCCTCAGCAGAACATGCTCCCCACCCCACGACTCATTCTTCTTTCCCTTGTCGTAAACGAGAAATTCCTTCTTAGACAGTTCTCGCTGGCCAGTTGATTTTGGTTTGCGTTCGGATCAAGCTGAAAGGGTGCCTAGGGGTTGCTCGACATAGGCCTCTAGGTTCGTGCGATCGCGGTGGGTTCGAACGGGCCTCGACATATCAATCTTCATTGGTCGGCCTCTCCTTCAAAAAAGTCGGTGTGTTGCGAATCTAATGGCCTTAAGCTCTCTTTGATTTCTGGGAACCATTCATGAATTATCAAATCCGACGTCACCTCCTCTTTTCCACAGTCTCGGGATGCCTGGTTGCTCATATCTCCTGTTCGTTATTGTTTGCGGCCGAAACGAATCATCTTCATTTGGTGAGCACGTTCGTATTGTCGAATGATGGCGAAACTCCTCAAGAGAAAAATAATTCCGGGGTAGGTACCAGTCGGAGTCCTGAGAACGAAAAGCAGGAAACGACTAAAACACGGAAGCAAAAACGCAAAAAGGAAAACACGAAGTCAAACGAGTCTCCGGTACAACTGGTTCCAGGATTACCACCTGGAATACCGGTGCCATTAGGGCAGTTTCCAGGCTTTGCGGGCGACTCCCCTCGAACCCAGAACAATCCGCTTGTTCCACAAAGGGAGATATTTCCCCCCATACGGCCGATCCCGCAGGTAGATAAAACCGATTGGGGCCCCGATACATTGCGTGCAATCCAAGAGTACTCGGTGTTGCTAGGGAATATCGACAAGTCCCTCAAGTCGATCGATAAATCACTGAAGTCGATTGAAAGCATGATGCTAGAAGTGAGAGAAGAGGAGCAATCACCGGGAACGCCGCGTACCAGGTGGAAGGCACCACCCCCGCCACCCCCGAGAGTGACACCAACTCCCTCAGGATTATCTTTGGAAGGGATATCTCCTGGGGACTTACGCGAGGCTCTGCAACGAACTCTGAAACAAATGGAGCAAAGTAAACCGACAGAAGTCGAGGGGGCGCGATCTGATCAGGCTCGTGAGCCAACGGATGGAAACACGAGGGGGATTGCTCTCCCCTCGGGCGATGGAACCCCCTGGCGTCGGCCTTATCGAGGCGCACCTCCACCAGTTGTTCCGATTCAACCCAATCCAAAACAACGTCTCGAGAATTCCAGTGACATCCATTAAACAAGAACCTCGAACTTCGATCCTCAATTCTCATTCACAAACAGCATTCATAAACAGCATAAACAGTGCCTGGCACCTATTGTGCTAAAGACTGGATTTGGTAGAATTCGGTTTTGAGG
>JBBAXA010000037.1:0-59267 GCA_040396935.1 Pirellula sp.
CAACAAACCACCGTGACTTGCGGATGCGGGAACAGTTTCTTGACCCGTAGTACTCGCAAGGAATTGAAGATCGACATTTGTAATGTTTGCCACCCGTTTTACACCGGCAAACTGAAATTTGTGGATACGGCTGGTCGAATTGAAAAATTCCAAAACAAATTTGCAGCCGGTACCTACGCTTCCCTCCAGTCAAACAAGAAACCTACCAAGAAGAAATAGCTGCCTGAGCCCTAGCCCCTTAGTTTTCATTTGGGGAAAAGTTGGCTCTGGCAATCCAATCCAAAGACCGTCGCTGATTGCCGTGAGAGGCCTGCGACGGTTTTTGTTTTTAAGTCAGTCCAACCATGAAGATTCGAGAGCAATTAGAGCAGTCCCTTTCCCGCTTCCGCGAATTAGAAGCGATGATGTCCGACCCTGCGGTCTTGGCCGACTCGAGCAAAATGGCCGGAATCCTCCGTGAGCATGGTGGGCTTCTCAAGTCGGCTACGAAGTACGCGCATTACAAGAAGTTGGGCGACGAGCTCAAAGAGCTCGATGTCATGAGTTCATCGTCGGATCCCGATGAGCGAGCGATGGCCGAGGAAGAGATTGGACGGATCAAAGCGGAGCGAGAATCCATCTGGAACGAACTGCTCGACATGAGCATTGGCGGCGAGGATGCGAATCGGGCTCGTTGCGTTCTGGAAATCCGGGCTGGGACAGGTGGAGAGGAGGCTGCGCTTTTTGCACGCGATCTGTACGAGATGTACAAGCGTTACGCCGATTTGCGAGGCTGGAAGGTGGAAATCATGGACAGTTCCGTGAGCGAGCGGGGCGGGTTCAAGGAAATCATTCTCGGGATTGAGGGGGACGGAGCCTATCGCGAGTTGCAGTTCGAAAGTGGAGGGCATCGGGTTCAGCGTGTTCCGGAAACGGAGGCCCAGGGGCGTATCCACACTTCGGCTGCCACGGTCGCCGTGATGGCTGAGCCGGAGGATATCGAGATCGATCTCAAGCCGGAGGATTATCGAATCGACAAGTTTTGTGCATCGGGACCTGGAGGTCAGCACGTCAACAAGACGGAGTCTGCGATTCGTTTGACGCACCTGGAGTCAGGGATCGTGGTGCAATGCCAGGATGAGAAAAGCCAGCACAAGAATTTGGCCCGTGCGATTCGTGTCTTGAAGACGAGATTGTATGAAGCCAAAAGGGAGCAGGAGCTCAAGCAACGATCCGACCAGCGTATGTCCCTGATCGGTTCCGGAGATCGCAGCGAAAGGATCAGGACCTACAACTTTCCTCAAAATCGATTGACGGACCATCGAATCAATCTGACTCTGTACAAATTGGATCAGATCATGGCTGGCAATCTGCAACCGGTATCGGATGCGCTTTTAGAATACGAACGATCCACGCTCCGAGACGACTCGGAAGCATAATAACCATGGCAACTCGTCCTCGAATGTTAAGCGATTGGAACCATTCGATGGTGATTTTTGAAGACTCATGAATCTGATTCAAACCATTGGATGCACCTGAGATGAGTGAGCCCAACGCGACAAGTTCTGAACCTTGGACGATCCTGCGACTTCTCCAATGGACGGCGGAACACTTAAAAAAGAACGGCTCAACCTCCCCGCGGTTGGATGCCGAGATCCTTCTCGCTGAAGCGCGCAAATGCCAGCGCATCGATTTGTATGCCGCCTTTGCCGAAGAGCCATCCGAGGAGGTGAAAGCAGCGTTTCGCGTTTTTGTTCGCAGGCGGGCTGCTGGAGAACCTGTGGCTTATCTGGTTGGAAGAAAAGAGTTCTATTCGCTCAATATTACGGTGCAGCAGGGATGCCTCATCCCTCGGAATGAAACGGAGCATTTGGTGATCGAATGTCTGGATCGCGCCAAGGCTTGGCAGCACCGGGACCCCGATCGGGAGGCATTTGCAATCGCAGATGTCTGCACTGGGAGTGGATGCGTTGCGATCGCTGTCGCCAAGCATTTGCCAGAGTCTCGGGTTGTTGCTATCGATCTTTCCGATGACGCCTTAGCCATTGCGCGGGTCAATGTACAAAATCATGCATTGAACGATCGCGTGGAGGTGAGAAAGGGAGATTTGCTCGATTCCATCGAAACGGCGTCATTGGATTTTGTCCTGGCCAATCCGCCGTATGTTTCCGAATCGGAGTACCTGGCATTAGATCGTTCGATCCGGGATCATGAACCGCGAATCGCGCTGGTGAGCGGACCGACGGGAACGGAGATTATTGAGACCTTGATCGAACAGTCCAGGACAAAACTGCGACCCGGAGGGTGGTTCCTTTGCGAGTTGTCGCCGATGATTGCAGACCGGGTTTTCGGTATCTTGCAAGCGGATAGCCAACATTGGCAAAACGGCTTCATTGCGAAGGATTTAGCGGGTCTCAAGCGCCTTGCGATCGCACAAAAAACGTAAAATTGATTCGTCCTCTAACCTTGGAATTCTACCGACGATGCAAATGGAAAAACTCGTGTCGCTCTGCAAGCGACGTGGCTTCATGTTTCAATCGAGCGAGATCTATGGTGGACTGAATGGGTTTTGGGACTACGGTCCATTAGGCGTCGAGCTGAAGCGAAATATTAAAGACGCTTGGTGGCATGACATGTGCCAAGGCCATAACGAGCTCCTGCAGCCTGCGGGGGCTCCGTCGACTTACGAGATGGTGGGATTGGACTGCACCATTTTGATGCATCCACAGGTTTGGAAGTGCTCTGGGCACTACGATCTGTTCCACGATTTTATGGTGGATTGTCGGCTCAGTAAGAAACGTTATCGATTCGACCAGGTGCGTGGGAAATGGGCAATGCGTGGAGACCAGAAGATCTTCGTTACTGTTATGTGCGAGCCTGAGCAGGAGTCGGAGGAATTGCTCCGAAGAGCACTCAAGTTTTTTAATTTGAGAAGCAAGGATGCCGAGCAGATTCGATTTGCGGACAGGTTTCAATCCCTCGATAAACTGGCCGCCCACGAACGTCCGTATGTTTTGGCTCCCGACGCCAATGAGCTCAACACGTTGACGGATCCTCGCGAGTTCAACTTGATGTTCAAGACGTATGTCGGAGCGTTGAGCGGCGAAGACGGTGCGGCCTTCCTCCGACCTGAAACGGCCCAGGGGATTTTTGTCAACTTCAAGAATGTACTCGATAGTACCCGCGTGCGTGTTCCATTCGGTGTCGCGCAAGTGGGCAAGAGTTTTCGGAATGAGATCACGCCGCGAAATTTCACGTTCCGATCGAGGGAATTCGAACAGATGGAAATCGAGTTCTTTTGTCATCCAAACGAATCGCCTAAGTGGTATGAGTATTGGCGCAATCGAAGACTCAAGTGGTATACCGAGTTGGGGCTAGCTGGCGAACGCCTCCGACTCCGAGAGCATGACGCGGACGAATTGAGCCATTATTCGTGTGGTACCGCTGACATCGAATATGCGTTCCCATTCCTTCCGGAAGGTGAGTATGGCGAATTGGAGGGGATCGCCCATCGTGGCGATTTCGATTTACGTTCCCACGCGGAGGGAAAACTCGATCCCAAAGAGCGACCGCTGAAACTAGAACTCAACGAGCATGGACAGCCTCGGCATCGTGGGAGTGGTAAGGATCTTTCCTATCGGGATGACCTCACCAACGAACGGTACATACCCCATGTCATCGAACCATCTGCCGGTGCGGATCGAGCGACCCTCGCATTCCTGTGCGAGGCATACCATGAGGATCAAGCACCGGATGAAGATGGAAAGATGCAATCTCGTGTCGTCATGAAACTGAACCCTCGGATCGCACCTTATAAGGCTGCGGTTTTTCCGTTGGTCAAGAAAGACGGCATGCCCGAGATCGCCAAGGAGATCTACGGAGCTCTCAAAACCAAAGTGAATACGTTCTACGATGAGAAGGCTGCAGTTGGTCGACGGTATCGACGGCAAGACGAAATCGGGACCCCTTACTGTATCACCGTCGACTCGCAATCGCTCCAGGATCGTACCGTCACGATTCGAGATCGTGACACTCTCGAGCAGTGGCGAGTGAAGATCGATGATGTCGTTGGTGAGATCGAGGCTCGAGTTCAGTAACGATCGCGAGGAAAGCCGGATCACGTATCTATTCGCTGCACCATTTCCTGCCCAACATCCACGGATCGGTTTATGTCATTCCAGCAAGGTGAATTGTTCCAAACCGATTTACCTCCATGGGAATTGGATGCTGCGAATGAAACGCCCTGTGTGACGGTTGCGTTTCCAGAGGCTCCCTTTGGGCCTTACGACTACCGTATACCCAGTGAGTTCGCCGGGATCATTCAGCCAGCGATGCGGTTGGTGGTGCCGCTGGGGAAGGGTAATCGGGAGGTTGTTGGCTACTCCATTTCGGTGCAAACGGCTTCTCAACCTGCCTCATCGCTCAAACCGGTTCTCAAACTGGTTGATCATGAACCTTTGTGCAAGGCTCAACTGGTACAACTCATTCACTGGATGAGTCGATACTATCTAGTACCGCTCGGGCAAGTATTCGAGGCAGTCATTCCAGCGGGGGTCCGCGCGGGAGCTGGAACACGCAACCAAATGCTGCTTCGACCGTCGGAATCGGCCGGGGATGAGGCTGCTGTTCGATCGCTGCCGACCAAACAGCGGCAAGCTCTCCAGCAATTGATCCTGGCCGATGAACCGTTATCTCTGGACCAACTCCGTCATTTAGCGCAGTGCTCCGACGCTGTGATCAAGAAGCTCCGCGATTCGGGCTTTATCGAATCCTACTCGGAGCGTGTGATGAACTTCGAGGCTGAGTCTGCAAAAAATATCTTCGAGCGTATTCCAGCACCCGCATTATCTGCGGATCAACGTTTCGCATTGAAAACTATTTTCCAAGCTCTCGATTCGGGTGAGCACTCGACGATCCTGCTGCATGGCGTGACCGGCAGCGGAAAAACAGAAGTCTATATGCAGGCTATCGAGCAAGTCGTATCGTATGGACGGCAAGCGATCGTTCTCGTACCCGAGATCAGTTTGACTCCCCAAACACGAGGTCGATTTCAGCATCGATTCCAGTCGGTGTCCGTTCTTCATTCCAACATGAGTGGACCGGAACGACATTATCAGTGGCGCAGGATTGCAGAGGGTCAAGCGCAGGTGATCATAGGCCCTCGCAGCGCTATTTTCGCTCCTACTCCTTATGCAGGCATTATCATTCTCGATGAGGAGCATGAGAACACTTTCAAACAGGAAACGATCCCGCGCTACCATGCTCGCGATGTCGCTATTCATCGCGCGTCGATCGAGCACATTCCATTGGTGTTGGGGTCGGCGACCCCATCACTCGAAACCTATCATCGCGCCAGTATTGGGCGGTACAAATATGTCGCGCTGCCTCGGCGAGTGATGAATCGACCGCTGCCCGAGGTGACAACCGTCGATCTCCGTTCGTCGAGGATCGATGTCAATCGAGGCGCTATTTCCTATCCGCTTGTCAAGGCGATCGATCGCACGCTTGCCGAAGGTGGGCAAACGATACTGTTGCTCAATCGACGTGGATATGCGACCTCGATCCAATGTCCATCATGTGGGTACGTCGTGACCTGTCCGGATTGCGATTTGCCACTCACCCATCATCGTGATGGGAGTAAAGCGACATGCCATTACTGCGACTACACGATTGCAGCGCCGAATGTCTGTCCGAAGTGTGGATTTGACGCCATTCGATTCGCGGGATTGGGAACTCAAAAACTAGAACTCGAGGTCCAGCAGCGGTTCCCGGACGCAACAGTGGCGAGGATGGATTCGGATACCATGCGGAAACCGGGAAGTCACGAGCGTGTATTGTCGGAGGTTCGGTCGGGCAAAGTTCAAATCTTGCTCGGGACCCAGATGATTGCGAAAGGGCTCGACTTTCCGAACGTATTACTCGTAGGGGTTATCAACGCGGATACAACATTGCATTTCCCCGACTTTCGCGCTGCCGAGCGTACCTTCCAGCTTGTCACTCAAGTTGCGGGACGAACAGGGCGGGGTGATAAAGCAGGGGAGGTACTCGTGCAGACCTACTCCCCGGAACATCCCGCCATCACGGCAGCATGCCGGCACGATTATGAGGTCTTTTCGAAGCTCGAGTTGGCGCAACGTGAACAGTTCGGATATCCCCCCTACTCTTCGTTGGCTCGTATCATTTTCCGAGGTCCGGTCCAGGAAGACGTTCACGAGTTCGCGGAGGAGACCGTGCGAAGGATACAGATCGAAATCGCACGTCATCAGGCGAAGATTCGAGTTCTCGGTCCAGCCCCACCCCCTATCGCCAAATTGCGCGGTCATTATCGATTTCATGCTCTATTGGTGTCCGGTGAGCCGGCCTCTCTGAATGTCGTGTTGTCACGGATCCAAGCGACGACCAAACCCACGGGCGAAAACCTATACCTGATCGATATCGATCCACTCGATATGCTTTGATCTAGCGATGTGCGAGCTGTAGGAGAGGATTCATCTTGTTTCTCGAGTAGTCAGCTCGACAAAGGACCGCGAATATGGTCATCTTTTTGTCATGGGATCGGTGGAATCGTCGGGGTTTGTCATGGTTTTTTTCCAACCAGGTCGAGAGGCGGCTGTGATTTTGAATACGAGTGGATTTTGGCAATGGATGGTTTGTCTTACTAGCTTGATCGGACCTGGTGTCTCGTATTCTTTTGGCGAGGATGCCATCGATCGACTGAAGATGGATCGATTGAAACAGATCCATGAGTCCATCTCGGATCTTGAGAAGCAACGTCGTCCGCAACGCATCACGCGCCCTTACATCGATTACCGAGCAAATTTGCATGTGCATTCGGCTTTCTCGCACGATAGTCGAGGAAAGATCGAGGAAATCGTCGCTGCAGCGAAACTCGCTGGTACCGACATTCTTATGTTCAATGAACACCCTGCGGATCATTATGACTTTTACGTAGATGGACATCGCGGTGTCCGCGACGGTGTCCTGCTCATACCCGGAGCGGAGATGAAAGGATTTTTGGTATTTCCTCGCATGAGTATGAAGGCGTTCTCCGGTGCGGAAAAGCAGGAGTTGTCCAATATCGTTCGATTGCGCGACGGACTGACCTTCGTCTCGCACCTCGAAGAGCGGATGGACTGGCAGATTCAGGGTGTCACTGGTTGCGAGATCTACAATACGCATGCGGATTTCAAAACGGAGAAACGACTGCTCAGTTCGATGAAGAATCCATTGTGGTTGATTCAGGCTAAAGCGATGTTCGATCGTTATCCGCAGGAGTCGCTGTCGGCCCTCCTAGATTATCCGAGCGATTATCTGCAGCGTTGGGATACGCTCTGTCAAATCCATCCCCACACGGGTGTATCGGCTAATGATGCGCATCAGAATGTCGGACTCGTGGTTCGGTGGGTCGACAACAAGGTGCGTTTGGAGGATGCGCTCGGAGAGAAGCTTTTGGAAATGGATAGTGCGGTCTATGCTGCAGTTCAAAAAATTCCAAAGGACGTTGTCGATGGGCAAGAGCTGTTTCGGATTCAATTGGATCCCTACGCTTGCAGCCTCCGGCATGTGGGTACCCACTTACTGATGAAGGATTTGACGGAAGAGTCCGTTTGGGAGGCTCTCAATTCGGGGCGCGCTTTCGTGGCATTCGATTGGTTAGCGAATGCCAAGGGGTTCGATTTCGCGCTATGGAAACAGGACCAACGCCATGAGATGGGCTCGCAAGTCCGTTGGGAACAAGGAGCAGAGTTTCGCGCTGTGGCACCCCATCCTGTTCAATGGCGCCTGATTCGAAACGGAACATTGATTCATGAGTCGGAAGGGGAAACGTTTCAAACCATTCCCGAATCGGATGGGAACTACCGGATCGAGGCTTGGCTGACCATCGCCTCTGAGGAGCGTATTTGGATTCTTTCCAATCCGATTTATATTGCGAAATAGAAATCGATCTTGGGGCCTCCGGGCTAAGAAGGGTTTGATTCGAAGACTTCGGTCGATCGCGAGGTCAACGATCGCGGTTGGTAGACACTCGTTCATGGATCGCTTTCATGCGAACGGGCTCGATGCCCTTTACCGACGCTTATAATCTCGTCAGGTAGTCTCGAGATCGATTGCAATTTATGGGATCACACCGACAATGGGGCAGATGATGATCAATCCACAAATTCGTAGAATCGCATTCGTAGGGTGGTTCACGTGCCTCTGCGTGATCACAAGCCCTGTTCGCATTTTTCTTTGGGCTGATGAAGGGATGTTTCCCATCAGCGAGCTCGCGAGGATCGGGCTCGAGAAACGAGGAGTCCAACTGACTCCCGAGCAGATTTTCCATTCCGATGGAACGAGTCTCGTCGATGGTATTTGTCGCGTGAATGGTTGCACCGGTTCTTTTGTTTCCCAACAAGGCTTGATCCTGACCAACCATCATTGCGCTTTTGACGCGATTCAAAAGGCGAGTAGCAAGGATCGTGACCTTTTGGAAAACGGATTCCTGGCTCGCGGATGGGCGGATGAGATACCTGCTCCTAATTATACCGTTCGAATTACCGAATCCTTTGAGGACGTCTCGAGCGAAGTCCTTTCGGTAACGAGCAGCGGTATGAACTTTCTCGATCGAACCAAAGCCATCGATCGACGTCGCAAGGAACTGGAAATCGCAGCTGAGGCAAAGCATCCGGGACTTCGCGCTGAAGTTGCCGAAATGTTTATCGGTAAAACCTATGTCCTATTTCTCTATACCTATCTGAAGGATGTGCGATTGGTTTTCGCACCACCGATCTCCATCGGCGCGTTTGGCGGTGAAATCGACAATTGGGAGTGGCCGCGACATACTGGGGATTTTTCCTTCATGCGCGCGTATACGGCTCCTGATGGGAAGCCTGCCGAGTATTCGAAAGAGAATATCCCTTATCGTCCGAAGAGAGTGATTTCTGTGAATCCAAGCGGCGTTGATGAGAATGATGTCGTATTCATGTTGGGGTATCCTGGCCGAACCGTACGAAATCGTACCGCTAGCTTTATCGAATACGAACAGAATGTCCGATTGCCGAATATTGTGGAGCTGTACGCCTGGCAGATTGGGGAGATGGAAAAGTCGGGACAGAACGATCGAGCGGTCGCCATCAAGCATGCGGCTAGGATCAAGTCCTTGGCGAATGTTGAAAAGCGATCGCGCGGTCAATTGATTGGACTGCGTAAGGCTAAGATTTTGGAAAGGCAACGTGGGGTTGAAAAGTCCCTGGCTCAATGGATTGAGGCTGATCCTGCTCGACGCGATCGATACGGGAATGTCCTATCAGGGATTGGGAATGTTTATCAAGAGATGATGGATCATGGCACCTATGAGATACAGCTCACGCAATTGCGGACCGCTTGCCGCGCACTGGCGATTGCGTTCTTTATTTATGATTCCGTATTGGAACGCGAAAAGCCGGATGTGGAACGGGAGGTTCCCTATATGGATCGCAATTATTCTCTTTCGGTTCAGCAACTCAAATTGGATATCGCCGATCTGGATTTACCGACAGATCAAAGAATCCTGACTGGAATTTTGCAACGTTTACGGCAGCAGGAGAAGAGCAAGGAGTTACTCCCCGTCGTAAAGATCCTCTCGTCCGACGAGTCGATCGCCGAGTTTGCGAAGGCGTTGATGAGTGGGACCCGAGTGGGTGACGCGGAGTATGTTCTCGAGTGTCTAAAAAAGCCGTCGTCCGAAATTCGATCGTTGGATGATCCAGCGATAAAATTCATGGCTGAGATGTATCCGGTCTTCGCTAGCTTGAGAAACATCGAAAAGGAACGTGATGGGAAGCTGAGCCATCTGTATGCTCAGTTTCTGGATGCCAAAATGCAGAGCCAATCCGCCAACTTTGTTCCCGATGCGAACGGAACATTGAGGTTGACGGTTGGGAGAGTCGAACCCTATTCGCCGATGGACGCAGTCGTTCGTACACCGGTCTCGACAATCGATGGTTTGATTGAGAAAACCACCGGTAAGGATCCGTTCATTTCTCCGGCTCCATTGATCGAGGCTTATAACTCCAAAAATTACGGTCGATTCAAGCATCCGCGGCTGCAAACGGTCCCGGTGGCGATCTTGTACAGTACCGACTCGACGGGAGGGAATTCAGGAAGTCCCGTACTAGATGCCAAGGGGCAGTTGGTCGGTGTGAATTTCGACCGAGCCTTCGAGGCGACGATCAATGATTTTGCATGGGATCGTAGATACAGTCGATCGATTGGTGTCGATATTCGCTTTGTGCTTTGGGTCACAGGGACGGTCTACGGTGCAGACCATCTCCTTCGAGAGATGCATGTTGGGCTATGAGCGATAGTCCATATAGTTAATAGAACGAACTCTTGGTTATACGATCATCGGGATTTTGGAGAAGGAATGTCGATTACATTAACACGTGAGCAAATTGAACAAGTCATTCCGCATCGCAAGCCGATGCTTCTGGTGGATGAAGTCCTCTCCCAGGATGAAAAGTTGATCCGTTGCCGAAAAACCTTTTCAGATGACGAGTTTTTCTTGCAGGGGCACTTTCCAAACTATCCCCTCGTACCGGGTGTCATCCTATGCGAGTGTTGTTTGCAGAGCGGGGCGATTCTTCTGGCTCAATTCACACCCCAGGATGGGTCGGTGGTACCTGTGGCTACACGAATCGATGGTGCAAAGTTCAAGCGCATGGTGCGCCCGGGAGAAACCGTTGATATCGAAGTCTCATTGAACGATGTGGTATCGAACGCTTATTTCATGACCGGAAAAGTAACGGTCGATGGAAAGTTGGCTGCGCGGTTGGATTTCGCATGCAGTGTCGCCTCGCCATCCTGAATCCGTCGCAGCCGGCAGAGATGACAGCGGATCGCGGCGAGCAGTAGGTATCGCGCACTCAATACACTTTCGTGAGGTGCGAGTCGAGGCAGCAGCGTTAGTCGGGACTGACCGTCACCGTGACGTTCACGCGATTCAGGAGGGCTGCAAAGGACTCCTGAAGCTGATCGCGTGTCACCTTCTTGTAATGCTGTACTGCTTCGGCAACGGTTTCGTATTTTTCTCGGTTGAGCCAGGCATTACCAACGGAGAAGAGTCGATTGCTGGGTCGCTCCGAGCCAAGGATCATCCCCGAACATATTTTGTTCTTTGCCAATTCGATTTCCCGTTCGGTGATCGGAGTGTCGTTGGCGCTCGCAAGGACATGTTGCAGGATTTCCCAGTTGCTCTCCTTCTGCTGGGGTGAGCAGGCGAGATACGTACAGAAAAGGCCACAGTCCTCGAATTCCTGGGTGAAGGCTACGGCGGACTCCGCTAATCCATTATCGACCAACTCCCAGAACAACCGACTGCCTGTATCGTCTCCAAGGATCGTGCTTAAGACTCGAAGCACGTATCGATGTTCACTTCCGTAACCGGCACCTGGAGAATACTGGAGCGTGTAGCACTGAGTCGCGGGAGGATGGGTGAGAGCGATCGAAGAACTCGTGGCTCGGGGGGTTGCGAGGGTGCGTTTGGTCTGTGAGGGTTGCCAGTGGTTGGTCATTCTTTTTGCTGACTCCACGAGCGAATCAAAGTCGACCGCCCCTGCAGCCACCAGCGTCAGGTTGTTAGGGGCATAGCGGGCGGCATGGTAGGCTCTCATCTCATCCGGGTCGAGTTGGCCGACGGAATCGCGAGTTCCTAGAACGCGTCTCGATAGTGGATGGTCGCCAAAGTATTCCTCCATGGCTCGCTCCATGGCTCCATAGGGAGGCTGGTCATCGTACATGGCAATCTCTTCCAAAATCACCTGCCGTTCCATTTGGAAGTCTTCCTCCCGAAGCGACGGCCGCATCATATCGGATAGCAGATCGGTAGAATGCTCCTGGTGTTCGGGCAAAACGCTCATGTAGTAAACGGTTTGCTCTTCGCTCGTGTAGGCATTGGATTGAGAGCCGAGATCGTCCAACTCGCGATTCACATCGACCGATGTACGGCGGGCGGTACCTTTGAACATCATATGTTCGAGAAAGTGACTCACCCCTGCGATCTTGGGGGATTCATCGCGAGAACCTGTTTTTACAAAATAACCTAACGAAAGGCTAAAGGCCGAAGGATTGACTTCGGCGATGATTTCCAGGCCATTCTCCAGGACGGTGTTACGAAATTCCATGGGGTAACTCCAGCGCTTCTTGGCCAATCGTAACCATCGTCCAATTCCGGGGTGGATACTTTTGGAAATGGGATAGGAGGCTTTCGCAGGAAAGCTTGTCCACCTCTTGTAACACTTCTTGACGGGAGGGAACGCGTCCGAGATAGACCCAATCGTAGGCCATTTGGGAGCTGCGAGAGCTGCTGCTTTCCTGTTCCATAACGAGGGAGGTTCGGACGCGGGATTTTAATCGCGATAACTCATCGGGGTCGATACCTTTCCCGATGTTTGCAATGGTCTCCAGAGTTACCTCCAATGTCTCCTGGGCGCGCGGAGTTGTCGTACCGGCATAGCAAAGGACGCTACCACAACTGTCGAGGGAATGGGCGGATGCGGAAACGGCGTAAACGAGCCCGCGTTTCTCACGAACCTCGACAAACAATCTCGAGCTCATACCGTCGCTTAAAATCCCGACCAAGCCACGGCCATGGTAATAGTCTGGATGTTGATAGGGAACGGAATCGTAAGCGAGAGCAATGTGTGTTTGCTGGCTCTCGTGATGAATGTGTTTTACATTCGCAGATGCGATCACGTGGGGGCGTTGGATGTTCTCAACCGCGGTCCAGTCGCCTAAAAGATCCTCCGTCAGTTTGAGGAGTGTATCCCATTGAAAATTACCAGCCACACTGAGGATAGCCCCGTCGGCTCCGAAGCGGTTCCGCCAGAAGGAGTGGCAATCCGATAGATCCGTCGCGACCAAGCCCTCCTCGGTTCCGAGCGAGGAGCGACCGTAGATATCTCCAAACCGAGCGCGTTTTAGCTCTTTGAAGCATTTCTGTGCCGGGTCGTCTTCAAGAGCTGCCAGCTCGAGGAGGCTCGACTGTTTCGCCTCCTCGAGTTCGTCTGGCGGAAAATGAGGAGCCCTAATCATGGAAACTGCAAGGCGTAGGGTTGGCTCGAGCACACTCTTCATCGCGGCCATCGAGATCGATGTGTGGAACGTCGTCACACCGCTCGAACGTTCAACCCCCAAGAAATCAAGTTCCTCTACGATTTCGCGACTATCGAATTCTCCTGCCCCCCTCTGCATCATCTCCAGGGTCAGACCTGCGAGCCCCTCACGATGGGATGGCTCGTGGGCAGTCCCGACAGGAGTCAGGAGCGTGAATGCGACGGATTCCAGCCACGGCATGGGCTCACCCAAGAGGACGAGCCCGTTAGAAAAACGATGATGAAAAACGGCTTGCTGCATTCGACGATTGCCTGACCCATATAAGCGTATTGGTCCGTGATGGAGATGCTCGTCACGGACACTCGTATCGCGTTCACGAACGCTTGAGAGTGAATTCCGGGAGCTTCACGATTTGTCCACCCTTCAAAGCGCTCTCGTGCGCACAGATTCCGACGCAGGTCCAGTTAGCGCTGGTGACCGCATTGGGCCAAGGGTCGCGATCCTCGAGAAGAGCCTGGACGAATTCGTTGACCAGATGCGGGTGCGATCCGCCGTGCCCACCCCCTTGAATGAAGGACAGATGGTCTGCATCTTGAATGGATTGGGTAAACATTCGGATCGGCTCAGGAAGTAAATGCGCGTAGTCCGGTACCTCGACATACTCGGGTATTTCCGGCTCCGGTTTCTTGGCGGTGTGGATCACATGCGGTTGACCCTCGACCAGTGTCCATTCAAAACTTTTCTTGGTGCCATAAACATCAAAGCTTTCTCGGTATTGACGGGCCGTGTCGAACAGGAATCGCCAGATATGAGCGGAGACATCGCTCTCTAAAATCTTGAGATGGCAGGACTCGACCGCAAACTTGTTACCCGATTTTTGCGCGAGATCCTCACGAATGGTTCCTGAGCCGAAACAAGATACATACTCTGCGAGTCCATCGACCAAACCGAGAACGGGGGAAACCACGTGCGTTGCATAATGCATCGGGATCATCTTCTCCCAGTACTCGGGCCAACCATCCATGTCTTGTGGGTGGCTGGCCGCCATGTACTGGATCTTCCCTAGTTCGCCGCTTTGGTACATGTCTTTGATAAATAAAAACTCTCGACTGTAGACCACGGTTTCTGCCATCATGTACTTCAACCCGGTGTCGGCGACTGTCTGGCACAGCTTGTCGCACTCCTCGATGGTCGTAGCCATCGGAACGGTGCACATCACGTGTTTGCCTGCGTTGAGCGCCTCGATACTCATCCAGGCATGGTCGGGGATCGGTGAATTGATATGGACAAAATCCACACTGGGATCGGCTAATACTTTCTCAAATTCTCGATATCGACTGGCGATCCCAAAACGATCTCCCACCGCGTGAAGTTCCTTTTCGTTGCGGCGACAGACTGCGACAACTTCGGCATTCGGATGCCGTTGATAAATGGGTATGAATTCCGCTCCAAACCCGAGTCCCACCATGGCTACTCTGAACTTCTTTTCCGACATTGAGAGGTCCCTGTACGATCGTGTTGTCTTTATGAAGAATGGTATCTCATTCCCGGAATTGTTATAACCCAAATCTCTGGTCTCGTAGACGTCAATAGGAACGATTTTCCCTGGGGCGAATGCGATACAATCTGGGTTCTAGCCCATGTTCTCATCAAGGAAAGTAACAGCGAGTGGCCAAAAAGCCCGTGGGGAATCGAGAAACCGTCGAGAAAGAGTTGTCCGAGCTTAACTCGAAGGCGGGTGATCTGATGCTCCGATCCTACTGCGAGTCTGCATTTCATCTTTTCGGTGAGTTGCGGCATCGCGCCAAGAGCGAAAACAGCCTCGCTTACTATAGTTTCGCGACCTTCTTTCAGATGAATCTCGCGCAGCGCCTCTTGCGCTTTGAGACCGTGAGAGAAAGAGCTGTCGAACTCATCGCGGTTTTCGAGAATGAGGAGCAAGCCAGAAAGATCGAGCCGGAACTGGAACTGGAAACATACGATGGTCTCAAGTATTCGATGTGCGCTTGCGCCTATGAAGTATTGGCAGAGGCAACCGGTGACCTCGAGGGATTCAACTCCGAAGGAATGCAGGACTGTTTAACTGGAGGTATCGAGGTTTGTCATCGAATCGGAAAGTTGTCTTGTATCGGATGTTTTCGCGAATATGCCTGTGATATCCATAAGGCTGCGGATGATTATGAATTAGCACGCTACCATTGCGATCAAGTGCTTAAGCACGGGGATGAGTTTTCGGATCGCGGAGACCGACGTTGGCTGGCCCATCTGAAGCTAGCTACGATCGACACGCTCGAAGGCCAGCTCGAATCGGCACGTCAGCGATTGGAAAGGTCCTGGGAACTCGCGCAGCTCGATTCGGTGAACGATTCCGTCAATGCGTCTATTTGTGTTGCTTTCGAGATGCAGACGATCGACCTGCTCGAGGGGAAAGCAACTGATCCCGAATATTTAAAGATTCAGGAAAGACTCCCACCTCGAGGGGAGTGCGCGGAATACGACTACGAGCTCGATTGCTTGGCTGCCTTGCGCTGTGTGAAATCGGAATTGTGGGACGAGGGAGAGAAGATTCTGATTCAGTGGAACCAGGACTTGAGGCATAGGAGTGCCATGACCAAATGGCTCGAAACCGGCATCCGACTTGTCGCGAGCAAGCGGCTTCGTGGCGACCTCGAAACGGCTAAACGAATGGCCCGTAGCTTTGAAGATGCCGCGACGAAAGCGAATGATTGGTTATCCCTCCGCCGGCTGAATCAAATTCTGGATCCGAGCATCGCGGTAACTCCGTTGGGGACCACGATTCGAAGCCCCAAGATCAGCGTTCCGGAGGAATCGTCGCATGTCGTTCGAGCCGAACTACCACTTGAGGGACAACACGCCAAGGTCTATCACGAGATCGCAACGGATACGCCTCTCTACGCGTGGTTGCAAGATTTCTCGAAACGACTGCACGACGCTCGCGAAAGCAATCCGGAGGACGTCCATGTCGAAGACTTCCGGACGGAACTTCTGGAAAGCCAGAACCGGGATTGGAGCCACCCTGAGGACGCCGGTAGGGCCATTTACTTCATGATTTATTTGGTGACCCCTGGGTGTGATTATCGAGCCATTTGGACCTGGGCGAATCGATTGGTAGCTCGCTTTCAGGAAACCGGTTATCTGGTATCGCTGTTGGCAAGATTGGGTATGAGCCTCAATGCATCCGAGCGTTTCGAGCAATTCTCAAAAATGGATTTTGGCAGTTTTGATCAAGAGATGCCCACTGCATTGATCGAAAGCGATCGACTCGATCTCTTGATTCGGAAATCCTTGCAACTGGATTCGGGAAGTGTCAACAATAACTTTCGCGCCGGAGAAGTCTTCGAGTACATCGACAAAATGGGGGATGCAGAACGGTGCTATGCGCGCGCATTCAAGCTCGATCGAAAACGTGAAGATGCTGCGTTGGCTCTGGCGCGTATCTACACCCATTCCGATCGCAACAGCGACGCTCACTATGTGCTCGATCTATGCATTCGAGAGGGTGGTAGTTCCTCCGAGCTTTTTTTTGAGGCGGCCATGAGGGCCCATTCACTCGGGATGCACGAGTTGCAAGTGAATTATCTCCGCACGCTGATGGAACGGTTTCCCCCAATACCCTGGGCGAATTACTACATGTCGATCGGCCTACTCGAACTCAAGAAACCGAAGGAAGCGCTCGAGGCTATCCAGCGGGAGTCGGCGGCATTTCTGGCAAACGGAATCCACGTGGATTCGATTCGGGCAGAGGCATTCGCGCAGCTTTCCGAATTCGATAGCGCGAGGGATTGCATCGTTTCTGCATTAGGTCAATCCATCTCGGAGACGGAAGACCTGACGTATGGTGGAATCGCTTCGGCGATGGAACGACTCTGGCGGGCCAGCAAACTAGTACCCAATTCGGATGCGTTGAGAAAGCGTGTGGAGTTGCGAATGCTCCAGTGCGGTACGGCTCCCGAAGAGTACTTTCACGATTTGAGAGCCCAGCGAAAACCTAAGGACTTGGACCTTTTTCATGTCAGTCTACTCCAACCGCTCGACGAGAACTGGTATGAGTTCGAAGGCTGTTTGCCCGACCAAACGGAATGGAATTCCTACGTTGCCCATTGGGGTGTCCTAGCGGAGGATGCAGCGGGAGCAGCCGAATTTGCTCTAGAATTTCAGCGTATGTGCTATCCACTCGAGCCGACCGTGCTCGAGGTCCATTCCGACGACGAACCCCTACACGACCGACCGGGGGTCGCGTTTCAGGGATCCAGAGCCCCTGGCGACGACTTTGATGATGAGGACGATCTCAACGACGAAGAGGACGAGGAAGACTCACCGTTTTGACATGAACCGGGAATCAATCGATGATTTCTCACCGGTACTCGAGCGGCGGATGGCAGCCTTTCCCTATCCAAATTGTCGAGGTCCCTCCTCGGGATCCCTAGGATTCCAAGGCTTTAGTAGGTACATTTCGAACCACTATGGCAAGAGAACTTAAGACCTTACGAAATATTGGAATCATCGCGCACATCGATGCGGGTAAAACCACCGTCACCGAGCAAATGCTCTACATGAGCGGTGCCAAGCACAAGGCCGGAGCGGTCGATTCTGGAACTACGGAAACCGACGACGATCCCGAAGAGCAACAGAGAGGAATCACCATCTTTGCGGCTTGTGTGACGTTTCGTTGGAAGGATTGCCAGGTCAATCTCCTCGACACGCCTGGCCACGTGGACTTCACGGCTGAAGTAGAACGCTGTCTACGTGTGCTCGACGGTGCTGTTGTCGTTTTTTCAGCTCGAGAGGGTGTGGAAGCCCAAAGTGAAACGGTTTGGCGTCAAGCGAATAAGTATGGGGTTCCCAGGATTGTTTTTATCAACAAACTCGATCGTGAAGGTGCCGACTTCTACCGTGTTCTCGAGGAGGTCGGTCCTCGTTTGAGCGCGGAACCTGTCGCGATTCAAATCCCTGTGGGACAGGGACCCGCCCATACCAACGACCCGTTCCGAGGTGTGATCGACCTGATCGAGATGAAACTCCTGACGTTTCGTCAGGAGGATTACGGCAAAACGGTTCTCGTGGAAGAAATCCCGAGCGAGCTTCGCTCCGACGCCCAGGATTGGCGGAATGTTCTTCTCGAAAAGCTGTACACCCACAGCCAGGAAATGATGGAATTAGCCTTGGAGGAAAAGCCGATTCCGAGCGACTTGATCCGCTCGACGTTACGGGAGGCGTGTATTTCCATGAAGCTACAACCGGTGCTTTGCGGCTCGGCACTCCACGGAGCAGGCGTTCAGCCTTTGCTCGATGCTGTTTCGTCATACCTCCCCTGCCCCTTGGATCGGCCTCCTGTCTCAGGTGTCGATCCCAAAAAGCGCGATAAGGTATTGTCCCGTAAACCGAGTGCTCAAGAGCCGTTCTGCGGTCTCGTCTTCAAAATTTTGCCAGCCAAAACCGGTGATATGTTCTGGATTCGTGTTTACTCGGGTAGGCTCGAGTCCAACTCGCGCGTCTACAACCCGAATCGCGACAAGAAAGAAAACGTAGCCCAACTTTGGCAGATCCACGCAACCAAGAGGGAAAAACAAGGACAAATCGACGCCCTCGAATGCGGTGATATCGCTTGCGCCATCGGTCCTCGCGACTCGATCACCGGAGATACCCTCTGCGATACACGAGAGATGATCGAGCTCCCCTCGATCCAATTCGCTCAATCGGTGATCTCGATGGCGATCGAGCCTGAGAATACGACCGAGAGGAAAAAATTGGCCGAGGTTCTCGATATGCTCAAACGCCAGGATCCGACGTTCCATGCGATCGAGAATGCTGAGTCGGGGCAAACACTGATCAGTGGTATGGGTGAGCTGCATCTCGAGGTTATCAAAAACCGGCTTGTGAGAGACTTCAAATTAGCCGTTAAGTTCTACAAACCGCGTGTGAGCTATCGCGAAACGATTGCAGATGCGGTACAGGTCACGGGTGAATGCAATCGACAGGTCGGGGCGAATCAACTATTCGCCCGATTGGATGTGAGATTTGAGCCGCTCGAGGACCGGTCTGCCAAGGTGATCGTGTTGGACCGGACGCCTGTCGAAAAGATGCTTCCCGAAGCTTTGCGTCAGGCGGCCCTAGAAGAACTAAGAAATCGTGCGGAGGGGGGTGGGCTGATAGGCTCCTTTCCTCTAACTGGGATGCGGATCAGTATTCTCGGCGGCGAAATTGCAGAGGTCGGTTCAGATGAGGTCGCGTTTCGGATTGCCGCCAACGATGCCTTTGATGACGGGCTCAAAAAGGGATCGCCAACGCTATTAGAACCGGTGATGAAGCTAGACATTACTACTCCACCAGACTATCTGGGAGATATCGTGGGAGACCTCCAGCAGCGTCGAGGTCTCATCGAGAGAACCGAAGCGAGGGGAGCGGTGACCAATGTATGGGCCCTCGCCCCACTCAAGGAATTGTTCGGTTATTCGAGTGCGATTCGATCGCTGAGTCAGGGGCGAGCGGGTTGCTCGATGGAGCCGCATGGATATCAGGTTGCGCCTCAGGAAGATGCGGATGCTTTCGCTCTGTGAGCGGCATCGATGAACGCCCTGGGGCGAATCGCTCAGCCGCTACGAATTCCAGAGGTGTTTTGGCGTTCGGATAGCCCGGTGACGGGTTTGTCGGGAGATGTTCGAAACGATCCATCGATGGTCTGGGAGGTTCCGGTCGTCTGTTCTCCAGGCCGAGTCGTTTCGCAAATGAGGGGAACCCCTGTTCACGCAGCCGTCGAGAAGTTGGGCAAAAGATTCCAGCTGCCACCGATTTCGAAAAATTTCTTGCGGGAATGTGAATAATCTCATCGTGAACTCCCTCTTAGATCCTGAGTTCGTTTTCCTTTTGTCCTGACACGCTTGCAAAGAATTTGGGATATTGCGTTCCAGCGCTGACTTTTATCCGATGCATTCGAGCCAGAAGGACGACTGAACGTGGCGATGTCGCCCGAACGACCCTTGGATCCTAAGACCGTTGAGGCGTGTCATCGGGAATACCGAGTTATGCTCGAAAGGTATGCGTGGGCGATCCTTCGAGATGAGGGACTAGCAGGTGATGCGGTTCAGGGCGCCTTTGTCGCGTTGGCTAGGTATGCCGGTGACGTTGTGCCTGAGGCGCGTCGAGCTTGGTTGTTCAAGGTTGTTTATCGCGAAGCGCTCCGCATTCGAGCGGATCAGCAGAAATACCCGACGATGTCGACAGACAGCGTGAAGGAAAGCCTCGTTCGTTACCAGCTAAACCCGTTGTCGAAGTTGGCCCTCGAGGAGGAAGTCGAAGCTTTGAAGCAAAAGATGAAAACCCTTCCCAAAGAGCAGTATGAAGTTTTGAAACTCAGAATGGATGACGATCTAACATTTGGTGAGATTGCGGAAAAACTCAGCATTCCGATAGGAACTGCGCTTTCCAGAATGCGACTGGCTCTGGCGCGGCTGAAGGACGGTGAATCCTGATGACATACGATGACAATTTCGAGACAAATCCGCGATTCCTCGAGGCGATGCTGTATGCATTGAACGACCCTGCGCTGGACCGCGAAGCGTTCGAGCGGGAAATGGCCGATGACCCAGAGCTTGCCTTTTCGGTAGCTAGCGCTGTACAGCTCGCCCTGGAAATGAAGGAGTCTTTTGAACCCTCGGCGTTGCGACGGGGATACTCTGAGCCCATCCGGAGCGAATTACCCTCTGGAAACCCTCAACCCGCGGGGTGGGTGCTCACGGCGATTTTGTGTGCTTCGGCTGTTTTGGCCTGGATCGCTTGGAATCGTTTTTTTTACTCCGAGGAAATCCATCCTAGCGACCGAGATTTAGTCACTGCATGGTCGATGTTTAGGGCGGAGTCGGGCGCAGCAGGTGTACTGGAAACAGAGTTATCCCCCGCGAGCTACCTGGAGGATTCGGAATCTTCACTCGTTGAGAATGACGAGGACTTTCCTTCTTGGCTAATCGCTGCGACAGCGACAGAGAGTAGCAATGGAGCAATCCAATGAGGTCGGTTCAGGTTCGTTTTCGCGGAATGACGAGTGTGGGTGGAATCGCGATCCTTCTGGTGCTGGCCTTGAAGACGGCAACGATGTCGTTGGCGGATGATCAGAAGAGCACGAAGACAGCTTCCAATCCTTCGAAATCCGAAACGTCCTTCATCGCGAATTCGCTCGATATCTCCGTGGAGCAGTCCGCGATGAAATTTGTCGAGCAGCACCATTCCGAGCTCGCCGGCTTGCTCGCGTCGTTGAAATCGATGAAGTACGAAGAGTATGAAAAGGGAATACGAGAGATCGACAAGGTCCGAAGACGCTTGGAGGTTTTGGAAAAACGAGATCCCAAGATGCATCGGATTGAGCTCGAGGGCTGGAAGCTGCAATCCAAAATCGATCTCGTCTTAGCGAAGGGTGTTGCTCGCGATCAGCACATTGATTCAGCCTCGTTGAGATTGTTGATTGAGCAGCGCGTAGACAATCAAAAAAAACGTCTGGAACTCGAGCTTGAAAATATTCGAAATCGGGAGAAACAGGTAACCGATTCTTTGGAAAGACTGGTCGGACACGAGGGGGAACGCGTCGAGCAGCAATTGTCGACGCTCCTCAAAAAGGTCGATAACAACAAGAGCAAGAAAAAGAAAACGGCTTCAAAGGAATAACCGGGAAGATTGAGTAAAAGGGATGAGTCCTAGGAAAAACATCATGCAATTGTTTGCGAACGGGAATTTGCTTTCCCGGATTTTTCAACTGGCGAGTGTCTCTCCGCTCGTAGTCGGTGTAGCAGCATCTGCATTCGCGACGGACGATGCGCAACCATCGCTGGCTGTCCGATTTCAGCCCTCAACGAGTGGCAATCTGACGACGGAGGAAGTACCGGATTTTCAAAAACATATTTCGCCCTTGCTCGGTCGTCTGGGTTGTAATGGACGTGCCTGCCACGGATCGTTTCAAGGTCAGGGAGGGTTCATGCTCTCCCTGTTCGGCTACGACTTTGATATCGACCACAAGGCTCTGCTGGATCAAAAAGAGGGGCGAGTGAACATCGAGTCCCCATTGGAAAGTTTGATTCTTACCAAACCGGTAGACGACGAACAGCACGAGGGTGGGAGGCGATTCGAGAAGGGTGGTTGGGAATATCATGTCTTGCGGACCTGGATTGAGGCTGGGGCCCCCAAGAAAACAAAATCGAAACAAGAGCTCGTATTGAAGCAGCTCGATGTTTCCCCGACGGAGATTTCATTCGATTCCGCTGGTAAGTCCCAGGAGCTCAGGGCGATTGCAATTTGGAATGATGGTACGCGAGAAGATGTTACCTCGTTGTGCCGATTTTTTAGCAACGATACATCGATTGCTCAGGTGGATGAGCGAGGACGCATCACGGGTCTCGAGCGGGGGGACACGCACGTCGTCGTCTCCTACGACAATGCGGTGGTTCCAGTGACCGTGATTCGACCATCCGGACCCTCGGGAGCCTTGACCCCTGAGATCGCTCAGGCAAAGAACCGTATCGATCGACTGGTTCTTGCCAAACTGGATAAGGTCGGAATCCATCCGTCGGATATTGCATCGGACGAGGAATTTTTCCGGCGTGTATCGCTCGATATTACTGGGACACTACCCACGTCGAAAGACGTCCGAGCCTTTCTTGAAGACCCATCTCCCGAGAAACGTGCGAAGGCGATCGAACGATTGTTGAGTTCACCTGGATACGCGGCCCTTTGGGCAACGTTTCTGTGCGACATCACGGGGAATAACGAGGACCAGCTGAACAATTTTTCCTACGTTCGAGGTTCTCAATCTCAGCATTGGTATCAATGGTTATACGATCGAATTGCGAGTAATACCCCGTACGATCAAATCGTCGATGGGATTGTGACGGCGGTATCTCGTGAACCTGGGGAGAGCTACCGCGACTACTGTGAGGCGATGACGGAGATCGTCAATGACAAGACGGGTAAGAGTTTTGCGAAGCGGAAAGACATGATGTATTACTGGGCACGCAATAACCAGCAAAAAGCAGAGGATCGCGCGATTTCGTTCGCTTATGCTTTTTGTGGAGTTCGAATTCAGTGCGCCCAGTGTCACAAACATCCTTTTGATCAATGGTCTAAGAAAGACTTTGAGCAATTCGAAAGACTTTTCGACGGAATCGAGGCGAAGCAAAATAGGGTCGCAAACGATGCCAAGACGGATTTCGACGCGATCATCGAGGATTTAGGCGTTCCCAAGTCTGCCAAAGGCAATCAGTTGGCGAATGCGATTAAGGAGAAATTTAAGGCCGGTGAGTACGACAAGACAATTCCTTTTCCAGAGGTCTTTGTAACCCCTCCCAAGAAAGTGGGACCCGAGAAGAGTAAGGAAAAGGGGAAGAAAGAAAAAGTTGTCGCCGCCAAGGTCGCTCCCACTGCCAAATTGCTTGGAGGTGACACGCTGGATCTTTCCCAGGTTCAAGATCCTCGCGAGGCTCTGATGTCCTGGCTCAGGAGTAAGGATAATCCTTACTTCGCCAAGGCGTTGGTCAATCGAGTTTGGGCACATTACTTTCAGGTTGGTATCGTCAATCCGCCGGACGACCTGAACCTGGCGAACGCTCCTAGCAATGAAGAACTCTTGGAATATCTTGCCAGTGGATTCATGGAGCATGATTTCGACTTGAAATGGTTGCATAGGACGATCGTCAATTCCGATACGTACCAGAGAACATGGCAGACCAATCCGTCCAACGAACTGGATCGCAGGAATTTTTCCCACGCCCTCCTGCGAAGACTTCCTGCTGAGACCGCCTTTGACGCGATCAAGATCGCTATTTCCAGTGACACTGCAGCCCAAAAACTTTGCAATGTCGAGACCAGTCGAGCGATGACGATGG
Source organism: Pirellula sp. (assembly GCA_040396935.1). Taxonomy (GTDB): domain Bacteria; phylum Planctomycetota; class Planctomycetia; order Pirellulales; family Pirellulaceae; genus JBKCUI01. The sequence continues at coordinate 23,940 of JBBAXA010000037.1, forward strand.
CCGGTGCGAGTGCCAGGAACCGCAACGGTGGAGATCAGTATGCGCTCAGCGTTTTCGGTCGATCGATTCGGGAAAGCAATTGCGATTGCGATCGAACCAGCGAACCGAGTTTGCTCCAAACCGTTTATATCCGCAACGATGCCGATGTGCTCAAAGCGATGATGGACCCTGACAAGAGTTGGCTATCGCAAATCGCTAAAGAGAAGGGTTGGAAGATGCCCTCCGCCGATCCGAAAGCAGACGAAAAGTCCCATGCAGCGATGTTTGCGATGTCGGGAACGACCGACAAAGAGCAGAAGCTTGCAGATGATCTGGATCGTGAGATTCGATCCTTCAAAGCACGTATCGAGCGAATATCGAAAGCCAACGCAGAGGACAAACGGATCAAAGATCTGCGTTCCCAACTATCCGTTCGTGAAAAGAAACTCCGCATACTGCTCGAGAAGCTAGCCAAGCAGTCCGAAGAGGCGGAAAAGGCTGCGATCGTCGAGCAGAGTATCGCAACCTATGAGGTTTCGACGGCCGACGCCCAATGGCAGTCTTTGGTGGAAGAAGCCTTTTTGAGAACGGTCTCTCGAAAGCCTACGTCCCAGGAATCGACGAGGTCCATGCGAGCGATTGCTGAGGCAGAGACTCCGATTCGCGGACTGAGCGACTTGCTTTGGGCATTGATCAACTCGAAAGAGTTCATCCTGAACCACTGATATCCTCTAGCATCTAAAGAACACATCCCCTTTTTTCAAGCTACTTATAAAGAAGTGATAACGATGAGCACTCACCACTACTGCGACGGGATTCGACGCCGTGACTTTATTCGTATTGGAAGTCTCGCAACCGGGGGATTTGGCCTCACCAATTACCTGCAGCTTTTGGAAGCTGGACACGTTCGTGATGGTTATGCTACATCAGGTATCTTCATCGATCTGAATGGCGGGCCATCGCACCTGGATACCTTTGATCCCAAGCCCGACGCGCCCGATGGAATTCGGGGAGACTTCAAGACGATCGAGACCTGCGTTGCCGGCGTTCGAATTTCGGAACATCTGCCTAAGATGGCCAAGCAATTTGACAAGTACGCCATCGTTCGAGGTGTCTCACACACTCTCGCAGCCCATCGTTTGGGAAGTGAGTATGTGAACACGGGAAGTCGTCCGCTCGCTTCCCTGGAGTATCCCGGCTATGGTGCCGTCGTTTGCAAAGAAAGACCCGTTGAGAATGACATTCCTCCTTTTGTGGCGATCCCCAACGGAGGCCAGCGTTCTGGTTTTCTAGGGATTCAGTATGCGCCGATGAACACGTCGGCCACGCCGACTCAAGGAAAGCCCTTCAATGTTCGGGGAATCTCGTTGGGTGCGGGGATTACAGTCGAACAACTCGATCGACGACAAGGACTGCTTCGCGATCTCGACGGCACCTTTTCTTCCCTCGAGGGTAAGGATCAATTGCTAACCGGTTTGGATAAGTTCGGTGACAAGGCTTTCTCGATGCTTACCAGTGAACGTGCCCGTCATGCATTTGATATATCCAAAGAGTCACCCACATTTGCTGAGCAATTCGGTTCGGATCCGTTCGAACAGAGCTGCTTGCTCGCCGTACGATTGATTGAATCCGGTGTTCGATTTGTCTCGCTTTCGATAGGAGGCTGGGATAACCATACGGATATCTTCAATGCATTATCGAAGAAATTGCTCCCGAAATTGGATGGAGGACTTTCTTCTCTGCTCGTCGGACTCGAGCAAAAAGGATTGCTAAAATCCACTGCGGTATTCGTAACCGGAGAGTTCGGGCGGACTCCTAAGATCAACACTCGCGCCACTCTGGGTGGACGAGATCATTACCCTCGTTGCATGTTTATGTTGATGGCTGGCGGAAAAGTCAACGGCGGTCAAGTGATAGGAGCTAGCGATGAAACCGCCTCGGGTCCAGCGAACGAAGCGATCACTCCCGATGATGTTGCAGCATCGTTTTACCACAATATGGGAATCGATCACAAACAGGAATTCCACACGGAAACCGGACGACCGATTACATTAGTTCGAGATGGAAATATCATTCCACAGCTTTTTAGTTGAGCCCTAACGTACCCCACTCCCCTTTCATGAAGGATTCTCTCTATGAGAAGCATCGTTCTGTCGGTTTTAAGCCTTGGTGCGCTACTCGTTTTTACCCCTTCGATGCAAGCGCAGGAGAAAGGAAAAGGTAAAGTCAGTCAAGCGGACCAAATGGTCAACGCATTCCTGAAGCAGTTGCAGAAAGCCGAATTGACAGACGAGCAAACGACGAAGGTCAAGGAGCTGATGGGAAAGACAACCAAGGATGTTGTCAAGAAACGGACGGATGCTGGGATCACACAAGAGATGCTAAAAAAACGAACCGATGCTCAAAAGGCTGCACGCGAAGCAGGCAAAAAACAGAAGGAAGTCCAAGAGGCCGTCGCGGCTGCTGTTTCCCTGACAGAGGATCAGAAAAAGGTCATGGAGGAAACGGATGGGATGATGTCTAAAGCTCGCGTCGAAGTCGGCAAGCTACTCAAGGCCGAACAAATTGCCAAGCTGCCTCAGCAGCTACAATCCAGTCTCAAGGAGAAGGCGGCGAATCGTCGTAACAAGTAGGGGCGATCGCTGAGCATCGAGAGGCAAGTCGTTTCGCATACGATCCATCGGAATGTATTCGCAATCCGTGCATGGATCGATGAATGTCACGTGTACGGAATGGAGAGGGGACGACCACACCTCCGCTGCCCTTCCCGCACTAGGATGTGCCTGTCGATTGTCGATGAACGAAAAAAGGATCCGTCCGAGCGGGTCCTAGTACTGCCACTGCAGACCATAGCTGAGACTGTGCAGATCTAGATTCGACTCCACCAAATTGAATCTGGGAGTGGGTGTACCGGTAAGGGGATTGTTCAGGTTCGAGGCCAAATCCGGATCCAATTGATCTCCCGCCCTAGCGACTTTAGGAAGTCCGAGGTAGGTGTAGGTAAGAGTAGCTTCAAGCCGACGACTGATACGATAGCCCAACGTTACGGCCGCTTCGGGAGATACGACGAACGTATTGAATTCATAATGTCCGTCGTTGGTGTTTCGTGCCAGCAGTCCATTGGTCGTCGAACTGGTGGTAGGAGGAGTTCCTGGAACGGTAATCGTGGAGGAGCCAGCGATATCAACCAGCCTCTCCAGATTTCCAACGCCGAGCTGGACCATTCCCTGAAGGGACCAATAGCCCTCTCGGATCTTTCCTTGTAAACCAAATGATGCACCATAGAATCTGTTCTCCGTTTCGAAGCGGTCGGACAGTTGGGAAACAGTTCCCAAAGGTGCTGGTGAGTTGCTCAATGCAGTGGTGGAGGAGACCAGCGATAAGTCTTCCGATAGATGGACCATTTGGTAACCAGTGAGGAATTCGATTTCACCTCCGCAGTCCCTCGCCAGACGCCGTCGAAACAAAAGATTTCCGCCGTAAAGCTCACTGGACAGGGAAGCGTTCACCGATCCCGAGGTGCTACCCGGATAGTTGATGGCGATCGATGCCTGTGCGTTATTGGCAGTACTGAAAAAGGGACGCATGACCACTGGCTCGGCAGTCCCCGAATTGTTGTAGGACTCGGTCTGTGTAGAAACATCGAAAAACCGGAGCAACACACCCTTGGTGCGGCAGGGATCGAAAAACAATCCTAACTCGCCTCGAACCCCTTGAGTGGAATCCGATAGCATTTCCTTGCCACCGAACAGGGGGATGGTGTCTGGTCGTCCGATCAAGCCATCGGTGCTCGGATCATTCGCTGGGCGCCGAGTCGTCACGAGAGGCGGCAGTGTTTGTCCATCGCCCCAAAAGGTAGCAGCCTCCACACGGATTTGGGCGTTACGGAGGATAGCAGCTAGGACACCCAGGGGGTGAATGACATCGGACGAATCACAGCTGTCGCAATCGGCACCGTGAAACCTATACGAGTTGGGGCTTTGCACATGGCCTTGCCAGCCGAGGTCGGACGGCTCTTCGAAAACGGTTTCCATCGGATCCTGAGCGATTTGGACAGCTGCGGATTGACAGCTCTTGCAGCTGGCCGTTTCTACCTCGTTTGTAGGATTGACTGCTCGCTGGGAATTGGAATGAGCTACCCGTACAGGCTGGGTACGCGTCGGAGTGGATGGGACGGGAGCGCACGTGTTGGAATTCAACATCGCTCCCGAGGAGTTTTTGCTCGGTTTTGGTTCGGTAACCGCGATAAGCTTGCCAGCCGTTTGTTTCGATGGAGTGCGGGAATCGAGGCCGCGGCTTGAGAGCGTTCCTTGTCCATAGGCGTCTGGAGCGAAGGCCAGTCCAGCGGTGATGATCGATGCGAGCTTCAGACGACGTTTAAGGCTGGACGGAACCATGCTGACCTCGGGGAAATGCCATACGCAGACTTTGACGGATGAGCAGTCTGATGCGTTATGCATCGGATATTCCAGTCAAGGAGATTAAGTAATCCTGGTAGAATTTGAGGCCTGAAAGAATGCTGTTAAATCGAGAAACCGTAGAAGACTCTTCGTTTTGGGGCACCTGTTCCGCGAGCGATGCGGAAAACGTCCAAACGGGGAGCCTGTGCCGATAACCTTTACACAACGGCAATGACCTATCACGGAGGCTTTCTATGGACGGACGGCTCGCTCCGAAGAGGTTTGAAGCAGATTGTCGTGGTTGATTTTAAAGGGATTTGAAATGCGTCGATGGAAACTGAGTCTGATGATTTTGAGTCTGTTTTCGTCATCCGACGCCGTACGGGCGGAATGGCCCTGGAAGCACAAGTCCAGCATCGACTATGCTCGCAACAATAGCTGGCCGCAGCCGTTTCGGGCGGCGGATGCGACTTCGGTGGTAGCTCCGTTCGAGGTGATGCGAGCCAATGGCTGGCGCGAGAACAACACTCTGGGTAGCCTTTTGTTCTCGAAAGAGAATACGCTCAGTGAGGCTGGTGCCCTCAAAATCCAGTGGATTGTGACGCAAGCCCCACCAGGATACCGCGTGATCTACGTCAAGAGTGGAAGCACGAAGCAGGAGACGGACACCCGAGTCGAAAGCGTGCAGCTCGCGGTATCCCAGATGATACCGACGGGTCCGCTCCCACAAATCCTGATTACGGAAATCGAGCCACCGACTTCCTCGGGTGTCTACCAGACGCTCGTCCATCGAGCCTTGATTCGGACAACTCCTACCCCACGATTAGGTCAATTCAGCGGGGTGAATCAGCCGACCCAGCAAACGGTCGCCCCGAATGCGAATCAGGCTGGAGCGGGCGGAACCGCATCTGGTCCGAAGCCCTGACTTTCGTCTCGAAAAAATATTTTTGGGGAATCGGAACGAAAACGCCGTGTTCGTGTTTACCACCGAATGGCCTGAACGTGTAAATTGGGCATAGTTCGGTGTTATCCTTCTCCTGAGGCTCCAAAAATGCGAATTCGAAGTCTTCTTTCTGGTTTGACGTTGGCTGGTTGTCTTGCGTCCGCTGTTGCACCAGTCGTGTTTGGTCAAGAAGAACGTCCACAACGAGGCCAGGGTGGAGGACCTGGGGGACGAGGAGGTCCTGGAGGTATGTTGGGTGGTTTGGGCGGGATGTTAGGCGGCATGGGTGGGCTGGCTGGCACGCTCGGCATCGAGGAAGTGCAGAAGCATCTCAAGATGGACGAAACCCAGCAAAATGAGTTCAAAGAGGCCCGAACATCGCTTCAGGATGACATGCGCAAGATCATGGAAGAAATGCGAGGCGCTGCGGGACAAGGCGGTGGACAGGGTGGTGGTGGACGAGGCTTTGGGGGTGGTTTTAGCGAGGAAACTCGCAAGAAGATGTCGGAGCTCACAGGTAAGCTTGATTCAAAGATTGAAGACATCCTCGATCCGAGTCAGTTCGACCGTTTGTTAGGTTTGTTTGCGCAGCAAGCGGGCATCAATGCTCTGGGGAACAAGCACATTGTGGATCGACTGGTAATCACCGACGACCAGAAGTCAAAAATCAAGGAGTTGCAAGACGAGTCAGGCGCCAAGGTGCGCGAGATGTTTACTGGCGGAGGTGGTCGACCTGGGCCAGAAATGTTTGAGAAAATGACTGCGATGAGGAAGGAAAGCGAAGAAAAAATCATGGGCGTTCTCACCGCTGACCAGAAGAAGAAGCTCGACGAGCTGAAGGGTGAGAAGTTCGAGTTTCCGCAAGGGCCCGGCTTTGGAGGCGGTGGTTTTGGCGGTCCTGGCGGGCGGGGTAACCGCGGTGATCGAGGCAACAACTAAGCTGTCGGTTTCCGTTCATAGCAGTTTTCAAGCGACCTTCCGCAGGGTCGCTTTTTTTATGGGGTGGGTTCAATCTAGCTTTTCTCTGTTTCTCCTCCTTGAGAGGAACAAGAATGGACGCAGTTTTTGCCGATAGAACTCTCGGTGTCGAAAAGTCTGCGGGAAACGACTGCGCGGATTTTTGGGCGGATTAAGAAGCGAGGCTCGACGTCGTTAGATAGAATGACTCTATCTGCAACGTGTGACTCGCTTGTGATTGCGAAATTCCTCCTCGTTGATTGTCATCCAAGGTAATGATTGCACTGAGTTTCAGCGCGATGCCAAAGACGCAAAGCGAAACGAGCTTGCTGCGCGCGAGACAAAGACTCGGTAAATACCGAATTGAAAAACGCATCGCGCAAGGTGGATTTGCTCACGTTTATCAGGCGCTCGACACCATCGAAGGTGTGCGGGTCGCCCTGAAGATGCCGCACCAGTACAACGTAACTGCGAGCATGCTCGATACCTTCCAGCGTGAAGCGAGACTGGTCGCCAAGCTGGATCACCCAAATATCTTGCCCTTGAAGGATGCAAGTTTTATCGATGGACGGTTCGTTATCGCATCAAAGCTCGGTGAGAAAACGCTATCGGACCGATTGCGTAATCGTATCTCATTTGAATCGGCTATCGATCTCATCGATCAGATGATCGATGCTGTCGCCTACGCGCATCGCAACAAAATCATCCACTGCGATATCAAGCCAGACAACATGATCTTGCTACCCGATGGACGGCTCCAGCTGATGGACTTCGGGATTGCGAAAGTGGCTCAGCGCACGATTGTTAAAACGATGATCGCATCCGGCTCAGGAACAGTGGGATACATGGCTCCTGAGCAAGCGATGGGGCGTCCTAGTGCACGTTCTGACGTATTCGCATTGGGACTGATCATCTATAAGATCCTCACGGGCAACTTGCCTGAATGGCCCTTTGATTGGCCAGCGACCGGTTATACGAATCTTCGTCGCAAAGCCCATCCTGATCTGATCGCTGTGATTAGAAAATCGTTGGAAATGCGGCCCGCACGTCGCTATCGGGATGCCAATGAATTGTTGAGGGCTTTTCGACAGGTGAAGGCAAGATCCTATAAATTCGTTTCCAGGCAACGTGCTCGTGGCACAGTCCATTGATTCGTTTACCGCAACTCAAGACGTTCTTCCGTATCTCTTGCTGGGTTCCGTTGTATCTTTGGGTGGGACCCTGGACCCTCATCGGGCTCGCGATTGGTTTTTTACCAGGAGTGGGTCAACGTAGGATTCGGTTTCACCGAGGGACTGTCGGCATCTATGGACCAGGAGTTGAGAGGTTGTTGCTCAGAGCACCTGTCGTCGGAGGGGCTTCTGCGATGACCATAGGACATACGATACTGGCTTGCAACGAATCGATCTGGAGAGAGACGTTCAAGCATGAGTTTGTCCATGTGCGACAATACCAATGGTTCGGACCCTTTTTCGTACCTGCCTATTTGCTCGAGAGCTTTTGGCAATGGATTCGTGGACGCAATCCTTATTCAGACAATCGATTTGAAGTCCAGGCGAGAAAGTACAGTTAGCCTATTGGGCGAATCCATCCTCGACCTAGGTAGGTTCACAAACGGCTCGACGGAGATCGATTACAATCGCGGCTGAGGGAAATCGTGAATCGGCGTTTCCTCCAACTATTTCACCGTCTCAAAGGTCAACAGCTATGTGGCGCATCTTCTTATTTGCGATTATTCTGTCTCCGGCAACTACTTTCGGGTATGAAGGAGTCGCAGGTAAACGCCCAAACATTATCTTTCTATTTACGGATGATCAGGGGTATGGAGATGTATCCGGAAACGGTAACCCAGTTCTTAAAACGCCGAATCTCGATCGTATTCGAAGCGAGGGAATTCGATTTACAGATTTTCATGTGAGTCCGACTTGTTCTCCGTCGCGGAGCGTACTGTTCACCGGACGTCATGAATTCAAGAACGGTGTGACTCATACCATTTTGGAGCGGGAGCGATTGACGCTACGCGCTACGACCCTGGCGCAAGTGCTTCAATCTGCAGGGTACAGGACCGGTATTTTCGGGAAGTGGCATCTGGGGGATGAGGCGGAATATCAACCCAATCGACGAGGTTTCGATGAGGTTTACATTCATGGAGGTGGCGGTATAGGACAGATTTATCCTGGGTCCTGTGGTGATGCTCCCAATAATAAGTACTTTGATCCAACGATTTTGCACAACGGAGTCTTTGAGAAAACGCAAGGTTACTGCACGGATCTCTTCTATGCCCAAGCCATGAAATGGATCGATGGACAGCGATCTAAGAATCAGCCGTTCTTTGCGTATGTCCCAACCAACACACCTCATGCTCCTCTCAACGCGCGTCCTGAAGACAAAGCGATATACGAAGGAAAAGGTTTAGCTCCGAACGTCGAGTCCTTTTTTGGGATGATTCACAATATCGATCAAAACGTTGGGCGTTTGCTAGATCAATTGGATCAATGGGGAATCGCTCGTAATACACTGGTTGTTTTCATGAATGATAATGGAGGTACACAAGGAACCGGCGTTTACAACGCAGGGATGCGTGGTACGAAAGGAACTGCATGGCTGGGAGGAACGCGGGCTAGTTCGTTTTGGAGATGGCCAGGTACGTTGCAACCCAACGATTGCGAAGCATTAACCGCGCATCTGGATTTCTTCCCAACGATTGCGGAGATCGCGGGTGCAAAACTTTCGGAAGATGTGAAGAAGCAAGTCGAAGGACGGAGTCTCGTTCCACTTCTAGCCAATACCAAAGCGGAATGGCCAGAACGAACCCTAATTACCCACTTGGGACGCTGGTCTAAAGGAGCAGATCCTAACCAGTCCAAATACAAGGTGTGTAGTGTGCGAACCAAGAAATGGCATCTAGTCTCGGATACCAAAGGAGGGGCTGCTCCGAATTGGGAATTATTCGATATCGACTCAGACTTTGGAGAAACCAGGAATGTCGCCGATCAAAATCCGTCCGTGGTCAAAGATCTAGAAAAAGCTTTTGATCGATTCTGGGATGAAGCTCTACCGTTGATGGTCAATGAAAAAGCGGTAGGCCCCAGGGTCAATCCTTTCCAGGAGCTTTATTACAAACAGTTCGGCGGTAGTCCGACTCCAGAAGCGATGGCCAAGATGGATCCTACTCGTCCCTTCCCTGACCCCCAACCCAGAGACAGAAAACAAAAGTAATCTGTACCCTGGACGCAATTCGAACCAACTCTGGAGCTAATCGATCGATTCGGCAGCGGAGGGTTTGATCTTTGGGGAGGTGCGAACTCGATTATCCACTTTGCGCAATGCTTTACCCGCCAAGATTCCCGTCGCTTGGCCATCGTACACGGCAAACTTTCCGTCGACTAAGACATACTGGATCCCAGCGGGTGTCAGGTAGGGTTGATCGTAGGTTGCTCGGTCGCGGAACGAACCGGGTTCGAAAATAGCGATGTCCGCGAATTTAGAAACCTCGAGAGTGCCGCGATCTTTCAATCCTAAGATTTCGGCTGGTAGGCCGCTCGCACTTCGAATCGCTTGAGCCAAACTGATTTGGTTTTCAGCGATTGCGTAGTAACCGATTTTTCGGGGGAAGGTTCCAAAGGACCTGGGGTGTGGCATGGTACTAGATGGAACCTTGGCCCCTCCATCGCTTGCCGTTGCGACCCAAGGCAATTTCATCGCCATCCGAACATCCTCTTCATTCATTCCAAAATTGACGACGCTCGCACCTCCATTTCGTTCGATATCCAGGACGATATCGGCGACCTCTTTTTTCTCGACAGCGGCGATTTGATCCAAGGTTTTTCCGATCCAATCACGGCGATAGTTACAGGAAGCCAATTGGATTCGATAGGTTGACGACAATGATTTGACGATGTCGGCTCGTAGTCTCATCCGAGATGCAGGATCATCGATTCTCTTTTCGAGTTCTTTTTGTCCCCCCTCGCGTCCCCAACTAGGCAAGAGCGTTGCTCCTAAAGACGTGCTTGATGCGGTATAAGGGTACTGATCGGCAGTCACCCTGGCTCCCTCGGCTCGAGCCTTGTCGATCACTTTTGCAGCCAGGTGCAACGTACCCCAATTAGGAGTGCCACTCGCTTTGAAGTGGGAGATGTGTACTGGTGAACCAGCTTCACGCCCGATTTGGATCGCTTCCTGCACGCTATCGATCAAGCTTGTACCTTCATTTCGGATGTGGCTAGCGTAAATGCCGCCGTGTTTTGCCACCACTTTTGCAATCTCGATTAATTCGCGCGTTTTGGAAAAGGTTCCAGGGATATAAATCAACCCGGTGGACATGCCGTACGCGCCATCTTGCATCGCTCGATCCGTGAGTTCGATCATCTTTGCCATTTCCTCTGGTGTAGGATCACGATCGGATTTACCCATCACTTGATCTCGCAGGCTTCCTTGAGGTAGCAAGTGGATGACGTGGGTGCCTGCACCGTTTGTGTCTATCTTCTTGAGATAGCTTTCGACATCCACCGGTCCAGAACCACAATTACCCGTCACGCTGGTTGTGCATCCCTGCAGCAAATAATTGATGCATGCCCGTGTATCGCGTTTTACGATCGGTTCATCACTATGCGTATGCAAGTCGATGAATCCAGGGCAAACGACCAATCCCTGGCAATCGATCGTCACCGCCGCAGGCTCATCGATTTTCGGGGCGACCGCAAGGATCCTGCCATCGCGAATCGCAAGATCTCCCACCATGGGATCACCACCATCCCCGCGGTGGATCGTTCCACCTCTCAACAACACATCCACACGCTTGTTTGAATCGTCTAGTTCCTGAGCCAACAGGTTACTTACGAGGAATGGGTTTACCAGTAGTAAGACTACCCAGTAGTAAGCGCGACCGTAGGAGTAGCTCATGGAGGAGGAGTAAAAGCGATGCAACATGATCCTAGGTCCTTCAGGGCTGATGATTTTTTTTCGAATGAGGCGGGTTCGAGCTTTAAACTCCTCATTCGGTAGAGTCGCTATTTTAAGCGGATTGGACCAGCGACTCTAGCGAGTCCCTCGCGACCGCAATTCCTATGCCTTGAACGCGTCACTCGGCCACGCTCTGCCCAGGCTGGCAACGAGAATCGCACCATCATGGGATCCGGATACTCGCGAGGAAGTATTTTTTAGCCTTGGAATGGAGCGTTTCTGGAATAGAAAGACCCTGCGGAACCGTTTGCAAGTCCCAAAGTCGTTCGGATTCGAACCATCGATAAACCGTATTTGGGATCCCAAGTATGGAACAGGCATCTCGATTCCGATGTGTTACTCCGGAACCGATGGTTTTCGTATGCGAGTTTGACACGCAGCGATTCACCCGTTGACCAGTTCTAGGAGATGACCTATTTTCTGAAACTACATCCCAGTGGTTTTACCACCCGAGCTTCATTTGGGTAAACTCCGTTAGTCGCAATTTGGCAATGGATCGATGGGTTTGTACGAAGGAATACTATCATGTTGAGATTGTGCTCTAAGGCTGGATCGAATGTAGTCTTTGCCGTCGTATTTTATTCCTGCATGTGTGGCATAACGCTGGCACAGGATCTGGGATCACTACGACAAGCGTTGCTTTTTCATTCGTCGTTTGATCAAGGAACGGATGCAGACGTTGCGAAAGGAGAGAAGTGGCTATTTACGGCTCCAAATATGAATAAGAGGGAGGATGCAACGCGAGGACTTCCTTCTGGAAACGAAGTTGTTTTGGAGAGAGCTGCCGGTAAATTCGGTGGTGCTTTGCGATTCAACAAAAGCAAGGGACCTATGGTCTTTTATAGAGCTCGCGGGAATTTTCCGGATCGAGCCAAGAATTGGTCGGGAACGGTTTCGTTTTGGTTGAATACCGATCCGCAAAAGGAATTACCAGACGGGTTCTGCGATCCCATCCAGATTACGTCAAAACAGTGGGATGACGCTGCATTGTTTGTCGAGTTTGAAAAGCGGCCTTCGGGAATACCCTTCCGACTAGGAGTTTATGCTGACAAAGGGGTCTGGAATCCGTCGGGACGTAAATTTGAAACCATTCCTCCTTCGGAGAGACCCTTAGTTGCAGTGGAACGCCCACCCTTCGCAGGGAGTCGATGGACACATGTCGTATTTGTTACCAGCCACTTCAATACGGATGCTGCCGATGGGATAGCAACCCTTTATCTGGATGGTGAAAAAGCGGGAGAGCTTTCACCCCGTCAGCAGTCATTCTCGTGGGACGACACCAAAGCAGCGATCATGCTCGGTCTGAACTATATCGGTTTGATGGATGATTTGGCTGTTTTTTCCAGAGGCCTGGATTCCACCGAGGTGAAAACCCTTTATGGACTTCCAAACGGGATCAGGGATCTTTCCCAGCGCTAGAGGAAAGTGTGACCTTACTCTGCGTTTTTTTCGTCGGAGCTTTTTGAAAAGATTCCATCGGAACCGGACTGAGAGAAGCGAACCAGCAGCACGATCGGTTCGCGTTCATTATCGATCGTTTTGGACTGAAAGAACTCAGCCCCGAGACTACGCATGTCGCTCGAAGGTCCCAGAACGACACAATCTCCCTGGTTGAGGATCCATTGCAATTGTAAGTCCTCGAACTGGATTTTCTCACGTTGAGAAACAGGGCGAAGGGCTGCATCGCGGACGATGACACGGCTTTTCAACTCGCCGAACTCAACTGCAGGAGTCAATTTCAGCTTGGCTGTGGCCTGACTTGCAGGCATGGCCGTCATCGTGAAAAAGAACCTAGGTGAGTTGAGACTTTTTCCCTTGGGAACCTCGTCGTGATAGAACAACGTCACATTTTGTTCGGCTACATTTCGAATATGAATCTCTTTTTCCACGTCGGCGCGACATCGCCAGTGCATCGATCGATTCGCAAGATCCGAAGCGAGTCCTGTCGTTTCCAGGGTATCGCCATCCTGTTTTTCTTCGATTTCACGGAGCCAAGTCTCGAGGAGGCTCGGAAGACCTCCTGAGATCTTCCCAATGCGCAAACCATTCTTGTCCAAGCGGATTCTCAGATCCGGTGAGACTATTTGTTCATCAATAAGAGCCCAGAGCTCATCGAGTTGTGATGCTTGTTCAGGTGCGAGCCTGAGAAGAATTGTTTCAATAGCCACGGACTCGGTGGGTAAGCTGGGTGTTCTGATTCCCTTGATGATCGGTGGTGGCTGTTCACCGGAGGGAAGCCAAGCCGCACACCCGCTGGAAACCAAACTCAGAATACCCAACGAGTATCCCAGATACCTTCTGGGAACATGGGCTGACGCCACAGGTTTTTTTGGGCATGGACACGACGGACAATTCACCTCGGAACGAGAGGAAATCTCCCGTAGTCCCGATTGGTTTCTCTCATCTACCGGCGATCGATAGAGAGTTCGAATCATCGAGTACGATTTCCGTTATTCGATGGCGCTGCCGCATTGTTGGGTACGGATCCATTGCCTGGGAGGGGATTCTGGGCAGCCGCGTTACCGGGACCAGCATTATTACTAGGGACATTCGGCACGGGCTGATTCGGGAAAACGGGTGCCTTTACAGCTTGTGCCGGATCCACCTCGGGGTTGTACTCCTTCGTCTCTTCGGTCCAACCGGCAGGCAGTTTTTTCGGAATGAACTCGCTATTAAAAATCTCTTCTTTCATGCGCTGGAAAATAGAAGCATTTTTCTCGCGTTTCACGAATTCATAGTATTCACGGCTATCGACCAGAGGTTCACCAGCGACGTCTCGATGCTCCGGATTGTATTTGATGAGCGCTAATGGCAGGAATTCTTTCCGATCCAGGAAGATGTGTACGTGATCGTAATTGACCGCATCCTGCTGGAATTTGGGATACGCCTCGATCAGGAATAGGTCGTCATTGGGTTGTCCATCTTCCTTGGGGGGTGGTTGAAGCGGACGCATCCAATAACGTTCCTTCAATTTCTTGGCTTCTACTCCGAACAGGAAAGGCATAGGGGACTCGAGGATCCCAACACCTTGCATGTTCTTCGGAATCTTGTAGTGGGTAACCTTCTTCGCCTTGCGATCGTAGTCGTGAACCGCTTCACCGTCGCAAATCCAGTACTCCCCGACGACATTTTCAGAGGCAGCCATTTCCGGTTCGTTCTTTGCAGTGAGTTTACCGGTCAATGTCAGAACTTGCTCGATGTAATACATGCCTTTATCTGGCTTCATGTATTTGACAACTCCGCTCGCAGCCGTCGCCTTAATCTCGCGTATATTCTTATTCGATTGCTGTGCAAGTTGGGCAACAAAGTTGGAATTCGAATCGTACTGGAAACGTCGAAACTCACAGTTGAGACGATCGACGTTTTTTGTGCTTTGCTCCCAATAATTCAAGAGTTGATCGAGGTACTGCTGTTCCTGTGCGCTCACCGGTTTGTCCTGGTAAGGATCCCTCGTAACCACTTGTGCGCTCGCCGCGGGCGGAGAGGCAGGTTGTTGAAGTCCGGGATTGAGTGTTCGATCCAGGCTGGGAACCGAACCAGTCGGGCTCTGTGGTATCGTCCCTTGAGGGTTCGTCTGAGGAGCTTTCTGAACAGGTCGATTGTTGGACGTGTTGTACCCTTGCTGTGCTGATACCTCGCAGCTCGGCACGATCAAATAACTGGCGAGGGAGAAACCACCGAGCCAAGTTTTCCAATTCATCATTTCTATCGATCCATGACTAAACATAGGGCGTGATCTTTAGCTTCCTCCTGGAAATTCCACCGAACGATATCAATTAACGCCCGACCTACCTAGATCGATTCTCATGCTTTTTCAACGCAAGCAAACAATTATGAACGCTGGTGATATTTGTGATGTGACTTTCGCTGTGAGCATTCGAATCGACAGGGAACATGCGATTGCTGGGAGACAAATGGGGTTTGAGGTCGATCGACAAAGATCTCCATCAAACCAGAGCCTGCGAGTGCTTTCGATCGGAGAATCCTTCCCAGAGATGGGAAAAAATAGAAACCAAGAGGACCGTTAGGACCCGATGGAGGTCGCTAGCGATTTTCCTTGGCGAGAATGCTATCAATCTGCTTTAGGATCCGTTCTTCTAAGGGATCTCGAGATGGGGGAGACTCAGCGGCTGCTTCCGCAACGTGGACGGTTGCCGTCTCTGCTGCCGAATTTCCAAAGACTTCACAGAGGATCCCGTTGTTGATAAAAACCCGATTTCTTCCAGCCATTTTGGCCGTGTAGAGAGCTTCGTCGCTTCTTCGAATGAGTTTCCCGATTCGATCATCTCGACTGATTTCAGCGACACCGCACGACAGGGTGACTGTGATTGTCTTGCCTTCTGCTTGGATTGCCTTAGCAGACATCTCCTGTCGAATTTGTTCCATTACGCGAGCGGTATCCTGCAGATTCGTCTCAAAGAGGAGGGCGAACTCTTCCCCTCCGTATCGAGCGATTTGGAGGGTCTGGCCGCTGTATTCCCGCAACCTGCATGCGACTTCTCTGAGTACGGCGTCTCCGGCCGGGTGACCGTGTGTGTCATTGATCTTCTTGAAGTGATCGATATCCACGAGTGCGAGCGAAAATAGCTTCTTGGTTTGGTTCCAATATTGGAAGCATTCATCGATTTTTTGATCAAACGCTCGACGGTTGGCTAGACCGGTTAGGGAATCGGTCCGAGCTTCGGATAGATATCCTGCGAGTTGTTTGGTCTGGTTATCGAGTTTGACTTCAGCACTTTCCAACCGGGCCTGTAGGTGTTGATTGGCTTCAACGATTTGATCGAGGAGCCCTTGGACTTCCTCGCGGGTTGTCACGGTTTTCCCATCGGCAGCTCGACGGGAGAGAGTCTTCATCGTGCTCTGATAGCGAGTGAAATCCCCCGCAAAATCCGTGGTCACGGCAGCGACACTTTTCAAAAGGCTGAGCAATTGCTGAGTCTCAGCAATCGAAGGCGTATTTTCAGTTCGCTGCGACGGTGGATTCGGATCGTTGTCGCTCCGTCTTGCAATCCAAATTCCGAGAAAGATACCCAAGGCGAGAAGCGTGGTTCCGAAGAGGAGCCCCATCATCAAGTAGAGTATCGGCGCGGTGCTCATCAGTCGTCTTCCGAATTCCGCCACTCGGATACAACGGGCTGTCCATACAGGTCGCCGTTTCCTCGGTGAGGTTGAAGGACTCTAGTCGCTGAGTCGGATCGCAAGTTGGATAATCCCGAAGATGAGAAGACCGATAAATCCTCCGTCTTGGCTACCGTCACTACACCCTTGGCAGAAACAGTGAATCCTCGCTGTCTATCGAGTTCCAGGTCGATTCCGATCTCAAAGCCTGAAGGGATACGCACATTTTTGTCGATGATCGCATTTCGAATTTTCGCATAGCGACCGACTTCGACACCTTCGAACAAAATACTGTCTGAAACGGACGCGTAGGAATTGATTCGTACTTTGGGGCTGATGATACTTCTCTCGACTCGTCCACCACTAAGAATCGTTCCAGCGCAAATGATGGAGTCCAAAGCGGTTCCCATCCGATCCGGCTCACCCCTTGAGCCGAAAACAAACTTCGGAGGTGGTAGATTCGGCTGATGTGTCCTGATGGGCCACGAGTCATCGTAGAGATTCAGTTGAGGGTCGATGTTTACCAGGTCCATGTTGGCTTCGTAAAAAGCATCGAGTGTTCCAACATCCCGCCAATACGCCTCCCCTTTCCTGTTCTCATCTTGGAAGGGAAAAGCAAATACACGCTGTCGATCGATGATCGATGGAATGATATTTTTCCCAAAGTCGTGGTGACTCTTTGGATCATTGGCATCTTCGCAGAGTTGTTCGAGAAGGAATCGCGTGTTGAAGATATAAATTCCCATCGATGCCAGAGCATGTCCGGGATCGTTTGGGATACAACGGGGTGTTTGTGGCTTTTCCTGGAAGCCTACGATACGCTGTTCTTCGTTGATTTGCATCACACCAAATTCCTTGGCTGAGTTCAAATCGACGCGCAGAGCACCGATTGTCAAGTCGGCTTGTTTCTCTTTGTGAAAATCCAGCATGGCGCGATAGTTCATTTTGTAGATATGGTCGCCAGCTAGTATGACCAAGTACTTTGGTTGCTCTTTTTCAATCGCATAGATGTTTTGGTATACGGCATCTGCTGTTCCTTGATACCAGTTCTCATCGATCCGTTGCTGGGGCGGTACAATGTCGATGAATTCATCGAGTTCCCTGCAAAAAAAATCCCGCCATCCGAGGTCGATGTGACGGTCCAAGCTCATGGCTTTGTACTGCGTCAACACCAGCATCTTTCTCAATCCGCTATTGAGACAGTTCGAGAGAACAAAATCGATGATTCGGTAGTTTCCGCCAAACGGAACTGCGGGCTTTGCTCGATCGCGTGTCAACGGCTCGAGTCGCGTTCCTTTTCCGCCAGCTAAGATAACTGCTAAAGCCTCGTTCATGACATCCTTTGTCCTGGGGTGGTACATCGAGAGGGGAATGGCACCTGCGTTCGTGGGTTGTCCAGTTGCACAAGCGATTTTAGCTCAACAGGTCCATCCCGCAGGGACGGAGCCATCGGCTCCAAGGGGCTGATCCGTACTCCAATCGGACGACTGATGGAACTTTTCGGCGACCTGTCCTGTCAGCTTTACTTAACTATACCAAAATCGTCCTTGCAGAGGTGCCAAACCGTGATCAATCGTTAGAGGTGAACACGCTTTTTGTTGCTCGTCAGGATGTCAGGTTTGATTGCAACGATTGGCGGGTAGAAATCTGCCTGTGTGATTTTTTCAATCGACCTCGTGAAATTCACTCGAGAGTGAGAAAATAAGACTCAACGCGATCTCCGCCAGCGTGGGAATCCTTCCCATCGGTTCCCATTTGCCGGCCGGGCATCACGTCCTGGGATTCTCCATGCTCTTGAGAACATGGATCTTAAGGATCGCTGTACAGGTCGGCCCATGAGTGATTTCGCTATTCATCACCATCTCCACCGCTCTCTCAAATGGGATCGCAATGCATTCGATCCGCTCGGTTCCCTCCGGCGCTGCTTGTGTCATCGTCAGTTCTGTCGCAAGGAAGAGGGTCGTTGGTGAACAAAGGGAAGCGGTCAAGGGGTCAACTTTTCCGAGATCGTGTAGATGTCCCGCTAGGATCCCTATTTCCTCTCCCAGCTCTCGCTTCGCGGTACACTCGGCGGATTCTCCAAGCTCGATTCCCCCACTCACTCCTTCGATTGTTTCCATTCCAACTGCATAATGAAACTCGCGGGTCAAGTAAACATTCCCGCGTTCGTCGATCGGAATCACGCAGACTCCTGATTTGATGCGTACCGTCGAGTAGGTTCCAGGGTTGCCGTCGGGTCGAACGACCTGGTCCATACGTACGGAGATCCAAGGGTCGTCATAAATCTTGTTTTTCTTGACGATCTTCCAAGGCCCATAGTCTTCACCCTCGGAAGGTTCGTTTTGACTACCCTCTGTCATGGTTGTTCTCAAGGATTACCGAAATGATTGGAATGGAGACTCATAGGAAATGCGAAAAGAATGGATCGGTCCAATCTCGTCTCCAAAGCGTATTGAAGCTGAACCGGATTCCCTAGTTTAAGGTCGTTAGTACGCATCGCGCCGCAATACAACGAAAATTGTCTTGAAGAGGATTTGCAGATCCAACCAAATGGACCACTCACGGATGTAGCGATGATCTAAGGCGATCCTGGCCTCCATCTTCTCGATCGTGTCGGTCTCTCCCCGACTACCTTCTACTTGTGCGAGCCCAGTGATTCCCGGTTTGACTTTATGCCGCATCATGTATCCCCGAATGAGGCGTCGAAATTGCTCGTTATGCGCGTTGGCATGAGGTCTTGGGCCGACCAGAGACATACTTCCCTCGAGGACGTTGAACAATTGAGGTAACTCGTCTAGAGATGTCCTGCGCAAAATAGCGCCGATGGGGGTTACTCGCGGGTCATTTTTGGTTGCTTGTTTCACGACGGGTCCATTATCGCACGTGTACATCGATCGAAACTTCCAAACCAGGATCTCTTTGCCATCCAATCCATAACGCTTCTGCCGAAAGAAGATGGGGCCCGGGGAGGATAGCCGTACGAGCAGCGCACAGAGAATCAAAATTGGGGAGACGAGAATCACACCGAGGCAGCTGGCGACTAGGTCGATAGACCTTTTGAACCATCCATCGACTCCGTACATGGGGGATTCGAAGACGCTCACAACGGGCAATCCGCCAATATGTGCCCATCGAGAATGAAGAAGTTCGAAGACAAAAAAATCTGGAACGATGTAGACAGAGGCAGTCGTGTTTCCGAATTCGTCCAGCAAGGCTTGGATTCGCTTCTCTGCACGCATCGGCAGTGCAATGAGCACCGTATCGATCTCACCCCGATGGACCAGATCGAGTAGCTGTTTGGTATCCCCCAGGAAAACAGGGGGGGCATCGCCTCCACTGATGCGGCGTTCGCTACCGCGATCGTCGAATAAACCAACAATACTCAAGCCGCTGTCGGATGCATTTTTAGCATTTTGTGCGATCTCGAACCCTAATCGATTGGCGCCAACGATCGCGGCTCGACGAACCCCTACTCCGCACCTACCGAGGGACTCGAGAAATCCGCGAACGGTCATATGGCTACAAAGGACGAAGAGTCCTCCCAAAAAGTACCAGAGACCGATGCTCGAGCGAGCAAAGGATTCGACGGACTTTGTAAAAACGCCCAAAATCAGAATGGCGACAAACGTGAGCGTCCAGGCGAGTAGCCCTAACGCGACTTCGGTATCTGCGGTTCGACCGCGGCTGGGACGATACAGTCCACAGGCTTCACCGATAATGAATAAACAGATACAAGCCGCCAAGCTCGTATCGATCGTGATCGAATTGAACGGTTGACCTGTTAGCCATTGAACCAGCGGCAGGGATAAACACAAAAATACTGAGTCGAGGACGTGGAGGAGGATTGGAACTAAAGATCGAGTAGGACGAATGGCAATCGCATTCATAGCAGGTGCGTCTCCGTTCAGAGTGTATTTCCGCTTACCAATCGGATAGGTCACACTTTGGAGACACTTAGCCAAAATAGAAGCCGATGTAAAATCCCAGGCTCAGCGTGGCAACTTAATCGGTATAAACGTAACAACCCTCCATCCCCGGAAGTTTCTCAATGCTGCTCGCATCGTGAACCGAATTAGCAAGCGAAACCTTGGAATTCAACCCACGAATGAAATTGCGTAGCCGAATGAAAGATTCCCTGAGTCTGATTTTTCCTGTCAGGGATTGCCAGAGCCAGATCGGGGCGAGGATCGAGTCGCTCCTGGAGATGCTGACCGAATTGTCGTCCGACGTGCAAATGATTGCAGTTGATGACGAATCAACCGATGCCACGCCGGAGGTGCTCGATGATCTACGTCGTAAGTACCCGCAATTAGACGTCGTCCGAAAACAGAGGGCTAATGGTCCAGTCCAGTCCGTCGAGTCCGTCTTGGGTTTCGCTCGCGGGGAATTCATTTTCTTGCACCAATCCTATGATGCCGTCGATTTTGACGAAGTGATCCAACTTTGGAAACTCCGCAAGGATGAGCAGTTAGTTATTGCTCGGGCGGCTACAAGAGTTCGTAGAATCGATCAACGCTTGTTGCAGAGGCTGTATGACTGGGGGCGCAAACTCGAGGAGAATTGGCCTGCGACAAAGACCGTTTCCAATGGCTTGCAAATGATGCGACGCGATGGCGTGACGTCCTTGTCCAGGATCAAGGACACGCTTGAGGATCTCGAAGTCACACATCAGTCCCATCGAAGAATCACGGCTCCCAGATTCATGAATCCGCAACCTGAGTCGGCAGAGAACTCCTCTAAAGTTCTCAGATAGCACCTTGCGAGCATCTGGCGCAATCCACAAGACCGTTCCTCGATGTTTCATTGACGAAGTCTCGTCGCATGCACGCGACTTGCGACCAATTCCGCGATAACGCGTTGCCTTTTAGGGGTGTTGGAATCTATACTACACGAGGGTTTTTACCCTTCCTTCTCTTATCTCCCCACCTCGCCGCTCGTTTCTATTCGACTAAATTCCTGAAAAGGGATTTTGATCGAGAGATCGGGCCTCCTGCTATTTTTTCATGAACGGCCACGAATTTAACAGCTCTCCTCAGAGGAAAGGCGGTTATTCCGCGCAACGCCGCGGTGAAGAACCGCTCTCTCTTTCCGAGGAACTCTATAAAGATCGCAGGCATGCTACTGCGGGGGGGGCAACTCCGGCTGTTGACTTTGCTTCACTCCAGCAGATGAGCAACGAAACGCTCCTCTCATTAGCGACCGAAGAACAAATCGTCTTGCCGGAGAAACTGGACCGACAGGAATTGATTTATCAGATTTTGAAAGCCAAACTTCTCTCCTCGGGTATTCTATACGGAGAGGGAACTTTAGAGATCCTGAACGATGGGTTTGGATTTTTAAGGTCGTCGAGCCATCATTACGTTTCCTGTACTGACGATATTTACATTTCGCCATCGCAAATACGCCGATTTGGATTGAGCACGGGAATGACCATTTCGGGTCAGATTCGCCCGCCTAAGGAGAATGAACGCTATTTTGCTCTTCTAAGGGTTGAGGCTATCAACCATCGAAATCCGAATGAAGCGAAGAGTCGCAAGCCTTTCGACTCGCTCACACCTCTACACCCAACGACCCGAATCGTTCTTGAAACCACTCCTGAGATTATCGAAACCCGCGTTGTCGATTTGATCGCTCCCATCGGGTTTGGACAACGCGGTTTGATTGTGTCACCCCCAAGAGCGGGTAAAACCGTTTTACTCCAAAAGATGTCGAAAGCGGTTTTGGCCAACTATCCATCCGCTTACATAATGATCCTGCTGATTGATGAACGGCCCGAAGAGGTCACCGATATGCAGCGGGAAGTGAGGGGCCCGATGTGCGAGGTGGTTAGCAGCACTTTTGACGAACCCGCCTCCCGCCATATTCAGGTTAGCCAGATGGTACTCGAGAAAGCAAAGCGTCTGGTTGAGGATGGTGTCGACGTGGTCATCTTCTTGGATTCGATCACGCGCCTGGCACGCGCCTGGAATGGAGAATGTTCTCAATCGGGCAAGCTGCTCACAGGAGGCTTGGATGCAAACGCCATGCAGAAGCCAAAATCATTTTTTGGCGCGGCTCGCAAAGTTGAAGAGGGTGGATCGTTAACGATCGTGGCCACGGCGCTGGTGGGCACCGGAAGTCGCATGGACGACGTGATCTTCGAAGAGTTCAAAGGTACCGGCAATCTAGAGATCGTTTTGGATCGTTCCCTCGTCGATCGACGCATTTGGCCAGCCGTTGATATCAACCTGTCAGGAACTCGACGTGAAGAAGCGCTTTTGGACCCAAATGAGTACAAAAGAATATCGCTTTTAAGAAAATCTTTAGCAGAGATGAGTCCTGCTGATGCCATGGAACAATTATTGCAGAAGCTTCAGAAGACCCGTTCAAACGCCGAGTTTCTGTTGGGTATTCGTCCCGCTATCTAGTTAGTAAAACCATCATGCCGATCGAACTCTCTTTGCCAGAGCAACTAAGTAATCGCGACTTTGCACAACAGCAAATTGCGATCGTTGTCTCCACCTACAACGAACATATCACCTCGAAACTTTTGGAAGGTGCGGTTCGGACATTGAAGACGGCGGGCATCGAGGATGAACAGATTGTTATCGTCCGTGTCCCGGGTGCTTGGGAGTTGCCCTTCGGTACGCAATGCGCTATTTGTGAACGACGATGTCGCGGTGTGATCACGCTCGGCGCAGTGATCAAGGGAGAGACAACGCATGATCAACATATCAATCGAGCCGTTAGCATGTCTCTCATGCAGCTTTCTCTCGACCACAACAAGCCGGTCGCGCTCGGTTTGTTGACCGTGAACACCCTGGAACAGGCCATTCAACGAAGTGGTGGAAATTACGGGAACAAGGGAGAGGAAGCCGCACTAGCCCTGATCGCCTGTCTGAAGATTACGGCTGCATTTGACGAAAGACAATCCGGTTAGAGGTGTTTCACCTCTCACGTCGATGACTATTCTGGCGGTACCAGAGATTACGCCTTCAGGAAGGGATCGCGGTTTCGGGAAGGTCTCATTCCGGTTGGCCCCGAACCATAGTCTGTTCTCATCAACATTTCTATGAAGTCCTCACGCGTTGTTTGGTCAGTCCAGTGGTCTTATGTTTCGTAGCTTACCTTGCCATGTTTGCTAGCGCGACTGATCTTGTCCAAGCTGTAAAGGCCGGCCAAAACAAACTCGATACACGAGGCACGAATAGCTGGGTGGGAGGAAGCATTGACTTCGAAAGCAGCCTCCCAAACCGGAGGAACGTGTTGCAGTTTGTTCGCATAGTGACTGCTTGGTAATAGATCTCCGACTTCGATCCGTACCCCTTTGTTGAAGATCTCTGCAATAGGCTCCATGCCGTGCTGATCGACGTATTGTTCAAAGACGTTCCGGATAGCATTGGCCACGAGGGAGTCGAGGATCTTTCGTTCTGTCATTTGATGGGATCCCATCAGATCTACTTCGAGTTTACCCAGCGAAGAGGTATACAGGTGTCCCAAGTCGCTGATGCGGGGTACGGCCAACTCCTCTTTCAATAGAACAGCTCGATGCCTGGCGGACGCAAGCATCGTACGGTAGTTCGCCAACGAAAATCTCGCTGATACCCCCGAGGCCTGATCGACGTATTTCGACTTTCGCGCTTGGGTCGTGATCTCTTCGATCAATTCCATCATGAAGTAGGGAATCTGAACGGGGTAATCGCCGCCTAAATCGATGCCTGCTTCCTGCTGTAGAATCTCAATCCCTGATTCCCGATCGGTTGGGTAATGGGTTTGAATGATCGAACCGATACGATCCTTCAGTTGCGGGATCACTTTGCCGCTGCGGTTGTACGTGCTGGGGTTTGCGGAAAAAAGAATAAAAATATCGAGATCGAATCGGATTGGAAAACCTCGAATTTGGACATCTCTCTCCTCGAGAATGTTGAAAAGGCCGACCTGAACCAACTCATCGAGTTCCGGAAGCTCATTCATCGCAAAGATACCTCGATGCATTCTCGGAATCAGTCCAAAGTGGAGCGCTTGTTCGGAACTCATACTGATTCCCCCCGTGAGCTTTGAGGGATCGATCTCTCCGATCACATCCGCAAACTTGGTCCCTGGTGCCAAGCGTTCGACGTATCGTTCGGAGCGATGCCACCAACCGATCGGAATCTCCTCCGGGGTTTTGGTCTCGATAAACCGTTTGCCGGCTTCGGATATCGGTCGGTAGGGATCTTCGTGGAAAGGTAGATCTGCCGCATCGATAAACGGAATGAATTCATCAAGGAATCGAGCGAGGGTTCGCATCAATCGGCTCTTAGCTTGCCCTTTCTCCCCTAAAAACAGGAGATCATGCCCAGCGAGGAGCGCGATGTTCAGTTCCGGGATCACCGTGTCGTCGTAGCCGACAATTCCTGGATACAAGGGTTCGCCTGAAGCGAGCAATTTCAGCAGATTTTCTCGGATCTCTTGTTTGACGGTTCGGCTGTTCCAGCCAGATGCTCGAAGCTCGGCAAGATTTTTCGGTTTTGAAGCGCTGCGGATACTCATAAGACTCTGTAAAACATCGTGGAGCGGGCGGACTGCAGATTGTATGGTAGCGGCAAGAAGACTGGCTAGAAATTCTTGCGACGAGATAATGGGAATACGACGCCGCCGGAGGATCGAGGTCAAAGTCTGTCGATTCGAGTGCGATGCGATACTTCATGCGTTGAAACGGATTGGATGAAATGGCATGGCACTGAAAGCGGATGAAATCCTCGCCCCGCTGAACGAGGCGCAACGAAACGCCGTTACGCACATCGAAGGTCCGCTATTGACTCTCGCAGGTCCAGGTAGCGGAAAAACCAGGGTTGTCACGCATCGAATTGCTTATTTACTCGATCAAGGGATTTCTCCCTATTCCATCCTAGCGCTCACATTCACCAATAAAGCAGCTCGTGAGATGAAAGCGAGACTGGACCGGATGGTCGACGAGTGTCCCGTCTGGATGGGAACCTTCCACGGATATTGCGCCCGATTCTTGCGGCGGTTTGGTGAGATGGTAGGTCTGCAACCTAATTTTACTATTTTTGATGTGGACGATTCTAAATCGGCACTCAAAAAGGCTCTTGAAATTGCGGATGTATCGACATCCCACCTACATATCGGAGATATCGCCAAGCGGATTGGAACCCTCAAAAACAAGGCGATCGGACCGGAGATGCTCGAGGGACAAGTCAGGGGACCGTATGAGAAAATTCTGAGCAAGGTTTATCCGGCCTACCAAAAAGTGCTGCAGCAGTTCAATGCGGTCGATTTTGATGATCTGCTCATGCACACAGCCAACATCCTGCGAAGTAATCCTGATCTTCGTTCGGAGTTGGATAGTAAACATCGCTACATTCTGGTCGATGAGTACCAGGACACGAATGTTGCGCAATACCTGATCGTACGAGGATTATCGATCGAGTATCCGAATCTCAATGTTACCGGTGATCCGGATCAATCGATTTACAGTTGGCGTGGCGCGGATATTTCGAACATCCTCAGTTTCGAAAAGGACTATCCTCAATCGGTGACTGTACGTCTGCAACAAAACTACCGCAGCACTCCCCAGATTCTATCGTCTGCCGATTGTTTGATCTCGAACAACCAACGTCGTAAATCCAAAACATTGATTCCTGTTCGGGATGGAGGAGCGAAGGTCCGCTTTGTCACTTACGGTTCCGATCGGGAGGAGGCCGATGATATCGCGCAACGCATCGCCTTGGAAATCCTAGAAAACGGTGCCAAGGGTAAAGACTTTGCTATTCTGTACAGGACCAATGCCCAGTCGCGTCTCATCGAGCAAGCGCTTCTTCGTCGCAAACTGAACTATCAACTCATCGGCGGTTTTCGATTCTACCAGCGTGAGGAAATCAAGGATATCATCGCCTACTTGCGGCTGATCAATAATCCCACCGACGATATCGCGTTCGATCGAATCGTGAATGTTCCCGTACGCGGGCTGGGGGATAAGTCGTTAGAAAAAGTGAAAGAGATAGCTGTTGCCAGAGAGATTCCCATGCTGGTAGCCTTGCGAGCATCTCTCGAATATAGCTTGCTCAGCAAGAAAGCTGCTGCAGGAGCCAGGCAGTTCCTCTCCATCTATGACCATCTGGTCGAATTGAGCACGGGGCCCTTGCTGGAGGTTATCAATACTCTCCTGCAGAAAACGGAATACATACCTTATATTGCGTCGCGCAAGTCGGAGACACCCGACGAGAGCATTATTGGAAATATCAATGAGCTGAGAGCGGATGCTGCCGAGTTGGATGCGGAGCCGAGCGAGGGAAACACATTGGAGCGATTCCTGGAGCAAATCACTCTGTCGAGCGATGTCGACGGAATCGCGGATGCTGAAAACAAGGTCACATTGATGACTCTCCACGCTGCGAAGGGTCTCGAGTTTGAAAATGTCTTTGTCATCGCTGTGGAGCATGGCGTCCTGCCGCACATGAGATCGATGGATGATCCCGCCCAACTGGAGGAGGAACGCAGGCTATTGTTCGTCGGAATTACCCGCGCGAAAAATCGCTTGCAATTGAGCATGGCCAAGAGGCGTGGCTTCACCAATAGCAGTATGGGATGCCCGAGCCAATTCGCCCTCGAACTACCGCGAGCGGAATTGGAGTTGGTGGACAGGACCAGCATGGAAGCCTTTGATATTTCCTTCAGCGAAGACTTTGAGGATCCGCAGTTCGAAGGATTCGTCGAGGATCGCGATGAACGTAAGCCGGAGCAGACCAAAAGCTTCCTGCACGACCGGCCGAGAAAGAAAAAAGCCACTCGATCCTCCCAGCCTCTCGAGATGCAACCACAAAGTCCATCGGAGGTCGAGGCTGTTTCAGCAGAAGGCCGGGCGAACGTTTTGTTATCTTCGGACGAACTCGACGTATCTTCGGGAGCGAGCAAACCAGGTATTGTGAGCGATGAGAGTACCGGAAGAGATAGTCCCATGGAGACTATTCAGAAACAACTAGGAAAAATCGGTTTAAAGACGGGTAGTCATTTTCAAAGCATCACAACCAAGGAGGGGGTTGGCGTCGAGCAGTTCGAAGCAGGCTCGATCGTCCGACACCCAACCTACGGAATAGGTCAAGTGGAGTCCATCGAAGGGCATGGTATGCGACGTATGGCGCGCATTTCCTTCGATAACGGCGAAACGAAAACGTTCCAACTCAACAAATCTCCGTTGCAATTGATCGAAGCTTAGAGACTCGACTCGCACCTTCAGGCGAGCCGATCCGTGGCGGCCCGCTACACAACCTTACGTGCGGTGAACCCCTTAGGCCGCTGCAAAGCGGAGGTAGTTGTAGTGTCGATAGATTTCGCTCTCTTCCAAAAGAGCTTGATGGGTCCCGGAGGCTACCAATCGGCCATCCTTAAACACAAAGACTTTGTCAGCATTTCGAAGCGTACTTAGTCTTTCCGGTAGCACGATTAAAAAGGCTCTGAGACTTCGCAACTGAAAGAGTGCATTGCAAGAGTCCATTTCCTCTTGGGCTGAAACCCGAACAGCTGGTTCGTGCGCCACGATCACTGCGGGTTTCTTGATATGGGCTCGAGCAATACCTATGCGATACAAATGATCTGCGGCCAATCGTTCATCGTTTTCGGCTACTACCGTACCGATTCCATCCTGGAGATTGAGGATGGCTTCAGCGACATTCGACTTGCGGGCGAGGTCCATAATATCGATGGTTGCATCTCGAGGTATTCCCGACCATAGGTTTTCCTCGACAGTCCCCTCGAGAAGAGGTCCCCTCTCATTGATGAGTAATGATTGTCTTCGAATACAACTCGGATCGATATCGATTAAGTTGATATGGTTCATCACGATTCTGCCACTGCTAGGCAGACCAAATCCCAACATCATTTCGCCCAGGGTGTGAGC
Source organism: Pirellula sp. (assembly GCA_040396935.1). Lineage (GTDB taxonomy): Bacteria > Planctomycetota > Planctomycetia > Pirellulales > Pirellulaceae > JBKCUI01. Next base: position 52,177 of record JBBAXA010000037.1, read on the forward strand.
GGTGATTGGTTCGATCGCTACCACGGCATGGACCTGTCCGGGTGTTAGCTCCAGCGAGACATCATCGAGGATTCGTCGCTTCTGACTATCGCAAAACGAGACATGCTCAAAGAGAATTCCCGTGTCGATCTTTATTGATTGACCTCGGTCCAGTGGTTCGGCTTTCGTTGCAGGGATCGATAGGTAATGCGCTATGTTTTCAGCCGACTGTATCGCGTTACGACTTCTCCGGAAACCGCGCCTTAGTCGGAAAATTCCATTGACGGCGACAATAACACACCCAACGAGAGTGACGATATCGCCGATGTGAAGCGATGCACCAGGTTCCAAGACCCTTACGGAGAGCACAAACAAAAAGAATGCACCCAAGAGCATAACGGTTGTGAGCAAGGCGGGAGACCGCCATATTCCTTCATCTGCGAGTTTCAATTGCGAGTGACTGTAAGTCGATAACTGTCGATCGAACATTTTTCCAACATCCACGCGATGATCCACAACCTCTAGGAGAGGTGATGACTCACAAAGGTAGATCAAATGTTCGTGTGCATTCCTGCGTTGCTCCATCAGGACTGGACGATGCTTGCGATGGGAAGCTTCGAGTGCAATGTACAAACCCCAGATAATGATCAGAGTCAGAATAGCCAGGAGTGTTAGCCATAGATGGACGCAACTAGCCAAGAGCGAAACCGCAATGATCTGAATCAAATTGCGAGGGAAAACCCGATACCAGTCTGTCAGTACATCTCGCACACGCGGTACATCGGTTTGTATCAAATCGCGAATCGCCTTTTTTTGCCCCGCCAACCCTTGATCCGATGATAGGTTCCGTGACTGCTGGAAAATTCGCTCCAGCACTTCGATGGTCCATAACACAGAAGCCTTGAGCGCGGAGCGACGAGAAAACAGGAGGGTGATACGCTCGAAAGCAAAAACGACACAAATCGCGGCGATCAGCGCGATCGAGCATTTCAGAATGTTTCGATCCGAGGAAAGTCGGGAAGAAGCCAGTTGTAGCCATTCGCCAACATTCAAGTTGTCCGGCATGACTCGCTTACCTGCATCGTTCAGCTTGCTCACAAAAAGTAATTGCACAAGCCAACCGAGGAATGTCAAAAAGAGAGGCATGGCCAGGGCCGACAACGTGCCTAGTATGACTGCAATCCACCAATTCGGAGGTGCCGTATCTTCCTTAGTCAATTTCTTCCAAACTGTTTGCATGCTTTTCAGTGCTGGGTCAGTCCGCGAAAGAACGAGCGAAGTTGAATTTATCCGCTTCTAATATAGTTGTTGGGTCTCGGATTTGTTCAGATTGTAAGAATCGTTCTGTTTTTGAGGTCTATTTACGACCCCCTGGGTGAGATTCCTACCAACAATCTCCGCATGTTGCAAAAAGTCAACTTATTTTACCAGAGGGTGAAATTGTCGAACCTGTGGTAACCGTGCAACAGAGATTAGCTTGATGACTACAAAGACCAGTGGATTGCCTCGTTTGCTGATTGCCGATGACGATCGGTGGTTACTCGAGTCGATGGCCGACTGGCTGCGAGGGGAAGGCTACTGTATTGAAACCGCCGAATCGCTCGCTCAAGCTACGACTCGACTGCGTCGAGATTTACCTGACTTGATCCTTTGTGATGTGCGATTTGATGATGGAGATGGTCTTCGATTTCTCAAAAAAGCGAGAAAGGATCATCCTCAACTCCCGATCATCATGATGTCGGGTTACGCAGGACCCGATGTTGTCCGTGAGGCGATTGCTAACGGCGCTTTTGAGCTACTCTCAAAACCCATTATCGATGATGAATTACGAACCTCCATCGATCGGGCTCTCAATCAAAAAAATATCATCGACGAGAATGCTCGCCTCAAGGCTGAACTCGATCGCCGTTTCGGACTCGAGAGTATCGTTAGCCATGATCTGAGGATGCTCAAAATATTTGATATGATCGATCAGATCGCCGATACTCGAGCCACGGTTCTGATCACAGGAGAAAATGGGACAGGAAAGAGTATGATTGCTCGAGCGATCCATAAAAAATCCACTCGGAGACAACAACCCTTTGTCGAGGTCGCTTGTGGAGCCTTACCTGATACGTTGCTGGAGAGCGAGCTCTTTGGACACGTCGCAGGAGCGTTCACCGGAGCTGCGACAAACAAGATAGGTAAGTTTCAGCAGGCGGATCGGGGAACGCTCTTTTTAGACGAGATCGGTACCGCGACTCCTGCGCTCCAAATCAAAATGCTCCGCGCTTTACAAGAGTTTGAATTTGAACCCGTCGGTGGAAACGAAACCATTTCCGTCGATACCCGAGTCCTTTTAGCCACCAATGAAAACCTGGAGGAAGCAGTTGCCGAGGGGCGTTTCCGTCAGGATTTGTATTATCGAATCCATGTGATTCACATCGAGCTCCCGTCCCTTCGGGAACGCCGTGATGATATTCCAATACTTGCTGAGCATTTCCTCAGAAGTGCCTGCAAAGAGCACGGTCGTCAGGTAGATGCCTTTGCTCCCGATGCGCTGGATGCGATGCTGCAGCATGATTGGCCCGGAAACATCCGCGAATTAGAGAACGCAATCCAGCGTGCGGTGCTGTTGACGAAAGGGACTCGAATCGATGCTGCTGCTATGCCACTTTCTGTCACGAAGCGAACGACTCCCAGTCGTTCTTCGGTTTCTATGCCGGTACCGAGCATCACGAAATCGTCGCAAACCTCACCCCTGGTTCGGGATGGAGCCACCATTCCCTTGTCGGAGGCGATGGAGGGTCCCGAACGACAAATCATTCTCGCAGCGTTGGAATCCAACGATTGGAATCGTAACCTCACTGCGGATTTGCTCGGTATCAATCGCACGACCCTATATAAAAAAATGAAGAAGCTGGGGATCGAAGCCGCTCCAGGGAGTCCTTGACGCGAGGTGTTGCATGGCGAAACCTATCGATTTCATGGCTGAAATCTATGGGAGGACTCGATGAACTTGAGGCGAGGACTGCTAAAATGGAGTTGGTTCCGCGTAGCCATCCGATACATGCCTTAGCACCCTTATGCTTTTGGTTCCATGCACCGAATCCCTTTCGTGTCTGCATTCCTAAATCTTTTGGTTTTCAAAAACTATCGGTACTTGTATGGAGTTCTCGCTTCCCTTTTTTTCATTCCGTTGACCGGGATCCTCCAAGCGGATCCTTCTGAAGACGGACTGGATTTCTTCGAAAAGCGAATCCGGCCGATTTTGGTAACGCACTGCTACGAGTGCCATGCTCAGGAATCGAAAACGATTGGTGGCAACCTCAGACTCGATACGCGTGAAGGAGTCCTGCTGGGTGGAGATACCGGACCTGCTGTGGTGCCACGTAATATTGGACGGAGTCTTCTAATTTCAGCTCTTCGCCACGATGGACTGGAGATGCCTCCCGACAAGGGGCAATTGCCCGAATCGGTCGTTCAGGATTTCGAAAAATGGGTTTCGATGGGAGCGCCAGACCCTCGAGAGGGGAGCCCCCAAGGGGAGCGCCGAACCAAGGATCTGGAGTCGGCTCGAGATTATTGGGCGTTTCGACCGATTCGTGATCCTGGCATTCCCAGGGTTCTGGATACATCGTGGTCAGCGTCCGCTGTAGATAGGTTTGTTCTGGGAAAGCTGGAGTCCGCCTCGCTCCAGCCTGCTGAACGAGCGACCAAGGAGGACTGGTGCCGTCGAGTGTTCTACGATCTGCATGGCTTGCCTCCCTCCACCGAGCAGCTTCAGGGGTTCGTTCAAGATGATTCACCAGATATTTTTGAACGGCTTGTTGACGAGCTTTTGTCCAGTCCGCGGTACGGAGAGCGTTGGGGGCAGCATTGGCTCGACGTCGTGCGTTTTGCAGAGACGGAGGGATTTGAATACGATCGAACGATTCCCGGCGCCTGGCGTTATCGGGATTACGTTATTCGAGCCTTCAACGCGGATAAACCGTTCGACCTATTTGTGCGAGAGCAAATCGCTGGAGATGAATTGCAACCTGCAGAGATCGATGGGTTGATTGCGGCAGGCTTTAATCGACTGGGGGCAGTCCGGCGAAACGCGGGAAACCAAGAGGTTGCCGGGAGCCGGAATGAGGTCCTTACTGAGAGAACGGACATCATCGGCTCGGCTTTGCTCGGACTAACGATTGGCTGCGCACGATGCCACTACCATAAATTCGATCCGATTTCTCAAGAGGATTACTATCGATTGCAGGCTTTCTTTGCTGCCTCTCATGAGTCAGAGATACCGCTTGCCGACGAGAAAGAACGGCTGGAGTGGAATGAGCGAGCTGATCCTATCAAGGCCCAAGTGGATGCCTTGAAGAAAGAGCTCGAACAACAGGATGCAAGCGAGCAAGAGAAAACAAAGAAAAAGATTGCGAATCTTGAATCGCAGCTGCCTGAGCCATTACCGTCCATCAGCACGATTCGAAACGAGTTCGATAAGGAATCACCCATTCACGTATTACGGCGTGGAGATCATGCGCTGCCGGGCGATCGTGTCACAGCTTCACCTCCTGAAATCTTCGTGGGCATGTTTGGGGAGTCACTCGGAGATGTGCGAACGACAGCGCCTCGTACGGCGCTCGCACGGTGGTTGACTGATCCAAGGAATCCCTTGACCGCACGCGTTCTAGCCAATCGCGTTTGGCAGAATCACTTTGGGCGGGGGATTGTCGCGACGGAGAATGACTTCGGTGTCCATGGCGAGCATCCATCTCACCCGGAACTCTTAGATCATCTAGCAACGTATTTGCTAAAAAACAATTGGCAGTTGAAAGCGCTGCATCGCGAGATTGTTCTGAGTCGTACGTATCGTCAATCGAGTCTAGCCAAATCGACTGGGCTATCGCAGGCGATCGATCCTAAAAACGCGTTGTTATCCTACTTCTCGAGACGTCGACTCTCTTCTGAGGAGCTTCGAGACAGTCTGTTGCAAGTCTCAGGTCAATTGAATAGCTCGTGGGGAGCTGGGAGCGTGATCCTGCCCGTGCACAAGGATTTGGTCGCTCAGCTTTACAAACCCTCTCAGTGGCTTGTCGACAGGGAGTTAGGAAGACAGAGAAAGCGATCTGTCTATCTGTTTGCGAAGCGAAATTTGCGTTTGCCGTTTATGGAGGTTTTTGATCAACCCACCGCCCAGACCAGCTGCGCGCGCAGGCTACAGAGCACGCATGCTCCGCAGGCTCTAGAATTACTCAATGGGACGATTGCGAATGAGATGGCAGATGCTTTTGCTGATCGACTGCAATCGATTGCGGGGGAGGATATCGAAATGCGTGTGAAGAGCGGCTTTCAAGCGGTCCTGGGTCGCGATCCGACGGTGGACGAGATGCTGATTTCCAAAGGATATCTGCAACAGGTACCTTTACGTGAGTTCTGTTTGGCATTGTTCAACCTCAATGAATTTCTTTATGTTCGATGAATGATCCGCGGCTTGATCACCTGAACGTCTATCGAAGACGGGCGATTTGCGACGCCTTTTGTGGCTTTGGTTCTGTTGCATTGACCACTCTGGCACAGCAATGCTGGTCCCAACAGTCTGGTGAAGTAATTGAAGCGACCTCGTCCCAGCTTCCGGCCAAGGCTAAGGCCGTTATCTTTCTTTTTATGGCGGGTGGACCTAGCCATCTCGAATCGTTCGATCCCAAGCCTTTGCTCAACCGGCTGGACGGGGAGCCTCGTCCCCAGGAGTTTGGTGATGCAAAATATCAGTTTGTCCAAAGGGATGCGAAATTACTCGGTAGCAAGCGTCGCTTTCGCAAGCACGGCTCGAGCGGGATCGAAGTATCCGATTTATTTCCGCATGTCGCGAACTGCATCGATGATATTGCGGTCATTCGCTCCTGTTACGGTGATATGGTTGTGCATTCGGCCGCTCAATACGAATTGATGTCTGGCCGAATCGTACCGGGCTTTCCGAGTATGGGATCATGGATGGTGTACGGGCTTGGCGCGGAGACGCAGTCGTTGCCAGCCTACGTTGTTATGCCAGATCCTGAGGGTGCGCTCGAGGCAGGTCAACCCATGTATGGAAACGGCTTCCTGCCAGCGGCATTCCAACCAACGATGCTACGTCCTGGAGAGACACCCGTACTGAATTTGGATCTGCCCGATGGGGTTCGCCTTCAAGATAGGCGCAGAACATTGGACTTTATCCGACAGATCAATGAAGCGAACCGGGACGCCAGCGATCTTGAATTTGCAGCCCGTATCAAATCGTACGAACTCGCATTCAAAATGCAGACAGAAGCACCGCAGGTATTCGATATTTCCCAGGAGACTACAGAGACCTACTCCTTGTACGGAATTGGAGAGAAGGAAACGGACGACTATGGACGAAGATGTTTACTCGCCCGGAGATTGGTCGAACAGGGAGTTCGATTCACCGTGGTCGTCTCAGGAGGAGGGTCGGGTAATACGCAATGGGATGCGCATGGCGACATCGAGGAGAACCATCTTCGGATGGCTAAAGAAACAGATAAACCGATTGCCGGTCTGTTGGTCGATTTGAAACGAAGAGGTTTGCTCGAAACAACATTGGTGCTTTGGGGTGGTGAATTCGGGAGATCTCCAGAGGCTCAGGGAGGTAAAGGTCGTGATCATCACAATCTCGGCTTTAGTATGTGGATGGCTGGAGGGGGGATCCAGGGAGGAAGAGTTGTTGGAGCGACCGACGAAATCGGATTGAAGGCAATCGAGAAGCCCTATCATTTCCGCGACATTCATACGACCATCCTGAATCAACTCGGGATCGACCAAGAACAATTGACTTATCCACACCTTGGTCGTAATGAGCGATTGACTCAACTCAAAGGTAAGGTCATCCAACCAATCCTTTAGAGCGAATCCTATCTCTGTATGGGGGAATGGAATCTAGTGCCACGAGTTGGAAGTTCGGATTCCGATGAGGTGGCAAACGAAACCGAAGGCTCGCCATCCTTTTTTGCAAAATTGGTAGTGCATGAAGAGGCCGTTCCAGTGCTTCAGTTTTGTTTTCTCCCGACGAAACCAAGCAAAGGTACAGCGATCTGCGGCAATCCTTTTTCTCACAGAAGAGTAGGCAAGCGCCTATCACCAAATTAATC
>JBBAXA010000038.1:0-57309 GCA_040396935.1 Pirellula sp.
AACCCAAAGTCGGGCGTACAACCCAAAGTCGGGCGTACAACCCAAAGTCGGGCGTACAACCCAAAGTCGGGCGTTCCTTGCGACGCAAGACAATGCGTACCGTGATGCAAGATCATGCGTGCTATGCCAGGCAAGACAATGCGTGCTATGCCAGGCAAGACAATGCGTGCTATGCCAGGCAAGACAATGCGTTCCGTGCGAGGTTGTGCGTGCGTACAAAGTCTTTGGCCCTTCCGATCGAGAGAAAAGAGGTCGGCAAGCCCAACTCAACCGTACGCTGAATTCAACGCCCGGGCTCAACGCTTCGGGGTATGTTGGGAGTTCGAGTCGGAGCGCTCAGGATAGGACTGAAACAGCGATAACGAGTCGCCAAATTTTCGTGGTAACGCTTTTTGCAAATCCACTATCCAGTTGGAATATGAATCCTAATTAAGTGAGATTCTAAGCAGATTTGCATTTCCAGAGGTTGAGGGTGATGTGGATCTGGCCTTGATGGTGCGCTTCGTGCCAACTCAGCACATTGAGAATGGTTTGCAGTTTCCATCCTCGATCTTTGATTGGTTCGGGAATCCAGTCCAAGTCCGTATCTGTGAATCGGTCGAGCGCCTGTATCCAATGTTGCCGAGATTGGTCCAGGACTGTCCGGATATCGAGGATCTCGGGGATGTGATCATCGGGCGTGCTTCCACCTCGGAATCGATCGATCAGATCTGGAAAACTCGGCTGGGTACCAAAAAGCCTCGCAGTTGCGAATAGCTCCTCGGTGATGCCGATATGCATCAACTGCCAGGCGATCGTTGCTCGTCCCTTGCCGGGTCGCCAACCGAGGATCTCCTGCGCTTCGGGGAGCTGTTGGACTGAATCGAGTGAGGCCAACGTTTTAGATCGATTGAAGCGGAGACTTTCGAGGTAGGTATCTATTTTCTGTCGATTCATCTGGGTCCTATTCGATCGTTATAAACTCATTGGTATTGAACAGCGCGAGAATGACAGATTGCCAAAGTTTCTCGTCGTTGGAGCTGCTGGATACGTATTGATGAACCCAATCGCTTTCAACATCCTTCGGATACCTCGAAAGAATTGAGACAAAGATCTTTTCGAGGAAACGATGATTGTAGGATTCCGCAGGCTCGATACCAGTCATGCTCTGGATCGTTTTCTGATACAGAGATTCCGCGCATGATTGGGAGAACTCGCTATTGAGCATTTGCAGCGACTGGGTCGCTGTGGTCGAGCTGTCGCGTTTACCGCAACTGGCGCTAGCGTCGGGGCGATCGAATACCTCGAAGATGGGAAGCCGCAGATTTCTCCTCGCGAAGGTGTAGATACTTCGTCGAGAATGCTGTGCCGGACTCTCACTCGCTTTCCATTGTCCCTTCAACAAAGTCGAAAGAAGTTCGCTAGGTAAGGGAGGCATGCACCCTTCTCCGTACATCTCGAAATGAATCTGTCCACTGGCAGCCAACATCGAGTCTCTTATCACCTCAGCATGCATGCGGCGCCGCGGGAACCGACTCAAGAGTTTGTTGTTGGGATCCTGTTGTAGTCGTGCGTTCCAGTCTGAGAGGGAACGTCCATCCCGCCGGCTAGACTGTCGATAGGTCGACGATAGAACGATCGTCTGTTGGATCGATTTCATGCTCCAGCCGTTTTGTTGAAATTGTTTGGCGAGCCAGTCGAGTACTTCGGGATGGCTGGGGGCGCCACCCATCACGCCAACATCGTTGGGATTGGGGAATATGCCTTGACCGAAATACTGAGTCCACAATCGATTGACAAAAACTCTCGCTGAGAGCGGATTCCCCTCATGAAAAAGCCATTCGACGAAATGCAGACGTTCCTTGTCGGGGGGGAAGGTGAATGAACCTTGCCTCAAAATTCGGGGCGGAGCTTTCCCAACCTCCATGCCTGCACTCTTCAGCTCTCCGCGAGCGTAGAATGTCGGAGTCGAGTCGGATCGCTTGGCTGGGTCGAAAACGAGAAAGGGTTGGTCTCGTCGTAGAGCAGGAATCGCCGACTCGAAGATGCCACGCAGTCGATAAAAATCTAGCTGACTGATGGGATCATACACATGGTCGTGGCACTGCGCACAATGGAACTGCATGCCGAGTAAAGCGTTGCCGACGGTCGACGTCAGGTCGTTCAAGCGATCATGCCGCCGGAGTTCCTGGTCGTTGATGTCGGGCATGTCGGGGCCAGCTAGCCCAAACATGGTTGCGATTCGATTTTCATCGCTGTCGGTTAAATCCCCCGCGAGTTGCATTCGAACGAACTGGTCAAATGGGATATCCTCATTCAATGCTCGAATGACCCAGTCGCGATAGTGCCATGACTCCTTGCGTACGTGATCGTGTTCGAATCCATCTGTGTCTGCATATCTAGCAACATCCAACCACATTTGCGCCCAACGCTCTCCATATCTCGGTGACGCTAGGAATAGGTCGACACGTTTTTCGTACTTGTCGGGAGAGGTATCAGACCGATACTCCTCGATTTCTTGTGGACTAGGGGGTAGTCCTAACAGGTCCAATTTCAATCGCCGTAGCAGGGTTTCTGCGTTGGCTTGTGGAAGGGGCTCGATGTTCACCGATCTCAAAGCATTTTCGATCCAAAGGTCTAGGGGAACCGACGACCAATCCAAGCGGGACAGATCTGCAGGAAGCGGGAACGAGAGAGGCTGGTACGCCCAATGATCGCGTTGTTCCTGTGTGATCTCAGGTTCGATCGGTGAATCTTTGCGTTCTTCAGCGAAAAGGATCGCTGGTAGGAGGAGAACCATCCCGAATATTCGGATTCGTAGCGTGACGCACCAATGGTTCATGCAAGAATCCCGGAGACGATCTCTACGTCATTGGTTGGACCGATCAGCCGTTCGTCGAGTCCATTATGAAAGAATGAGAGGGCTTCTGGATCCAAACCGAGAAGATGCAGTAACGTCGCGTGAAAATTGCGAAGATGAACGGGTTTCTCAACTGCTCGAAGCCCCACATCATCCGTGGCTCCGTAAGCCAGTCCGCCACGAACGGCTCCACCGGCCATCCAAATGCTGTAACCCCACGGATTGTGGTCTCGACCTGATTTGGATTCACTCATCGGCATGCGCCCGAATTCCCCTCCCCAGACCACCAAGGTATCGTTCCAAAGTCCATGCCGTTTGAGGTCGCCTAGAAGAGCAGCCACAGGTTTGTCCGTTGCAGCACACAATTTTGAATGGTTTGACTCGACATCCTGATGCGCATCCCATCCATTCGTATCGCCCGAATAAACTTGCACGAATCGAACACCACGCTCGACCAGTCTGCGTGCGAGGAGGCAGCGTGTTCCAAAATCCTGCGTCGTTTTTTGATCGATCCCATACAACTGCAAAGTCTCTTCCGACTCTCTGCTCAGATCGACGAGTTCCGGGGCAGCGATCTGCATCCGGAAAGCGAGTTCATACGCTTCGATCCGTGCATTCAAAACATCATCACTGTCGCGTTCATTCAAATGAAGATGATTGAAACGTTGGATCAGGTCCAGTTGCTTTCTTTGCAATTCCAGATCGGTAGTCACAGCCGGATTTAAATTCAGTATCGGTTTGCTGCCAGGACGAATAGGAATACCTTGATAGCTGGCTGGCAAAAAACCACTTCCCCATGCGGGCGGTCCACCTTTGATCGCTCCACCTGGATCGGGGAGCACCACAAACGTAGGAAGGTTCTCATTCCCGGATCCTAATCCATAAGAGATCCACGAGCCGACGCTCGGACGCCCCATCAATACACTACCGGTATTGGTTTGATAGACCGCTTGGGGATGGTTGACGCTATCGCCATGCATGCTGCGGATGAGGCAAAGATCGTCCGCGTATTCGGAAATCTCTGGCAGGAATTCGCTTATCTCCAGTCCAGAATCTCCGCGAGGAGCAAATTTCCGAACCGGTTCGAGCAACGGATTCTTGGCAACTTTCCGGCGCGTTGAAACCTCACCAAAACTATCCGGTAGCACCTGGCCACTCAAACGGGCCAATTCAGGTTTGGGATCGAAAAGATCCACATGACTCGGTCCTCCATGCATAAAAAGCCATATGATGCGTTTGACACGAGGCTCGAAATGTGGCCCCTGAGTCGAACCGCGATCCAGTCCCATCACCGTATCGGTCGAGGAATGCATGGCAGCCAAAGCGATACTCCCCAGTCCGCTTCCGAAGCGAAAAGCAAAATCGCGGCGAGAAGTGCATAACCGATTGATGATTGGTCCCCTAATGACAAACTTATCGTACAGGACCCTTTTATGGTAATCTTTCAAAGTGGAGGTCGCAATTTGGGATGCCGTCGCTCGGCGGGTAATTTCAGGTTAGGAAATCGTAGGAACCAAAAGGCGATCCGATCCGCTACGTGGCAAGCGTCCTCGGAAACGTGGAGGTTGTTCTTGTGTCTGCTCAGCCCATTGGTTGCTTGGGTTTTGCCCCCGTTCACAGTCGTCTCGGCAACCGACGCGGGATATTCCTTTCGGATTTTGGTGGTTGACGATCAGACCGATCTTCCGGTTCCGATGGTCGAGCTACGAACGGTTTCTGGCCTAGTCTGGATAACGGATAACGCAGGGGTTGCATGTATTGACGCATCGGAACTACAAAACCAAGAGACATGGTTTTACGTTCAAAGTCACGGCTATGAGTATCCCGCCGATGGTTTTGGATTTCGTGGTTTACGATTCATCCCCAAAAATGGGGATTCGAGGATCGTTCGACTGAAAAGAGCCATGATTGCCGAACGGATTGGACGGCTGACGGGAAGCGGACTCTTTGCAGAAAGTCACAAACTCAGTGAGCATCTCGATGTCTCGGAGACCGGTGTTGTCGGATGCGACAGCGTACGTCATACGAGTTGGAATGGTGCAACATTCTGGCTTTGGGGTGACACAAACGTCCCCAAATATCCGCTAGGGCTATTTCATACCTTGGGAGCAACCACCGGAGGAACTCCATTCGAATCGCTCGATGCACCGATCAAGCCCCAATGGAAGTACTTTCGTAACGATCGAGGCGAGCCTCGAAATTTGATAGCTTCCGATTGGAAAGGTCCGATTTGGCTCGGTGGGCTTACCAAGGTCGATGACCATTCCGGGAAATCGCACCTCGTCGCAACCTACCAGAAGATCAAAGGCTTCCTCGAGGCGGTCGAGATTGGGTTGTGTGAATGGAGTCAGGAAAAAGAGAGCTTCGAAATCTTGAAAGTGGTTTGGTCCAAGACGCCAGAGTCCAACAGTCCAGCCGACTCGAACCTGCCTGACGGACATGTGACGCGTTATCGTGATGAGAATGGAGTCGATTGGTTGTTGTTTGGAAATGGCTTTCCGGATCTGAAACTAGAGGATCGGTATGAAGCATGGCGAGACCCAAATGCATGGATCCCAATCCAACCTGTAACGCAACTGGAAGACGTACAAAGGAACCCTGTACGCGTTCATCGGGGAGCGATTGCATGGTCTTCGTTTCTTCACTCGTGGGTCACTGTTTTTACGGAACAAGGAGGAAAACCGTCGTTTCTTGGGGAGCTTTGGTACGCGAAATCCGAAAGCCCCTTCGGACCTTGGTCGCCTGCCATCAAAGTAGTAACCCACAACAACTACACACTTTACAACCCGGCACTTCATGCGGATTGGTCCGGTCGTAACGATCCCTATCTGTATTTCGAGGGTACTTACACGGCGGAATTTGCCAACAATCCTCAGCCGACTCCGCGATACAATTACAACCAGATTTTATTTCGCCTGAATCTTCAGGATGCTCGTCTCAGCAATGCTCGGTCTGATACTCGGTAAAGCTTCGCTGTTCCAGTATCCGATTTTTCGGAGCGAAAAAATCGTTGACGACTTCATCCCGGTTTGATGGCTGCCCAAACACGTTTGTTATCGAATTTACCTTGAATGGGTCCGCCGCAGTTCCCGTACCCAACGGATATCTCGCTAGTTGCCATGAATAAAAATCCATTGAAATCATCGCGTCGCGCTTTTCTTGCACAATCCACAGCTGGAGGGGTGATCCTTTCGATGACACCCAAGAGTTATCGCGCGGTATTTGCAGACCAACCGCCGAGTGAGCGAGTGCGCGTCGGGATGGTCGGGGTAGGGAATCAGGGCGGGCCAAAGAATAACATGAAGTACTTCTTGAAGAATATTGTCGCTCTTTGCGACCTTGATCAAAACTATCTGGGAGAGGCAAATGCATTTTTGAAGAAGGAAGCGAACGCGACGGCTTTCGCAACCGATGACTACCGACGACTTCTAGACGCGAAGGATATCGATGCGGTTGTCGTGACCGTGCCAGACCACTGGCATGCTTTGATGACGATCGATGCGTGCAAAGCAGGAAAAGATGTCTACTGCGAGAAACCCCTTTCGTTAGTGATCCAGGAGGGAAGGGCCATGACAGAAGCGGCTAGAAAGTATGGACGAGTCGTTCAGACAGGATCGATGCAGCGAAGTGGTGACGAATTCAAGCTGGCAATCGAGCTCATTCAAAAAGGGATTGTCGGCACGGTGAAGTCGGTTCGAGTAACCCTCCCCGGTCCCAATTGGATCGCGCGCGCGGGAAGTCCTGTGAGTGACGGACCACCACCTGCAGGTTTTGATTTCGACCGATGGTTGGGACCGGCACCGCTGCGAGCCTACAACCAAAACCGAGTGCATTACCTATTTCGGTTCTTTTGGGATTACAGCGGTGGACAACAGACCAATTTTGGAGCTCATCATCTAGATATCGCGCAGTGGGGGCTCGGTATGGATGACAGCGGACCTGTCAGCGTAGAAGGCTCTGCAACCTTTCACCCCCAGGGTTGGTACGAGACTCCCGATACCTCGGAAATTCGATATCGATATGGCAATGGAGTTACACTCGTCTGCCAACAGATCACGGATAACCCGAGTCGAGACAAGGGAACAGAATTTATCGGTGACAAAGGCAGTTTGTTCGTTACCCGAGGGATGATTCGTACCAATCCGGGCGAATTGCTACAAGGGATCGACTTGCCAAAGATTCCCAGTTCCCAGGCCAACCATGCACACGTGAAGGACTTCTTCGATTGTATCAAGTCGCGTTCCAAGCCCGCAGCTGACGTCAGCATCGGTCATCGATCTGCGACGGTGTGCCACCTGGGGAATATTGCAGTTCGATTGAAGAGGAAAATCCAATGGGACCCTGCAACGGAAACCATCGTGAATGACCCGGATGCATCCCAATGGCTCTCGAAGGAATATCGGAAACCCTGGAGCCTGGCACCGTAAGTCAGGGTGATTTGTCCGAGTCAACAAAGGAAATAGTTGGAGCGGTCACGGATGCCAAGCCCAGCAATATCCATCCGATGAGGAACATCAATCCGCCCATCGGAACAATACTCCAGTGTCCTAGGAAATCGAGAAACGAGATGCTGTACAATCCTCCGCTAAAGAGGAGGATTCCGGCAAAAAACATACCGCATGCGGCTCGCGCCAATCCAGTAGTTCGAGTGAGGCTCGAGAGCCCGAGAGCAACGATGGTCACGGTATGAATCAGTTGGTATCGAACACCAATTTCACATTGATCGAGTTTTTTCGAAATGATGGCCTCATCCAAGCCCGAAGCCTTTAGCTTGGCAGGAAGTCCGTGCGCCCCAAAGGCCCCTACGGCAACACCGAAAAATCCAGAGATCGATGCTGCAATCAAAATCCATCGCGGTCCCATGTTGATCCCTAATCCAATCCTAAAGCGAGTCCGTCATTACGACTTTCGGTGGCTCCGTGCAATGTTCCGTGCTCATGGTCCAACAAGATACCTTGATACCCACCCATCGATGTTCGGCTGACTTGCACGTTGTGTCCCATGTCTCGCAGTTTGGTGACCGTTGACTCTGGGAGACCGGATTCGACATGAACCGTTCCGCCACCGGGATCGGCTGGAAGACTCGTCGGTGTCGCGCTTCCTTCGTGTCGAATACGGGACGCGTCACCAGCCATTTGAATATTCATCCCGAAATCAATCCAATTTACAAGTACTTGCACCTGACCCTGAGGTTGCATATCCCCACCCATCACTCCAAAGACAAAGACCGGTCTACCCTGGTGGGTAACGAGCGACGGGATGATTGTGTGGAATGGACGTTTCCCGGGTTCGAGACGATTCGGGTGCGTTGGATCCAGGGAAAAAAGGTTTCCGCGATTCTGCAGAGCGAAGCCCAGTTCACTCGGCACCATCTGACTTCCAAAACCGTGATAGTTGCTTTGGATCAGCGAACAGCAGTTGCGGTTTTCGTCGACCACACAAAGGTAGACCGTGTCTCCGTGTACTAGCTTGGGATCGCCAGCGGGGACTTCGGTTGCCGCATGTTCGAGGCGGAGTCGATCCGTCTGGATTCGAGCATACTCCTTGGATTTGAGGGCTCGGATAGGGATCTTTTCGAATGCGGTATCAGCGTAGAATTTGGCACGATCTGCGTACGCGAGTTTTTTGGCTTCAATCAGCAAATGGGAATACTCCGGGGAGCCCCAACCCATCGATCGGATGTCGAAGCGCTCGAGAATGTTGAGCATCTGCAGCACGGCTAACCCTTGTCCATTGGGCGGGATTTGCCAGACATCGTATCCGCGATAGTTCGTCGAGATCGGTTCCACCCATTCATTCTTATGTTCCAGGAAATCTTCTTTCGAGAAGAATCCCCCCTGGGTAGCGCTGAACGAAACGATTTCATCTGCAATGGGACCGGAATAGAACGAATGCAATCCATCTCGGAGCAGGGCGCGGTAGGTCGCAGCCAATCGCGGATTTTTGAATACTTGTCCAGCGACCGGGGCTTTTCCATCTGCCATGAGATAGGTCTTCTTGGAATCTTCGTGTTGACTCAACCTGCTTGATGCGGAATTCCAGTAGCCAGCGATCACGGGTGATACCGCGAATCCTCCCTCGGCGATTCGAATCGCGGGTTCGAGTATTTGGTGAATCGGTAGTTTCCCAAATTGGGAATGCAGGTCTTGCCAGCCTGCGACACAGCCCGGAACACTCCACGAGAGAGGACCGTAGAGAGGTATCTGTTCGAGTTTCTTATCCGAGAAGACTTGGCGCTGGATATTTTTTGGGCTTCGACCACTGGCGTTGAGCCCATGGATCGATTTGGTGTTTTCGTTCCAGACAATCGAATACAAATCTCCGCCGATCCCACAACTCATGGGTTCGACCACTCCAAGTACGGCATTGGCGGCGATCGCTGCATCAATCGCATTTCCGCCTTTGGAGAGGATTTCCAGAGCAGCCTGTGTCGCTCGAGGATCACTCGTACACGCCATCGCTTTTTTGGCGTGGACAAGCGAACGACTCTGATGAATGGGACCAAAAGGTCGATCATAGGCACCGACGATGGATGATTTCGGTTTCGAGCTTTCTCGGGTTGTGCCGTTCTGACCAGAGGATTCCATCGACAAACCTAGAATCAAAAAAAGCGAGATAGGAAATAGCAGAGCGATTCGCTTGCGAGTCATGATCTGACGGACGGGAACCCGTGACGACATGTTTTTTTCTCCTTTGAAACGGATCCTCGCATTGTACATCACAAGATGCCCTTCAAAAAATTCCTCCAGGAACATTCTCAGTGGAACATAACAAATCAGCGGCGCTACCATCGTTTCCATTTAGATCGATGTCGAGGTACCAAATCGATTGCTGGGGAGGTAAGGAGCGGTGCCTAGTCTGTTGTATGCAAGATCAGCGAATGGACGGCTGGTAGATGGCCAACGGTTTTCTAGCTCGGGCTTGATTCACTCGGCAGGCCAGGAAGGTTGATAAGCTGTTCAGGCCAACTATCCGGCAGTCGAGCTTCCAGCGCGAGGGTCTTATCGATTGTCGGGTGCTTGAATTGAAGCTGGCGGCAGTGGAGAGCGATCCCTTCTGCGAACCGGCGAGTCGAGCCATAACGCTGATCGCCTAGGATCGGGTTTCCCAGGGCCTGAAGTTGGGCGCGTATTTGGTGTTTGCGTCCAGTAACGAGTTCGATTTCCAGCAAATCACAATGATCAATCGATGCAATTCGCTTGTAGTTCAGAATCGCTTTTTTTGATTGAGGGGTGTTGGGAGGAACGATTCGGGTGATCAGATCCGATTCCCTTCGCAAAAGCCAGTGTTCGAGGTTCGAGGTTTCCTGAGGAACCCTCCCCTCCACCAAGGCCCAGTACTTTTTTTGAATGGACCTGGAGCGCAATTGCTCGCTCAATCGACTCGCAGCTTTGCTCGTTCGAGCGAATGGCACCACTCCCGTAACCGATGCATCGATACGGCTCACGACTCCTAAAAATACATTCCCTGGCTTGGCGTACTTTACACCGATGTAATTCCGTCCCCATTCGAGAAGACTCTTTTGCCCCGCGGTAGCTCCCTGAACCACCCAGCCCGCTGGTTTGTTCACAACTAATAAATGATTGTCTTCGTAGAGTATGTCCATGGATAAAACGACATGTGATAACGGACCTAAAAGTTACCTTCATCCGTTGGGTGCTGTCTTCTTTGCCTTCTGCATTCTAGATTGGTGCGTGGATCAGGGAGCGATAGAAGGTTGATAATCGATTTCGCGATGGTACGCATGCGCCACAGCAAGCAGCTTGTCTTCAGCTAGCGGAGCCGCTTGCAGCTGAATACCGATGGGAAGTCCATTCGAATGCAAACCGGACGGTATCGAAATCGCTGGGATACCAGCCAGGTTTGCACCCACGGTAAACAAATCCTCGAGGTACATTTGGACCGGATCATTTAGTTTCTCACCGAGTTGAAAAGCCGTACTCGGTGTTGTAGGGCCGACAATCACGTCCACCTTTTGGAATGCGGCATCGTAATCATTTCGGATCAATCGTCTGACTTTCAAAGCCTTAAGATAGTAAGCGTCGTAATAACCGGCGCTCAAGGTATATGTACCGAGCATGATTCGGCGTTTCACCTCCATCCCCAGACCGAGAGAACGCGAATGTTTGTACATGGCTACGAGTGGTGATTCGTCGCCGATCTCCGTCCTCGACAGGGGGGCGCGAAAACCGTAATGAGCACCATCGTACCGAGACAGATTGCTGCTCGCTTCACTCGGGGCCACGATGTAGTAGGTCGGTATCGCGTATTGCTGATGAGGCATATCGAGTTCGACAATCTCATGACCGAGATTGCGAAAAATGTCTATCGTATTCTTGAGATGTTGGCGAATCTCTCGATCCACACCTGGACTCTCTAGGTGCGAAGGGACCATGCCCACTCGCATTTTCTTTGGTGATTCCATGAACGCAGCGGCGTAATCGGGCATGGGAAGACTCAAACTCGTAGAGTCTTTGGCATCATGGCCAGCGATGACCTGAAGCAGGAGTGCGAGGTCCTCGACGGTTTGACCGAACGGACCCGCTTGATCGAGGCTGCTCGCATAAGCGATCAAACCGTAACGACTCACCCGACCATACGTCGGCTTGAGACCGCAAACCCCGCAGTAGGCTGCAGGTTGTCGTATAGATCCACCCGTATCGGTACCGATGGAAACCGGAGCCATTCCTGATGCGATACACGCAGCGGAACCTCCGCTGCTACCGCCACTCGTACTCTCGACATTCCACGGATTGTGGCAAGGGCCTGTGAATCCAGTCTCCGTAGAGCCGCCCATCGCGAATTCATCGAGATTGGTTTTCCCCAAGATGACCATATCTGCCGAGCGGATTCTCCTGATCACTTCGGCATCGAAGGGGGAAAGATAGTCCTTGAGCATACGCGAACCGCAGGTGGTAGGCATGTCATGCGTGCAAAAGATATCTTTGATGGCGATCGGGATCCCGGCGAGTAAACCGAGACTGTGACCTTTGGTCCTGCGTTCATCGATTTCGTTTGCTCGAGCGATTGCCAGTTCGCCAGCGACATGGATGAACGCATTGATGCTAGCATCCTTTTGGGAGATCCGGTCGAGGTAGTGCTGCGTCAGTTCCCGACTTGAAATTTCACGATTGGATAGCAGCCGGCTTATTGTTGAAAGCGATGCAAAGTCCATATCACTTCCTTGGTGATTCGATGCGTTAGCTCATTCGAAAAAGTTGCATGTTCGATGATTTCGTTTCTCATCGACCGCCATCATGAGCGAGGGGGAGGGTAGCCATATCGACCACGGATCTGCTCCCAGGATGCTTTCAGAGAATCCAAAAGCCGCCCCACATGACCGGAGGCCATATACACCCTGCTACTGACCGCAGACTGTGGATAAAAATTGGTGATGAAATCGAAACTGAATTCAAAGGGCCCGTGTCCGATCATCACTGCATTCGCGTAGCTCCCACTCAAAATCTCGTCCCTCAGTTTCAGCTCGTCGTAAACCTCCTGCGGGTTTTGGCGTCGGGGAGTATTCGGGTTTTGGGCAGGGGGTTGTGCCGGAGGTGGCGAGCCTGCATGCACATCGATCGAATTGCTCTCCATTGGATGGTTTGTCGAGGAGGATCCACCGATACCTGAGTTGGGCGATTGTGTCTCTCCAGAATGGGCCGCTTTAGGAGCCGATTTGATCGGGGCGCTCTGCCCGCTCGAATCAGGGTCGTGTACGGTCTCTGGGCTTTCCTCTGTCGGCATTGTTGGCTGAGATGGTGTCGATGCGGAGACGATGGGCATGGGGGCGCCTGGTAACTCGCCATAGCGTTGCTTGAATAACTCAATGTTGGTCGTCAAGGCATCGATAAATTGCGGCATCACCAAATGGGGCAGTACGACCCGAGAAACGACACAACTCGGCCTTGGGAGATTTCGGACAAAATCCAACAGGAATTCCGTGCCTCCTGTGACGACGATCACCCCAGTGCTGATTTCGCCCCTCGCGACGTGCTCAGGGATCCGAGCGCGAACGGCTGGCATGTTTTCCATGGGATCTGGGCGGTCTTCAGGGTTGGGGGGGAATGTCATGCTCGAACGAATCCTGGTTAAACACATGCGGGAAGATCGCCTCGTGCGCTCTCCCAATGAAATTAGAGAATCCTCCGCAGGATGATACCAAATTCCGGGAATCACGCACCAAGGCCTCGAAGCAATTCCATTCCGGACTTACGAACTCGGCTGGATTCGAAAAGCTTCTCGTTGAGTCCTTCCATTCGATTCATGGATTCCAGTCCAGCAAAACGACTGAGTCGAAGAGTTCATTCAGACGATTGTCTCCCGTCGGTGGTTACTCTGCGATCGGCGAATTTCCGCTTTGAGAACGAGACTGGCAGATCCCTTGGATACGTTTTCACTCGATCTAAAGCGAACGAACCCGGAGTGAATCCGCCAAGGGAGTTCTTGTCGACGATCAGCGAATCCATAGATCTCGATTGCTGAATCTGATGATCGTGAGACCATCCGCGTGATGATGCACAAACTGCATCGGCATCGAATTCATGTTCGAATCACGATCGAGTGAGGTTCGAGGCATGCAATGGACTAGACTGCGAACCGAATCGCCGCTCGGTTTTCTTACTCAGCATTGTGCTAGGAGAGATGACGAACTGCATGGCAACGCCGGGCAAGATCACGAATCAAGATAGATTCCGAAACCAAGGTATCCACGCAGGTATCACAATGGAGCAAGCATGAGCGAGTTCTCTTCCGTCTGCGCTCCTAAGTCTTTGGGTACCGTCGGCAATCGAAGGATCCTGTCTTCGAACTGTGCAAAGCATTTCCACTGAGATAGAAATCGGGTTGGGATGGAAAGGCTCTGACTCCCTTGTTTGGGTTTTAACAACAGTTGCTCGATCAATAGCTAGCACAACTAGCGTCCCTAGGTATTGGAGTCTAACCGTCAGCGATGGCATTGGTTAAATGTTTTGAAAAACCGTGGTGGCCGAAAGAGTTTCGATTTTTCCGTCTTTGTATAAGTGAAGCGAAAGAAATGGGTTAAGTAAGTTGTTGGGATTGAGCCGATGGAAAGGACATGAACTTCTGGCTTGC
This sequence comes from Pirellula sp., assembly GCA_040396935.1. Lineage (GTDB taxonomy): Bacteria > Planctomycetota > Planctomycetia > Pirellulales > Pirellulaceae > JBKCUI01. The sequence continues at coordinate 13,931 of JBBAXA010000038.1, forward strand.
TACCCCGTGATAGGGTTGATACAAGCGAGGTCGAAGTGATCATTGACAGATTCAGTACTTTGGCATGGATGAGCAAGAATTGCCGTGATCAGGAAGTTTCGACAACCCGTTGCTAGCTATCAAGCACCGATCGTATGGTCGGTGGCCATGGGGTCGTTGCTCTGTCTGGGCTATTATGCCCTCATCGAATATGGGCCCGTCTCTTTACCGCTGCTTGAGCGGTATTCGAAATGTCATGCGGTCGCCTACTTTACGTTCGAACTCTTCTTCATAGCGCTTTGTTCGTTGGTGTATAAGGGGCTCGAGTCGAATCGCCAGCATCAGTTGGTGAAAAAGTCGAAGTCTACCATCGAAGACATTCGAATCGCCAAGAGCGATGCACCGAATGTTGGGGACACAGATCAAATTCGCTGGCTAGAGGCAGCCTGGAAATCGCAATCTTCCGAACTGTATACTAGTTTGATTGGGTGCCGAATTCGTGAGGTCTTGAGCTTGCTCGCTCGCAACCGATCGATCGCCCATCTGAATGAAGAGTGCAAGTCGGCCAGCGATCGAGATGCTGATGCACAGCATGATAGCTACGCTCTGGTGCGTATCGTCACCTGGGCGATGCCGATGCTGGGCTTTCTCGGTACGGTCTTGGGACTGTCGGATACCTTGGGGCACATGGATGCGAAAGCCTTGGCAAGCGGTTCGCAAGACGCCATGAATCAATTGACCTCTGGATTGTACGTTGCCTTCGATACGACAGCAGTCGGGATCGTTCTTACGATGGTGACGATGTTTGTACAGTTCTTTGTCAGTAAGTCGGAATTGCGGCTCTTGTCGAGTATTGATGCGAAAACAAACGACTTGATGGGTAGTTGCCTCGTTCCGGCTTTGCCTGAGAAGCCAGACTTGACCCAGGTGGAGGCTTCGCTCAAATTCATCGGTGATGGGATACTCCAGTCGATGGAGATTTTGGTATCGAGACAAGCAGAGCTTTGGCAAGACTCGATGAGAGTCGCTGAAGAAAGATGGCTCAACGTATCCAATTCGTCTTCCATGGCGATTCAGGAGGCGTTATCGAATGCCGTTAGTCATGCCATGAACTCGATGCTTCAGCCCATGGAAGCACATCGGGAACGCATTGCCGAGTTGCAAGCGGCCGGTGGCCAAGCTATGGAAGCACATCGAGAGCGCATTGCCGAGTTGCAAGCGGCCGGTGCCCATGCGATGGAAGCACATCGGGAACACATTGCCGAGTTGCAAGCGGCCGGTGCCCATACGATGGAAGAGCGGCTAAGCGATATGCAGGCGTTGATTGCTGATCAAGCTCGCCAATGGGCCGAGCATCAACAGGAATTCCTGGATCAGTCTAGGACGTTGGTTGATCTCGTCGATCGGTGCGAGCTGGTCAAATCGCTTGAAGCACCACTCCAAGAAACTCTACAAAAGTTAACGGATATCGATCGATTCTATGACGCAGCCGTATGCCTGACAGAAGCGGTTGCTGTTCTCGGAACGCAGATGGACCGATACGGTTATCTCGGAAGACAACAAGTCCGCCGACGTGAGGCGGACAATGACCAGGAAGGAGTAAGCATCAATGATACTCCGGTCACCCTTCCAATGAAGAGGAAAGCTGGATGAGTCGTGCGAAGCGCCGAAGTGAAATCTTGGCGCCAGCCCTGTTCCCCTTCATGGCGGTGCTTCTTTGTTTGATCGGGGCGCTCGTCCTCATTCTTGCTCTCACGGTGACGAACTCCCACGCGTCCGCACGCAGAGAAGCCGAATTGGCCCTCCTCGAGGCCAAAGAGAAAGTCAATCTCGCACAAACCGTCTCAGAGGAATTGCAGTCTCAGCGAGAAGAAATGAAAAAGCTCGTCGAAGCTCGACGGCGACAGTTGCAGGATATCGAAGATCACATCAACCGTCTTCAAGAAGAGCTCGAATCGCTGCAGCACCGATGGAAGGCCCTCGAGGAAAAGAAAGACTCGAGCGAAACCGCAATCGAGCAGAAAAAGAGGGAGGCATCCAAGCTTCAGTCGGAAATCGACGCGAAGAAACGCGAGCTCGTTGAGGAAATCGAAAAACAGAAAAAGAAGAAGCCGGCTTTTGCGATCCTACCTTATTCTGGAAAAAACGGAACAACACGACGTCCCATCTATATCGAATGCACTTCCCAGGGGCTCGTCCTGCAACCGGAGGGAATCTCGATCGCAAATCGTGATTTGATTCCTCCAGGACCAGGGAATCCACTCTCGACAGCGCTGAGGATGATGAGGCAAGTGTATTCGAATGCTGATGCCAAGTATGGCATCAGTCAATCACCCTATCCACTCTTGCTGGTACGACCGGATGGAATCGAGGCTTACGCGAGAGCACGAGAAGCGATGTCCGATTGGGATGATCAGTTCGGTTATGAGCTGATCGATCGCGATATGGAATTGTCATTTCCGCCTGGTGTGCCCGGTATGAAGGAATCGGTTGCTGAAGCAGTCGCCGCGGCCAAACAGCGACAGGCAGCACTGCTCGCTGCGAATCCTCGATTGGTTCGCCAATACGAACTTGCTCAACCCTCCTGGGAAGAGGAGTCGTCCATGAGTTCGAGTAGCTTGGATCCGAAGTTCGGAAGCTCTGGTGCAGGATCGCAAGGGCCAAATCCTGGTACGAATTCAGGGAGTTGGTCCATGGTAAGGCCCATCGAGGGTACGTTCGCGGGAAACGGAATGGCTCCAGGGACTCCGAACATGGTGAATGGTTCGCAGCTACCCTCGAACGCATTCGAATCTCCGCAGGATTCCGTTTCCACCAGGAACCCTCGTTCCGTAACGTTGGCTGATTCCGCTACGAATGGTTTTTCCTCGGCTACGGTGGACGATGCGAACGCTGGTGGAAAAGAGGCTGGGCTCGCGGACGGAAAACAAGAGTTCGAGTCTGGAGGATCCAGCGCTAATCGCGACAGCGGACGCACTGGTCGCGGTCCTCCAGGAAATGCTGCAACAGGTTCGGAGACACCAGCTGGCAACCTAGGAGGTGGTTCGAATCAAAGCGCCAATTCGAACTTGGCTTCCGGAGGCGGAGCTGGAGCGATTTCTGGAGCATCGGCGACACCGACCGTCGATCCTGAGAATTCTCCAAACGTTCCGAATATTTCGATGAATTTGCAATCGTCTGAAAATACTCGACATGTTCGGCCAGAGGGTGATCTGAAACCGATCGCGGTCGGAGCGGGAAGGAACTGGGCTCAAGCGAAGGTCGAGGGGAAAGCCTCACCGGTGAGACGCAACATTCAGATTGTCGCCATCGATTCGAAATGGTTTATTCGCTCTGATAACGATCCAAGCAAGCTTTTCGATACCATCATCATTCTGGATCAAAAACCCCAACAGATCTCCGAGGAGTTGGCGAAGGCGATTCGAGCGAGGGTTGAGTCGTGGGGCACACCCGGTCCCGGTATGTACTGGGTACCTCTGGTTGTGATCGAAGCCGCCAGCGATGCAGGGACAAGTGTTGCTCGCTTGGAGAAACTTCTGGAGGGAAGCGGAGTCGACTTGACGGTTGTGCCCCTACGTATTCCCAAGTGACGGAGCAAATGGATGGCTAAACGACATGCAGAGGCCCAGCAAGTGGGCGACGATTCCTTTCTCGACACCATTGCAAACCTCATCGGTATTTTGATCATTCTCGTCGTGGTTGTGGGCGCGCGGGGTTTTAGCGCAGCGCGCGAAGCGGTCGCTATCGAAGTACGACAACAACTCGAACAGGTCTCGGCACCTCTGCAAACCGCGAAGAGAATCGATGATGATCTTGCGAGCCAGGAATACGATTTGCAGAAGTATGAGCAGGAACTCGCGTACCGCTCTGCGGAGCGACTGGCCACGGTAGATCAAGTAACGATCGCAAAGAAAATCCTGGACGAAGAGGTCAACAAACTGGATGACGAAACTCGGGATCGCTTTGAAATCGAAGCTGAATTGACAGAATTGCAACGTCAATTGGCAGAACTGCTGCAGCAGCAAGGGGATGTTTCGAATCAGAAGAATCCGCCTGCGATTTTGCAACATCTCCCAACACCGATGGCTAAAACGGTGTTTGGGCATGAGGTGCACGCGATGCTGCGTGGCGGAAAAATCACGGTGGTGCCATGGAATGAATTGGTCGATGCCTTGAAGCGAGAGGCGCGGGGTGCCGTCGAACGAAATTCGCAGCGCAATCGCATTACAAACACACTCGGACCTATTGGGGGCTTCACCATGAAGTATGCTTTGAAAAGCCAGTCCGGGCTTGTAACCAATGGGGTCAACGCCGGCATGGGTAAGCTCGTCGAACTCGATCGTTTTATTCTGATTCCCGGCGAGGATATTTTGCAGGAGACGATCGATCAAGCGTTAGGGCCGGGTGGGCGTTTACGGGCCGAGCTCACTACGCATCAGAACAGGAATGTAACGGTTACCGTTTGGGTCTATCCCGATAGTTTTCAGGTCTTTCGTGCTTTGAAGGAACGACTGTTTCCGGAGGGGTTCCTGTGCGCTGCTCGACCGCTTCCATTTGACATTCCGATCGGTGCTTCGCCACACGGCTCTTCGAGCACCGCGCAGTAGACGCCATCCCATAGTCCAAGTGGCTTATATGGATGCGGGTGGAGGACTCCGTATCGATGTTCCACCTGGGTGACGACTGGATGATCGGTCAGCTAGTGCGAGCTAACGAGCCTTTTCGTTCCGTTCATTAAAGACCCTTCGATACAGGTCGGCAGTTCTTTGCGCCAGGATGGTATCGGTGTATTTCTCTCGATGGCGTGCGAGTGCTTGTTGGCTAAGCTTGGTCCATCGATCTCGATCGGCAGTGATTTCCAGTATGCATTCAGCGAGCGACTGCGCATCCCCCGGCTTGGCGAGAAATCCTTCACGGCTGTGGCGAATGACCTCGGGCGTACCCTCAACTTCGGTCGCGACGACCGGAATGCCTTGCGCGAGTGCTTCGAGTACGACCATGGGCATCCCTTCACCGAAAAGGCTCGGCAGCACCAGTACATCGAGCTGGGACATCGCTGCGGGCACATCTTTAGTGAACCCAACAAAGCGCACCTGTTTCTCCAATTGCAGATCCATCACAAGCCCGCGAACGGTCTTTTCATATTCAGCTGTTTCAAACGACCCAATCACATCCAAGGAGAGATGGGGGCGTATGGGTAAAATCCTAGCAAGAGAGTGGAGAAGAATCTCGATTCCCTTTCTAGGTCGCACGAGAGCCGTCATGCCAATCCTCCATGCCTTCTCCTCCCTACGTTCCAGCGTGTCGATCGGGGGGTGGATGGGGACTCCGTTGGGAATGCATGTTGTCTTTGTCCGAGAGTAACCGCGTCGCACCATTTCTCGCCGAAGGGATTTGGATACGGTGATCATGTGATCGCAATTCCGCAAGGCCCATCGTTCGATGCAATCGTTGAGACGATTGATCAAGGCTCGAGTGGAATCTCTAGCCGTCGGAGAGTGGACATGAAATACCCACGGTATTCCCACTTTCCTCGAGATAGTACTGGCAATCATCGCAGACCTAGGTGTATGAGCATGAAGCAGGTCAAACGCGGAGCTAGCGAGAAGTTTTTGTATCGAATGAACGATCGAGGTATCGAACCTGGATTTCATCGGAAGCGTGGTTACATCGTCTGACTTCAAGCCGCATAGTTCCGGAAACCTGCCGTTCTTCAAGCAGACAAAATGGCAGTCGATTTGCTGTTCCGGAAGCCGCTTTCCGAGCAGTTGCTGGACACGTTCCGCGCCTGCAAAGTGCTCGCCGTTGATGAGATGCAGTACTCGAAGGGAGGAGACATCGGATTCCGGCTTCCAAAGGACGATGCCTGTCGATCCGTCAGGCTGCGACCCGTGTGGGTAAAATGTGGGGGCCGATGATTTGATATACGGAGGAGCGAAGAATACCATGGTCGACGTTCGATCAGAGGAACTAGCATGCGATGATGAAAACTAGCTTCTCGTATCTATAATTTGGTCGGTTGGACTCGAATTCGTAGGCACTAGACCAAACGCAATCGCTACAAACGTTGCAACCGTATTTCCCAGCAGTTTTGTGGCGAAACTCCAGCGGCGCCTCATGATGAACCAAAAGCAAGAGCCTTCATCAACCAAGGGGGATGGGAGGGAAGCGGTCGCTGGCAGAACGTCTGCTCGATGCATTTAGGATCGTCGGCGACGGATGGCTTCTGTGACCTCGTCCAATAAGGTGAGGCGGCCTCCGTAGGTGCGTCGAAGATTCTCCGGCGTGAAGGTAGCATTCATCGGACCGTGTGCAACTGCTCGCACGTTGAGCAGGATCAGGTGATCGAAATACTCCGGTACCGTATGCAAATCGTGGTGGACCACGAGAGTCGTCTTTCCCTGCTTTTGTAGGTCACGTAGCACTTCGATAATCGACTGCTCGGTTGCGGCATCGACGGCGGCGAAAGGCTCATCCATCAAATACAAATCGGCTGATTGAACGAGTGCTCTCGCGAGAAAGGTTCGTTGCTGTTGACCTCCTGAAAGTTGACTGATCTGGCGGTTTGCAAGCTCAGCGATACCCACTTTCTCTAACGCCATCATCGCCTGCTTACGATGTTCCTGTCGGATCGGCATGAACCATCCAATGTTTCGATAGAGCCCCATCAGAACAACATCGAGCACGGAAGCTGGAAAATCCCAGTCGACAGATTCTCGTTGCGGAACATATGCGATTCGCTGCCTCTGTTCCGCGACCGACATCCCGTCTAGAAAAATCTCTCCACTGACCTTCGGCATGAGATCGAGTATGGCTTTGATCAAGGTGCTCTTCCCTGCACCATTTGGTCCAACCAATCCCACCAATGCGCCTCGTGGGATACCCAGACTAATTTCCCAAAGAACCGGTTTTCGTTGATAGGCGACGGTAAGATCGCGTATCTCTAAAACGGAGGGTTGGGAGTCCAATCGGTTCGGATCGTTCCCGCTCGATTGCGAAATGGGCTGTTGCTTCCTTTGCGAGCGAGAGTAGATAAACCAGCCACCTGAGCCGATGAGCACGATGAGCAATCCCATGAGGAAGGGTTTCCAACCGGTGCTCAGTTCAGTTGGTTCGACTTGTGTCGGAGGAATGGGCAACGATTGGTCTAGGCTTATCGAATCGTCGGCCGCGGTGCCTGTGTCCTCGATCGGTAAGTCTTTCCCACCCAAAGCTGCAACGATGACAGAAAAATTATGTTTCATCATGCCTAGATAAGTACTCTCGTTTGTACCCTCAGGGCCCATGGAATCGGTATAGAGAGTCCCTCCCAACGCAACGTTCCAACCTCGATTCGACGCGCCGTCGATGAGAGATTGAACTCCCTTTTCCGGTACGCTCGACTCGACGAAAACGGCTGGAATTCTTTTCTCAATGAGTAAATCGACCAACGATTCGATTCGTTTTAATCCTGCTTCTGAGGTTGTTGAGATCCCCTGAATCCCCTCGACACGAATTCCGTAGCGGCGACCCAGGTACTGAAAGGCATCGTGAGACGAGACGATCACCCTTTGCGTCTCAGGGACCGAAAGAATGGATTTTTCTGCCCAGTGGTCCAAGTCTCTCATACGATTGCGAAGCTCTCGGCCATTCGTTTGAAACTGCTGCGTGTCGAGCGGCCTGAGTTGGATGAGTGAGGCCTCGATCACTTGGCTAACCTGCTGCCAAAGCTGAATATCCATCCAGCAGTGAGGGTCGGTTGCATCTCCTGCTGCATCCTCTCCCTTGAGAAGTTTGCTCAAGCCTTCGCAAACTGGAACGCGGAGATTCGCCGGATTCTTGGAAAGCAAGACGTCTCCCATGCGACCTTCGAGCTTTAGGCCATTGAAGAAGACGATATCAGCCCGAACGATGCTGCGAACATCGTCGGTGCTCGGTCGGTAGAGGTGCGGATCGATTCCACTGCCGATGAGCTGTTCGACGATAACCCTCTCTCCCCCAATCGTTCGGACGAGATCGGCGATCATCCCCGTGGTGGCCACGGCGCGGATTTTATCCGTCGTCGACGGGTCGATCGCTCGAACAGGAAGAGTGAGTGAGGTGATCCAAAAGACATGGACGCAGAGGAAGGATCGCGACCATCCGGCGATTCGTTCTACAAAAAAACCGATGGATGCTCGGTGTATCTTTTTGTAATGCACAGATTGGCGCATTCGATGTTACTGGAGGGAATCCAAATCCTTTAGAGCAATAGGTTCTTTCGTAGCGAAGGGTTCGCCGTATCTGCGTCCAATCGATTTACCCCAAAAGGCTGCCTCCTCTCGAAATCGCTCCAAGAAAGGCACTGGATCTGATTCACGACCGACCACAAACTGGCTTTGATAAGCATCGATCGCTGCTGCTTTAGATTCCCAATACGAACTGATATCTACGATAAATGCAGGTTGCGGGACCAGTTTGAGGTGAATGCAAAAATAATAATATATTCGCTCGGGGTGAAACGGTTTGCCTGGTATATCGCTCTTTGTGAGTTTGCTCCAAAACCGGGCTGACTCAACCAGTTCGGTTGCTGCGAGGTGATCCGGATGCGCATCGAGCCAATACGGGGCGAAAAGCCATTTGGGCCGAACGATCCGAAAGATTCCGGCGAGTCGATGTCGGTTCTCAAGGTTGGCTTCCAAAAAACGGTTTTTTAGGCCCAGATTGTATCGCCACGGACTCCCCATACAGGTATTCGCGAGGGCGGTTTCCCTGGCCCGAATCTCTGGGGAGCCAAAGGGAGTAGGCTCTCCATCGGTGAGGTCGAGGATTCCCACTTTTTTTCCTTGGGCCAGCAGCATGGAGATCGTTCCACCCATACCCAACTCGGCGTCATCTGGGTGGGGTGCGACCACGAGTGCATCCAGAGGATCGTGCAACAACGGAAGATCTGGATAGTGCGTGGACGGAATCATGAGGTGATGAGATTGGCTTGAATTTGATACAAGATGCGGCGAGCCACATGCAGTTTCGAGCCTTGAACCTGTTCGAGTAGTCGGCCACCATGGAGAATGATTTCGACGGAGTTGTCGTGGGAGTTCATGGCTTCCGCGCTATTCGAGATGATCATATCGCAAGATTTTTTGGTCATTTTTACAATCGCTCGAAAACGCACATCCTCGGTCTCCAATGCGAACCCGACTACCCACTGCCCTGCGCGTTTGCTCGCTCCGAGCGTGGCAACAATATCAGGAGTCTCCAGTAGTGACAGCTGCAAACCGTTGCCCGTTTTGGATAGTTTTTGGCTTGAAACGTTGATTGGCATGTAGTCGCACGGCGCGGCCGCTCCGATCAGCCCGTCCGCTCGTTCGAAACATCGTTGTGTCGCATCGAGCATTTCACGGGTCGTCGTCACTCGGATGAGCTCGGCCGCCGCGGGATACTCGATATTTACAGGGCCTGAAACGACGGTGACGCGATGCCCCAACTCGAGCGCTGCCTCGGCTAAACAGCTTCCCATTCGGCCGCTGGAGGAGTTCGTCAGGTATCGGACGGGATCCAAATACTGTCGAGTCGGGCCAGAGGTGATGACGATCGTTGCCAACGGCCAACTCCCACCTTACGGAATCAGCAAACGGTGACATTGGGATACGATCGAATCGGCTTCTGCCATTCGACCGGGCCCTACCTTCCGGCAAGACAACCAGCCCTCGTCGGGGCCCACGAAATGGACTCCATCGTCTATCAGTGTTTTCACGTGCCTCTGCACGGCATTCTTCTCCCACATCGGAGTGCTCATCGCAGGCGCCATGAGGACGGGGCATTCTACGTTTAGATACAGAGCGGACAGCAGGCAATCGGCCGTCCCCAAAGCACAGGCTGCCAGCATATGAGCGGTTGTTGGTGCGATGACCAACAGTTTGCAGTCGGTCGCTAATTCGATGTGGGGGCCTAGAGGATAACGCGAGTCAAAAACATCGGTCACAGGAGCAGAACCACACAATGCGGCAAAGGTGGCTGGTCCTACAAATTGAAGGGCTGCGTCGGTCATGACTACATCCAAGCTCTCGCCCGATTGGACCAATCGGCTTGCCACAGTCGCCGCCTTGAATGCGGCAATACCACCGGATACACCGAGAACAATCCGATGCTTCATGACTCATACACCTTGAAATCCTACGCGACCTGTTCCCGCCAAAAGCCAAATTGTCTGGTACAAAAAACAACGCGTTGATAAGTGAACCTGCTCAACAACTGCAGACTTGTCTGAGAGCAAACTCAGAATTCGACGAGTTGACTTCGAGCTGTTTATAAATCACTCGAATCCAGATCCAGCAATTCACCAAGATCCGCGGTTTCGCTGATCACCTTAAGCTCACCATTGGTCGTGAGGTAGATCTTATCCTGGAGGATTTCCTGGATGACGATCTCCATCTTGTCGTCGCTGTTGTTGTCGACGAGGGGGCGGCTACCGCGGTTTAATTGCACAAGTCGTTTCTGGATGAGCGTCGAGAGCTTGAAGCGTCCGCCCACTTTATTGACGATTGCTTCTTCCTTTAACTCTTCGAGCATGGAATCTTTTCTCCTTGGTATTGATGAAGCAAATCGTCGAGTTGCTTCACGGTTTTATCGATGGTTTCGTTGACGATCTCGTGACAATAGCAATGGCGGAGGGCTAACTCTTCGGCTGCGACATCGAGCCGTCTTTTGATCGAATCTTCGGAGTCTGTAGCTCGAAGACGAAGACGTCTTTCTAATTCCTCCATCGATCCAGGATGAAGAAAAATGGATATAGCATCCGAGTATTCCCGTTGGACGGAGAGGGCACCCTGGACATCAATCTCTAAGATTACCCACTTTCCTGCCGCGAGACCAGTCGTAACCGGCCTTCGCAACGTTCCGTACCAGATTCCTTGGCCAAAGACTTCCTTACATTCAAGAAACTCGCCCGCCGAGCGTTTCTTTTGGAATTCCTTTTCGTCCAGAAACCAATACTCTCGCCCATGGAGTTCGCTTGGTCGGGGAGCACGGGTGGTGGCCGAAACGCTCAATTCCAAGGGGAGTCTGCTGGTTGCGAGAAGCCTTTTTACGACAGAGGATTTCCCTGCCCCGGAAGGACCCGAAATGATAATCAAATGGCCAGCAGAATCAGTCATGGTAGGCACTCCAGAAATCCTAGGTCCAACTCTATCTTATTCCACGTTTTGGACCAGTTCTCGCATCTGCTCCAAAATAGTTTTGATGGCGACCACATAAGTGGAAATTTCCGCGTCATTCGCCTTTGCCCCGATGGTATTGATTTCCCGTCCCATCTCCTGTGTCAGGAATTCGAGACGTCGGCCCTGACTCTCTTCGGCCTCCAACGCTTGCCTGAACTGCTCGACATGACTCGCCAATCGTGTCCGTTCCTCAGCAATATCGGATCTGTCGCAGAAAAGCGTGATTTCTCTCAGTAAATCGATCGCTCCGATCTCTAAACCCCTGGATTCAACAGCGAGTCGAACCCTTTGCTCGAGACGTTGTTGGTAGTCAACCGAAACCTGGGGCGAGCGGGTCGCGATGTATTTTAGGTTTTCTTCAAGCGTTCGAAGGTATTCGCGGAATTTGGCTGCCATGGCCTCCCCTTCTGCGCGACGCATCGTCTGCAGATCCTCGAGAGCGGTACGGCATGCGGATTTAATTGCTTCCATCAATCCTTCGCTCAGATCGACATACTGGGGCTGGACGACCCCAGGCAGTCCCAAGAAGCCAGATAATTCGGGATGGAACGGAATAAGCAAATCGTCGGCGACCTGTTTCGCTTCCGTCAGATAACTCCTGAGTAAATCCTGATTGACTAAACTCGCCTGTTGGCTTCCGAAGTTCGTCAATCGAACGGACAAGGTGACACTACCGCGACGCAAGTAATCGCGGACGATGTGCTCTAGCTCGGGTTCGACTCCGCTTAGAGGTTCCGATACTTTTGGGACAATTTTTAAGTAGCGGTTGTTGACCGTTCGAACTTCGACGTCGACTGAGCAATCGCCGTATCGTAATGAGGCCTGTCCATGACCTGTCATGCTGAGCGGCATCGGCTCACTCTTCGTTAAGGCTTATCCGAAGGCGTACCTTCGGATTTCGGTGTTGTCGGATCTGCAGAGGAAGAGTTGTTCGGAGCGGATGGGTTGGTTGCTTCTGGCGTATTGGAGGGTTTCGTGTCAGCGGATGCCGGCGGAGCTACGTTATTATTATCACCCGTCGGTGTCGAATCAGCGCCCGGGAGTAACCCGCTAGCAGGTGGAAGGGTGGTCGGGTTTTCCCCATCCTGTTTTCTTGAATCTTGGACTCCAGGTCCAATCGACATCGATCCCGAGCCGGAAGTCGTTGTCACTCCTGGATCCGCCTCAATATCCAGCGTCTCCGGCAGATAGAACCAGCAAACAAATGCGCATAAAACAATCCAGCATAGGACAGAGATAGCGGTGATCCTGGTGAAAATGTCACCTGCTTTGACACCGAACGCACTCGAGCCTCCGGCCCCACCTAGCGCGCCTGTCAGGCCACCTCCGCGACCGCGTTGCAGCAGAATGATCAGGATGATAAAAGTCGACAACAAAAACAGCAGCGGTCCAAAAATGTATTGGGAGAGCTGAAATGCAGCGATTGGAAAAAGGTTCATCACTTCGATTTTATTCAATAGCATTGGAGCAAAATGGGTTGCGAACGACTTTTCAGTTCGTCTCAACAATCCGAGAAACAGCGGTAGTCTTCTACTGGAGGGACACACCCGAAGCCGGAATCATAAAGACGCAACTCTCAAGGATGGTACCAAAAAAACTACTTTTTGTAGAGTGCGAAACGTCGAGCCGATAGCGATTGCCGTTTTGCTCGGGTGTTCTGTCCGCTTCCGTCGAACTCGAGCCTAAAAACCAGAGCAAGGTCCCCAAATACCCCTCTGCCGAGGGGCAAGCAACGTTCCTGTTCTTTTTTCGGAGCCCGATTCGCGACGGTTTTATACGTCGAGAGGTCGTTGACAGCGGTTCTGACTTTGCTAACCTTCCGCATTACGTATTTTACGCAAAGCCCCCAATCGGCAAAGTTTGCCATAATCGGTTAACCTGGCAAACGAGCCGCACGGAGCGTCGGGAGTGGTCCTGACGCGAGCGGTCCATAAATTCAGGATGTACATCGTGGCGTTGCGTGGATCCTATTTTCTGTTCCCTAGGGAGGAAGTTTCGAATGATTAAGGTACGTTTGGCATCGATGGCATTCGCAGCTGTTGCGTTGTCAGGGTCGTTTGCAATGGCATCTTGCGGCGGCCGAGAAGGCTTGCTCGCAAAGCTCCATGCACGAAAGAGTGCTTGCTCTGCTCCTGCAGCTCCAGCTTGTGAACCAGCACCAGCTCCAGTTTGTGCACCAGCTCCAGCTTGTGAGCCAGCTCCTTCGTGCGGTGGCCGACAAGGTCTGCTCGCTCGACTCCACGCTCGCAAGGATAGTTGTGGAGCCGCTGCTGCAGCTCCATCCTGCGGTGGTCGCGAAGGTCTGCTAGCTCGCCTTCATGCCCGCAAGGCTTCGAAGTGCTCAGCTCCAGCACCGAGCTGCAGCCCAGCTCCAGCATGCGGTTGTGAAGCAGCACCTGCTCCATCCTGTGGATGCGAAGCAGCTCCTGCACCAGCTTGTGGATGCGAAGCAGCTCCTGCACCAGCTTGCGGTTGTGCAGCTGCCACCACGACTTCCGATTGCGGATGCGGAGCAGCAGTTGTTTCCGCTCCAGCTAGCGGTTGCAGCTCCTGCGGAACTACCATGGACGCTGGATCGGTTCAGAGCACCAGTGCAGCTCCGCCAGCTGCCCCAGCAGCTCCAGCTGCTCCAGCAGCTCCAGCTTCGGCGAGCGATGCCAAGCCAGCTGCTTAAGTTCGGCTAGCGGGATTCGTTAGAATCTAGACAATTGAACGAGATCAAACCGGAGTGCTTTCACTCCGGTTTTTTATTGTGCAGAATCCAACAAGACCATCGAGCTTCGGATTTCAATTGTCGCGAATTCATTCTACTCCGCAGCCGTTCTCTCGTCCGTTTCGCTGGATCGTTTCCGGCTTGATGTTGTTGCACTTCGGTGGCATTGTCTGCGCTTATTCTGCCAATTGGCGACGCTCGGGTTTGCAGGATGATCTGTTGAGTGTTTTAAACCCATATCTCATCGGAATGGATTGGTCGCTCGAGTTGATCCCCGTCGAATGGAATCGAGGTCAAGCCTTGGATCTTCCCATTCAATTGGTGGGGATGGATGAATCTGGTCAATCGATCGTCATGCTCGACAGCCAATCTCGAGACTGGGACCGAGATCGCAAGCGGCAGATTTTGCGGGTCCTCGTTTCGCTTTTGGAATCCCAAAGCGACGATGTCGCAACACCTGTTTTGGCATCGATCGTAGCTCATTCGGAGCGCGTGACGGGGAGGACGTTTCGATCGATCCAATTGAAAAAGCCATTGGAGTCAAACACGGATCCGATCAACGTCTACGAAGCCTCTGTCGTGAGAATGGCGGGTGAGCCGTTGCGATTCGTTCCCGTGATCGATGCTCAGCGAACGGTCCCCAGGATCCCGGAGGCTGCTTCGTCTTCAAGCCAGTCCGAGGCCGCCCGATGAAGACCGATACCGCAGGCATTTGGGAATGTTGGAATCGTTTTTGGTTTCAGCCGCTGCTCGCTCCTTCCGCTCCAATGACACGAGCCCTCATCGGATGTGCGAGCCTGCTCGTTTTTGCAAATCATGCAGTCTTGGCGAGCCAGTGGCTGGGTGACTCCGGCTGGTTCGATGGATCGGCGGCTCTTGCTCTGGCAGGGCAAGGCGTTGAGGGGACCGGTGCCGAGTATCGTTGGTCGCCCCTCTATTCCTATCCATGGCTAGGCTTGCCACTCACCGTGCTAGGAATCATCGCTTCACTAGCGATGGTCGTTGGGCGATGGAGTTGGTTGGGTTGTCTGATCGCATACTTCGTCCTGGTGATGATTCATCATCGAATCCCTCTCTTGATCAACAAAGGGGAGCCGCTCCTGGCTGCAGGTGTTCTTTACTGTACTTTGCTGACGCCCATCCAAGAGACGAGTCTTTTTCGTGTTTTGAGTAACCTAGCGCTCCGAATGCTGCAGATCCACTTTCTCATTTGGATGGCGATGAGCCTTTTTAGCATGCTCGCCAATGAAACATGGTGGACAGGCGAGGCAGTTCGGCAGTTGATTGTAGACGGTCAAGGCTTCCTGCCGAGCAGGGGTACTCCGCTCTGGTGCGCAGAGTTTCTGGCGCATTCGGTTCTGGTGCTTCAGGTCGGAATTCTCGCGGCTGCTTTGAATCCATCGATTCGCCCCTTGGGACGATGGCTCACGATCGCGTTTTGTGCGGTTATACTCTTAGTGATCGGCGATTGGATCTACGCAGCGATCTTGTTCGCATCCTCCACATCGATTTGGCCCATTCCACCTGGTATTGCAGTCTCGACTCATGAATCTAGATCAAGGTAGTCCATCCATTTCCAGGCGTACTTTCTCTAACGCAGCCATCGCCGGAACCGCTCTCGCCTGTATCGGAACCCCCTCGATGGCTTCGAATGCGCCCAAAACCTCCACCATCTCATCCTCCAACCCAGCAACTATGAAATTTTGCCTCAACACAAGTACCATTCATGGTGAAGTCATCCCTATCGTCGAGCAGGTAGCCATTGCCAAGAAGGCTGGTTACGACTCGATGGAGATTTGGTTACGAGACGTCGACAAGTACATCAAAGAGGGTGGGCAGCTGACGGAACTGAGGAAACGTATCGATGATGCTGGACTGACGATTGAAAGTGCTATCGCCTTTGCCAACTGGATCGTCGACGATGATCAAAAGCGAGCGCAGGCCTTGTTGCAAGCGAAGCGGGAAATGGAGACCGTTGTTTCTCTCGGTGGGAAAAGAATCGCAGCTCCACCCGCTGGCGCGACCAAGGACGTGAAGATTGATTTAGATCGAGCCGCGGAGAGGTACCGCGCCCTTCTGGAGTTGGGTGCCTCGGTTGGTTGCGTGCCGCAAATCGAAGTCTGGGGCTTTTCCGAAAATCTGTCCAAGCTTTCCGAGGTCCTGTATGTCGCGGCGGCGAGTCAGCATGCTGACGCATGTGTGCTTCCCGATGTCTACCACTTGTACAAGGGTGGTTCCAGCTTTGCCGATCTGCCTCTCCTGTCGGGCAAGAAGATTCACGTGTTCCATATCAATGACTATCCATCGATCCCGCGCGAGAAAATAACGGATGCAGATCGCGTTTATCCAGGGGACGGAATTGCTCCTGTCAAACAAGTGCTCCAATCGGTGATGGAGAGTGGTTTCAGGGGTGTGCTATCGCTGGAGCTGTTTAATCGTTCGTACTGGGCGCAGGATCCCAATGTTGTCGCTGCCACCGGGCTTGCCAAGATGAAGGCATGCGTGCCCGGCTAAAGAGAGAGACTGGTGAGTTCATGATTCATTAGTCCAGTGGCACTCAAAGACAAACCGCGAACCCGTCATTTTTGGCAATACCCATCCTTCTTTGCAGTTGGACGATCGCGTTCAATGATCCGCAACTGCTCGCAGAAATAGTCGTTTGTTGGAAGGTGGTCCGTCGGGAGGAATCCCACGCAACTTCATTCCGACGTGGTGAAGTGAGGGCAGGCTGGCATGGGTTGAGGGGGATACTTTGGCCAGCCTAGAGGGACTGCCGGCGATTGGCACAACAAGAAAATAGAACCTTTGCCTGAGACGATCGTGCGGTGGTGGAGGCAGCGAACGCAAATCGATCTCGAGAAGATCGGATGATTGCGAGCGACATCCTCATTAGGCGTAGATGGCGTATCCGTCATCTTCGATTTTTCGCTGGGACTCATCGTCGATCACGGATTGACTTGCAAGGAGCGAAGGGCTTTGGGCAACGGGAAGTAAACATCTTCCTGTTTTACCATTTGTTCGCTCACTTCCGCCGCAAAGTGATCAACAAGCCATCGAATCGTGGCTTGGACCACCTGCTCTGGAGCGCTAGCACCAGCTGTGATGAGGACGATATCGTTTCGGCTGAATTGATCTTCCCGCAATTCCTCTGGACCATCGATCAAATAGGCTGTCTTGCCAGATTCCTCGGCCAATTCCCTCAAGCGTTGAGAATTGCTGCTGTTCTGGCTTCCGAGAACGAGAACTTTATCGGCCTGCGGGCATAGTTTACGAACGGCCTCTTGGCGGTTCTGGGTGGCGTAACAAATATCCTCTTTCGGGGGGCCCACAATCCATGGGAACCTTTCTTTTAGCCTGTGAATGATTCGGGTGGCGTCGTCGACGCTCAAAGTGGTTTGTGTCAGGTAAGCCAGTTTGGTATCTGGGCTAAACGCCAATTGGTCGACATCTGCCGTATCTTCTACGAGTACGATTGCCTGCGGAGCCTCCCCCATGGTTCCGATGACTTCATCGTGCCCTTCATGACCGATCAGGATGATTGTGTAGTGCTCCTTTGCAAATTTGATCGCTTCGAGATGAACTTTGGTAACGAGCGGGCAGGTAGCATCGATGGCGTGGAGTTGTCGCAGCTTCGCGATGGAACGTATCTCGGGGGAAACACCATGTGCGGAGAAAAGAACCGTCGATTGCTCGGGTACTTCCTCGAGCGAGCTTACGAAAACGGCTCCCCGGTTTTGAAAGGAATTCACCACGAATTGGTTGTGCACAATTTCATGGTAGACATAAATGGGTGGCCCGAAATGGTTCAACGCTAGCTCCAAGCTTTGAACGGCCATATTGACACCTGCGCAAAAACCGCGGGGTGCTGCCAAAATGATTTTCATAGTCATTTGAAATTCGAGTCTCCGAATGCATTTACAGCTATGATATCCATATGACATCCCCTCCCCAAGCGCTAAGTGGCTCAATCACTCCCATGGTTTCAGCCAGGGCTGGAAGCAAACGGGTCCTTGAGGATTTGCAGGTTTTCGGTCCGGACGGTGTGCCCAAATCGCTGAGTCTGGAGCAAAGTCGGCACTACTGTAGGTCGCTCACCTACGCTCATTATGAAAATTTTTCAGTAGCTAGTTTGCTGGTTCCTCGCTCGTTGAGGCAGCACATGGCGAACATCTATGCCTATTGTCGCTGGTCGGACGATTTGGCCGATGAGACTGGTGATCCGTCGCGAGCCGTACCCCTGCTAAAGTGGTGGAGAAATCAACTCGATGCATGTTTTGACGATCGATGTTCCCATCCGGTCTTCGTGGCACTGCATGAAACCATTCGCACCTACCGGATAGAAAAACTGCTTTTCGAAGCGTTGTTGGAAGCGTTCGAAATGGATCAATGGAAAAATCGCTACGAGAGCGATGCAGAACTCCTCAAGTATTGCAGCGGGAGTGCGAATCCCGTCGGACGGATGCTGTTGAAACTAGCCAATACTCAAAGCGATGAAGCGTTACGTTGCAGCGATTCGATTTGCACGGGGCTGCAGATCGCGAATTTTTGCCAGGATCTGTCTCTCGACGCCCGACGAAATCGCATTTATTTTCCTCGCGAACACTGGGGACGATTTGGGATCGACGAAAAACAGATTCTCGATGGTCGACCGTCGGGACCGCTGGTCCACGGGCTCGCTGCCTGGTGTTCGCAGGCGCAGAATTTTTTGCTGGGTGGTCTGCCGATGGTCCGATTGGTTCCCAGGTGGCTGGCCAGAGATATTCAACTCTTCGCTCGGGGGGGCCTTGCTCTATTGGAAGCGATTCGCGGCGCAGAGTATGATGTTTGGACTCAGTCGATCGAGGTTTCGAAATCGACGAAGATTGCTTTGCTCGTCCGCGCTTTCCTTTTTCCCCGATCCATGGTCCTTCCGAGAAAAACTAGATAAGAATCGACCGGATGGAAGTATTGGCAGACCGGATGGAAGTGTTGGAAGAGTCGTACCGGCTCTGTCGTCAAATCGCGCGATCCAGCGGATCCAGTTTCTATCGCTCTTTCTCCTTGTTGTCCAAACCGAGAAGACAAGCGATGGAAGCCCTCTACGCCTTTGCGAGAATTCTCGATGATCAAGCCGACGAGGATTCAGCTGCTCCCTGGGATCCGCCTGAGTGGCATCATTGGATCGATAGCCTGGCTCATCCAAATTCCTTCCGAGAAATCGGATGCCTTTCAGGGATTCGGGCTGCATTATCGGATTCCGTCTCGAGGTATGCGATTCCATTATCCGTCTTGCATGAGTTGATTGATGGAGTCGCTTCGGACCTGCGTGAGAACGGCAGGTTGAAAGATTGGACTGAATTGCGACGATACTGCTACTGCGTCGCCTCGACCATCGGGGTCGGCTGCTTGCATATCTGGGGGAATTCCGAGGAAGCCCAATACAGTCCTGCGGCTCTGCAGGCAGCGGAAAATTGTGGCATCGCATTTCAATTGACCAATATCCTTCGCGATCTCGTCGAGGATGCGAAGCGGAGTCGCAGCTACATTCCCGATGAGGATTTGTTGCGATTTGGGATCGATCCCTCGGTATGGTTAGTCTCTCTGAGAAACCAATCGTCGATGGATACGTTGAGGATGACTCGAGTGATTCAACTTTACGCAGAGCGGGCAGCAGGCCACTTCGATGCGGGTTGGAAGACGGTTGATTCCCTCTGCCTGGAGGGGCGGAGAATGTTTTCGTTGATGTGGAGTACCTACCGTTGCATCCTGGAGGAAATTGAACGGGATCCCCTCGCGGTTCTACAGAAAAGGGTCTCTCCGAATCGGCTGTCAAAACTAAACCTCGCTGCGAGCCATTTTTTGACGCCGCTCTACGAGCGAAAACGGCGTCACCAAGCAGGCACACCAAGACCCGTGATTGACGGAAACCTCTCCACGGATTGTATTCGCCGGGTCGCGGTGATCGGTGGAGGTCTCGCTGGATGCAATGCTGCAATCCATTTGCGTCGGCACGGCTTGCAAGTCGATCTTTACGAAGCCAAGAAGCGGTTGGGTGGGCGCGTCGGGTCCTTCTGGGATGATCAAGCGAATGAATACTATGACTACTGCCAACATGTCGGGATGAAATGCTGCCATGAGCTGCAGCGCTGGATCCGGGAAACCAACCAGCAGGAGGATTGGAAGGAACAGCGAGAACTTCATTTCCTGGCAGGTGCCGGTAAACAAATCACCGTTCGTGCACTTCCCTTACCCGCTCCTTTCCATTTGGGATCTCTTCTTTGGAATTGGCCGAATCTACGATGGTTTGATCGCATCGGGATTGCCCGAGCCTTGCTCGACTTGATCCGTATGAAACCAACAGCAGATCTCGATCGACAGCTGGCGATCGACTGGCTGAAAACCAAATCCCAGTCAGCGCGAAGTCTGACGAATTTTTGGGAGACGATTTTGATCAGTGCGCTGGGTGAGCAATTGGATCGAGTCACCTTGGGGGCAACGCGGAAGGTTTTGGTGGACGGCTTTGCAGCGACTCGAGATGCATTTCATCTCCTCGTTCCCAAAAAACCATTGTCCGAGCTGGTCGACGAAAAAATGCGATCGCGATTGTTAGAGCTTGGTGTGCAGGTGCGAGACGGAACGTCGATTCATCAAGTCGAGTCGCGTTGTCGGTCTCAAGTCGACGTTTCGACTCGCGATGGTTCGCGTGGAAGCTACGATGCCGTTTTAGTAGCCATACCATGGTACCAAGCCAGCAAATGGATCGAGGGCTTTGCTCCGGGCCAGATCGTTCCACTCGAATCGTCTCCAATCACGGGCGTTCATACTTGGTGGGATCGGCCTTGGTTAAACTCGCCGCACGCGATTTTGGTCAATCGCTTTTGCCAATGGGTATTTCCTGCACCGGGATCTGCAGGGGTTGCGGGCTCGAGGGCGTCTGTGTCCCGCGGCGGCGAGACGTATTATCAAATCGTTATCAGTGGATCGCGTGAGTTACCGAGAGGAGACCCGAATAGCATCATCGATGCAGTCAAACAGGATCTGTCCGACGTTTTTCCTGCTGCCGCGGTCGCGACGTTGTTAAGAGGACGCGTGGTGACCGATCCTAACGCGGTTTTTTCTGTCAATCCAAGCTCTCCGGAAGGGCGTCTGTCTGGGGAACGATTTGCAGACCAAGGAATCTATCTCGCGGGTGATTGGACAGACACCGGTTGGCCTGCAACGATGGAGGGTGCCTTGCGATCCGGAGTACTCGCTGCCGAGAGTATCCTGCGAGCCTTTGGAGTACCTGCAAGGATTCGTTCTACGGATTGATCGTTGGACGTCAAAGTTTTCCTACGTTTCGACAAGAGCCGCCGCATAGCTTGCTCAACGATTCGTTGGTTTTCATGGGCGTTCGCAGATGGTCTAGAGTGTGGGACCGATCGACCACGGGCAAAACTCGTCGTCGCCGTACCCCAGCAACTCACTTTTGGTTTTCTTTCCACTTGCCGTCTCTAAAATCGCATCGAAAAGACGATCGCCCGCATCCTCGAGTGTTTCCCCCTCGAGGATCGTACCCATGTTGATATCCATATCTTCTTCCATACGTTGGTATAGACTGGAGTTGGTAGCAACCTTCAAGCTCGGTACCGGCTTGCAGCCAAAGCAGCTGCCGCGACCGGTAGTGAACACAACGACATTGGCGCCGCTAGCGACCATTCCTGTGACACAGACGGGATCGAAGCCCGGCGCATCCATGATCACTAAGCCCCTGGAATCGATCGGCTCTCCGTATTCGTAGACCTGCTGGAGAGCTGTATGTCCCCCTTTCGCAGCGGCTCCTAAGGACTTCTCGATGATGGTGGTCAACCCACCTGCTTTGTTTCCGAGCGAGGGATTGTTGTCGAATTCCTCTCCGTAATGTCCCGTATATCGGATCCACCATTCCATCTTTTCGAGCAGTTTGCGGGCAACCTCTTCATTTCTCGCGCGTTTTGTAAATAGTTGTTCCGCCCCATAGATCTCCGTTGTTTCGGAAAGTACCGCGGTCCCCCCAGCGGCGACGATTCGATCGGATGCAATTCCCAACGCTGGATTCGCGGTAATTCCGGAGTATCCGTCGGAGCCCCCGCATTTCGTAGCTAGGACGATTTCACTGGCTGGTACCGTGGATCGATGCATGCTGTCGACCTGAGGCAGCAACTCGTTTACCAATTCAATCCCACGTCGGATCGTAGCCTTGGTCCCTCCCATGTCCTGCATAGACAACACGGGAATATCCTGGATGCGGTTGGACGTCTGGTTTATCTCACCAGGCATTTTGAGGGAGACTAGATGCTGGGACTGAAGCAGATGTCCTAACGTGTTCTGCTCGCATCCGAGACCGATCAATACATAGGCGGCAATGTTTGGGTGTTTTGCCATCCCACCGAGGACTCGACTGAGCGTTCGGTGTTTGATTCCCTCATAAGCTAGCCCACAACCACTATCATGCTTGAAGGCAACGACACCGTCGACATTGGGATATCTCGCAAGAATTTCTGGTGTAAAGTGATTTGCAACATAACGGGATACCGAAGCGGAACAATTGACTGTCGAAATAATACCGATGTAGTTTCGCGTACCTACACGACCAGATGGCCTGACAAAGCCTTGAAATGTTCTCCCGACTAATTTCGGAGGGGAGTCGGTTGGTACGCTAGCCAAGCCTTCGTAGTCGATGCGATGTTCACACTTCAGGTTATGATCATGGATATGCTCCCCTGGAGAAATCGATTGGGTCGCGACTCCAATCGGCCAGCCATACTTTATCACCGACTGACCAATCGCGATGGGAAGCGTGGCCACTTTGTGACCGGGTGGGATGGTTTGTTGGATGCTAATTTCAGTCGTATCGATACGCAGATCCTCTCCAGCCGACAACTTTTGCAACGCGACGATACAATTGTCTGTAGGGTGGAGACGGATCCATGTCGTAGATTTCGGTTCCATCGTTATTGATTCACAGGAAAGTAAGATGCAACAAATCAAAATATTCAAGAGCGTCGATACCGAACTCAATGATCTGGAGTCACAGGTTAACCGATGGATCGCTTCGGAAAAAGTCAGGATTGTATCGATCCAAGGAAACATCGCTCCGCAGGCAGGAAAGCATGCAATGCAGGGAGCCTTCAGTCAGGCAGACGTACTGCTGATTGTGCTTTACGAACCCACGAGTTGATTGGAATGAAATCCTCTGTGGGTTTTTCTCTCGAGACATGCGAATCGAAAGTCGGGATAGCCATGTAGGAGCAACGTCTGTCTTTTGAGAGAGGTTGGATCGATCCTCACTGGCCCGGGTAGCAATCGTTAGGATGTGATGCGGGAACTCGTCTATTCCAACGCTCTGCTCGAAGGCGAGTTTCGTCAACCTGCTGCAACGGTCGAGTGTTGCCTTCGTGACCCTTCCGTAACCCATGCGATGCTTGGGAGGGTGACTAGTCTGGCGAATGAAGATGGAACCTCACACCGAACAGGTATGAAGCGAAACGGCTCGATACCGTGCTCGGTGCGTTGGAGATTTTGGATTTTTGTTGCATGCCCAGGCAATCGGTGGAGCTATTTAAGACAATTGCTCTTTTCGATCCTGAACATCAGCACGGGTCTCATTTGCAAAGAAGAGATCGATAAATTTGGACTGTACTTTGATCGCGCGAATCATCGTCCAGATATGTTGCGGATCGAACTCGCTGGGTGTTTGGCTCGCGAGTGACTCTAGCTCACCAGTCACGGCGCTGTATTGTTCGACGAGGGATAGGAATTTCAATTCCGCATTCCTTAAATCATCATCCTCCCATCGTGTCGTCGTGCACGAGGGGTCCGCAAGGGCAATCATGGCGATTGCTAAAACTTTGGACGGATCCCTGGAATCGAGTTTAGACTCAATTCGTTCTATCAGGTTTGCTAACACCATTGCAGCTCGGAGGATAAAGTCGTTCGGGAAACGAATGTGAGCGTTTGGGGTAGCGTAGGTTGTCGATGCGTGAGAGCAACAGAGAAGTAGAGCCGGTCGGTGATGGTATCTAAGATTGGTCGCGTGTCGGGCTCACAACCAATCTAACCGGCACAACCCGTATCTGCGGACTTGGAACGCACTTGGCTGCGTTTCGGATGCATTGGATTGCAAATGAGCCGGTGAGGAAAGCAGTTGCCGATTCCGTGAGTTGGGAGCTAGTTAGGAATGGGCATTCCATCGATCGAACAACCTCATGGAATTTCGGTGGGTTGCGTTTAGAAGCACTCCGATGTCGACACCTTGGATTTCAGCCAGCACCGCGGCGGTGTGAACGAGCCAAGAGGGTTCGTTCGGTCGTTTCGAGCGATTCGGTTCCGGGCTCAAATAGGGGCAGTCGGTCTCGACCAAGAGTCGATCGAGTGGGATGCAGGAGGCAACCTTGCGCAGTTCGGCAGACTTTTTGTAGGTCAGCATTCCCGCAAAGCTAATATACATGCCCATCTCGAGGCAACTCAGGGCGGTCTCCAAGCTCCCGGAAAAGGAATGCATTACACCTCGGAGCGATTTTTTTTTGTATTCCAGTGCTAATGCTTGCAGCATTTCAGACTCGCATTCGCGCATATGAACAATGACAGGCAAGTCTGTTTGTCGACTCAGATCCCACGTGCGGGCGAAGAAATCGAGCTGCAGATCGAACGGGCTATCTTTCCAATACTTATCCAGGCCACTCTCGCCAAGCGCGACGACGCGCGGTGAGTTGGCTAATCGAACGACTTGATCCCAATCCAGACTGCTTGCCTGATGGACGTAATTTGGGTGAATCCCGACAGATGCTCGCACGGCCGAATGGTTTGAGGCAATCCGCAAGCATTGCTCGGAGGTCTCGAGGTCGACTGCAACGCACAGAACGCCATCCATTCCCGCGCGTTCCGCGCGCTCGAGCACGGCGTCGATTTGCTCGAACAAGGAGGGGTCTGCTAAATGGGCGTGGGTATCAATCCAGCCCATGGGTCACAGCACAAAAAAGAAACGAGTCAAGTGATAGAAAATAGGTGCTGAAAAACAGAGTGAGTCGATTCGATCCAAGACTCCGGCATGTCCCAAGACCAACGATCCATAGTCATGAACGCCACGGTCCCGTTTGATAGCGCTCATCGTCATGCCTCCCGCAAAACCCAACATGGCTACAACGATCGCCATAAAAGCTGCCTGCCATGGAGTGAAGGGGGTAACCCACCACAGGAGTGCACCCACAATGCCTGTGGAAAACGAACCTCCCAGCAAACCCTCCAGTGTCCTCGAGTTACTGACATCCTTTGCAACAATTCGGTGTCCTTTGATCCGACTCCAGGCCCATTGAAAGACATCCGAGATCTGGGAAATCAGGACGAAGAAAAAAAGCAAGCCAGCATTGCTACCAGTCCACGGCTTTCCATCCATCGTAAGCAGCTTGAGATCGAGCAAAGCGGGCGCAAAGGAAAGGCAGTACACGCAAACCAAAAGTCCTGCCTGAATTTGCGCAGATCGCTCCAGAAAGCGTTTGTGGTCTCCTGCCATCGCGATCCGAGCTGGAATGAAAAGCGAGGCATAAACCGGAATCATGATGCTGTAGATGCCATACAAATCCAGGGTCTTACCCTGAAAGCTCCAACCCGACAACGCGATCAATACGTATTGAAGCGGGGTGAAGACGACCAAACTCCAAAACAAAGCGCGATGGTCTCCACGACGTGTCGGCGTCATCGTGATGAACTCGCGGAATGCCCAAAACGAGACGAGTCCAAAAAGTACGATCGTACCAATACGATGTAAAAAAAGTCCCGCGATCAGGATTGCGAACATAAGCCACCAAGCCCACAGTCGATGGACAAATCGCTGGACCATCGCAGGATTGATCGATGGATTGGGTGTTCGGGTGAAATAATGTGCTACGGATGAAGCAATCCCCAAAACGACCAGAACAACGGTCGCCAACATGATGGTCGGAAAATCAATCCATAGCTTTTCAGTGACAGCCTCAACGGCTTTGGAAGCCGCTTCGCTGACCTTGGCGGCCGTTTCAGCGAGCGGGTCTACAGCGGTAGCTGCAGCGTCCTGTACTTTCGCGACTACCGAGGTCTGGGCGAAAAGCGAGAAAGGAATTAGCATCTGTCTCCAACGAAACGGTGAGTGGTAAGCCCGCTATATTATCAGGAATTCCAAACCTGCCGAGTCGTAGACAAGACATTCCTCCGACAAAGAACTCAGGCGATTTCCATGCGAATTCGACTCGGTACCCGGCAGAGCCCGTTGGCGCTTTGGCAGGCAAATCATATCGCCACGCAATTGCAGGAACATGGCCACCAGGTCGAGCTCGTAAAAATCACTACTTCGGGAGATATTTCGTCCACTCCCTTGGAAAAGTCAGGAGGCGTCGGTGTATTTACAAAAGAGATTCAGCGGGCACTATTGGATGATCGATGCGATCTGGCGGTCCATTCGCTGAAAGATCTTCCCACCGAAGCGGTGCCAGGACTATCTCTTGCCGCGATCCCTAGGCGTGAGGAAGCCGCGGATTGTTTCCTTTCCGAGCAAATTCCCTCGCCTTCGGAATTACCCTCGGGAGCGAGGATTGGAACCGGTTCTCCACGCCGAAGGGCACAGATCAAGCGTCTGTACCCTGAAGTCGAATTACTGGACATCCGGGGAAACGTCGACACCCGAATCCGGAAAATGAAAGAGGGCTCGTACGATGGAATTGTGCTCGCATACGCAGGATTGCATCGACTCCAATTAAAAGATCAAATCGTCCATCAGTTCTCTCTCGAGGAGATGATTCCGGCAGTTGCCCAGGCTGCACTGGGACTCGAGACTCGAAGCGACGATCCTGCATTGCTCGATGCGATCATTCCGTTGGACCATCGGGAGACCCATTTGTGTGTCAGCCTGGAACGATCACTGCTTCGCACTTTGCGCGCCGGTTGTCTCGCACCGCTCGCGGCTCATGCAAGGTTTGACAATGAATACCTTCGTTTGTCGGCTCGCGTTTTTTCTGAAGATTACTCGGAGATGATCGAAGAGCACTGGAAGTGGACCGTAGATCGAAATGCCAGGATCGAAAAAGCAGAGTCCCTCGGAATGGAGGCTGCGCACGATTTGTGTGAACTCGGCGCGGATGAGATGATTCGACGCTAATGTTTTATCGTCGCCCCTTGGGGTGCTCCCAGCTCTTGAGCTTTTGGCTCGGACTATCTCCTCATTGATAATGGGTAGTAACCTCCCGTTGAGATGGTTGCGATGGTTTGACGATAGGAATGGGTTCGGCAGCAAATAAAAAAACTCTTCCCGGTTTCCGACTCATTTCCTATGTGCGTTGATGAAACAGGACTTGAATCGATTCGGCTTTGAGAAAAGCGGTTTGAGCCCGTATCGATGCGTTGGGTTGCAACGCGCATGAGTGTGTCATCGACTGCACTTTTTGTTCAGGAGGTTGCCCTCTTATCGATTTCGTACTTTTGGAAACCGTGCAGGATATCCTGTGGATCTTATACTGTTTCTATTCCTGCTGAATCGATTCCCATAGTCATTCGATACGATTCATTTTCCGCCTTGAGTTGGTGAAAGCCGAAATGAACATCCCCAAAATTCCAGACTCGGAGATCACACCGCCAACGATCTATTTCAATCGTCGCCGTTGGATCCAAGGTATGGCGACGATAGGCAGTATCGTCTCCACGGCAGCGCTCTATCGTTACTTCCATCCGGTCGTTCCAATTCGTAATGAATCTGCTCCGATCGTCAGCATGGAGGAACCTGTGCTAGACGAGGAGGCTCGAATCGCCAAGGGCTGGCTCACGCAGGAACAGAAGACCGACGAAAATGCGATTCTCAATTACAACAATTTCTATGAGTTTTCTACCGACAAACAGGCGGTGGCTAGCAAAGCTGCTCGGTTTAAAACAGAAGGATGGAAAGTGATCGTGGATGGACTGGTCGACCGGCCCAATACGTTCACGATCGACGAGCTCCATCGGTTGAGTCGTCCTCAAGAGCGTGTCTATAGGATGCGCTGCGTGGAAGGCTGGTCGATGGTGATTCCCTGGGTGGGAGTTCCGTTATCGGATCTGCTCGATTATTCACAGCCCTCGTCCCGTGCGAAGTATGTCGCGTTTGAAACGCTCTTCGATCCTGAGCAAATGCCGGGTCAGCGATCCTCCGTTTTGCCGTGGCCGTATGTTGAGGGCTTGCGATTGGACGAAGCCATGAATCCTCTGACCCTGCTCGCGACCGGGCTCTATGGTAAATCGCTCCCACCGCAAGATGGTGCACCGATCCGATTGGTCGTTCCGTGGAAATATGGATTCAAAGGTATCAAATCGATCGTTCGAATGACGCTAACAGACAAACAGCCTTCCACGACTTGGAATCTCCAAGCTCCCCAGGAATACGGCTTCTATGCCAACGTAAACCCTGCCGTCGACCATCCTCGTTGGAGTCAGGCGACGGAACAGCGGATCGGTGAGGCGAGGAGACGCAAAACGCTGTTATTCAATGGGTATGAAGACCTCGTTTCCGATATGTATCGCGGTATGGATTTACGTATCCACTACTAGAAATACCTTCCGAAAACCTAAGAGCCAATCCGAATCGATAGCCAGAGTTCGGGTCGGCAACGGGAGCTTGGATCTGCAGCTGGAGAACAACTTGAAACTATGGAATCCCCGAAAACGCGTGTAAATGAATCGATTGCATCACCACGAGGGGTCAACGAATCTAGGAACGAAGATCCCTCCACGTCTTGGAATCTCCCTTTCTTGAGATGGCTGGTCGTTGTCAATGGAATGGTGCCACTCTTGATCCTGGCCTCGGATGGCTTGAGGAATCAGCTCGGAGCGAATGCAGTCAGCAATGCTCTTCATACGACGGGGAAGCTGTCGTTGTTATTCCTGCTCCTTTCTCTGGGTATGACGCCGCTTCGTTGGATCACCGGTTGGGGTGGTTGGATTGGCTTTCGTCGAGCGTTGGGACTGTTCGGATTCCTGTATGCGATCGTACACTTTGCGATCTACTTTTCGCTGGATCGTGAGGGTAATTTGGCTAGCACGATCCAAGAAATAAGCCTGAGACGTTTTTTATTGATAGGGGCGATCGGGTTGCTGCTCATGGTGCCATTAGCGATCACTTCAACCCAGACAATGATTCATCGACTCGGTCCGAGAAATTGGAAACGTCTACATCGCATGGCGTATCTCATCGCGGCGCTCGGAGTGGCTCACTATTCCATGTCGGTAAAGTCCGATGTTTCGATCCCCATTCTCTTTGGATCTGTCCTCGCGGGATTACTTGTTGTGAGAGTCGGCCATAGCTATTGGTTCTCCGAACGTAAATCCCGTTTGCCATCCAAAAAGGAATGGCAGCCGATGCCAGGTACTCAACGCAGATTTTGGCAGGGGGCGTTGCGAGTGGTTTCGGTTTTCGATGAGACTCCCAGTGTAAAGACATTTCGACTGGTCTCGCTCGATGGCTCCGACTTACCCTTTTCGTTCGAAGCCGGACAATATCTCAGTCTCGAGATCAAAGCTGACGGGGAATTCTTACGCCGTCGTTATACCATCTCTTCTTCACCCAACGAAACGCAGTATTGCGAGATCACGGTGAAGCGTCAGCCTTTCGGAAGGGTATCGGCCTATCTCCACGACCATATCGCTCCGGAGGACGTCCTCCAAGTTTGGGCTCCTGCCGGGAAATTCGTTTTCCATAGAAACAACTCAGATAGTGTCGTACTCTTAGGCGCCGGTGTCGGAATCACTCCTTTGATGTCGATCCTGCGGGACCTTTGTGCTTGGAACTGGGAAGGGACTGTCTATTTTCTTTACGTGACGAAGACGGCCGATGAGATTATTTTTCGGGAAGAGTTGGAGCGAATCGAGGATCGATTTCCGAACCTTCGACTCGTTATTTCGCTCACGCAGCCATCAACTCGTAACGGGGCTCAAGGCATCTGGAATGGCGAACGAGGTCGTTTCGATAAGGAAAAATTGAGCCAATATCTACCCAGGGAACGGAACACGCCGGTTTATCTCTGCGGTCCTGAGCAGATGATGCGAGAGACTATTACCAGCCTCGTCGATCTAGGTGTGGCCTCGGACGACATCCATCAGGAAACCTTCCACTCGGGACCCTCGGAGGAGGCGAGCCGGTCCGTCGATGTGTCGGTTCAGTTAAATCCAAGTGGTAGGAATTCAGCCCCAATCGATGGGCGAGGAACGGTAACCGCTGGCAAGGATTACACGATTCAATTCGAGAGAACGAATATCGATGTGGATACTCCGGCAAACTACTCAGTCCTTGACGCTGCGGAATCCGTGAATGTGGAAATTCCGTTTGACTGTCGGTCTGGAATTTGTGGTCAGTGCCGGGTTCGCTTGCTCCAAGGTCGAGTCCAGATGAAATGCAGGGATGCTCTCAGTGCAACAGATGCTCGAGAGGGTTGGATCCTCGCATGTCAATCGTTTCCGGATACGAATTGCAAAGTCGATGCTTAGTCGATGGCTTCCATCGTGTATCGCAGGCCAAGTTACCTAAGACGTATCACCGAGTCGAATGCGGAGCGACCCTAGGCGTTTCGTTTCAAGGTTTTGCCTTGGGCACAGGTTTACGTGCGACCATCGGGACCGAGCCCGCTTCTTCGGTGCGAGTTGAGTCTGGGCTTCGGAGTTGAACGGGAGGTAGCTCCGGTCGTGAATCATGAACGACTTCATCTGTTGCACGTCGTCGAATCGGCTCGACAGCTTTTGCGGGTGGAGCAACATGGTCCTGATGGAGCGTCGGAATGTCCTTGAGTCGGAGAGGATTGGTCGTCGAGCGATTTCGCTCATCTCGTAGTTTATTAGATGGATTATTTGCTTGGCCCGACGAGAGTCGAATTCCGTCGGTATTGGCCTGCTTGTCATACCGACTCACATCATCTTTGAAGGGATCGATCAAAACGTCGGGTATCTGTGGTTCGTTATCAGGTACTCTTCGAAGTTCGGAATTCGGCAGTGGAAGAGATGTAGGTGTGTTATCGCTATTAGGTTTGCCGAAATTTTTTGGAATTTTAGGCTTAGGGATCGGATCTTCATCAATCGATTGGAGTTGAGTCTCATCGATGCTCTTTAGCTTTGGTTCTCCTGTTGGAAATCGCGGTTCGAAGGGAGCTGGCGTATCCGGAATTGTGACAGGGATGTCTTGAGGTGGTGACTCCAATTTGCGAGCGGGAGGAATCGGAATACGGGTGAGATCCGGAAGTTCTTTATCGGATGGTGCTTTGACAGGTTTGGAAGGCAGCACGTCCGCTTCGGTATCTCGAATTTTTCCTGTCGCTTGTCGTTCCGGAGGGACGTTTGGATGTAACGGAGATGCGGATGGATTCTGAGTAGCTGGTGCGGATTTAGAATCCGAGGGAGCGGGGGATTCCTTCCTCACCGGGGGATTTAATTTGTCATGGGGTACATCGGAAATGGTTCCGCTGGCTTGACCTTTGGAATGGGATGGCGTCGAGGTTGAGTCTGTTCCCTCGTGGTGTCCGGCGGAGCAGTCCGGGCAGTTGCAGGACTTGACGGGCTGATTGGAAGAACCGACGTTCGCTGTGCATTCCGCCGTTTTATGAATGCAATGTGCATGCCCCTGGTTTGCCCTCGCTTCGATACGATCACCCAACCGATCGAACTGGCGTAAGAATTCCTCAGCGATTGAAAGCTTTCGAGGATGTGATGCGCAGCGAGAGCAGCTGGTTCCTGCTTTGGGTGAGTCGCATTCACAGCTTGTGGCTGGAGTCGGATGCTCGACGGCGTAGGCTATCGGTAGAGACGCAATGTAGCCAAGTGCGATTGAGTGCAGCAAACGTTGGAACACGACTCGACGATTCGTTCTGTGGGCTGAAGTCTTTTTCGATTTCTGCATCGTTCGATAGCCTTGTTTGGTTCCGTAGACAGCGCAATGACTGCTTGCTTGCGTGAGCTTGCTCAACGCAACGAGCCGTATAGGTTATCGATTCGATACCTTAGGAATCCTCAGAGCTTTCGGCAAAACTGGAAAAGAGAGCCTGGTTTACCCAATTTGACACGTTGTTTCTCCGTCCTTTTCGATCTAGATCAATCGCAGCATTGAATGGCTGTGCAATTGCAAAGGTCTAAGTTTTTAGATCTTTGGATGAACGTAGGTTTATTGGATGGATGTTTCTCGAAGAGGATGGATCCGTTGTTGGCAGCATTCCTGATAGGATTCATGGACGACAGGAACGGAGCGCTCCAATACGATGTTCGTCGTTGGCGACATGGATTTCGCAACCTAGAGAGAAGTCGGGTGGGAACGAGTGATTCGAGGGTTCGTTCGTCGGCCTATGCGAGTTTGAGATGTGCGCGTGAGGATCGATTCCACCGTCTCGCGGGAGTTTCTAGCATTTTGCGTTGTCATGCGAGTTATTAAATGCACGAAGCCCTGTAGGGGCTACAGGGCTTCACGGGTTGGATCTGGTTCGATCCGAGCTAGCGACTCAAACGGCGGGACTATTCATCCCCCACCCAGACAACCGCGGATCGATAGATCAGTTCAACGTGTCGGTTCGCGGGAGCGAGAGGACCATCCAAATTAGGGAAAATGTCTTTTGGAACGTCTTTCGCGGTGTCCATGAAGAGTCGCCAACGAATGCCTCGGGTCGGAGCAGGCATCGTGAATAGCTTCGTCTCTGGTGTGCCATTGAGCATGATGAGAATATCTCGGCCAAAGCCTTCGGGATCCTCTGCAGGAGATGGCTTGCTCAGCCAGCAAACCAATGTGCCATTGGGTGAATCCCATGGAATCGCTTTCCCAGTGGATTCGAACCAACTCACGTCGGGGATACCTCGTTGGTCTTGAGGACGTCCCGTGAGGAATTGTTGGCGACGGAGGGAGGGCTGTTGCTTTCGAAATTCGATCAGAGCCTGAGTGAATCGGAATATATCTGGGTGTTGCTCGATTTGGTCCCAATGAAACCAGGAAATCTCATTGTCCTGGCAGTAGGCGTTGTTGTTACCTCGTTGAGATCGTCGAACCTCATCACCCATCAAGAGCATTGGAACACCCTGGCTTAGCAGGAGCGTTGAAATCATGTTCTTGATCTGACGAATGCGAATGTGTTCGACGGCCTTCTTCTTGGTAGGACCTTCTACGCCGTAGTTATCGCTGCAGTTGTTATTATCGCCATCGCGATTTCCCTCGCCGTTCGCATCATTGTGTTTCTCTTTGAATGTCACCAGATCATTCATGGTGAATCCGTCGTGTGAGGTCACGAAGTTGATACTGCAGTAGGGTGCTCGTCCAGCATGTTCGTACAGATCCGACGACCCGCTCAATCGCGTCGCCATAGCTCCCACGAGACCGCTGTCTCCTCGCCAGTAACGTCGGATATCGTCGCGATATCTGCCGTTCCATTCCGCCCAACGAAGATCTCCAAAGGATCCGACCTGGTAAGCCCCGGCCGCATCCCAGGCCTCCGCGATGATCTTTGTATCGGCCAGCATCGGATCCTCGGCGATGAGATCCACTAAGGGGGGATTGGGCATCAAGTTGCCGTATCGATCTCGGGAAAGGATGCTAGCCAGATCGAATCGGAATCCATCGACATGGTAATTGTGTACCCAATGTCGGAGGCAATGAAAAATCAGTTCCCGACAGACTGGGTGGTTTCCGTTGAACGTATTACCGCATCCCGAGTAGTTGCTGTAGTGAGCCCCTCCCGAATTAAGAATGTAGTAAACCTGGTTCTCTAATCCCTTGAAGGAAAGAACGGGGCCTCGCTCGTTTCCCTCACAGGTATGGTTGAAAACCACGTCGAGAATGACCTCGATTCCCGCTTGATGCAAAGCTTTTACCATCTGTTTGAATTCCAGAACCTGAGAGCCGGGTTCTTTGGAATGCGCGTACCCACGGTGGGGTGCAAAAAAGTTCATTGGGTCGTACCCCCAGTAATTGGGGCGACTGGGTGTGTTCCCATGGATGTCGAGGATCGGGAACTCATGCACAGGCATGAGCTCCACTGCGGTGATCCCCAGACTCTTGAGATAAGGAATCTTTTCGATGACTCCCAGGTAGGTTCCGGGATGATCGGTGGTTGCCGACTTGTGCTGCGTGAAGCCACGCACATGCATTTCGTAGATAATCGAGTCGCTGAGAGGGCGCCGGATATGTCGGTCTCCCTCCCAATCGAATGAGTCGTCGACGACCAC
Source organism: Pirellula sp. (assembly GCA_040396935.1). Taxonomy (GTDB): domain Bacteria; phylum Planctomycetota; class Planctomycetia; order Pirellulales; family Pirellulaceae; genus JBKCUI01. The sequence goes on from JBBAXA010000038.1 coordinate 47,978, forward strand.
GCACTTCGGAGGACGAATGACCCCATCGGTGGATTGTTGGAAACAACCAGCGAGAGCTTTTGCGTAGGGGTCGATCAATCGAGCATTGCCATCGAACCATTGGCCAGATTCTGGATCGAACGGACCGTTGGCTTGGAGGTGGTAGAGTTGTCCGGCTTTGATACCGGGGACGAAAATACTCCAAACATCTCCCCAGCGATCGCTCTTTCGGTCGAATTCGATGATTTCGGTGGGTTCACGATCCTCGACGTGGCTGTAAAGAAGCAGTCTCATTGCCGTTGCAGAGCGACTGAAAATCGTGAACTGAACTCCACGTTCGTAGATATTCGCACCGTACGGCAGGCGATAGGCAAATTGCAGATCAGGAAGCGGGTGCCGCATGAGCATAAACTTTGGGATTTCCTTTCCAGGCAGGAGCAATTCCGAACCAATATGAGCTCGAAACCTTAGCACCCCCTACCTGGAAACTAAAATATTTATTCCCAAAACCTTTCAAAATTGCGTTGCTTGCGGTCGAGGATCGCTGTTTGGTAAATCGCTTCCGATCGAGCGTTTCTCAACGACTAAACCCATCGTACGGACTAGATAAATTTTGCGTACGATTAGGTGGCCGGACATGGATCTTCCGGACCTGAGCAACTTCCTGTGATCTCAAAACCTAAATCTTGGATCATAGTATAGTCCTCCTCGGGAGGTTGCCCCTGAGTTGTTAGATAATCCCCGACAAAGATGCTATTGGCGACAAATAGTCCCAACGGCTGGAGGGAACGGAGATGGCGTTCTCGCCCGCCTGCGATCCTCAATTCGCTTTTCGGGTTGACGAATCGCATCATGCACAAGGCTCGCAAGCAGTCACGCGGATTCAGATACTCACGGTCTTCGAGGGGAGTTCCATCGATTGCATGCAGGAAATTCAGAGGAATCGATTCCACTGCCAATTCATGTAGTGAAAAGGCCATCTCAACGATGTCCTCTAATTTTTCACCCATGCCGATGATACCACCGCTGCAGAGCTGCATACCTGCGTTTCTGACGTGTCGAAGTGTGTCGACCCGGTCGTCGTACGTATGGGTCGTACAAATCTCCGCATAGTGGTCACGACTGGTGTTCAGATTGTGGTTGACCTTGTCGACTCCTGCCGCCTTCAATCTTTTGGCTTGATCTTCAGTCAGCAACCCGAGGCAAGCACAGATGTTGAGTCCATACTTTTCTTTGATTTCCGGAACGATGGTTTCAACCGCTTTCATTTCGCGCTCATTTGGCGCTCGACCACTGATAACGATGCAATAGGTCTTGCTCTTCCGTTCTGCGGCGACCCTGGCGCCATCCATGAGCTTTTCGCGACTCAGGATGTTGTACTTGGGAATCGGAGCATCGCTTACCTTCGATTGACTGCAGTAGTGGCAATCCTCTGGGCACAGGCCGCTTTTCGCATTCATCAGGAAATAAAGCTGTACGGTTTTACCGAAGTGCTTTTGGCGAATCCTAAACGCAGACGAAATCAAATCGAGCAGTTCCTCGTCAGAGGACTGAAGGATAGACAATGCATCCTCTCGCGAAATGGTGTGGCCGCTTACTACGGTGGTTGCGAGTTGTTGCCATCGAGTCTCTTGGCAGGAATCGGTGAAGGTTGAGAGCATCGGAACGAGTCTATCGTATGGGGATGGGAGTTAATAAGGAGTTGCTCGCGGGGAGCCTTTTGGGTTTTGCGCCAGTCGTTCTTGATTTGCTGGCGAAGCGGATTGTACGGCGGAAAGGTACACCGGCAAAGGCTTTGCGTTACGAGAATAATCGCTACATGCGGGTCGCCGACGTTTTCTTTGGATATGCATGCAAACCCTCACCGATATCGTCCGAGTGGGATGTTTTCTCGACACGGACTCCCGTTGCGGCACCCGCCAAGCCACTCGACTTATTTGTGGAGCTTTCATGGCAAAATCTGGCCCATACCAAGACGAAGTGGAGGAGCCACAGGATGAAGAGATTCGTTTGATCTCTCGTCGTCGCAGTCCCAAGGATGGTGCACAGCTTCAATCTCCGTTAGAAACCTATTTACGAGAGATTAACGAAACCAAGCTATTGACGGCCGAGGACGAGCAGATGTTGGCTCGTTTGATCGGTCAGGGAGATGTTGCCGCAAGAGACCGTATGGTTCGCGCGAATCTTCGGCTGGTCGTGAACATATCGCGCAGTTACGTCGGCAAAGGGCTCGCGTTGCAGGATTTGATCGAGGAAGGCAATCTCGGTCTGCTCCGCGCTGTAGAAGGGTTCGATCCTGAAATGGGTACCAGGTTCAGTACCTATGCGAGTTACTGGATCAAGCAGTCGATCAAGCGAGCGCTAATCAACTCGGCAAAGACGATTCGCATTCCCGCGTACATGGTCGAGTTGCTCAGCAAATGGCGACGAGCCACGGCGCGTCTCAGCGATGAGCTCGGACGGATGCCGACGCAGGAGGAGGTTGCGAGAGTTCTCGGATTGCCCAAGAAAAAATTGCCGATCATCAAGAAAGCAATCCAGGTTTACAACGCTACTCCTCAGAGCGATCAATCGGATGCGGGATGGTCGCTTGGGGAAATGGTGATGGATGAACGGCTCAAAAGCCCTGATGAAGAATTATTGGACCACGACGTACTCAAAACAGCGATGGAATTGCTGACCACGCTCGATGCTCGCGAGGCGACGGTACTCAAAATGCGTTTTGGTCTCGGCGATTGTACTCCCCACACTCTCAAGGAGATCGGGGCGGAATTGGGGCTGACACGTGAGCGTGTGCGTCAAATCGAAACCGAGGCCCTCAATCGACTTCAGCATGCGCTCAAAGATCCCAAAGAGCGTTTGGGACTCGCCTGATCAATCGTCCGTAGGCAATGGGTCTCCATCGGTCTAAATGGCTCCTGAGATGAGTGAGATTTCAGGAGCCATGCTCGTTGATAACGAAATGCTCGAGGGATAGCTCTTCCGGGATTGCTATGCGTGAAGCCGATTATGGCTCGGAAATCAACTGAGACGGGGCACGGCTCAAACCTCCTGCGGTCGTTCTGAAACGAATAAGAAAATCGGGAGGATAGGCGATCCAGACACCGCACGTTTGACAGAGGCTTCTTCGTCGACCAACATCTAGTCGACCAACGTCGATTCGATACGACTTGGTCTAAATCACTTCTTGTATCAAAACCCAGCATGCGACCTGGCTCTGGCTCACCCTGGAAAGAACCCCTTGAAATCCTCCGAGAGCAGTTCGGTCACTCCGACTTTCGAGGCAAACAGCGAGCGATTGTCGAACGAACGATCGCGGGTGGCCACTCACTCGTCCTGATGCCGACAGGGGGAGGGAAGTCCCTTTGTTTTCAGATCCCGGCGATTTCACTCGCCGCACGTTGGAGAGACGAGGAAGCTCGCAAGCCGATAACGCTCGTGCTCTCGCCGCTCGTCGCCTTGATGAAGGATCAGGTCGATCGATTGACTCAGCGAGGCATGGATGTCGCGATGATCAATTCTTTGCTGGATCGTGAATCGAGAACGAAACGTTACGAAGGAATCAAGAGCGGGCATTACGATTTGATCTATGTAACGCCTGAGAGATTTCGAAAACAGGAGTTTTTAGAAGTTCTGACGTATCGTCGAGTCGTACTTCTCGCAGTCGATGAAGCTCATTGTATCAGCGAGTGGGGACATGATTTTCGTCCAGATTATTCCCGCATTTGCGAAATCAGGAGCGACCTCGGGAATCCGACCACGATCGCATTGACCGCCACCGCGACCCCCGATGTGCAGTCAGACATTCTGAAGCAACTCGGTCTCACGCGTTTTGGAAGTCGATTAGACGAGTGCCAGCTGTTTCATTCCGGGATCGAACGTCCCAATCTCCAATTGGAAGTGGACGAAGTTTGGGGGCAAGACGAAAAACGGAATCACATCAATCGACTTTTGGAATCCGGGTTGATGGGCCCAGGGATTGTCTACTTCACCTTGATCCGAACACTCGAGGAAATGAGCGCTAGGCTCCGTCAAGAAGGGGTTGAGCATAGCGTCTATCATGGGGAATTGCCCCGACATCTTCGCAACGAAATTCAAAATGAATTCATGAAGGGTCGCTCGAGACTCGTTTTGGCGACAAACGCTTTTGGCATGGGGATTGATAAAGAAGATATTCGATTCGTTTTGCATGCCGAGGTGCCAGGATCGATGGAGTCCTATTATCAGGAGATCGGGCGCGCCGGAAGGGATGGAAAGCCGTCGATTTGTCGATTGCTGTATAGTCAGGATGATTTACTAACCCAGATGGAGTTCACTCAGTGGAGTAACCCCGACGCCGACTTTTATCATCGAGTCTATGACTTTCTCTCCCACGAAACGGAGCAGATTCGCGCCTTTGGAATCGATTGGTTGCGAGAGCGTTTATGCGATCGCCGAAAGCACGATCGGCGACTCGAAACGTCGCTATCCATGTTGCAAAGGTACGGAGTGATCGAGGACGAGACAAATCTAAGCAAGGTTGAAATTCTCGGAGATCTACCGTCGACTCTGACCGACGAAGAGGATCGGCGGGCAAAGCTGACTCGAGATCAGCAAAAACTCTATGCACTCGTAGAGTATGTGAAAGCGGAGGATCGCAAGGGGTTCATCGATCGTTATTTCGGGATGGCATGACACTCCTCGGGTTCTTCAGAAAGTAGAATCTTCCGTCTTCAGCCCCTCCCAGAAAGTCAGGTATCCGATCGTTGTCAAAATCGACCGTGCATGGGCTGACGTCATGGCCCTCGATATTACGTTGAGCTAGCGATCCGGTTTTTTGGAAGTACCACTTTCCCTCCTCATGCTTCACCTGCTGGTAGAAATCGGCATTCGAGGAATTGAGGAGGAAGTCGAATTTTCCATCCCCATCCCAGTCGGTCACGCATAGCTTGCGTCGACCACTTTTACCTGCTTGGCCTGCGTTCAATTGCAAGGGATTGCCATGGGTGTCCAGGAAAAGTCTCCTCGGATGTTGAAGGATGATTTTGTCTCCTACCCGTCCTCGTTCGAAATAGGTTAGATATCCTTCGGTATCTAGCATCGCTAAATCCTGCAGACCATCCTTGTTGAAGTCAAAAACGACAGGGGTGGTTCGCCACTGTGTTAACAACTCGTTGCCCTGGGGCTTTAGCCAGCCCCAGCCGAGAACGGGTGGTGTTGATTCCCATCGCACTTCGATCGGCTCAGGGGGGGCTAGCTTCGGGACCCGCTGGGTGCCGACGTTTTTTAGCCAGGAAACCTTGCCAAGAATCGAATTAAAGACGATGTCGAGCAATCCATCCTGGTTCCAATCGGCAACTTGCAGGGTTGTGTATCCCCATTTCGCTTCGGCGGGGCCTTGGATACTCCCGTTTTCCCCGGCCATGATTCGAAAAGGTCGGCCATCGACCATGAGTTTGACAGGAGCGGCCCACATCGGTTTGGCTACATTCGAGCCACTCAAATTTTCGAAGTATTCTATGTAGCCTGCGGTGTTGCCGCTCAAAAGATCCAAGTCGCCGTCCGAATCCCAATCGCAGGCGAACGGAGTTGCCAGAGCACCACACTTGAGCTGATCCGCACGCTGTTGAAAATAGCGAGGCCTTGCGAAAACCGGAGTTCGATTCGCGATTCCAACATTTTCGACAAAAGCGACTCTCCCGTCCTCGTCGCCAACGATCAAATCAAAGTCGCCATCCCTATCCCAATCAAATGCGACCGGAACGATCATTTGTAAATCCATCGAAACAGGCTGACCCGTTTCGTCCGTGATACGTCGAGCCTTGGCATAGCGAGGTTCGCTTCTCGTCCCGACGTTTTCGAAGTACGTGAACTTGTCTAGGAATTCACCACAGAGAATATCCAAATCTCCATCCGCATCGAAATCGATGAAGTTCTGGGAGGGGCACCCAAAAACTTCCAGGCGTGCGCCGTCGCTCTCGACGAGAAACGGCTTTTCATAATCGGGCGCTTCGGTGGTCCCGCGATTGCGAAAGAGATAGATCCAACCTCTTAGAGGACCATTGGTCCATCGCCCTTGCCAATCCCATGCATCATCCCATCCGTAGTAGCTCCAATCCTCGATCCCAACGCTCAGATCGAGGCGACCATCGCCGTCGTAGTCCACGTAGCGCCATTGGTTGTGCCGGGTCTTTGGTCCCTTTGGTTCCAAACCTTCCGGTTTGTGGAATTTCGGATCGATGGAAAGAACGGTCCGCTCTTGGGTACCTCGTTTCAAAAAGTCACGGTACTCCACCCCTGGAGACAGTACGCGAACGGTATTCGATACATAACTGGGTGTTACATAGTGAACCGTACCACTCAACTTGATCGCGGGCTCAAAAATTGGGAGCTTGCTACCGGCTGTGACTCCCTGGCGATTCTCAAAATACCAGACCCCGTTGGAGGGCTTGTCGGGACACGACACGAGCAGGTCAAAATCTCCATCTCCATCGGCATCGGCGGGAATGGGCCAGGCCCATAATCCCACACCGAGATCCACAACCAAACCGGGGTGATTGTAGGTGAGGGGTGACAGTTCTTGAGCCGAGAGCTGATACGCAACGCCGGTGAAAACCAGCAAACCTATCCAAAAGCGAACGAGATGAATCATGTCGTGAAAGGCCGGAGTGTGCTATAGGAAATCGGTCGAGAAATCAGTTCTTCGGTGGAGCGTTCGGTTTACCATAATGCATTTTGCCTGCATTGGGATCGCGAGGGCCGGGCGGCAGCTCCTTCGACCACGTCAGTACCTTGTTAGAGAGTTTGTCGACGATATCCGGATGATGCTCTGCAATGTTGTTCAGCTGTGTCGCGTCGACGCGCAAATCATACAACTCGATTCGACTCCGATCCGGATTCATCAATAGTTTCCATTGCTCTTCACGAATCGCCAACTCGGGACTGTGATGAAACGGTTCTCCAGCAATATTGAATCTCCATTCCCACATCAGCGGTTTGGTTCTCGGGACACTCTTCCCAAAGAAAACAGAGCTTCGGTCTTCACCATCGAAGTTGTGATTCGATGGTGGGTTGATGCCAGCCAATCGACAAACGGTGGGATACCAGTCAATTCCAGCGACTATCGACTCATCATCGACGATCCCTGCAGGTATTTTTCCGGGCCAGCGAACGATCCCCGGAACGCGAATCCCTCCCTCGTACAAGCTCCTCTTACGACCTCGAAAGGGACCGGCGCTACCGACACCGCTATGACCTGCATTGACGATATGAATGTCCTCCGGACCATTATCGCTCGAGAAGAAAATGAGCGTGTTCTCATCGAGACCCATGGTCTTCAGTCCGTCCATGAGCCTTCCAATCTCCGTATCCAAGTTGGTAACGCTGGCTGCAAAAATTTCCATGGCAGATGCATGGGGAAAGTTCTTTTTGCCGGCGCGGTACCGCGAGTAAGGCTCCATCTGGTCGGGAGTTGGATTGAGAGTGGCATGGGGAACCAGGGTCCATAATTGCAGATAAAAGGGTTGTTGCTTGGACTCAGAAATAAACTGGAGGGATTCATCGACGAATAACGAGGTGGATTTAGCTCGGTAGTAAGGATCGGTAGAGGGACCATTGGCTCCTCCCGATTCCGTACTGCCGACGAAATCGAATCCATAGGCTGAGGGATCGGGGCCTCCCGAGTTGCTCCCCAGGTGCCATTTACCGATATGCGCTGTTCGGTAGCCCGATGTTTTGAGTGACTTCGCGATATTGCTGACTTGAGGGTCCAGCCAATTCGACATGCCACGAGACTCATTCAACTGCTCAGTCGCATAGTGACCGTGGATCTTGTGCCGAGCTGGATATTGACCCGTAAAGAAAGCACAGCGACTCGGTGAGCAAACAGATCCATTGACATAGAAATGGGTCAGTAGCATTCCTTCCTTTGCCATACGGTCGAGGTTCGGGGTCTTGATAATTTTATTGCCATAGCATCCCAAATCCCCCCAACCCAAGTCGTCGGCCAAAATAAAGATAATGTTGGGTTTGGGATCTGCAGCCGAAAGTTCGCTCGGCGAATGCATGACCGTCAGAAATGCGAGAACCAACAAGTTCCAGTATCGAAGTTGCATCTTGTCTATCAGGATTGGAGAAAACAATTATCTCCGGTTATCTTACCAAAGAGATAGGTAGCCAGCGGACGCACTCTTTACGATCGCCTAGTAGCAGAGGGTAGATTGTCGACCCATCCGGAATGACATCCGCCACGGTTTGGATCGAGGCAACCATCATGGCTCGGGAATTCGAATGAGGGTATTGCTGGTTGTCATCCTATGAGGAGGCGGCATCGAACGAACCTATGTTTTTCGAAAACGCCCATGCGAACCCGTCCCAGAAAACAGAGGAAATATTTGGCGGTTTGGTCGACTATTCGCAACTCAATGAGTATGCCCCCTCGTCCCAGGGGTAGCATATCATGGAAGAAACGAATTGGGGCGTGTCGAATATCACACTTGAAATCGAGTACAGGCGGATGATGAAATCGAAACAATATTGGCTTCTTGCATCAGTTATTAGTTGCGCGAGCATGAGCACCGAAGCATTTGCTCAACCGGAACCCCCGCCGCGAGGTCCCGACAGACAAATGCCTGCCCCGCCTTGGATGCATGTCTTCGACAGCAATCACGACGGTGTACTATCCCCGGAGGAAATCCAAGGCTCAGCAGCCGTCCTTCGTTCGCTAGACCGCGACAATGATGGCAAAATCACTCGAGAGGAAGCAAACTCGTTTGGAGGGGGTATGGCTCATCATGCAGGCGATGGGCCTCCAATGGAACAAGGTCCACCGTTCGCGAGCGGTCGACAGTTCCAGTCGCCTCGAGGTTTTGATCGTCCGATACCCCCGTTCTCGTCGCCTTTCTTTACACCACAGCCACCGCGCATGGGCGGAGCTGGTCAACGCTGGGGGCAAGGGCCAGGGAATGGAATGGGGCGATCCGGACAAGGAGGTGCACCGCCGTGGATGGGTAGGGGCAACAACGCCATGCGACGAAATCCTCAACAGCAACCACCCTACGAACATCCACCTCAAATGAACCGAAGTGGTCCTCAAGGCTTTGTTCCGGGCCCATTCCGAGGAGAGTTCGATAGACAGCTCCCATCATCGAGGGGGCGGTTTGGTTCGCAAGGTGGTCCTAGGATGCGTGGTCCCAACCGACGTGGACCTCAATGGATGGGCCCAGAAGGTCGCGGTCCGGACAGTCGCGGACCTGAGGGTCGCGGTCCAGAAGGTCGTCGACCTGAGGCCGGTGGACCAGAGGGGCGTGGACCTCGCGGCGATCGTCCAGGGGCTGGTGGTCCAGAAGGTCGTCGACCTGAGGCTGGTGGACCAG
>JBBAXA010000039.1:0-53170 GCA_040396935.1 Pirellula sp.
ATGGAGAGTCCGTCGGTGTTCGCGTGGAGTTCGATCTGGCCGGGGCGATTGAAGGTGAGGTCTTCGAAGCGGAGGTTCTTCACTGTGCCGACTCCGATGCTGAAGTCGTTGTCGCGGCCGAGTTCGAGGTTCGGCTGGTCGTATATTTTGAAATGCCGGATGTCGGTAATGCGGCGTAGGGTGATGTCCCGGATGGGGCAATCGAGCGTTGTGCCATCATCGAATTGTTTCACTCCGGGCAGGATGCGGATGGCGTTGTTGCCTTCGTGGTCGTCTTCGGGCCAGCCGGTTACATCCTCGACTGTGATGCGCTCGATGGGGCCGTAGCTGGGTGCGTAGTTTTTCCATTCCCAGGCATTCAGCGCCACATCATCATCGTGGGAATCACCGCGCACACCGCGAATGAGGCCGTCGCTGGCGGGTCCATTCACATGCACGCCATCGCGACGATGCTCTTCGAGGGTGATGTTCTCGACCGTGAACTCATGGGCGTTCGCCAAATGCACGCCGAAGGGCCTGCTTTGACGAACGGTGAGGTTCTTCACCGAGACGCGGCGGACGTTTTGCAGCAGGATGACGCCGTGCGTGCCGAAGGCAGGACTCTCCTTTGAGGATTGTCCACGCTCGTTGCCGTGATTGGCTACAGCGGTGGCAAGTGTGGTCCAGATGCCGCCTTCGATGGTGATGTCGGTATCGAGCGGCAAATCGGCGGGCACGGGCTTGGTGTTCAATGTGACGACGTGCTCGTTGCGCACCATGCAGGTGTTGGAGTCAGGCTTGAGGCGGATCTCAGCCATCGGGTCGGCGCTGATTTTTTGACCTGATTTCAAGACGAGCGGGCCATCAAGGTAATAGGGCTGCGCTCGGGCGGGAATGTGCAGCGTTCCCTGCGCGTCCAGCGTCGCTTGCATCGCCTGCGTCCACACTTCGGCGGTGACGTTACGCGTTTCGGCTTTGCCAGAAGCGTCCGGCCATTTCTCGTTCCAGATCTCAGTGTGGACGAGATGTTGCCAATCGCTCAAGGGTTTCTCAGCGGCTTGCAACGCGGCCGGCGGCACGAGCAGTAAGGCGGTAAAGAGTGTGAGGGTGGGTTTCATGTTGCTTCTGTTATTTCGTCAGTTCATCGCACTTGAACGGACTTCAGGTCGAGTTCGAAGGAGCCGGCGGATGGGTAGGCAATCGGGTCGGTATAAAAGCCGCCGAAGTTGATCTTGCGCATGAGCTTGCCGGGCATCGTGACCTCTTTCTGGTTGTTCACACGGACGGTGTAGTCCGTTTCGGTCATGCTTACGGCGAAGCGGATGGTATCATGCGATCCTACCTCAGCGAGCTTCACCCACTTATCGCCTTTGAGCACTTCGATGTGATAGGGAGGCAGCGGACGGCTCACGCGAATTTGCGTGTTGTGATGATCGACCGCGCCGATGGTCAGCAGCGTCATGCCGTTGACCGCCTCGTCCGTGGACTGGCCGGGATAGAAGCTCGGCACAGTCATGAGTTTCACCGCGAACTCGAGTGCCAGTTGCTTCTGCTCGATCATTTCCTTGGTAAGCACCAATCCAAGACTGCTGAAGGTCTCGGGGAAATAGGCGACTTGCGTCTTGTCATTGATCACGACAGCGGGTCGGCTTTCACGTTGCAAGAAGAACGGCGTCTTGAAATCAGGTAGGCCCTTGACGCGGCTCGCATAGATCGCGCGAGGCTTCACACCGTAGCTGTAGGAGATGATCATCTCGCCGTTGTTGATCTCGCCATTCGGATAATGTCCGGTGCTACCGCGTTGCTGGATGACGGGACCAGGAATGAGCAAATCGGGATCGCACACGGGGCTGAAGTATGCCGAAAGAAAATGGCGGTCGCGCAACGAGCGAGAGTAGCCCGGTAGCCAGTCATTGGCGACGAGAATGAGGTCGGATGACGACTGCTTCATGCTGAAACTCTGGTGCCGGCTGGAGATCGTCTCGATGTCAACCGTGCGCGGAGTTGAGAAGTTCACGCCGCCATCGCTGCTCTCGGCGTAAAGGATCATCTGGTCGGCGGTGAACCCGTCTTCAGCATTCTTCTCCGCCACGCGAATCAGCAAGCCGATCTTCCCGTCGGGATGCTCGAAGAAATGCGGTTCCCATACTTGGACTAACTCCGATCTTTCCAGCTTCTTCGCCGATGGCTTCAAAAACTTCTTCACCGGCAACACAGGAGTGAGTTCCCCGTATTGCCATGACTTTCCTTCATCCTTGCTGATCAAGGCGCAGACCTGGAGCGGCTTGCCGTCCCATTTGCCTGTGGGCGTGGCGCCCGGAGCAAGGCAGATCGGGAAGAGCATCGTTCCGGACTTGGTCAGCAAGCCGTGGTTGGATGGGAAGGGCGTCGCGTTCGGGCCCGCTTCACGATCATAGCTTTTCGGAAGCGGCTCCGTGATGCGAATGTTCTCCCAATTCAACCCGTCGGACGACTTCGACACGTAAGTGGCCGCCTCTGGTCCCGTGACGCACCAGGCGCAGAAGAGCGTCTCGTTGCGTAGGTTGATGAAGTTCGGCTGCCATTGGAACGACATGCCCGTCGAGTCCACCGGGTTGGTCGCGCCACCTTTCGAGGTGAAGTGCGCCACCGGCACCGACCATTTTTGAAAGTCGTCACTAACCGAGAGGTAGTTGAACTGCCCAGGCTCCGACTCATTCGCGATCTCCGGGTTTGCATTCCATACTGCCACATAGCGCCCCTTGAACAAGGTGATATCCGAATCGTGGTTGTAACCCATCTTCGGCGACCACGCGGGATACACTTCGTTGATCACCGCATGCTCGACGGAGAACTTCGCCACGGGGTAAGACGCGTTGTCAGCAGCATGCAGCGAAGCCAGCGGTGCGAGCAGCAGGGCTATGAGGAGCGCGAGTATGGTTTTCATGCCTTATTTCCCGATCTTCGGAGATCAATCATCAATGGGTAGGCAATCTGATTGGTCCAATTTCCTGCCGTCAGCATAGGGACATACGCGCCATAAGCCCTGCGGCCTTCGAGTCGTATTCGATACGAAAACGCAGTTGCCGCGTTAGGCTCATTTCGCAGCCGGGAGATCTTGCGCATTATCACCCGCGTCTCGATTTTTATTTCGTCTCTTCGATGTCAAGGAAAAGTCAATCGAGTTCTTACCCTCTTTCACAGTGGCTGTTAGATCTGTCTGGAAGTGATTTTTGTGCTCGACGATCACACTGTGGTCGCCGAGGTAGGCTCCTTTCCGGCTACTGCCAAATTCGAGTGTGTATTTCCCGTCCATCCCGGTCTTGCCACTGGAACTACCCGCGTCGACGGCTTGCGCCTTAGGGGCGAAAACGATTGCCGCTCCGGCGAGTGGTGCTCCATCGAGTGTCACTGTCCCCGAGACGACCCCCAAAGGCGGACCGGATTCGCTGCAACCGGACTGCGCGATCAATAAAATGAACGTGCTAATACCGATGGCGAATCGCGGTTTACCCATCCAGTACGGTTGCAAAGGCATCTCAAAACTCTCCGAGTACTTGACCATCATTTCTCGCCAGCATTCGCTCGAAAACGCTATCCAACGCTCCGAATGGAGTGTGATTGATCGTCTCGGAGATAAAGTGCACGGAGCCATCGCAGAACGCGGCTTGAAAGCCACCGGTGTGTGTACTACCGAAGCCGACTCCACAATTGCTGACGAACGGCGATCCGGTCCGTTGCTCGCGGGCGTTGATCAACGTGGCTCCTCGCGCGCCAACATGCAATAGCTGCGATCCCGGCATCGATGCTGTAGAACCGCCTGCTTCTCCTCGAAGCACCAGTCCCAACGCGGCAGAACAATTGACACCACGAAGAAAATACGGGCGCTCGCCAACGAGTAAGGTGTTGCTCGTGCCATCCGTCGTATCGCGAATATTGATACGACTGCGATGCGCATGGGTACCTGTGAAATCCGATGCCAAGCCGTCGACGACACCTTGGTGCCCTAGATTGCCAACATAGTTGGATACGATTACCTGTCGAGCGGCGCCATTGGAATCGAACACCGAATTGAAAGAGTGCTCGTTCAACCGGGGACCTGCGTCACTAGGGCATCTTAGGAAAGGAAGTGGCTGCTGAAAAAGAAGGAGATTCGACGTCAATGTTTGTGCAGCCTCAATACCGCTAACACCTAATGAGTTGAAGAGGCTCGTCTGTTCTATAAACGGCAGCAACTGCGCACTCCACGCCCAGATCGCTCGATTGGCTCCAAATCTACCATTGATCGCGCCGGGCGGGAACATCTTAAAGGCATCATGATAATTATGATGCGCTAAGCCCATCTGTTTTAAGTTATTCGAGCATTGCATACGCCTCGCGGCTTCCCGGGCAGCTTGGACCGCTGGCAGAAGCAATCCGACAAGAACTCCGATGATTGCGATCACCACCAGAAGTTCGACCAAGGTAAACGCCTTCTGCGAGAGAGCGCGACGATTGTGGACCGTGATATCCGTTCTTTTTCTAGATGTTAGCATGAGTCTTCCCCAATTATCTTTTATGAAGCCTACCTTTGGTGGCTAAAAAATTCGAATGAGATTGTTGAAAATGAAGGGTGTTGTCAGGCAGTCGTCCGCATCAAACCTACCCTTACAGTACCAGGCAAGATGTGGAAAGCTTGGATGGAATAATCGCCTATGAGCGAACGTACAAATTTCAAAATCCCGCAAGGTGTAGCCAGTAGCCCACGAGGTATATCGGGTGGGTTGTTGGATTTCATCAATACCAAAAAACGGGAAAACCAACGACCATACCCAGGCTACCAGGTAGCGGATCGCAACCGATCACAACACTGTTCTGCATCGGCTGATCGCCCCAGTTAGATTGACTGCTATGGTTGTTTGAGTGCAAAGCCGATGCATCGAGGAGTTTGGAGGAGTCCGGTTAGTCGTGCTGCAGGCCCCGTTGGTCGCCTGACATTCTCGATAGACTACTCGATTCCCCCATTTGAAAGTTACTCTAGGGCGTAAAAAAGTTACGACATTTTGTCAGTTCGGCTGAGAGCGATACTGTCCGGGAGTGAGACCTCGCATTTTCTTGAACAGGCACACCAGATACTGTGCGCTTTGAAAGCCGGTGCGATCGGCGATTACACTGAGCGACAAATCGGTTTCCCTCAGCAGTTCGCAGACGCGTGCAATCCTGCAACGATTGATTTCTTCATTAGGGGTTCTACCGAGGATCTTGCGGCAGTTCCTCTCGAGACTACTTCGAGACATGGGCACGTGCTTCAGAAGCTCGTCGACGGTCAACCCTTTTTCTGCCTGAGTTCGAATAATACTCAAGGCCATCGCAAGGAGCGGATCGTCTACAGCGATAATATCCGAGGACTGACGTGTGACGACTGCGAGGGGTGGGATATAGGTTCGATTGCTTTTCAGCGCATATCCATTCATGAGTTGATCGAGTTGAGACGCAGCCTCGTATCCGATACGATCACCATCCAATTGAACGCTACTGAGTGGAGGCGAGCTCAAAGAGGTAAGAGCTTCATCATTTTCAACGCCCACCACTGCGATATCATCTGGGACACGAATCTCGGCTCGCGCGCATGCGTCGATGAGCCAGCAGCCGAGTTGGTCGGTACATGCTAAAACACCTGTGGGTTTTGGGAGACCCTCCAACCACCGCGCAAGTTTTGCTTGCTGCAGTTCCCATTGCCGTGGACGTTCGGATTTTCCCGCTTGTTGAAATTGGACACACCGAAAGCCGCGGGCTTCGACCGCAGCAATAAAGCTATCGCGCCGTGTCGTGAAAAATTCCTCGGTATCGAGTGCGTAGACCGCGAAATGTCGAAAGCCCCGATCCAGAAAATGATCTGCTACCATGCGTCCTGTGGTCTCGTTATCGACACCGACAAATGGAAACATCCCGGCGCGACGTGTCGACCTCAATTCTATCGCTGGAACGCCGACACGTTTCACCGCAGAAGCGATCGCTTCATTCCCTGAACGGACCAGAATACCGTCTCCGTTCCACTTCTTGAGCCACAACGGTGGACTCGATTCGAGATCTCGGATTTCGGTGAACAATGACCACGGTCCATGCTCAACCGCGTACCGCTTGACTCCTCGCAGGAGATTTCGTCCGTAGGAACGCGATGTTTCAATAATTAGGGCAACGCGTTTCATCTTCAACTCTGGACAACAGTTTCTGCGAGTTCAAAATTAAGTGAAGACATCGGGGACGACATTTCCGTGAACGTCTGTGAGTCGAAAATCGCGTCCTTGGTATCGGTAGGTGAGTTTGCGATGATCGATACCGAGAAGATGCAGGATCGTTGCTTGCAGATCATGCACGTGCATCGGCTTCTCGACGATGTTGTAACTAAAGTCATCGGTTTCACCATGAACGTATCCAGGTTTGATCCCAGCACCGGCCATCCACAGACTGAAACAACGCGGATGATGATCGCGACCATAGTTATCCGGTGTGAGTTGACCTTGGCTGTAAATGGTCCTGCCGAATTCGCCACCCCAAACAACAAGCGTATCTTCGAGTAAACCGGTTCGCTTCAAATCCCGAACGAGGGCCGCCGACGCTTGATCGGTGTCGAGACACTGCCCTCGAATCTGCTTCGGTAGCGAACCATGTTGATCCCATCCCATATGGTAGAGTTGAACGAACCGCACACCTCGTTCGACCAATCGACGTGCGAGAAGGCAGTTGAAAGCAAAGCTCCCCCGTTGTTTCACCTGTGGGCCATAGGAGTCCAAGGTTGAAGCCGACTCCTCCGAAAAATCGACGAGCTCCGGGACAGCGGATTGCATTCGATAAGCGAGTTCATACTGTTCGATCCGCGTCTGGATTTCCGGATCCTGATAATCGTCAAACTTGTGCTGATTTAAAACATGGATGTCATCGAGCATTTTTCGACGGAGGGAATCATCGATTCCTTGAGGGTTCGATAAGTAGGCTACCGGTTCAGCATCGGTTAGGAACTTACAGCCTTGGTATTGGGAGGGTAGAAAACCACTACCCCACAATCGGTCATAAAGTGGTTGGCAATTGGGTCGTCCACTACCGCGTGAGAGCATCACTACAAAGTGGGGGAGATTTTGGTTTTCGCTCCCCAATCCATAGGAGGTCCATGCGCCTAGACTCGGTCTGCCAGGCTGCTGGGAACCGGTCTGAATGAATGTCACTGCTGGATCGTGATTGATCGCTTCTGTGTGCATCGATCGGATCACGCAGATATCATCGACGATCTTCGCCGTATGCGGCAACAGATCGCTGAGCCACATTCCCGATTGACCATGCTTTTTGAATTTGAAAATGCTGGGGGCAATGGGAAATCGACTTTGACCCGATGTCATCGTGGTAAAGCGTTGTCCTTGCCGAACCGAATCGGGAAGATCCTGATCATAGATATCAGCCATCTTCGGTTTGTAATCGAAGAGATCGATCTGCGATGGTCCGCCCGACTGAAACAGATAGATGATTCGCTTTGCCCTGGGTGCAAAATGCGGTAGGTGCGATACCGTCTTCATCTCATCGCCGCTGATCGATCGATCGGACAATATCAAAGATGCTAAAGCGGCTAGCCCCACACCGGATGTTGATTGCGTTAAAAATGGTCGACGCCGCATGATGGTTATTCCTTGGTCAGTGTCTCGTCGAGGTTGAGAATCACTGAAGCGAGCGTTGTCCACGCAGCGAGCTCGGTGCTGTCGAGCGGCATATCCCATCGGCTTTCACCGACCTGGACGAGCTGCTCTGCTGACCCCTTTGTCTGAGAGAAATGTTCCCGGAAGGTCGCAATCGATCGTTCCAATCTCGAGAGCTCGCGCGCATCGGGCCGCCTGGCCAAGACTCTTCGGAATAGGACTTGAATCCGATCGGAGTCGCTTGTGCGATCCTTTTCGGACTCGGTGAGTACGGAGCTAGCCAACCAACGTGATGCTTCGACATAGGTGGGATCATTCAGTACAGCGAGCGCCTGCAAAGGCGTATTGGTGAGCCGACGTTTGACATTGCAGACCTCTCGATCTGCAGCATCGAAAATCATCATGGCAGGTGGCGGTACAGCGCGTTTCCAGTAGGTGTACAAACTACGACGGTATAGATTTGGACCGGAATCCTGTCGATATCTCGTCGTGTTGCTGTTGATCCCGGCGACACCTTCCCACAGGCCCGGAGGCTGGTAAGGCTTGACCGAGGGCCCGCCGATCGCAGGAACGAGCAATCCACTCGAAGCGAGCGCTTGATCACGAATGATATGGGCGGGTAAACGAAATCGCGGTCCGCGAGCCAGCCAACGGTTCTCGGGATCGATTTCCAGCAGCTGCGAGTTGACTTTCGAAGATTGGCGGTAAGTCGAGCTGGTGACGATCAATCTTTGGATCGCTTTCACATCCCATTTTTGACGGATGAATTCGGTGGCTAGCCAATCGAGTAGTTCAGGATGGCTCGGCCAATCCCCTTGCGTTCCAAAGTCTTCGGTCGTTCGGACTAAACCATTCCCAAAATACATTTGCCAATACCGATTTACAGCGACTCTCGCCGTCAATGGATTTTCGGGCTCGACCAGCCAACGAGCGAGGTCTAGACGATTGAGTGGTCGCGAGATCGACTGTCGCGAGGGTTGAGGCAAGCTCGAAGGCATCGCGGTGAAGACCTCCTCGCCCAGCTTATCGTAAGCTCCGCGAACGTTCACAAAGGTCTTGCGAGGTGTCCTAGCTTCCTGCATTACCATCACTCGCACCGAAGATTTTGCGATCAGTTGATTCAACTCGCGCTTACAGGCTTGTAGTTGTGTTCGCGCGGCGTCTAATTCCGGATCTACCGCAAGTTGGATAAAGGAATCGTGCAGTTGTTGCTCTTGTTCAGAGGAACGTTTCGATCGCGGTGTTATCAGAGCCTTGATCACAGACGAGGGGAGCCAACTTTTGGATTGGAAATCGGCTTGGGGATCGGCGTGGAATGACAGCCTGAATCGACCGATGATCGACTGTTCTTCTTTGGATTCGTATCGCAGTCGTACGATCAACGATTGCCCCTCGTTCGCGACGAGGGGATGATCGAATACAAAGAAGGCTCGATGAGTTTCGGTTTCATTCTTTGGGTCGATGGACCATCCAGTGTCGGGGCTCTCGTCAAGGACGGATTGGATAGGCCAACTCGTGCGCTGCGAATCTGCGGTTGCCTCCCGTATTTTTATTTTTTGTGCAGCGAATCCTGGACGATGGAGTTCCACTTCCAACCCGGACAGTACAAAGCTACCGTCGTAGCTGCGAGCAAAGCGGTTGTCGGTCAACGAAGGATGGCGCATGGCTTCCAGCCGCATCGATTGGATCGTGCCAGGTTCTAGCGGAATCTCGATCGTTTGAACTTCGTTCAGCGGATTTTCACCTTGGACCAACATGGATCCATCGGTGAGCGATTCAAACTCCATTTTCCCGTTCGAACGCATGTTTGTTGGTTGGGGAACGTTCCAAATCGAATGGCGAGCGGGATCGGCGAGAGCCTTTTCCATCGTTTGTTCCCATTCCCGACGAGCTTCCCTTAACTCGACTGCTCGGGACTCGAGTTGTTTGGAAAGCTGGTCGATCTTCCTGCGTTGGGATTCGATTCGATCGTCAAAGCCGGATAGCGGGACTGTCAACTCAGGGCCCGGGGCTGCTCCGACACCGTCGACCCCCTTTTCATTAATGTTGTTGAAGAAGGCAACCAGCTGATAGAAATCCTTTTGAGTGATTGCATCGAATTTGTGATCATGGCATCGAGCGCAACCTATGGTTAAACCGAGCCATACGGTCGCTGTGGTCTCGACACGATCTGCCGCGTATTCAGCCAGAAACTCTTCATCGATCGAACCCGCTTCCGCATTGATACGATGGTTTCGGTGGAATCCCGTCGCAATCCGTTGCGAAGTCGAGGGACTCTCGAGAAGGTCCCCCGCGAGCTGTTCGATGGTGAACTGGTCGAACGGCATGTTTTCGTTGATCGATTGGACCACCCAGTCTCGCCATAACCACATCGAACGGTGATTATCCTTTTGGTAACCATGTGTGTCGGCGTAGCGAGCTGCATCGAGCCATGGTAAAGCCATCCGTTCGCCAAAGTGAGGCGATTGCAGCAGGCGATCGACGACCTTTTCGTAGGCATGATCGGATTCATCGCTTAGAAAAGCATCCACCTCCTCAACGGTCGGTGGCAAGCCGATCAGGTCGAGCGTAACTCGTCGGATCAGCGTCGATCGATCCGCTTCGGGTGACGGCTTGAGCCCCAGTTCGCGAAGCTTATCGAAAATGAAAGCATCGATGGGGTTTTTCCCCTGAAAAGAGTTTGGCTGGGTTGGTTGAGGAGGGAGCCAAGACCAATGCTTCTCAAACGGAGCACCCTCCGCGATCCAACGTTTCAGCAGTTCCCGTTCCCGATTCGAGAGGCGTTTATTCGACTCGGGAGGAGGCATTACCACATCGTCATCTTCAGAGAAAATGCGTTGGATCAGCAAGCTTTCCGTAGGTGATCGCGGAACGACGGTCTGATTGACGCGCTGCCCGGCCTCGGTGTCGAGCCGCAAGTCCGCTTTGCGATTGGAATCGTCCTGCCCGTGGCAAAAAAAGCAGTTATTGGAAAGGATTGGTCGAATGTCACGATTGAAGGAAAGATTCGTCGGTTCATCCGCCTGATCAGTCTCCTGGATAGTCAGTAGGATACTCAGAGCGAGGAAAGCGAATCGGACGTTCATAACCATTCAGCTAGTCTTGCTCGATTCCCTATCGAGAGCCGCAATCCACGGACCGATATAGTAGCCGTTATCGTGATAGGTACGTCCGCTGTACATGTGCTGGTCGATGACGCAGGGTTCGTTGACATAGATTCCGCCGCAGACCTCCAGATCGAATTTGCATTTGGCAACCGTCGCCATACGAAGCCCTTTCACGATTCCTGCACGGGCTGGTATTTCGACCCCATGGCAGACGCTCGCGCACGGTTTTTTGTGTTCCCAAAACCATCGGGTGATCCGCAGCAGATCCTGGTCCTCGCGAATGTATTCAGGAGCGCGACCACCGCTGAAGAAGATACCGACGTATTCCTCTGGTTTGATATCCTTGAAGGCAAGATTCGCCTGGATGGTATAGCCTTCCCATTCCTTGGTGATCGTCCAGCCGGGCTTCACTTCGTGGAGAACCATCTGATAAAGCCTCTTCTCGGGCGCTGCGACGACTGGCTCGTATCCACCTTCGATCAACCGATAGTAGGGATAGAGAGTGTCGACGGTTTCGGTTGCGTCGCCAACGATGATGAGTACTTTACCTTTGGACATGGGCTTTTCCTTGGATGGATTCTGATGGGGATCTGCATTTACGTGAGCGTTCGCGGCTAGTGAAGCCAACGCTCCTGTTGCTGTGCCTGCGATAAAATTTCGACGGTCCATAGAATTGAATTTCGAAAATCAGATCTTCGCTAAAAGAGTCTGTAGGTGAGAGCGAGCCAAATTGACTTCTCCCGTGACGGAAGAGGTTGTTTCTAAAATCGGGATCCCGCGAGGGAAAGGATGCATGAAGATCTCTGTCCATCCATGAAAATTGTTCTCCTTGAGAACTTTCAGCATCGAGGTGAAGTCGAGTGTACCGCGACCTGGCATTTGTAGGAGTTCCTCCTCCTTAGGCATGGCTTTCATACAGCCATTGCCATGTTGCCACGCATAGAACACCTCCACTCGCGGCAATACATCGCGCAAAAGCTGAGCCAACAAGGCTTCCTCTTGCGGGAGATGGTAGGGGGCAAAGGCGATTCCAAGATGCCGGGAGGGACTCCATTCAGCCAAGTAGCGAAGCGAGTCGGGCGAATCGATGAGATTGTTGGCGTGGTTCTCGATCGCAATCGTGACTCCAGTCTCTTCGGCGACAGCCAGATGCGGCTTCATCTGTTCGACGAAAGTCCCTACCGCCTTTTTCAGTTCCGGCCCCTTCAGGTTTACAGGCCCCTTGCCGCCCGTGACAATAGTCTTGCAGCCGAGCCTCTGGGCCAGTCGCATCTCGTTCTGAAGGCCGAAGGGACCGAGGGGATACTGCGTGATGCAGCCCAAGGTTATCTGATGTCGATTCAGTAGTTCGACGAATTTGGCTTCTCCCATTTCATCGAGTTGTTCGCGTTGATTCCCATGTTTCATGGGCCAGATATCGATCGCGGAGGCGCCGGTCTTCGATACCTCGGGCAGGATTTCAGCAAGAGCTGCATATCCGTAAAGACTCGATGACAAAAGATACTTGAGACGGAATTCCGAAGGGGATGCGGTAGCCGTCGAATCCGAAAGTCCACTGCAAGCGCCGGCTGTGAGAAGAGCAGATGCTCGCAGGAATCCACGTCGATCTGAATGGGAGTGCATGGATGTCATCGTTCTTAATTTCCCGCTAATTTGCAAAAGGTTCATTCACCAGAATTCTCACACGATCTGCGAGATAGTCTGTTGAGTCCAAAAGTCTCTGTAAGTCCCATCCCGATATCGACCAGGCAATCGTTCTGTTAAGCAATCTCGTAGCCTTTGCGTTGCTCTCGCTTGAGGAGGGCATCGGCTTCTGGGTCGTTTACAAAAAACTCTTTTTCTGGGTTCCATTGGAGTTTTCGCCCGAGTCGCATCGAGATGTTGCCCAAATGGCAAGTCGATACGCTCCTGTGTTGGCTGACGATGTCTGAAATGGGAAGTCTTCTCGATTGGATGCAATCGAAAAAGTTCCCCATATGATTGATGATCGCGTCGAGCTTACCTTCTCGTAGCGGTCGAGTCGTATTATCGAAATCGTATACCTTCCAATCTTTTTGGGGCAACGGATTATTCGCTAGCGCCTCGACGGGTGCTCCTGTCAGCTTACCTCGATTGACAAAGATACGCCCAGCGTCGCCTGTGAAGAGAATTCCATTGTCCCCATTATCTTTGACGGTCATGACCACGCCATTTGCAAAGCGGTATACGGCTTTAAAATCGAGCGCCACGTTGTAGCTGTTTGCAGTGCTTGGAAATTTAGCGGTTCCATCGATCTCCACTGGATACGAGTCGATTGCCCACTGAGCGATATCGAGGTGGTGCGCCCCCCAGTCGGTCATCTGACCGCCCGAATACTCATACCACCAGCGGAATGTGTAGTGGGATCGCTCCTCGATGTACGGTACATCCGGTGTTTGGCCTTGCCAAAGATCCCAGTTGAGATGGGATGGTCGAGTTCGAGGAACGAAAGGTCCACCGACCCCATTTTTTCCGAGTACGATATCGACTTTTTGAAGCTTGCCAATTCGTCCGGCGCGTACCATTTCGACTGCCAGGCGAAAGCGTCTGTCGCTTCGTTGCCAAGATCCAACTTGAACAACACGACCGGTTTCTTTGACGACTTTCGTGAGCTGTTTGCCTTCATCGATCGTCAGGGTCAGCGGCTTCTCGCAATAAACATCCTTACCTGCTCGGCATGCATCGATCACCATTTTGGTGTGCCAATGATCAGGAGTACCGATGGTCACGACGTCGACATCCTTTCGAGCCAACAAGTCCCGATAATCTTCGAAGCTTGCGGGCGTGCTCCCGAAGGCGGCCTTTGCTTGATCCCGAACATTGCGGTCCACATCGCACACCGCAACGATGTCTCCATACATTTGAGCTTTGTGTGCAATGACGCTCCCCTGGTAACGGAGGCCAATGGCGCCCACACCTAACCGCTCGGACTTGCTCGAGGGCTTGTCGGACTGAGCGAGTGACGGATAGGAATTCGATAGTGCTGCTGGAATGATTGGCAGGGCAATCGCCGAACGAAGAACGCTGCGGCGAGATAAAGACGGAGAGGCCATGGACTGGATCTTTCAATCAGAACACTTGATTGGAACAGGAATCAGAAAGTGATGATCGCATCGTGGGCTCACCGTGTCATTGCAATATCACGTAATTTCATTATTGTATTTTGTCAGCGCCGGAAGGAGCATGCACCGACTCGTGGAAAAGCGATTTCCATCAGCCAGAGTCGCTCGACCGGTTTGGCTCATTTTCCGGATCGGAAGTTTCCGATTGCTTCGGACGTGAGTAGGCAGCGCTGGTAGACGCGGAAACTCTTTATGTTTCCGCGAAATCTCTCCGAAAAGCTAACCGTTGGCTCACCATCGACGTTGTCCAGGAACGGATTGAATCGGGCGTAGCCGAAAGGGCGATTCCCCCCATCCCACAGATCGCCATCCACCAGAATTGTGAGAATCTTTGCCTGGGCATCGACATTGAAGACGAGATGGTGCTCCGTGTTGGATCGGAGCAAACCCGGGGTGGTGCTCCACAGCAGAGGCGAGCGTCCATCCTCGAGCAGGATCTCCACGGCTCCCCCTTTGAGGAGCGAGATCTTGATTCCGTTCCCGGCAAAGGCAGCTGCACTGCCGACCCCATCGGTTCGCTCGCGTCTCGTGTCAAGAATCAATTGATCGCTCTCCACGTCGATCGGCTTGAGCCGTAACTCCAAAGAGAAACCGTCGCTGCGGACCAAACTTTTCAAACGTGGCATACTGAAAGGTACGCCCGGAGCGCAGGCATCTGCTGCCAGTTCGAGGGCGAGGCCTTGTTTCGTCAACGCATGATTGTCTGCTTGCTTCCAAAGCGTCTCGAGAAACGTTGCAGGAATCTGATGGACTCGGGCCTTCTTTTTTTGAGTTTCAGTCAGAAAGTATTCCCCTTGATCCTCAATCCAATCCGGATAGGAAATGCCGTTGGCGAAGTTGTCATCGTAGAGGAAAACCTCCGGTTGACTCCAATGGATGTAGCCGTCTTTCTCGATTCCACCGGCCAGCCAAGTCGGGTTGCGATTCCCGAGTGGATGGGGAGCGTAATGTCGGCCGCCGTTGTTGTGGAAAAACAGGGCATACTTCCCATTCGTGAATCGGTGCACCTTGTTGAAACAGCGAGGTTGTTTCATTTGCTTGCCACCGGGAGTATAGGTAGCCCATTCCGGTTTCGTCCAGGTACGTCCATGATCTCGACTGTAAGCCTGCACATTTCGGCCGAGGTTGGTACGAAACACGCAGTATAGGCTTCCATCGCTCAAGGGTACGATGTTGTGTTCATCCCCCACGAGACCTTCGGGTGGTAGCAGGCCAGTATTCCCATCCGGAAGCGTTTGCCATTCGATTAGGTCAGGGGCGGACTCGCTGAGGATGTTGGTACTAGCAACAAACGCCCCGGTACCGCTTTCCATGAAGCCGTCTCCAAAGTTACCAACCTTGGATAGGGGTAGAATCATCATTCCTCGATGAGCGATTGGGCGAGCAACGGACCAAAAGAATTGAATCTTCCCCTGATAGATATTGCGTTGATCGAGCTCGAAATTTCGGATGGGGATATACGTTCGGTTCGCCGACCAACTGTATCCTCCATCATCGGAATACTTCATCGCCATCTTTCCTAGGGTATCTACCCGTTGGATCGGTACACTGCTCGAGTTAAGTACCTCCCGCATGTTCTCTGAGTTGTAGGTATAGAAGACATAAATGCGTCCGCTGGGTGCGAGAAATGGAGTTACCCATGATGCCTCCGGTCCTTGGGGAGGTTCGATATCGTAGAGTCGGCTCCAGGTTTTGCCGCGGTCCTTGGATATTGTCGAGACGATATGCTGCCCGGGCTGTCCTTCCTTGCCCGAACCCGTCGTCATGACGACGACCCATTCCCCACTTCGATTGATTACGGCGTACGGTTGATCGCAATACCCTTCTGATGGAATTTCGCTGATCGCGTTTTCGATATTTCGCCAGTCATTCGATTGCGCTGCAACTCGGACGTGATAGATAGATAAGAGTATCAGCGAGAGTAGCAGAGTGATTGATTTTTTCATCGGAGCGAGTCGGAGAGTTATGGCTGGTACCTCAAGTCGCCGGAGGTGATGAGGTAGAGGAGTTCACAGAGGTGTTTTCTTTCGTCGTTCATTGAGTTTGAGAGATCGAACGGATCGTCGGAGTCGATCGCGTACGAGATGTTTGTCATCGGAGGGGGCAGCGATCGGAAGATAGCCTGTTCCCATTCGGCCTTGCAGCGAGGCTAAATTCTTTTCATTGAATGGCGAGCGATTGGTAAGTGGTGATCCTTCGGGCTTGGATCCTTTTCCTCATCGCGAGATGCGGAGGTTTTCATACCAAACCACGTTACCTGAGCCGCGGCCCGCGTTCAACAAGTCTGCATCGCCATCGGCATCCATATCGACCGAACGCAAATCATAGCTCTCTTGGTTGTTATCCAACGTATGAATCGTGAATTTTCCCCTGCCGTCGTTTTCGTACCAGCGGACCCATTTGCTCTCGTAGCCACAGGACGCGGCATCGATATCGCCGTCTCCGTCGGGATCGAATGCGGTGAGGCTATGAGGCTGACGTATTTCGGTATCGATCGGATGCATCTTCCAACTTGGGTTTTCAAACCATAACAACCCCGTTCCATGTCCGCGGGAGGCCAGCCAATCGATCTTTCTATCGCCATTGACATCGCATGGGACCAGGTTGGTTGCACCCTCCTGATTCTCAGCCAATAGGGTCTTCTTCCATGCTCCGGTGACCTTGCCTTTTCCTGGGTTTGTCCAGAAGGCAAACCAATTACCATCCGCAAAGGGTTTCCCCTTGGCCCCTACTGCGATTTCCTTCCAACCATCTCCATCGATGTCACCGATCCCCATGTAGTGACTCCCACCTCTAGCATCTTTGTCAGCGAATACATGGCGTATCCAGCGAGTTGCTGTGAGTGGTTTTTCGGGAATGCTGAACCAGGCGATCGAGTCATGTAGACCGGCATCCGGAAGGAAGTTATTGATGACGAGATCTTGTCGGCCGTCGTTATCGATATCCGCACGAGCTATGCAATGAATACCGGCGATTTCAGGATCGATCTCACGCGCGGTCCAGATACCCTGGGAGAGAGATTCGCGACCAGGATTCTCCAGCCAAAACGGACCTGATTGGGACAGCGAGCCTGCCCAGTCCATATCTCCATCCCCATCGGCATCGATCGACTCGCTGTGGATCGCACCGGCGGCACTCGGTGTCCCATCCTTGTTCAAGAAACGGTGAATGATGATTTCCCGCCAATCGGGAGCGATGAAGAGGCTGACCCTGCCATTGAAACTAGCGATGACATCGAGCGTAGCATCTCCATTCGCATCGATGGCCACTGCCGTATTGCAATGCCCCTGCTGCGTGATCAGATGCTTTTTCCACCCAAGAGGATTTTCCTGCGCTGAGCAATCGCTGGCTACGCCAAGCGAGGCAACGATATAGGTCTGGAAACAGAAAAACGTATACCAGGAATTTTGATTCGTCATTTGTATGGAAAGCTTTCCGATGGAACCCTTGACAATGCCTCAACCCATTCTGATTGTGTCGAGCCATTGTATCCGGCGTTATGTCCAAATGTTTACTACCGCGAGTGGGTTATTCAGATCACGCTCGCGGGATCTGAATGTCCGCGACAGCGAATTGAAGTGTTCGGTTTCGAAGTCATTCCGATACTCGATTGTTTCTTCCAGTGTGTGCAGTTTCATTCCGTCTTGTTACGACCGAGGTGCAGAGTACACGGCGTATCGAGATGGGCTTTGCGTTAGGAGCCCGGCGTTCGCGAGTTGTGTCATTTAGAAAAAATATTGTTGGTATCTCCTCAGGTCATCTATTTGGGTAAGACAGGTGAGAAAATGGAGTTTACAAAAGGGAGCATCAGACAAGTAGGAGAGAGATACACGTTCGGGAACGTTGGATTCAGATGGCTGGCTTGGCAAACGGAATTGAAAGGAGAATGGTTTTGTAAAACGGAAGCAGATCGTTGAGAGTACTTCGGTACCTGTAGGGGCTGGTATCTTCTCGCTGGGTTATCGCAAAATCTTCACGATGCAGTGACGGCATTGATAAAGCGGGAGAAATTCTAGCTTTGAATGCGTATCCTTATCGATGACTCGATTGGATGAATAGCTGTCGAGTTGCCGATCTCTGTAGAGTCTAACGCACATCGTCCCAATCGAATTCCAGACGTACAATGTCTAAGCCTGGCCCCTCCATACGTTTGTACGTGATGATTTGGAACAGGGCTTGGCCATCACGGATCTGCCAATACGGCTGGGCATAGAAGCTGTCAGCTGCAGATTGGTTGGCCAAGGTGTCCAAAACAACGTGGCGCGTGATGGAAAGGTTGTCCGGGTTGATTTTGAAAAGCGCGAGCTCCGTGGTACGTTCTCCAGCACGATTACGACCCAAGAGATAATAGAATCCGTCCCGTTGAAACAGACGCGGGCGATCTGCCGTCTTGAAGAACGGATGCGATGTCGGAAGGTTTGTTGCGGCAAGCCGTTTGAAGTCGGAATCGGTGCGCATCAACCATTGACGACTGTCATATCCGCGAGACGCGACGACGAAACCATCTTGATAGGGAATAAATGCACTTTCGTTGATCGGTGCATCTCCTAGTTCCTTTGTGATACTTCGGACAAAACGCCATGTGTGTCCGTTGTCGTCGCTTCGGATCACATCTACGGAACCAGGCTGACTGGCATACTTGTAAATGAGTTTACCACCTGGCAAGTTCGCAAAGGTCATTACGAGCATCCAGGTCGACCCCTGTTTCGAAATTGCATCAAACGCATAACCATACTCCACTCCGTCTACTTGACCCAAACGTTGGACGGAACCAAAGGTATGACCTCGGTCAGCCGAACGTACGAATGCCAAGCCTGTCCTCAGGACACTCGACCGTTGGGCATCGATGTAGTTTGCGATTTCACCGTTGGGGAACGGAACCCATTCCCCCATCTGCATGATTTCCCCTTTCACGGCAGCCAGCGTTTGCTGAGATATTTTGCGGTCAGATCCTTTTTCAAAACGGATCCAATCGAGTGTTGAATCGGCATCTCCCGCGTGTGTGCGGCCATGCTTAAAAGAAATCAGTACATCGGCCCCCAGGTCCAGAACTGCTGGGAAGGCGAGGTAAGGCCGATCGGGAGTCTTTGCTGAGGCTGCAAGGATTTGGACTGTCCTTTGTTTTGCGACGTGTCGCGGTACCTCGTCACCCAAGCTTATGGCGGGGAGCGAAACAGTCAACCAGGCAAAAAGAAGTCTCATCAATGGTTGCATAGTTTTGAAGTTTGGTCGATTGTGATAAAGAACGCGGAGATTATCTTTTGAGGATGTCACAACCCGATGATTATGTCACAACCGCAACTCACGAGAGAGCTTATCGATGGCATTCATGGGATACT
This sequence comes from Pirellula sp., assembly GCA_040396935.1. Taxonomy (GTDB): domain Bacteria; phylum Planctomycetota; class Planctomycetia; order Pirellulales; family Pirellulaceae; genus JBKCUI01. The sequence continues at coordinate 19,209 of JBBAXA010000039.1, forward strand.
TTCTGGATTGCATCCAAGGATGGTTGTTCGAATAAAGTTGGCCCGATTGATTTTCCCCAGAGGGATTGCGAAGGACTAGGGAATCCTTGCGATTTGCGCGATGGGTTCCCGCACCGTGCCAGCAGATGATGTGCTATTCCGGCTTTGATAAAAGCCTTGCTTCATGTCGGAATCTTGGTCTGCGCGAAAGGCTCTCTAAAGCCTATTTTCTTTTGGCTACGAGGGACGCTGCTGAATTTTGCTTCGTAGTTCTGTAGTGACTGATCGGAGTTGTTCAAGCGACAGTTTTTTTAAGCTTACCTCATCGCTGACGGGCACACCGAGAATCTCCTGCAATGCCTGGATGAGTCGGATTTCTCCCTCCTCGCGACCTTCTTGACGACCCTCCTCGCGACCCTCGACGATCCCTTTTTCGCGGCCCTTTTGAATCAATTGATCGGCAAGTGAACCAGGTTCAATCTGGGTTGGGAATATTTTTTGGACTGTCATCCGGAGTTTCTCCATCGGGATTGATTGACTCGTTGCCAAAATATAAACCAAAATCGTTTTCAACTGCTCCTCGCGGAACTCAGGCTCCCCGCCATCGAGCAGCAATTGCAGAATCGGTTCGAGCTGATCGAACAGCTCCTTTCGTTTTGCATATTTTAGCAGCCGAAGCATGCTTTGCAAAAAAGGATCTGTAGCGAGGGTCTCATCGGGAATCCTACCAAGATCCAATAGGGGAAATGTGAATCGAATGCCGTACTTCTGTAAAACATCTGGGGCGGGGATCAGCTCCTCGAGGGTGCGTGGTGCGGACCAAGCGTTTTCGCCATGGTAAATGACCATCGGTATTACTGGTGCCAGATCCTCTCCGTTGCGCCACCTCTGTTCCCAGATGCGGACCATGTATCGGAGCAATTGAAAAGGTGTCATTTGGTCCGGCTGGCTCTTGTGTTCCAGCAAAACATATACGAGTACCGAGCGCGATCCATCGGATTGCATTGCTGTCTGAACAGAATAGAGAAGATCCGAATAACTTTCACGCAGCTGCGGATCGACGAAGGAGCCCTTCTGAAGCACCAGTGTCTTCAGATCCAATACTCGAACGATTTCCTCTGACAAATGCGTCTCGATCAAGCCGCGAACAGCAGACACTTGAGAGAACGCATAGTGGAAAAAATTGTTATGCGGTGTTGGGAGTTGGGAATCGTCCATGCAGGCGATTGTAAGGCATCGTTCCCTACGAAGCAGGCAAGTGTTCGCCTTTTTCTACCTAGCCGAAATGGACTTTATGAAGAAAACAACGTGACCGATCCAATCGTCGTGTCGTTTGATGGGCTGAAAAATGATGATGATCGAAAATCTATACTTCGTATTCCACCAAAGAGAAAGCCAATGACGGTAGCTCACCGGTTGGAATAAAGCAAACGCTGGAGTCGTGGACTCTACCACCATGCAGTAGGTACGTCGTTTCATCCATCCAGGATCGAAGCGACCTGCAGATCGCTAAGCAAGGAAGCCCCGATTGGGGCACAATGTGGAGATGTGCCCCAATCAAACCATGTGATTTTCCTGCGGATGATCCTTTAGTGATGATGCTGGAAGGCAGGAGCCTTGGCATTGCCTTCAGCAAGCAAGTAGGCAAGCAAATCCAAAATCTGCTCTTTGTCGAGGGAGTTTAGCAAGCCGACCGGCATCAGGGAAACCGAGAATGGTTTACGAGCGTCGATGGAGCTAACAGAGATTTTTCTCTCGACGACGGGGTTGGATCCAGTCAGGATCGTTACGATCCCTCCCTCCTCACTGACGATATTCCCATTCACCACCGAACCGTCATCGAGCGCTAGAGTGATCGCTCGATATTTTTCATCGATGTTACGAGAGGGTTCCAGGATTTCGTGGAGAATCGCTTGCGCATCACCTTTGTACTTCGCAACCGTTTCCTGCACATGCGGGCCTACATTCACATTTGCGCGATCGCTCTTCTGTCCTGGTTTCAGTTGATGGCACTGAGCACAAGCCAGTTTGGTGAAGAGTTGCTCGCCTCGTTCAAAATTGCGATGCTCGCCCACTCGTTTTAGGTCGCCAGCTAAATCCGCGAGCTTCCACTCCGTGATCTTAACTTGATCCTCTGGATGATTCTTAAGATATTCCTCCAGGTTATTCGTAACGTAGAGTGTTCCTCGCATCAGTAGATGGTGTCCCGGGAACGTACATACGTATTGATACGCACCTTCCTCCGAGGGTGCCGTAAAATCCACAATTTGTTGTTGGCCGTAATCGACAAGTTTGATCGACCAGAGAATATCTGGGCTTTCCGGCACGTAGCCGACATCGAATCCTTTGGCCCCCAAAGCGATCGCCTTCAAGCCGACATCATCTGCCTTGCCCGGTTTAACCAGCAAAATGTTGTGTGGCATGAAGTCGTAGTTCGCGAATGTCAACTTCACCTTCTTACCCGGTTTGACGGTGAGTTTGTCTATGTCGTATCGCATCTTTTCGGGGATCGTGCCGATACGAATCGTCGTGAGTTCAGGAGTGTCACTCAGAACGCCCGACTTTTGGGTCTGCATGGCAAGCGATTCGCCGACCACACCACCCTGCATCGATCGCTCGACATTGAACCAGAAATGCTTCACCGTATTGGCTGCTATTCGCACATGGGGTTCGGGCGAGTTGAGCAATAAACCCATCAACTGCGTATTCTTCACATTGTGCTGTTGATGGAGCCAAAGTGCTTCCAGTAAGTGATGCGCATCTTCCTTCTTCAGCGGATCAAATTGTTTGATCCATTGCTGGACAGCCGCGATCACTTCCTGCGAATCTCGTTCGCTCAATTCCACTCGGGTGCGATGCCGAATACCATCGATGGGTGATTTGAGATTCTCGAGAAGGGCAGCGATGGGTTGGCCATCGATTGGCACGATGGGCTGCAGTGGTCGCCCGGTCGCTGTCATACGATAAATACGTCCATGTTTGTGATCACGATTCGGATCACGCACATTGTGCTGCATATGCCCGATGATAGCGTTGTGCCAATCGCTGATGTAAAGGGATCCATCGGGAGCAAAAATAGCATCCGAGGGGCGGAAGTTCTTATCGCCGCTCATCATCAAACCGCGAGATTTGTCCTCCGTTGTGGTCCCATCGGCATTGATCGTCGATACGACAAGCTCGTCTCCGGCCGGTTCACCCCAAACGGTTCCTGTTTCCGGATTGCGTTCCAAGTCATAGTGCTTGATTCCGAGAAACCCAATGACGTTACAGATCAGGAAGTCCCCTTGCATCGACTCTGGAAAATGGGCACTGCTGACGACTTCACAGGCGGTGACAGGACGTACTTCTTTCTTCAACAATTCCTGCATGGTGAATCCAGATTTCTCCGGCCGAACCTGAAAGGCGCGTCCTCCAGTACCATCGGTCGCATAATGGTAGCCCCAATAATCAAAGGCAATTCCGTGCGGGTTGGGTGAGTTATTGGCGTGCATAGCGATCGTGAATCGTCGTGGATCGAAACGATACATGGCCGATGCCTCTGCTTGCAACGAAGGCCCCCAAGGATGCTCATGATTGTGCAGCATGAACACACCGCTTTGCCAATAGATACCACCATCTGGACCGTAGATTAAGTTATTGGCACCATGGTGCGTATCCGACGAGTCGAGCCCTTGTAGCATGACGGTTCGTACATCTGCGATATCATCCCCATCGGTATCCTTCAAGAAGATGATTTCTGGAGGACAAGTCACTAACACCCCTCCATTCCAAAATTCGAATCCGAGAGGATTGTGAACCCTCGCAAACTCGGTCATTCGATCGGCTTGGCCATCGGTATTATCGTCGTGCAGGATGAGTAGCGCATCGTTCATCTCGCGGAGTGGTTCCCACTTTGGATATGTCGGCCAGACAGCTGCCCACAATCGTCCTTTGGTATCAAACTGCATTTGGACGGGGTTTACTAATTGTGGAAACCTTTTTTCATCCGCGAAAAGACTGACTTCAAATCCCTTGGCAACGGCCATTCGGCTAATCGCTTCTTGGCCGTCGGTGTATTGCAGCAATCCTTCCTTCATCGCGCTGGAGCTCTTACTACCACCCCCCACGTTGGAGATAACCTCAACCGGTTTAGGTACATTGCTATCGTCGATCGCTTTTGGCTGGCCGCTAGCCACCGACCATAGATGCTCATCCCGATTCGCGGTCATCGTATCGAACATGGTCATCTCATGTTGGAGGACAACTGCATTGGTCTGATCGTTGGTGAATGTCAGAGTCGAACGACCGCCCCAAACATCGTTCGCATCCCTCGCGCGATAGCGATTATTCCAATGCTCATCTTTATTCTTAATCGCGGTTCGTAATGGCTCCATCGATGGAAGCGACTTCTGAGGCGTTCCTAGAAGGGCGCCGGAGATCACCTCTGCGAGCAATCGGTTTCCTCGTTCCGACAGATGCACTCCGTTGATCGTAAGCGGTTCACTTGCCTCAGCAAAAAGCTTGAGGGACGGGTGGAATAGATCCACGAATCCAACACCTGCCTCATAAGCGGCTTTCTCGGTCGCTTTCGTGTAAGCTTCCAGAAGAACATTGTGCGATTTGCCATCGGGGAAGTTTGGACTGCGCATGTCCTCATGAGCTATCGGGCTAAAAAGAACGATCCTGGGGAACGATTTGCCGTTGGGCTGGGCTCCACGAGTCCGCTTGACGAATTCGACCAATCGACTTCGATACTGATCCGCCTTTTCGATCCCGGCGTAGGACTCGTTGTATCCAAAGAACGCGAGTACGACGTCGGCCTTGATATGTTTCAAGTACTCGGGTACGGAAGGAACTCCCTTGCTGCGCGGATAGGAATTCGGCTGATCACCGCTGGCGCTGAGATTACGAAAGCGAACCTGTTCGCCCTTCAACGAGTTTTGAATCAACGTTTCAAGCCATCCATCATGCTGCATTCGGTCTGGTAGACCATTTCCGACGATCGCGACTACATCCCCTTTGCGAAACGCAAACGGACTCGGGTCGCGATAGCCAGCAGGTACTTCGACCAGTGCAGGTTCCTCGATCTTTTCCTCGACGGGAGCTTGAGCAGTTGCTGTTTTCATTCCTTTCTTGGCAGGCGCGCCGGGTTTTCCGGCGTAAGTGAGGAATGTTTGTTTCCCAGCTGCCTGGACATCAATCTCTAGCCTCTCTGGAGCTTCCACTCCAGTCCAGCGACTTACTTCTTTTCGATCGGCGTCTAACAGAGAAAGCGTGAAACCGTCCAGTCGCGCCTCAAAACCGCTTCGGTTCCAGACGGCAATTTTTTCGATCTTCATCGGCTGACCGAGGTCCAACTCCCACCAAGGATTTGCAGTTCCAGCATCCTCCGTATGCGTCTGTCCTCCTTTTTCCCAGTCCGGGTCTTTGTTTCCATCGATCGCTTTTGCGGCTTCCCCGCCACCATGCGTTGTCGATTGCTTCGCGCGGCCCTGCCCGGCCACGTTTTTACCACCGCTGAGAACCTCGACTTCGGCTAAGGTCAGGATTCGCTTTTCCCCTGGTAACTCGATACGAACGTATCGAACAGCTTGACCAGAACTTGAATTGGTCGATGCCGTCGCACTATTGCCTTTCGCATTTTTGTCTTGTTGTGTTTTCGGGGAATCGGGAGCTGACGTGTTGTTGTTGGCTGGAATTTGACTTTCGAAGCCAGCGTACATGGCTGGGCGAACGCCTCGGGCATGACCCGCGAAGCGGAATGTATTCGGTTTGAAGGGACCTACGAGAGCGACGTTGGAATCCGGTTTGATGGAGGCTTCCATTCCCAAGGCCCAATAACAACCGTTGACCAACATTCGTCGGTACCCATCGTTGAGGAGATCCTCAGGCGTTCCGTACAACGTCGTGAAGACTCGACCGACTCGACCGGAAGGGGATGTGTAGCTGCGAGTCCACTCGGACGCCATGGGAGGTTTGGTCGAATCGACCGGTGAGTCGGGTGTCATTCCGTTCAGCGGTTGAGCCATCGTGAGGATATCACCATCGATCGGCTTTCCAACGTAGCCGCCAGCCTGTACCCAAATATCGCGAACGCCTGTAAGAATGGGATGCGATTTTCGAGATTCGACTGGAGTGATTCGTGTACTCTGTTGGTGGTTCTTGCCGTAATGGCCAACCCACGTTTGTCCCAATACTTGATGTCCGAACCCGAGCTCATAATCCTTTCCTTTGTGGTCGAAGGAGTATTTGGCAAAGCTACCGTCGGTTGGGATCTTGAACGCATGAGTCGATGTTCGCATTCCAACAACAGGACCCCCGCGGCGAAGATACTCGTCTAAATAGGTCATCTGCTCTGGAGGAAAGTTTTGAAACCTAAGAAAGACAACCGCGAGATCCGCTGTCGTTAGAGCCTCGATGCCGGGCAGATTCGAATTACCAGCGACGATTTCACCAGTCGCTGGATCAATGTTAAACAACACGGTGCACTTGAAACCATGATGCTTGGCCAAAATACGTGCCAATGCGGGTAGGGACTCCTCGGAGCGATACTCGTGATCACCTGCAAGGAAAACGATATGCTTCCCTCGCCCGGGACCGCTATCCCCCTGGTAGACCAAGGTCTCACCATTTAGGAGTTTCGACGAAAATAGACCAGCGATCAATGCAGCCAGAGGAAGCCAAGTTTTGAATTTGTGGTTAGACACTATCAGCCCTAAGTTTTTCAAGTGGTAACAATCGACGAGTCATCCGCTTTGGCTTGTAGTACACAGAACCAAAGCATCCAGTCTACGGGTCACAGATGCCTTCCATCGACATGCCGATGGAGGAGTTGTTTTTCCCGTTAGACCATTCGAAAGGAATGCATTCTATCCGTTGATAACTGCAGGGTGGGGCTCCTCAGGAATCAGGATCGGGGTGAGATGAGCATGCTAAACGAGCACTATCTTAGCGTGCAACGGCGACGAATGTTGCATTTCAGCGTTTAGTCGGTGGAATAAAAATGACTTTCGCATTGTCTAATTTCACGAACTTTGCAATCGGCTGATACCTGCTCGGACGGGATGTGAACTATCCCATTCAGGCCGACCAGAGACCCTGAATCATCCTTTTTGACTACAAAATCCCTGACGATCTGGTCTTTAGGAAATTTTCATGGGATCGTGTCGTGTTTCCCGAATTTCGCCCGACGATCCCGTTCGTGTCTTTCTGTCGTTGCAAAAGTCCCCTCGACGGCAGGGGTACGAGCCGATTCCGCCAGGGATTTGAGCTTGCCGAGGATTTCCGGATGACTTTCTGAGAGATCTCTCGATTCACTGGGATCCGATGCTAAGTTGTAGAGCTCCCATGGCTTGTTTGCAGCGGGTCGGACGGCTCTATATTGGCCCTGACGAATGGCAGCCCACGACCCCATTTCCCAATAGAGGTATTCGTGCTGCTGTTGCTTCCGTCCAGCTGCATTCTCCCCGATCATCTCCGGGAGAAACGATAGTCCATCGATATCGACAGGCTTCGCGGCCCCGGTAATTTCGGCGATGGTAGGTAGCACATCCGGAAAGTATCCGAGATGTTCGCTCACTCGTCCCGCCTCGATTTTACCGGGCCAATAGGCGACAAAAGGAACGCGAATACCACCTTCGTAAGGGCTCCCTTTTTTGCCTCGGAATTCGACCCCCGTCTTCGGATTCTTGTTAGCACTATGGATACCTCGAGGGAAATCAACGGAACTGAAATAGTCGGCCCCACCGTTATCTCCGCTGAAGAATACGAGCGTGTTCCTCTCGATTCCCAAATCCTTAAGCAGTGCGAGGATTTCGCCTACCTGACGGTCCACCATGCTGACCATCGCCGCATAGCGGCGTGCGGGTTCTGGCCATGGTTTGTCTTTGTAAAGTTCCCAGGCGGGATCGCTGTCAGGAATCTCGAAATTGCCATGCGGCGGCGTGTAAGGCAGGTAGGCAAAGAACGGTTCCTTACTGTGCTCGCGAATGAACTGCATCGCCGCCTCATGAATGAGGTACTGAGAGTAAGTCTTGCCTTCAGTTCCGCGGTTGCCCTCGAGTGGCACTTCCTCACTATTTCGAATCAGGTAGGGGGGATAATAGGAATGGGCGTGCACTTGATCGTAGTAGCCAAAGAAGACATCGAATCCGTGTTTCTCTGGAACACCGGTGGAGTCTCTGCCACCGCAGCCCCACTTGCCGAACCCACCGGTTGCGTAGCCCTTTGTTTTAAGAATCGAAGCGATGGTCTGTTCATCGGCTCTTAGCGGTGTTCCACCCCCGTTGACTCGGACCGAGGAATGACCGCTGTGTTTACCGGTCAATAAACTGCATCGAGTCGGAGCGCATACCGAGCCACCCGCCAAGATATTGCGAAAGATCATTCCTCCGGCAGCGAGCTTGTCGAGATGAGGGGTTTGGATCGTTTTTCCACCCATAAAACCCGGTTCGTAGTAGCCGAGTTCATCATCGATGATGTAGACAATGTTCGGTCCAGGTTCTGTGCCACGCGATAAAGTTCCACCGAGGAGCAAAAGTGAAAGCGTTAGCAGGATCTGGGAGATGGATCTCGTCATTCTGGTCATTGCTTTTCTAAAGGCTGTATGCTGGTAATCATCGCGTCCTAAAAATCATTCATTCAGAACGCAAGCTCGGTAGAGGGCGTCGCTGACGGATTGTACCGAAGCTGATTTCTTCGGAGTCCTTTTGGAGCATGAGGTTGTCGATTCATCGAAAGGAGGTTCGGCATAACGTCCTGACCTAGCGCGTTCTATGATACACGATCAAGTTTCGATTTGGATTCGAACCAAACAGGTAGCCCCACAGCCCGTGCAACATACCTTGGCGACGATTTTGGGTAGCTAGGGACCGAGGGGGTGGCAAAAAGCTCTTAGAAGGGATCGCAACTCCCTATTCGTTTGTCTTGTGGATTGAGGCGATGGATCATGGATTGCAATTCGAATTGTCTGATAGGTCCGAGTTTTTAGAAAACTAGTTCCATGAAGTGGATTCTAGCTTACTGACGCTTGGTTTCGGTCGAGGAAGTTTACAGTCTAAGATGGGATCTCTTTGTTCGATCAACCGATTGAGAAGGGGGATCGATCGTATTGCCGATATCGATGAGGAATCAGGGTTTGAGGAAATGCGTAAGCAGTTTTACAAGATTTTGATGTAGTTCGTTCTATGGGTGGGTTCCCATCCCAGAAAGAGTGACCGTGTAAATAGACTTATGTTCAACGGTTCGAGTGGCTCGTACAGTCTCTCCCCGAGCTCTGCTGTTTGTCTCCTTTCCTCGAAAATCCCAGGTTGGTGTAGCAGTATGTCGAGTCGAAATACGAGTAAGATCTTACGTTCGATCTATTAGATTTTCGGCTTGCGGAGGTAGGAACCTGCTGACTCTTATGGAGCAACCCGACCCAAAAATGATAAAAGGTAACACGATCTCCATCGTGACTGTTGGCCTACTTGTATGTGCGTTTTCAAATTCGCTCTATGGTCAACATGAATTGAGGAAATCCCTTCATTCCCCCGACCGCCTCTTCTCTGGATTTCGTTGGGATCGTGTACCCGTGAATATCCACTTTGGCAAGCGAATCGGGGATGTGACGAATGAAGAGATCGAATTCATTGCTGGCCACAGCGAGTTCGTTACGCTCGAAAAATCGCATGGGATAGATCCCTACGGTAGTACGGAGCGAGGAATTGCAGCTACCGCAGCGCAGTTAAAGAAACGCAATGCCCGAGTGAAGGTCCTTTTCTACTTCAATACGTTTGTGAATTGGCCAGGCTATGATGCTTTCAAGACGTATCGATCGGAGTGGACGCTGCGTGGATTGGACGGACAAATCGTCAATCACCCATCGGGTACGCCGCGCCCCGATCCCTCAAACGTTTATTTTCGTGAGTGGTGGTCCGAGATTGTAGTAAACGCAGTGAGGGATGGGCATCTGGACGGTCTGTTTGCTGATGCGCTGCCACAATCGCGCGCTCCCTCGCTGGCGAAGATCGTCGGATCGGAGAAGCAAACCGCGATCGTGGACGGGGTACGAGAGATGTTGTCGTTGACCAAGCGAAAGCTCGGCGCGGACAAGATCATTTTGGCAAATGGCATTCGAGCCGGTCAGTATCTCGACGTGCTCGACTGGGATGGTATTGATGGTGTGATGATTGAGCATTTCGACGCCTACAATTCAAAGATGCCTGAGGATCTCAAAGCGGACCTCGATTCGATGGGGATTGCAGCGAAGAAAGGAAAGTTCGTTGTGCTCAAAGGCTGGCCCGCTTTCACCGAAGAGGAAAAGGCACAAGCAAACCGTTCGCACTCGGAACAATTACAGATTGCCCGCGAACGTATCACGTTTCCACTAGCGTGTTTTTTGATCGGTGCGCAGCAGGGATCTCATTTTTGTTATGCATGGGGTTATCGGGAAGCCGACGGTGGGCTAGATGCCTATCCTGAGCTTGAACGCCCCCTAGGCCCTCCAAAAAATGAGGCTACATGGACTGGTCTAACAGCCACTCGCGATTATGCGTACGCCTCCGTTTGGATCGATCTCCAAACGAAACAGGCTCGTATCGATTGGAAGTCAGTACCGTGAACCTTATGTCCTGTTCCGCTTGGGAGCGTCGAAAGCGATCGTTGCGGTCCGATTCTCTACGAAGAGGCGATGAAGGGAGTTCGTTCAGGTCGGGTCAGCAGTTCGTTTGCCTCAGCATCGTCCCTGAACGATTCGCTATGTCCGTCGAAGCGAATCGTGCGATCCACGCGATAGGCGATATTCGCGAGGTGGCACAAAGCAGATGACATATGGCCCTCGAGTATCTCCGCGGTTAGCTGATCAGAGCGCCGAGTACGCACGGCTTGTAGCCAGTTTCGGAAGTGAGACGTTTCGGACATGGGGCTTCCCTCCTCGAATGCATAGGGTCCGGGCTCTTGATTCGGTCCCAGGAAAGTCCGGTAGCTGGAGTAATCCGGAAAAACCATGGTCCCTTTGCTCCCGAGGAAAATGGCTCCCACCGGAAAGTTCTTTTGAACGAAGGGGTACTGATCGCGGAAACCAGCTTCGGAGTTGGTGTACCAATCCCGGACCTCGAATTCGATGAGTTTGCCATCGGGCCATTTCATCGTGGTGGACATGTGACCAGGCGTTTCTGCATCGCTTTGATGAATCTGGCTCTGCATGTAATTGGTTCCTACCGAAGAAATCGTGGTGGGGTGTGAATCGAGCTTTAGGCCCCAGCGCAAGATGTCGAATTGGTGAACTCCCTGGTTACCGATTTCACCGTTCCCATAGTCCCAGACCCAGTGCCATTTACGGTGATGAAAGTCGCTGAACTCACGCACGGGAGCAGGTCCGCACCAAGCGTTCCAATCCAACCCTTTTGGCACAGCTCGCGGCTCATGCTTTCCGAGTCCGTTCCTTATCTTGTAGGCGATCCCGCGAGCGAAATAGACATCACCGATAAGCCCTGCATGGAGCTGACGAATCCCCTCGATGATATTCGGGGACGACCGGCACTGAGTGCCGTGTTGGACGATGCGATTGTATTTTTTTGCAGCCTCGACCATCTTACGGCCTTCGACCACATTGTGGGAACCGGGCTTTTCGACGTAGACATCCTTTCCGGCTTCGCATGCCCAGCGGACTCCGAGAGCATGCCAATGATTCGGGGTCGCATAGGTCACTGCATCGATGGCTTTGTCATCGAGAACTCTTCGGAGATCGTCATAACCGCCGATCGAATGCCCAGCACGATCACTCCAAGTCTTGATCGCATTTCCAAGTTTGGTTGTATCACAGTCACAGACTGCCGCGAAGTCGAATTGGTAGCTTCCTTCTTTCTCCAGCTGGACCAGACTGTTCGCATGCGCTTGAGATCGTCCTCCCATTCCGACGACAGCGACACGGATCCGATCATTGAGGTTTTGTCCTCGAATCACGGCGGGGGCGGCAAAGGTGGTGGAGACCGCTGCCGTGGTGGATTTTATAAACGTGCGTCGTGATGTTCGTACCATCCTCAGTTCCCTAATCCCTTTCTCAGATGAAAATCAACTTGGATCACTCGAGCCATCGTCGGCAGCGGAGGACACGGAGGAAGGGGAAGGCAAGTTCGTCGTTGCCTTTCGATTCGACGGACGTTCCATGGCTAGACACAGCGACGATACCGCATGAGTCTTAGTGCTTGATCACGCGAGGATTTTTTTCACGACGTGAGCTTCCTCCACGCCGGTCAATCGTTGATCGAGACCTTGGAATGGAAAGGTCAGGCGACGATGATCGATTCCGAGTAGGTGGAGGATGGTTGCATTCAGGTCGTTGATGTGGACGGCGTCGTCTTCGAACCGAGTCGTTCGCTGGCCGTCCTTGTCGACGATGTTATAACTGTAGTCGTCGGTGCGACCATGTTCGATCCCCCCCTGGATTCCTCCTCCCGCGAGCCAAGCGGTGAAGCATCGTGGGTGGTGATCTCGGCCATAATCCGTATCGGTTTGCTTCCCTTGGCTGTACACCGTTCTTCCGAATTCGCCGGAGCAAACAACGAGAGTATCTTCGAAGAGTCCTCGGATCTTGAGATCCTGAATCAGAGCTGCCCATGGTTGGTCGACATCTTTGCATTGCCCTCGCAATTTCGCGGGTAGCGCGCTGTGGTGGTCCCAACCGCGGTGGAAGACTTGGACGAAGCGAACACCTCGTTCTACCATCCTCCGCGCGAGCAGGCAGTTGCGTGCAAACGAACCTGTCTTCTCGACTTCGGGACCATACAGCTGCTTGACCGACTCCGGTTCGTCTCGAAGATCTGTCAATTCCGGGACAGAGGCTTGCATTCGGAAGGCCATTTCCTGCTGAGCGATTGTGGTTTGAATTTCCGGGTCCCCGATCTCGGCAGCGTGTTTGTGATTGAGCTGCGTCACCAGGTCCAACATCTTGTTCCGACTGGTGCGTGTCACACCTTTCGGATTCGAAAGAAAAAGGACGGGGTCGCCGGCGGACTGGAAAGCCACTCCTTGGTACTTGGAAGGCAAAAATCCCGTTCCCCACAATCGACTGTAGAGGGCCTGAACATTCTGCTGATCACCCGACCAAAACGCTGAATTGAGGACAATAAAATCCGGTAAGTTTCTGTTGAGCGACCCGAGCCCATAACTCAACCAGGCACCCAAACTCGGTTTGCCCTGGATCTGCGACCCAGTACACATCTGCGTCTTTCCTTCATCATGGTTGATCGCTTCCGTGCGCATCGATTTGATAAAGCAGACGTCATCGACAACGGTCGAGAGTTGCGGCAGCAATTCACTCATGTAGCGACCGCATTTGCCTTGCTGCGAGAACTTGAAGATGGAGGGTTGGATCAATTTTTCTTTACCATCGGTCATCGCCGTAACGCGTTGTCCGTCGCGGACATCCTCGGGAAGGGGCTCTTTGTATTTCGCCTCGAGACCCGGCTTGTAGTCATATAGTTCGATTTGGCTGGGAGCTCCACCCATGAACAGAAAGATGACTCGCTTGGCACGCGGAGTGAAATGAGGTAGGCCCGGCAATTCCGCGGACGATCGATGTGCGAATAGAGAGCCTAGGACGGCCGCTCCAAGTCCCATCCCGGAGTGATTGAGGAATCGACGGCGTGCCTGCAATAATTGATATTGATCGAACAGTGGGTTTGACATGATCGATTACTCGCGTGTTTTGGTGGCATCGAGATTGAAAAGGGAATTGACGACCATGGTCAGCGCGGCCACTTCAATTCTTTGGGTATCACCGGTAATCGATACATCGGACGTCATTGCCCGTGCGGATTCTAGATCCTCGCGATAGACGGAACGAAAGGCTTCCAATCCGCTACGCAAATTCGCTAGTTCGTTTTCATCCGGTAAATGGGCCGTGACCGACTCGAATGCGATGCGTAAACGTTCATCATCGCTCCCACCTGGAGTACTCCATAAAGTGTTTGCAAAATGGCGTGCCGCCTGAAAGTATTGGCTTTCGTTCATCAACAACAACGCTTGGATGGGAGTATTGGTGCGTTCGCGTCGAGACGTACAGCTTTCTCGAGTGGGGGCGTCAAAGATCGTCATCTGCGGTGGGGGCATGGCCCGTTTCCAGAAGGTATAAAAGCTTCGTCGGTAGATTTTGTCTCCCGTATCTTCCTTGAACGAGTAAGTGGAGGACGAGACCATCGATACTGTTTTCCAGAGGTCAGCGGGTTGTGGTGGCTTCACGCTTTTTCCATACATCGCGTTATGGAGCAGTCCGCTGATTGCCAGGATTTGATCTCGAATGACTTCGGAATCCAATCGAATGCGCGATCCGCGAGCGAGCAGTCGATTCTCTGCGTCGGCTCGGTACTCCTCGGGCGTTACACGGGAAGATTGCTGATAGGTTTGTGACAAGACGATCGATCGAAGGATCGATTTGATATTCCAATTCGAGTCGACGAGTGCATTGGCTAGATCATCCAACAACTCTGGGTGACTTGGGTACTCGCCTTGGGCACCGAAATCCTCGGAGGTCCTGACGAGTCCTACTCCGAAGAATTGCTGCCAAAAGCGATTCATCGTCACTCGAGCCAGCAGTGGATGTCGCTTATCGGTGATCCATCGTGCGAGGTCGAGCCGCGTCTTCCAATCGCCGCTGGACTGCACAGGGGGAAGGAACCCAGGCGTGTTTCGGGTCACCTCTTCACCGGGCTGGTCGTAGGCGCCGCGTTTGAGGATGTAGGCAGGACGCAGTTCGGAACGCTCTTTCATCACGAGGGCGATCGGGATGCTCCGCTCGAGTTCATCGCGAATCGACTGCAAACGACGCAACTCCTCCTCTTTTTGCTTGAGTTGCTTTTCGCGATCCTTTTGCTGTTCCTCTGTTTCGCTGTCGATCGCTTTGTTCGAATTGTTTTCCTTATCCGCTTTGTTTTCGCTGGAGACCGCCTTGGTCGCTTGCTTCAACTCATCGACCGTTTTTTTCAGAGAGGAGAGCTGCAAATCGAGTTCCTGCAAACGGATCGTCTGCTCCGGCGAGGGGAGTCGCAAGATTGGGGGTTGCTGGTCGCGCCCCGGCGTCTCCGGATCGCCATCGATATTGTTAAAAAAGGCAAAGAGTTGATAGAAATCTTTTTGTTTGATCGGATCGTATTTGTGGTCATGGCAGACAGCGCATTCCATCGTCATCCCCATGAATACCGTTCCGAAGGCAACCACTTGGTCCACAACATTCCGAGTGTAGCTTTCCTGCGGTGGGTTGGTCCCCCTGTCCATCACCATGTGCAGGCGATTGTAGCCCGAAGCAATCTGCTGATCGATTGTTGCGTTCTCTAGCAAGTCTCCGGCGAGTTGCTGTGTGGTGAATTCATCGAAAGGTATATTCGCATTGAATGCCCGAATGACCCAATCACGATACTGCGACAACTCTCGATAATGATCGTGGTGCATCCCGTTGGTGTCTGCAAATCGTACGAGATCCAACCAATAACGACCTAAGTGTTCGCCATATTGCGGTGTTGACAACAGGCGATCCACTAACTTCTCGTATGAGTCCGGTGCATTATCTTGTTCGAATGCGTGTATTTCTTCGCGAGTCGGGGGCAGACCTGTCAGGTCCAGTGTCACTCGCCGAATCAAAGTCCTCTTGTCTGCGCGCGACTGGGGCTTCATCTTCCTATTCTCGAGATTTGCCAGGACAAACGAATCGATCCGTCCTGAGACCCAATCGTGGCGTTCGACGGAAGGGAGGGGTTGTGGCTGCGGAGGCTCGAATGACCAGAATCGTTCGTACCTGGCACCTTGTTCAATCCATCGTCGAACAAGTTCCCTCTGGGGTTCGTTCAACGGCTTTTTGCCTGAATCAGGCGGTGGCATGTGGAGGGAGGGATCGTCCGTCATCAGACGCTTCCAAAGTTCGCTCGCCTTGGGATCCCCGGGCTTGATCGCGACATGGCCGTCGCGGGCCTGAAACGGACCCCACTCGCCATCGGCGACGTCCAGCCGCAAATCCGCTTCACGCTTGGTGTCATCCGGACCGTGGCAGGCAAAGCAACGATCGGACAAAAGTGGCCTGATGTCCCTGTTGTAAGAAACAGGACCTTCTGCGGCCTGCGAGACGACCAATGACAAAAAGAGCATCGGAAATCCGAGAAGCATTGCAAAGAATCGCATCACGAACCTTCAAAACGGAGAGGCATTCGCGTTTCTCGAAAAGAACGGCGAGAAACGACACTCGAAGACCTCTCATTCTACTGAACAAGCAATATCCATACAACGAATGGCATGATCGCATCGAGTGGGCCAGGCTGAGGGCATTCGTTTTCGCACGCCTACGAAATCGTTCAGGGACGGATTGTCAAAGAAATCCGCTGCATTGATTGCAATCTCTTTTGACAGCCCCCATCCATTGCGACTCGTTTCGGATCGCGTAATTCGCAGAAAAGCGGTCCTGGCTTTATGTCGAGCTGGTTGCACCACGGTCTAGAGACTCTACAAAATCCGGAGCTATCTCGATGGCATTCCTAAATCGGGGATCGAGACTTGCTTCGAGGTAGAAGGCTTGGCTGACCAATGACCGTTTCGTAAGGATATTCGCATTTTTGGTGCTCCTTAGTTCGGGGCTCCTGAGCAGGCGGGATCTCAGATGTGGATATGAATACACTCCCCCGGGAGAAAAAGGAATCGAGGCATTTTCCGAACCAGTAATGTCTAGCCATCTTGCCTTTTTGGAAGCCGTAATCGATTCTCGAATCAAGAGAGCAGCGCGAGTGAACCGGAGCGATCGTTAGCACAACTGATACTGAGGAACCCAGGAAGCGGTTCTGTTTCGTTTTTCCTGGTAATTCTGAAAACTTTTGGTCAGGTTACTGCGTGCGCGGTAGTCGACTGATAAGATGGGAGTTGAGACTGCTGATCTTCCAGTTTTGCGGAAGATATTTTTGCATTGTTGGTCTTTTGATGATTCAGCTGATTTCGCGAGAGCATTCATTCCTTTGCTTTATTTTTCGGAGGCAACCCATGCGCAGAGTACAAGTGAGAGCGAGCGGCTTCACGCTCGTCGAGTTATTGGTCGTCATTGCGATCATTGGAGTTTTGGTCGGGCTACTATTGCCCGCTGTTCAAGCGGCGAGGGAAGCCGCGCGACGTATGCAGTGTTCGAACAATGTGAAACAAATCGGGTTGGCATTTCACAACTACGAGAGCGCGTTCAAGTCGTTCGCGCCCGGAGGGATTGTCAGTTACAGTGCTGCGGCTCGTGCAGCGATGACCCCAGCGAATTTCTGCACCACGGGATCGGACCGTACTCAGGCCCCGTGGTCCGTCTTGATCTTACCCTTCCTCGAGGAAACGAACCTTTACAATCAATTCGATTTCTCGCGAACGTTCACGGGCTCGTCAAACATTCCAGGTCAGAGTCCGAACCGGGAACTATTTCCACTCAACATGAAGAAGTACCAGTGCCCGTCGGATCCCGATTCGCAGCCTCAGGTCAACAACAGCAATTACCTGGGGGTTCAAGGTGGGGGACCTCTCACTGGTCCAGGTTCGGCTCCTTGTTCCACGCAAGCGGGGCAGAGGGTTTTCTTTCAAAATGGTACCGTTTATGTCAATTCGCGAACCACGATTGGTTCGATCACCGATGGGACGACCAATACATTCTTGATAGGAGAGAGTCGGTACATGCCGACGCCTCGAATGCGAGCGGATGGGTTTCATGCGGGCTGGTCATCCTCCATTAAGGCGGACAATGCATTCGCTGTTCCTGCGGTTCTGGCGGCCGCCGTCTTGTCGATCAATGCCCAGCCACGATGCGGTCCGCCTGACTGCTTTCAATTTGTCAGTCGACTCTTTGGTAGTATGCATACGGGAGGTTGCCACTTCGGAATGTCCGATGGCTCCGTCCAGTTCATCAGCCAGAATATCGATATCAATACGTAT
This sequence comes from Pirellula sp., assembly GCA_040396935.1. Lineage (GTDB taxonomy): Bacteria > Planctomycetota > Planctomycetia > Pirellulales > Pirellulaceae > JBKCUI01. Next base: position 37,083 of record JBBAXA010000039.1, read on the forward strand.
CGACTGCTGAGCATTCGTGATGATGGACAGGTAGTGAGCTCCTTTTTGAATTAGGCGATGGAAATGGCTTTAGATGATTCTGGTTTGGTACGAAACTGTTTATGGACGGGGTTTTTTGGAGTCTTGTTTTGCGTGGGATGTGGCGGTTCAGACGGGCCTGAACGCTTTAGTCTCGATGGATCGGTGACAATGCCAGACGGACAGCCGGTTCCTGCTGGCGAAATCAATTTCGAACCGGACCCTCAATCACCGACCAAGGGCCCGGCATCCATGATCAGTATTCAGAATGGCAAGTATTCGTTGCCGAAAGATCAGGGAGTGATGGGTGGACCGTACATCGTAACGATCATTCCGTTTGACGGGAAAGCGTTTGGCGAATCCCTTCAAGGAAAGCCATTGGTTCGACAACCCTACGTTGAAAAGGTCGACCTGCCAAAGAAGAACTCCTCGCACGACTTCAAAATTTCGATCCGCTAGGAGTCCCTGTTATCAAGAAGATCATCGATTTGAGACTTTCGTTTGTTTTGCAGCCGTTAGCGATTATGTATTTGGCGAGCGCTGTCGTTGCGCAAACTCCCATTGCTACGGAGGAATCGAGGCTCGCCCACTTCGAGAAACAAATCCGACCCGCATTGACCAAATACTGCTTGGAATGTCATTCGACCAAGACGGAGGCCAACGGTGGCCTACTTCTCGATTCGAAAGGTGGTTGGGAGAAGGGTGGTGACTCTGGGGAAGCGATCGTACCCGGACAAGCCGATCAGAGTCGTCTGCTGAAAGCCATTCGATACGAAGATCCTCATCTCCAAATGCCTCCGGAGAAGAAGCTCTCTGCTGAGGTTGTCAAAGCATTCGAAGTCTGGATCGAGCAGGGTGCGATCGATCCTCGAGTCCAGGATCCCTCGGAGTTGCATGGGACCAATCCATCTAGCCAGCGTGATCCTCTTAACCACTGGGCATACCAACCGCTTCAAAATCCAGCTCTTCCAAAAGATGCGGAGATTGCCCTTTCGGCCATCGATGGTTACATCGAGGAACGTTTGCAGCCGACCGGCATCGAGGTCGCTCCTCGTGCGGATCGGCGCACGCAGATTCGGAGGCTGGCCTTCGATTTGACAGGTCTTCCTCCATCCATGAGCGACTTGACGGAAATCGTAGACTCGACTGACTTCGAGGAGTCGTATGTCCAGTTCGTCGATCGATTGCTGGCGTCGCCCGCTTATGGGGAGGCATTCGCTAGGCGTTGGATGGATGTCGCACGGTACGCGGAATCCGTGACGTTGCGTGGTCTGATCTTCAAGGAGGCTTGGCGTTATCGCGACTATTTGGTGAGAGCCTACGGAGAAGATCGACCGTTTGACCAAATGGTCTTGGAACAGATTGCAGGTGATCTGCTCAACGCGGACGAACAGGACGAACGTTGGAGACAATTGGTGGCCACGACCTTTCTCGCGATGGGGAACACGAATTTCGAAGAACAAGACAAAAAACAGCTCGACATGGACTATGTCGATGAGCAACTCGACGTTCTCGGTCAAGCGTTCCTAGGGCAGACCATTGGCTGTTCTCGATGCCACGATCACAAATTCGATCCTATCCCAACCAAGGACTATTATGCGTTGGCCGGAATATTTAAGTCGTCTGTCGCTCTGCGGCATTCGAATGTTTCGAACTGGATCGAGCAGCCTCTTCCTCTGCCCCCGGATCAAAAAGAGCGATTCGATAAGATCGATGAGCAACTCCAGGAAGTGAAGAAGGATCTCGCTGCGAAGAAAAAGCTAGCCACCGCACTCGCGAAAAAAGAAGAAGCGGCCAAGAAAGCGACCGCGACTGGAGCGGGAGCATCGAGCGGTGATTCGACCACTTCCGATTCCCGCTCGAAGGAGCAGAACGTGGGCGAGGATGCGAAGGCTCTAGCCGAGGAAATGAAAAGTCTCGAAACTCGGCAAAAAGAGTTGCAGCAGCAGGCGGATGTCCGCCCGAAATTTCTTACGGTGGTGGAGGAAGTACCACCCAAGGATATCCCGATTCACATCCGAGGGGATGTTCACAATCTCGGCCCGATGGTGCCGCGCGGATTCTTAACGGCTATCCACGTCAAGGATGCCATGCCCATTCCGGAGGGTTCCAGTGGACGATTGGAATTCGCCCGATGGCTTTCGTCGCCGAACAATCCTTTGACAGCTAGGGTTTATGCGAACCGCGTGTGGGCTTGGTTGATGGGACAAGGGGTGGTGGAATCGATCAACAACTTTGGAACAACAGGTTCGGACCCCTCCCATCCCGAATTACTCGATTGGCTCGCAAGTGAATTGATTCGCAGCGGATGGTCGACCAAGCATTTGGTCCGTACGATCGTTCTTTCGGATGCCTATCGACGTCAACCGATCACCCCTGAGGACAACGCTTTTTCCGTCGATCCAGACAATCGACTCTACTGGAATGGTTACCATCGTCGACTGACGGTCGAGGAACTTCGCGATTCGATGTTGGATGCTAGTGGAGAACTGGATCGGAGTTTAGGTGGCTCACTGATCAAATTGGAAGCCAAATCGGATAATCAATATGTCCACCAGTCGATACGACGTAGTCTGTATCAACCGGTTTTTCGAAACTCCCTGCCGCAGTTGTACGATGCATTTGACTTTGCATCACCCAGCATGTCGACGGGGCAGCGATCGCGTAGCACCATTGCGACCCAGGCGCTCGGTCTACTGAATGACGAGTGGGTTCATCAGCGGGCGATGGCGATGGCTGCGCGAATTCGTTCCGAACATGGTCCGCTCAATACCGAGGCCTGGATTCTCGCTGCGTATTTGAACTGTTTTCAACGAAACCCGACGTCTCGTGAATTCGAAATCTGTAAACAGTTTTTCACGGGTGAAGGTGGTGTTCAACTCGACGAAGGTCTCGAACGATTAACGCATGCATTGCTCGCTTCAATCGATTTTCGTTATCTTCACTAAAGGCGATCACTCAAAAACTTAGCGGCCTGTTGAAAAAGTGAGCGGCGTCGCGCTAGCGGCCGGTACCGATGCACGGAACCCGCAGCTAGCGCTTTGTGGCTCATTGGACGGTTGTCAGTCCTGTTTTTCAACGTGCCGTTGGCCGATCACGTCATCCCTTTTTGAGACATTAAAAAATGTTCGGACCTGTTCTTTCGCGTCGCCAAATGCTCCAGCAGACGGCTTGCGGTTTCGGATCTGTAGCCACCATGGCCATGATGAACCGCATGTCGAGTGCGGCAATGAATACGAAGGCATTCGAGTTGCATCATGTTCCCAAGGCGAAGCGAATTATTTTCCTGTTCATGTTTGGAGGGGTAAGCCAGGTTGATTCCTTCGACTACAAACCGATGCTCGCAGCGAGGCACGGCGATAGCTTGGTCTTTGACGACGCGCGGATCCTGGCGAATACCGGGGAGCGAAAAGAACAGCAACTGATGAAATCCCCTTGGAAATTTCGTCAGCATGGCCAGTCGGGGCAATGGGTCTCGGAGCTATTCCCAGAGATGGCCAAACATGTCGACGATCTATGCATTCTGAAGGCGATGCGGACGGAGGGAGTCGCGCACGGGCCGGCGACTCTGTTTTTGCATTGCGGATCGACCAATATGATTCGCCCCTCGATGGGATCCTGGGTCTACTACGGAATGGGCACCGAGAATGAGAATTTACCAGGCTTTGTTTCGATCGCTCCGTCGAATGTAGCGGGCCCGCGCAAGTATGGCTCGGCTTTCTTGCCTCCACGATTTCAAGGAACGCCCTTGGTATCGAATCGCAAAGAGACCTTTTCGATCGAAAATCTCACACGCAATGACTCAAAACCCTCCGACATCGCACGTCAGGTCCAGTTGTTGCAGAGCCTCAATCGTCAGCAAATCGAACAACTCAGCATGCACTCTGCGGAGTTGGAAGCAGCCTTGGAGTCATATGATCTCGCATGGCGTATGCAGCAAATCGCTCCGGAGGTCTTGGATATGTCGAACGAAACGGCAGCGACTCTGAGTTCCTACGGCATCGACAATCCGGTCACCAAGAGTTTCGGTCAAAAGTGTTTGATGGCCCGGCGATTGTGCGAGGCAGGAGTCCGCTTCATCGAAGTGAATTACGGCAATGACGAAGGTAATTGGGATCAGCATTCCGATCTCCCCAAGCATTCCGAGCATGCAGCGAAAGTAGATAAACCTGTAAGTGCGTTGTTGGCGGATTTGAAGCAACGCGGTCTGCTCGAAGACACCATCATCTGGTGGGGAGGCGAATTCGGTAGAACTCCTTATGCTCAAGGCAAGGGGACTGGACGCGACCATAATCCTGGTGGCTTTACGGTCTGGGTCGCGGGAGGTGGCTTCAAGCCCGGATTCTCATACGGGGAGACCGACGAGTTCGGATTCCAGGGAGTGGAAGGGAGAATCCACATGCACGATTTGCATGCTACGTTATTGCACCAGTTGGGCCTCGATCACAAGCGACTTACGTTTCAGCATGCGGGACGCGATTACCGTTTGACCGATGTTCATGGTAAAGTTGTCCATGATGTGATTGTATGATTTCTCCATGTGGTGAAAGATTGGATCGGTGCATTCGACTTCGTCCTATTGGATGGGCTGCTCCGTCATGGATTGTTTCGAAACGTGTGTTGATCTCCCGTCACCACCAGTCGCGATTAGTGACGGTTTGGAGCGCTCCCTCTCGGGAAGTAGCGATGTGCGTCTGAGTTCGTGCCGAACCAAGTGCTTTTCCGAAGTGTCTAAGATCGATGGGTTCCATTTTTCGGTGTCGCCCAGTGAGCTCTGTACTCGCGTCGAAGGAGTGCATTTGCGGCATCATCGTTTTTGATCTGTTCCGTTGTCGGATCAAACTCCAGAGAACGACCGACGCGTACTGCGATATTGCCTAGGTGGCAAAGCGATGTCGAAAGATGTCCGACGAGAGCTGAGGCATTCAAGGGTTTGCCGAGTCGTATCGCATCGACGAAATTGCGAATATGAGCAGCATCGTCTTGCGGTTGTGTCGCGATCGACAAATCCACACGTTTATTGTTGCTATCAATGCATTGCACTTTGCCGCGACGACTTAGCAGGAGTTGGCCATTTGTCCCATAGAACTCGGCACCGCTATCGACATTCAGCGGGTAGTTTTTGCTCCACAATCTTTGTTCGTAAATCAGCATTTTCGGCCGAGAAGATGATTCCACTTTTGGATACTCAAAAGTCACTTGTTGAGTATCTGGGAATTCCTGGTCGTCGTCAAAGTAGTATTTGCCACCCAAGGCTACGACTCTGCTGGGATGCGTTTCGACTCCCAGTCCCCATCGCGTGTAGTCGATGTCATGCACACCGTCATTCCCCATGTCACCGGTTCCGAAGTGGTACCACCAGGTCCAACGATTGTGGACTCGATTCGAGCGATAGGGAATCATCGTCGCTGGGCCGACCCAGTCGTCATAATTGAAGCCAGCGGGAGGGTCCGTATCCTGACCTCGTCCGATCGAGCTACGTTTTTGGACATTCCAACATTTCGCGACCAAGACATCCCCAATCCCACCATCGCGCAGGAATTGAACCGCATCGATCATCATCTGCGTGCTGCGACATTGGGTTCCATGTTGAACATGCACGTTGTTGCGACTGGCTGCTTCGAGAAGCAGTCGCCCTTCTCGAATATTGTGTGAAATCGGCTTTTCGACGTAAACATGCTTCCCGGCATCGCACGCTACGATAGCAGCAATAGCATGCCAATGGTCGGGCGTTGCGATCAATACTGCATCGAGGGATTTGTCATCGAACAATCGGCGCATATCTGCGACTGCGCGGGTCGGATCGATCCCAAGCGTTTTCGCAGCTGCATTCCGTCGTTCTTCGTCGCAGTCGCATACATAAACCAATTCGACGTTGGGCACATCTTTGAATCGCATTGCATCCTGCAGACCACGACCACCGCAGCCGATCAGTCCCAAGGTCAGCTTGTCGTTGGGATTCGCGGTGGAAGCTCGCGACGATAGCGATGCAACCACCCCTAAACCGGTGGACGTCTGCCGGAGAAACGATCGACGATAAGTAGCTGGTACCATGAGGTATCCTCCGAGGGAGTCGGTTATCGAATTCGAATGCAAACAAACGAAATCTAGTTGGAATAGCGAACTAAAGTTTTTTTTCAATGCGCAAAGTTAGCATTGGAAAAATGCTTTCGGATTCAACGAGCGTTATCCTCGAGTGCCACGAATACTCGGAACGATGGTATGCCAGCACCGACGCGAGATCGAGCAAGGTGCTGCAAAGTCTATAATTTTTTTCGCTTCGATTTCGCGTTGGTTGGCAGCCTTCGGCGACTCCGCTTTCTTTGTTCTGATTGTTCGATGGCATGCTCATCTGCCTGCTCCAGAAGATAAGGAATGAAACCGGCCGTCTCAGACCAGACTTCCTTTTGCTCCGCTGCGACCACAGCTGCCTCTTCACGACTGCCTAGTCCGTAGTGTTCGGGCATGTAGGGTGGAGTTTCTGGGTCGAGAAACTCCACCACATGATCGTTGAACTTAAGTGCGTTCTGTAGCTTTTTCTTTGCAATCGGAGAGTGACCACCATGCTGTCGATAGGCGATTAATGCACTCGAGTACAGCCAGCTAGCGGTTTGTTCAGGATATTTTTCCAGAACTTGAATCGCTTCTGCTTCGCGATTTTGGTTCAACAGGAGTGGGACGATCAAATACCGTGCACCGAGGTTGTCATTCTCATTCAATCGAAATATTTCCTGGTACAGAGCAATCGCTTCGTTCCGTTGACCATTGTATCCATACGTAGCAGCCAATTCCCCCAATGCACGCAAGTAGGGCCGGGTTTGACTCACAAGCCAAAACTGTCCGATTTCCTCGCGAAACAGCTCCATGTTTTGAGCGGACCAGGATGTGATCAAGCCCTCGAGTAATCGGATTCTTTCCTCAATATCCCAGGTCGATTCCGCGAGCAGAAACGTTGCATTCGCATGATTCGGATCGATCGCAATCGCCTGCCTCGCGAGCTTGATCCGACGACGACCGAAGTTTGCGATCGCTTCGTAGTAGAGATTGTCTGCTTGATCCTCGGGAGTCGACGATGGGAAATCGAATGTGTCTAATGGACGACCGACAAACTTATTGTTGATCAGTTGATTGAGATCGCTCGTATCCATATCGCTATTTTTTGCAAACTCTTTTTGCATCCATTGGAAGAGGCGTTCATTTTCTCTGGGGTCGGGCATCCTGCCTCGCTCCATCCACTCTTCACGACTGGGTGGCGAAAGTAGGTCTGGTATCGCAAGCCGACATATCACAGTTTTGTTGCCGATTCGAACCGATTTCTCCCATCGACCCGAATCAATTTCCGCTTCGTTCGATTGGGCCAACGCCTGAAGCAAAATGGTGAGATACTCGATCTCTTTTTCTTGAGGCTGCACGGCTTTCCCACGAACCAGATGCAAGTAGCAGGGAAAGGCATCCGCCGTTTCCAGGGGTAATTGATACTCTTCCCATAGCTCCTTATCGATCGGGTCGATTTCGTGAATCGAGTCGTAGGTAAAGCTAGCTAGGGTCACGCCGTCGATCGCAACATTCTGCGCGCAAAGTTGCCAATGAGTCTCGGCCTTGGTGTAGAGCCCCAATCCAAACTGCTCTCGCCCGCTCCCAAGAACGTTAAGATAACTCAGCTTCTGAGGAGCCTTTGGAGCCTCGACGTGCAAAAGATCGGCGTCCCCGAAAAAACGCCAAATCCGGCTCCGGTAAAAATCAGACGCGGCGGCTGAAAACTCCCTCAACTGTTCCTCGCTGCAACCAGCGCTCGCTATCGAGAGGGATTCCTCGTGCGGCTGGAGTTTAGGAATCAGGTCCTCAGCCAGTTTTTCTCGCAACGCTTGCAGCAGTGGCGAATCGGGGTCGTAGACGACTTCTGTACCCGTTGGAGCAATCAGTTCCCGAAGTTGTTCGGCGACCTCCTGGGGAGTGACATGCAGTGTCCCCGGTCGGGTTCGCATGCTATTCCGCTTGATGAACTCGAGAAGTCCCGAGACCAAGAGTTCGACTGGAGACGACACCAAGTCCATTTCCGGATGGATATTTCCGGTGGACTCTGACACCCAAAGTGCGAACGAGGGTCCCTGTTCCATCTCCTCAAGGTACCTCGAATACTCAGGCAAAAATTCACTTCCACGAATCACGGTACCATGCCAATGGTCATTCGAGTCAATCCGCAAGCCGGCAAATTTCTTGAGCGATTTCACCATCCTATGATCCTCCGATAACCGAGGCGTCACAGCCTCCAGCTCGTCTGCCCGCGACTCCATCCTTCAAAGATTCATCGCGAGCAAGCCTGCTGATTGTACCACGTCGGGTTGTAGTTGCTTTAGGTTTCGCATGGAAGTCCACCCAGGATGGTTCCCAAAGAAGACGTTCGATTCAATGAGATCAGCGCATCAGCTATGTAGATTGTTCTACTCGTCTGGGTCGTGCTAAATTCCCCAAGGACGGGACGACTAGATTGGAGAAGTTGCGTGTTTCGGAAGCATGTTGTCTTTCGTGTCGTGGTCGTTGGAGTTCTTTATTGCTGCGATTTCCAGTCGTGAATATCGGTCGCGGAATCGAACGTATCCTCGATCGTTCGCTCGATACGGATTAGCCATTTGCCGCCGGGATATCCAAAACTACTCCAGTCCCCGGCATAGAGTCCTTCGCCGAGGCTGACGCCATGGTACTCGATGTGGTGTTTTCCTAAGTATTGTTTGAAGAGGTAGATGTGATCCTCGGATAGAGAACCGCTGAATTCAAAATGGCCGACGATATCGGATCCTGTAGCGGATAGATTTCCATTCGAAAACGTAAGTCTCAGGTCTCGCATCGGTTGGCGGCCGTATCCCTGCTGTTCCCACCATCCGGAGCATTGCAATCGCATACTTGTTATTCCCTCAAGGCGTTTGAATCATCGAATGTGCGACTCGTTTTAGGGTCGTAATTCTGTTTTTCCCGATTTTTGAAACATCTAGCGCCCCACCCTAGGTGCAAACCGGCCTCCAATCCTTCAAGATATTCGGATGTGAGCAGTTCGAGCGATTCGTTTCTCCGGTCCATTCTTTACATACGAAGGTTCAAATGCCATGGGGATTTTCGACAAAATTCGTGGTGAGTTTATCGATATCATCGAGTGGCTCGATGATTCACGAAACACGCTCGTATGGCGGTTTCCCCGGTACCAGAATGAAATCAAGTACGGGGCTCAGTTGATTGTCCGACCTGGTCAGATCGCCATCTTTGTCTCGGAGGGTAAGCTGGCTGATCTGTTCGAGGCGGGAACACACGAACTCAATACCTCGAACTTGCCTATCCTTTCGACGCTGAAGGGTTGGAAGTATGGATTCAACAGTCCATTCAAGTCGGAGGTCTACTTTGTAAGTACTCGGCCGGTGATCGATTTGAAGTGGGGGACTGCCAACCCGATCATGTTGCGGGATCCGGAGTTTGGTCCCATTCGCGTTCGGGCCTTTGGGACCTATGTTTTGAAAGCGGTCGATCCCAGAGTGCTTCTGACTGAGATTGTGGGAACCGGTGCTGAGGTTTCGACGGATGAGGTGACCGAATTGATTCGCTCGATCATTATCGAGGCGCTGAGCGACATGCTAGGCTCATCTAAAATCGCGGCCCTCGATTTCGCGTCCAACTATCGCAGGCTAGCGTCCGACCTGCAGAAGAACGTCCAGGAACGGATCGACGATGAGTATGGTCTAGAGCTGCCGCAATTGATGATTGTCAACATCTCGTTGCCGGACGAAGTCGAGAAAGCGCTCGATCTCAGTACGAAGATGAAGGTCATTGGCGATCTCAATCGTTTTCAGCAATATCAGATGGGCGAGGCGATGACGACAGCCGCGGCCAACCCTGCAGGTGGCGGTGCGGCCGAAGGTTTAGGGCTCGGGATCGGTCTTGCGATGGCGAACCGTGTCGCACCGATCGGTGGCGCCTTCATGGGCGGTGCGCCTATGGCTGGAGGATCGCCAGTTGCTATGGCTCCCCCGACCGCGCTTCCAACAGCTTCGTGGCATATCGCGCACCAGGGGCAAACCTTGGGGCCTTTTAGTACCCAGCAGATCATCGATGCGATCGGACGCGCTGAAATCAGAGCCGACACGATGATTTGGACGGCAGGCATGGCGGCATGGCAACCAGCCCGCGAGGTTTCGCAATGGGTGAGCTACTTCCAGGTGCCGCCTCCGCCGCCTCCCGTACTCGCACCTCCTCCACCCCCGGCGTCCTAATTCGCTGTTGCATCCCAGCGATTCTGCCCGGAGGAAGCCTATGCAAAAGAATACCAACGAAAGAACATGCGCCACGATTGGTTGCGAATGGGTTGTGGATGTCTTTGATTGTATCCCTCAAAGGTTACGCGAACTCTCGACGCTGCAAAAGTTGTGCGACTCGATCGTCCGCGATTTGCAGTTGAGTGTCATTGGCAAGCCTCAATGGCATCCGTTTCCTGGGGAGGGAGGAGTCACCGGTCTGTATCTTTTGAGCGAATCGCATCTCGCTTGTCATACCTATCCCGAATTCGGAATGGCAACGTTCAACCTGGTTTGTTGTCGAGAGCTCATCGAGTGGCCTTTTGAAAAAAGGTTCCGAGAGATGCTGGGGGCGGCGTACTGTGAATCGGTGTTTCTGCCTCGCGGTGTGAGGTCCAAACTCCGAGCAGGCAGCAATCCATCCCCGGAGGAATGGAGCGGTGCCCACGTCAGCCGTTTGCCATGGGAGTCGATACCATGAGATTGCGAGTCGCAGCATGTCCTGGTTGCGGTGGGCCGGTACCCTTCAATACCGGTAACTCGATGGTAAGCGTTTGCGACTTTTGCCATTCCGTCGTCGCGCGGGGAGACAGGCAGCCTGAGGATCACGGCAAGATCGCGGATGTGGTCGAACTCAACTCGCCGTTGTCGGTCGGTATGAGCGGCACGCATCACGAGAAAGCCTTCAACATTACTGGCCGCGTTCAGTACCGTCATCCGTCTGGTGCGATTTGGAATGAGTGGTATTTGAGTTTTCCCGGGGATAATTGGGGCTGGCTAGCCGAGGTGCAGGGAAAACTCTATTTGATGTTCGAGCGGAAATTGAAATCGGATTCGCCGTTGGCGCGATTCGACACGATTGAGTTGGGAGAGTCTTTCTCGGTTCGCGACGAAACCCTGCTGGTAACAGAGAAAGCGACTGCGACTGTCTCGGGGGCTGAGGGTGAGATTCCATGGGCGGTTCGCTCTGGACTACCTCACACTTATGTCGACCTGAAGTCCGAAAAAGGCTCGATTGGAACGATCGATTTTGGCGATAAACAAACGAAATTTTATTTGGGTAAGGAGGTCACACTCGAAGCCTTGGGGGTGACTCCTCTAGCTGATCTCGGTCCAGCGAAAACGATTGCGGTTCAGGCCCTTCAGGTGAACTGCCCAAAGTGCGCTGGTCCCCTGCAACTGTTCGCCCCCGACGATTCCTTGCGAGTTACCTGCCCCAACTGCAACGCGCTCCTCGATGCTAGTCACGGCAAGCTGAATTACCTCGAGACGCTCAAAGTGCGCAAGATCAATCCCGTCTTAGCGCTGGGTTCGAAAGGGAAGTTGTTTGGTCGTGAATACGTTGTCGTCGGGTTCATGCAGCGATTCGTCAAATACGAAGGAAAAAACTACTACTGGACCGAGTACTTGATCTACAACCCCGAAGTCCATTTCCGTTGGTTGGTGAAGACGGACGACAATCATTGGTCTTTTGTCGAACAGATTGATTTCCCTGATAGCACCGGTTCGTCGTTGACAGCGGTCGTTTATCGGGGAGAGATTTATCGACTTTATGATCGCGGTGAGGCGGCGGTGAGTTATGTATCGGGGGAATTTCCATGGCGGGTGCAAATCGGTGAACGGACCAAGTCCTCCGATTTCATCGCCCCGCCCTACATGCTGTCGATCGAAAAGACGATAACCGCTTCGGAGAATGAGTCGAATGTCGAGGTCACCGTTTCGAGGGGTATTTATGTTCCTGCCGAAGAGATTCAGCAGGCTTTTGGGCTGAAGGAACTTCGAAAGCCGTTCGGCGTAGGTGCGATTCAGCCGGCTCCCAAGATGGGGTACCGCTTTCTCGTCAGTTATGTTGCATTCGTCGCGATTCTTTTCGCAATCTATCTGCTTGGCAGATTGCTTCAGCCGACCAGACCTCCCGACAGTTTTATGTTGGCGATTGCGTTGGGGATCGTCACAGCGTTCCCTATATTCGTAGCGACTTACCTGCATTCATTTGAGGTCCAACGTTGGCGCAACAGCGACTACAGTCCTTACGCTAGCGGTCAGGATTCTTAGGAAAGAGTACGATGAACACAACGTTTAAAAGCTATTTGGTGATGGGTGTCCTCGTGTGCGGTTGGTTTGCCGTAGCTGCTTACAAAGGGTGGCGGGTTCCCGACTTGGGATCTTCGTCCGGTGGGTCTAATTCCTATTTCTATGGTGGCGGCTCATCGTACGGCCGCTCTTCCGGTGGCTCTTGGGGAGGAGGTAAGTGATGTTGGAATTACTTTTGTTGGGTGGCGAGTGTATCGCACCGCTGGCGCAATTGGAGCCGGTCGTTGGCCAGGTCAAGTCCGAGTTGCTCGTGTACCATTTTGTCGCAGCAGCCATCTTTTCTGTTCTCGGAATCGTTGTTTTGTTCTTCTCGATTTACTTGATGGAGAAGTTAACTCCTCAGTCGATCACCAAGGAGATCGTCGACGAACATAATACAGCCGTTGCCACCGTCGTCGGCGCAATCGTGATCGGAATTGCGATCATCGTCGCCGCATCGATCATGGGCTGACGCAATCGATGCTGAATCGAGCGCCGTTGTTCTTGATGTATCTGAATGTTCTGGTGATTGCGATTTGTGGTCTGATCTACGAATTGCTAGCTGGGACTTTAGCCAGTTATGTCCTGGGTGATTCGGTCACACAGTTTTCGTTGGTGATAGGGACCTATCTCTCCGCGATGGGGGTTGGTGCATGGCTATCACGTTATGTGCGTACGCAAGTAGCGCGAACTTTTATCGAAATCGAATTGGCCCTGGCATTTCTGGGTGGGATTTCGGCCCCCCTTCTATTCATCGTCTTTCCGTGGGTTGAGTGGTTTCGGCCTCTTTTACTCGGAATGGTGTTTTCTATCGGCGTGTTTGTGGGTCTCGAGTTGCCACTGCTGATGCGTATACTCAAGGAGCATCTGGATTTTAGTGACTTGGTCTCGCAGGTCTTGGCTTTTGATTATGTTGGAGCGTTGGTTGCGTCGATTCTGTTCCCGCTCATTTTTGTTCCCTATCTAGGATTGGTTCGGACCTCGCTGGTCTTCGGAGCACTCAACGCTTGCGTTGCGCTGTGGAGTACGTTTTTGCTTTTGCCTTTACTCACACCTCGGCATGTCTCGAGCCTTCGGTGGCGATCGGCTATTGTGCTCGGACTCTTGGTGATCGGTTTACTCAAAGCGGATCAATTGACCCTATTAGCTGAGGAGAGTTCCCTGGGGGGGCATGTCATTCATTCAGTCCACTCTCCTTACCAGCGCATCGCGATCACGAACAAACGCGGTGGGTTTCAGTTGTTCCTCAACGGTCATCTGCAATTCAACTCTGCGGATGAATACCGTTACCACGAGGCGCTTGTACATCCTGCAATGCTCGGCCCGCGAATCCCGCAGCGGATCCTCGTCATGGGAGGTGGGGACGGGCTCGCGGTTCGTGAGATTCTGAAATACCCCAACGTGAGGGAAGTACTCCTGGTCGATTTAGATCCCGCCATGACGCAGTTGTCTAAGAGTTTCCCACCCCTTTTGAAGCTCAATCACTCAGCGCTGTTGGATTCGCGTGTGACAATTCGAAATCAAGATGCTTTTCTTTGGATTAACGAAGATACCGAACCTTTTGATGCAGTGATTATCGATTTTCCCGACCCAAGCAATTTCTCGGTTGGAAAACTTTATACGAGCCACTTCTTTCGAAAGCTCAAGACCAAGTTGCATAACGACTCGTTGGTGAGCATTCAGTGTACATCGCCATTGGTTGCACCCAAGTCGTTTTGGTGTGTCGTGCGAACGTTGGAATCGGTCGGCTATCAGGTCCGGCCGTTCCAAGCAACGGTTCCTTCGTTTGGAATTTGGGGTTACGCATTGGCAAGTCTGACGTTGCCCCCGGTCGAGAAATTTCGACTTCCCTTAGCGACAGACCAGCTGCGTTTCTTGAACGATCGCAACCTGCAGCATCTTTTTGTGTTCCCGGAAGACATCCCGCGATTGGAGTCTGCGGTCAATCGATTAGACAACCAGGTCCTCGTGCGCTACTACGATGAGGAGTGGCATGGATACGATTAATCGCCGCGATTGGATCGGTTCGTTGTTGGGGCTTTCGGCTGCAACGCTCGCTGGATGCTCGAGATCGGAAATGCATTCCATCGACGGGGAACTCTTTAGTCCCGATTTTTCGATGGGGCACCGATTGCGAGATCGGAGTCAACCGATCCCCGTGATACGCGAATGGAACGACGTTCCCGTGGTGATCGTGGGGGGAGGGATCGCAGGGTTGACGGCTGGTTGGCATCTTCAGCGTCGCGGTTTTTCCGAGTTCACGATTCTAGAACTGGAGGGACATGTCGGGGGTACGTCGAGTAGCGGCAGTCGCGATCGGTTTCAGTTTCCATGGGGAGCGCACTACATCACAGCACCTCTCCCGGAGAACCAGCCCATGATCGAGTTCCTCCGAGAGATGGGAGTGGTTGAAGGAATCGATACTCAAGGAGTTCCAATCATCGCAGAGGAGTACCTGTGCAGGGAGCCTGAAGAGCGTGTTTTTGCCGATGGGATATGGCAAGAGGGACTGTTTCCCGTTGAAGGTGCCTCGCAAACAGAGCTTGCTCAAGTGGCTGACTTTCATGAGAAGATGCGAGAATGGTCCCTCAAGCGGGGTGCGGATGGAAAACGACTTTTCACACTACCGATTGCCCATGCTTCCGAGGATCCAGTGACCCGATCCCTCGACCAGATATCGATGCTGGAATGGATGAACCAACAGGGGTGGGACTCTCCGCGTTTACGCTGGTATGTTGATTACGCTTGCCGGGACGACTACGGTCTGACGATTGACCGCACGAGCGCTTGGGCAGGTATCCTCTACTATGCAGCACGGTTGCGGAGCGACTCGACTCAATCGCAGGACGTGATCACATGGCCAGCCGGCAATGGTACGATTGTCGCTCACCTGAAAAGCAAACTCGAATCCCATATCCAGAACCAAGCGATCGTCTCTCGGATTCGTCCTTTGGGAGATTCCGGCCAGAACGCCGTGAGTGAGTTGCTGGTCTTTGATAAGCGACGGGACGAATGGGTCGGGTATCGAGCCCAACGAGTGATTTTCGCCGCGCCCCAGTTGATTGCCAGGCATGTCATCGACGGTTTTCGCGAAGGCGCGATCTCTACCGATTTACCATTCCGCTACAGTTGGTGGTTGGTAGCCAATATTCATCTGCGCGATCGACCTCGCGATTTCGGGTTTCCCGTCTGCTGGGACAATATCTTCTACCAAAGCAAATCGCTCGGGTATGTCGTATCGACACATCAATCGGGACAGGATCATGGGCCAACCGTGTGGACCTGGTATTATCCATTTGCAGACAACACTCCCCGATTCTCACGCGAAGATCTTTTGAAAGCATCGTGGTCGGATTGGGCCGAGATGGTTTTGACCGATTTGGAAATAGCGCATCCCGAGATACGATCCCTCGTGACCCGAGTGGATGTCATGCGATGGGGGCATGCGATGGTGGAGCCCTACACGGGATTTGTTTGGAGCGAACCACGCCAGTCCGCCGCTAAACCGGATCGAAACGTACACTTTGCTAACTCGGATTTGAGTGGGATCGCGCTCATGGAAGAAGCTTTCTTCCATGGTGTTCGCGCTGCAGAGGAGGTTCTGGTCATTCTCGGTGAGAACGTGTGAGATGGCTACGGATTCCCGTCCTGTACAGGGGATGAGCATCGCAGAGGGAGATTCTGGTTATCCGTGGTTATTTGGTCCCGAATTGGATTTGA
>JBBAXA010000040.1:0-71 GCA_040396935.1 Pirellula sp.
GGCGACCGGGGGACTTCGTCGCCCCGGCAGTCAAACTGTCGGCCCATTCGGGCCTCGAGGGAGAGTGGGGA
>JBBAXA010000040.1:171-5615 GCA_040396935.1 Pirellula sp.
TCTGGCGCCCGGGGGACTTCGTCGCCCCGGCAGTCAACCTGTCGGCCCATTCGGGCCTCGAGGGAGAGTGGGGATCTGGCGCCCGGGGGACTTCGTCGCCCCGGCAGTCAACCTGTCGGCCCATTCGGGGCTGCGAACTCGCAACAAGCAAAGCGACCGGATTAAGAGTCTAGAACGCACCAAAAAGGAGCGGGAATGTCGCAAAACCGAGCCGAGCGATACCGACCCCACGCGATGCCGACCCGAACGATGCTAGGCCAGGATTCCCGGCAGAACGTTTCCATGGATGTCGGTCAAGCGATAATCGCGACCCTGAACCCGAAACGTAAGTCGAGTGTGGTCGAATCCCAGTAGATGCAATAACGTCGCATTCAGATCGTGCACATGGACCGGGTTCTCAGTCACGTTAAAGCCGAGTTCGTCGGTCGTTCCGTAGGTAACTCCCGGTTTGACACCTCCACCCGCGAGCCACAGACTGAAACAGCGGTTGTGATGGTCTCGGCCGTCATTGCCCCCCTGCACCATCGGTGTCCTTCCGAACTCTCCGCCCCAAATGACCAACGTGTCTTGCAACAACCCGCGTTGCTGCAAATCCTTGATCAAGGCTGCGCTCGCTTGATCCGTATCGAGTGCATTTTGCTTTACTCCCGCCGTCAATCCACCATGCTGATCCCAGGCCTCATGGAAGAGCTGCACGAATCGCACCCCACGTTCGACGAGTCTTCTGGCAACCAAACAATTGCGAGCAAAATTCGCCGTGTTGATGTCTTTGATACCGTAGAGATCGAGGACCGAAGCAGGCTCGCTCGACAGATTCATCAGCTCAGGCGCACTCGTTTGTAAACGATAGGCCAGCTCATAGCTTTGAATTCGAGCTGCGATTTCAGGGTCACCCAATTGTTGTTGGGCTAATGCATTCAGACGATTCAAAGAATCCAGGGAAGCCCTTTGGGTTTCGTCATCAATTCCCTTTGGATTGGACAGGTAGAGAACGGGGTCTCCAGTACTGCGGAAGGGAATACCGCCGTACATGGTCGGGAGAAAACCGCATCCATAATTGCTTGCCCCTCCACTGGTCCCTTTGGCGCTAGTCAATACGACGAACCCAGGCAATTCCTGCGATTCACTCCCCAATCCATAGAGAGTCCAGGCTCCGAGGCTGGGCCGTCCAAACTGCTGCGAGCCCGTGTTCATCATGATCTGCGCAGGAGCGTGGTTGACCGCATCGGTTTGCATGGATCGAATCAGACAAATTTGATCTGCTATTTTGGCTGTGTACGGGAGGACTTCGCTCAACTCCATTCCACAATTGCCATGTTTCGCAAAAGAAAACTTGGGGCCGAGGAGTGCAGAGTTAGGATTGATAAAGGCCGCGCGGTATCCAGCCAATAGTTCTTGGGGAGGCAATTGACCATTGCGCTTGGTCAGCTCTGGCTTATGGTCGAACAATTCCAGGTGGCTGGGCGCGCCGGCTTGGAAGATGTAGATCACCCGTTTCGCTTTGCCGGGAAAATGGGGTTGCTTCGGAGCGAGGGGCTGTAACGATCGATCGGACCCGCGTAGGTCATTCGATAGCAGAGAGGCAGCGGCGACACTGGCTAGGCCGACCCCGCATTCCTTAAAGAACCAACGCCTTCTTAGGAATGATCCGATCGCAGCCTGAAATTCATTTTGCTTCGTAAACATGGTTCTAATTCTTGGAAAGTGTTTCATCGAGGTTCAGCAGGACACGTGCCACGATGGTCCATGCGGCAGCATCCTGTGGATTGGTCGTCGATGGCAAAACGGGTAGTTTTCCGGCATCTCCCGTACTAATCTCCCGAGGATTGAGCCAGCCCTCCGCGATACGCATGCGTCGCGTCGCGAGCAATTTGAGGACCTCTTCTCTCTCTTGTTGGGTCGGTAGACGGCATAGACAGAGCTGGAAGGCATAATCGATCCGTTCGGGATCGCCGCTTCCCCCCTCTCGCAGCACGCGGAGGGCGAGTGCCTGGGCTGACTCTACAAAAACGATCTCATTGAGCCCCGTCAATGCCGCCAGAGGCGTATTCGACCGAACGCGCCGGGCACAGGATAAATCCCCATTGGGTGCATCGAGATTGGTCATCACCGGATCGGGCATCGAACGCTTTCGAAAACCATACACAGCCCGTCGGTAGCGTTCCGGCCCCTCCGCGGCCTTCCAGTAACTTGGGTACACATAGTTGTAATCGAGCACGTTCTGAGGGACCGGAGGGATCACGCCCGGCCCTCCGGTCTTATGGTGGAGGATGCCGGAAACCGATAGTGCAAGATCACGGACCAACTCGGCTTCTACACGAAACCGGGGTCCTCGTGCTAGCAGCAGGTTTTTCGGATCGCGTTCCAAGTGCTCCTGGCTTGGAATGGAGGAGCGCTTGTACGTTTCGCTCGTAACGATCAGTCGAATGATCTCTTTTTGGCTCCAACCCCGATCCATCAGTTCGACGGCGAGCCAATCCAGCAGTTCGCGATACTCGGGAACTGGAGCGCGCGTTCCGAAGTCATCGGATGTTTCTACCAATCCGGACCCGAAGATAGCTTGCCAAATTCGATTCACTGCGACCCTCGCAGTAAGAGGCGACTTGCGGTCCACCAGCCAAAGTGCAAAGCCGAGCCGAGTGTTTGGAGCACCCGATGGAAATGGATGGAAAGCCTCGGGGACTTTCGGAGCCACTTTTTGCTTCGGACGATCCCAACTCCCCCGATCGAGAAGATAAGTCGCTCGTTGTTTGTCTGGTTCTTTTTCTTTCAAGTGCAGAATCGACGTAGGCGCCTGCGGGAAGGATTTCCAAACCGTATCCACCTCGGACTGTATTTCCTTCAAATCCTCCTGTGCCTGTCGCCAGGCATGAAAGATAACTGCTTGCTCGCGTGTGCTGCGGGACTCGGCAGGCGTTCGAATCGCCATCTGTGCTTCGTAATCCACACGAGGAGTTTTCGGGTTCGGCGTGCTCGTAAGGCTCCATCGACAACAACCGACCATGTCGGACATCCGCATGGCAATTTTCAATTCGCTACCCTTGGGAAGATCCAAAGGAGTTTCGAGTTGCACGACCGCTACGGATGGTCGATTGTGACGTCCAGTACCTCTGTCTGCCAACCAGGTCGAGTCGTCGGTACCATCGATCAAAAATGCTTCTGGTCCGGACTTCTTTTTTCCATCCGCCGATTTTTGTTCTGGCTGGGAATAATCGGCTGAAGCATTCACCAGCTTGTGTTTCGTCCACTCTTTTGCATCGGGCGCTTTTGAATAGAGCTCGATCTCGTGGATTCCCCACGTTCCCAGCCGGCTGCGACCAGGCCCCCCGTGGGGTAAATCATCGTGATTGAGAAGTTCGAGTCGCAGCCCCGTGATACCGTTCGCTTCTGGCTTTGAAACAAAAAACACATCACCGCTGGTGTGACCGAGCATCAAGATGGATTGATCCGGCTCTTGGGTAGGGTGATTGAGCCCGCTTACGCTTTCCAATTGGTGGAATACGAGCTCTCTCCATGCCGCTTCCTGTGCGCGGATCTCGTTCTCCCAAATAATCAATTCGGTTTGCCATGTCGGTCGCTTCTCTTTCGAGCGGTGGTCCAACTCTTCCAGCTTGCGATGGATGTCAGTAATTTGCTTGCGTTGCTGGTCGGTGTAGACCCATGAACGCGCTTCGTAAGAGTTGTTGAAGAAAGCAAACATGCCATAGTACTCGTCCTGAGTGATCGGATCGAATTTGTGCGTATGGCATTGAGCGCACTGCGTGGTTAATCCCAAAATCGATTTTCCGATACAGTCCATGCGATCAAACAATTCAACCATGCGAAATTGCTCGGGAACAATCGCTCCTTCCTCGTTGATCATGCTGTTTCGTAGAAATCCGGTCGCGATGATTTGATCCGGTGAGGGAGATGGTAATAGATCGCCCGCGAGTTGCTCGATAATGAATCGATCGTAGGGCATATCCCGATTGAGCGCGTCGATCACCCAATCCCGGTACTTCCATTGTTCGCGTTGCAAATCCTTTTCGTATCCATTGGTATCCGAGTAACGAGCGAGGTCTAACCAGTGTCGTCCCCACTTCTCGCCGAAGCGCTCGCTCGCTAGGAGTTTATCCACCGTGGACTCGTAACCCTGCGTTTCCATCTCCTTGAACTCGGAGGGGCTAGGGGGTAGGCCGACCAAATCGAGATACAATCTCCTCGCCAAAACATTTGGGGCGGCCAAATCGTTCACCGGAAGTTTCTCCCTCCCTAATCGATCGATCACAAAAGCGTCGATGGGATGCCTCGCTTCAGGACCAGGGGGATTTACTTTCTCGGGGGCGGTGAAAGCCCAATGGGTTGAGTACGCTGCACCATCGGTTATCCAGCCTTTGATTTTCTCAATCTGCATCGCAGCCAGCGGCTTCTTCTCGCTGGGTGGTGGCATGACTTCCTCGGGATCCTTCGACAGAATCCGTTTTAGAACCTCACCCTGATCACCTTGGAAGGGAATGATGGCCGGAAGTCCCGATTCCCCACCGCGCATCGCGGTTTCACGCTGATCGAGTCGGAGCCCCCCCTGCCGAGTCGCCTCATCCACTCCGTGGCAGTGATTGCAGTGCTCTGCAAAAATCGGAGCGATGTCACGCTGGAAATCAATTCGAGTTTCAACCGCCAAAGCATTAGTGGGAAAAAGAATGGCATCGCAAGGCGCGAGGTAAAAGAGCGCTAGCAAAGCCGCCAAGGGGTGCCTGACATGACGATTTGCCATGGTCTTTGCAATTCTCCTCGAGGATCGAGATTGGGTCGGTGCGAGGCTTCGAACCAAACCTCAATCCTAGTTGACATCCCAGCCAAAGACAATCGCCACCCCTCCCGCCTGGAAACCTGGAGCTGTCAACAACGGACGAAAATACGTTGCCTTCCGAATAGAGTCACGTAGAAATGACGAGGGAAAAAAACTAGAATCCAAGAAGTCGAATTCCAGCAATGGAAAGTCTTACCTACCAGCAATTGGGGAAAGTTATGAAATCGAGAGGTATCCCAGAGGTCCTGTTTGGCATCGCAGGAATGGCGGTGCTCGGCTGGATTCTCTATTCGGGCGGCGTAAAATCAGGAATGCTGGGAGGAGCCAGTGACGGTAGCTGTTCAGCATGCAGTAGCAGACAAGTCGTCGCACCTGTAGACGCTTCAGCATGCGAGGGATCCTGTTGTAGTTCAGGTTGTAAAGGCTCCTGTACTGAGGTTGCGTCCGACGTAGGATCGGAAACGGTCAGCGAAGTTGCAGAAGCATCGCCCTCCGAAAATGCCGACTCCGTGGGGAATTCCATCGAGGCAACTGCTACCCAACCGTGACCTTAAGGTTCCGCACGGTTGACACAGTGTCAGGTGGTTGCTGTGTTTTCTTTTTTCGAAGTGCTGTTTTTTCTCTTTTGGAGTGCTGTGCTGTAGCACAGCTTTGG
>JBBAXA010000040.1:5715-15854 GCA_040396935.1 Pirellula sp.
CGTCTATTCAGTTCCGATTCCAAAGCGGTGTCTAATCGCCACCGCACTCCAAATTTTTGGCCACCGAAACCGAACTGGATTCGCCAACGTGTACGTTGATGAGCCGTTTTCGAAGTGCTGTTTTTTCTCTTTTGGAGTGCTGTGCTGTAGCACAGCTTTGGAATGGTACTTTGATCTAGTTTTCGACGCTCTTAAACCTCAGCCCGAGAAGGGTAAACCTCGGCTCGATAGCGGCGAACCGAATCGCGATCGTTTACTGGGTCGCTTGTTGATCGTACCTCTGCAGTCGAGCCGGACTTTGCAGCGACGCGTCTATTCAGTTCCGATTCCAAAGCGGTGTCTAATCGCCACCGCACTCCAAATTATCGCCACTGCAGTCCAAATTTTTTCCAACGCACTCCAAAGAGATTCCGAGCGACGATAAGAGAGATTCCTAGCGACGATAGCCGAGCAAAAAAAATGAGGGCCTCAACTTCGTTGAGACCCTCACTCTAGACCAAGCGTCTACAAAAGGCGGGATGGGCGTAGATCGAAGGATTAGTTGCATCCGCAGCTAGGAGCTGGTGCTGCGTCGCAGCAAGCAGCCGGAGCTGGCTCGCAGCAGCTGGACTTCTTGGCATGCAATTTCGACATCAGCCCCTTCAGGTGACCCTTGAGGTGGCCCTTGAGTTGGAACTTTGGTCCGCAGCAAGCTGGAGCTGCAGCTTCGCAGCATGCGGCAGGAGCTGGTTCGCAGCTAGGTGCTGGTGCGGGTGCTGCACAGCAAGGTGCTGGGGCTGGAGCTGGTGCTTCGCAGCATGGAGCTGGAGCTGGCTCGCAGCAGCTGGACTTCTTGGCATGAAGCTTAGCCATGAGGCCTTTCAGGTGTCCCTTGAGCTGGAACTTTGGTCCGCCACAAGAAGGAGCAGCTTCTTCGCAGCAAACAGGTGCTGGCTGTTCGCAGCAAACAGGTGCTGGCTCGCAGCAGGAGCTCTTCTTATGGAAAAGGCCAGCGGAAGCTGTCGAAGAAAAACCAACAGCAACGGCAACAACGGCCAGGGAAGCGATTAAACGACGCATGGATGTATCTCCAAATACAAACAAAGGTTTCTTTTTACCGCGCCTGGAAAAATCTGGTTGCTTGCCCGTCCTGGCCCTCATCCAGTCGCCAACTCATTTGATGGCGTTATGACGCGAACACACTTAGCTATTCCTTCTGTTTCGTAAAACGCAACCCAAGCGATTCATTTTGCCCAAATGTTCCTTGGGAACTGGGGCAGACTAAAACGGATGTAGCGATTGCAATGAACGGTTCTACGATCCCGCTCAAATGCTTCAGAGCCAAAGTGCAATGTCGCTGAGGCTTTCGAATATCGGTCCTCGGTGTCGAGAGAAGTTCGTTGTCCGATACACAACAAACTCGCGTGCGTTTTGAACGCAGGTATAAAGAGGTTCTTGAGGTATACGGGTTCCGCCGAAGGATGCATCTGAGGAGTGAATTTCAACGCATCGCGTTTCGACCGCCACGCTCAAGGAGTGATATCCTTTCGCGTAGTCGCGTACGGCAGAAATGTTTTTTTGTTTCCAATGATTCCAATGGATCTTATGCGCTTTTAGCATAGGCTCGGACTGAATATGTGATTTTCGCCTACGATACAAGACGTTGCTACGATCGTCGTGCTCCAAATCAGAGCAACAGTCAAAGCCCCGGGGTCTTTGGGATATTGGATTCAGAAAGGCGAGTTCAACTGCATGACCTTCTCTTCAGGTTCGAGTTTTAGCGACCCGTAGGAGGCGTAAAGTTCTGGCCCGCTGTAGACTGAAGCAGCTCATGGGCCAAACAGCGAGGATCCTTGCCATTGAGTCGGCTTGAAGCCCCATCGATCGAAGGGTAGAAAGGCTCTTCCGGTAGGCTTTGCGATGAATCACCAGAAAAGAGAACAGATTTTTCAAACGTGGACTCCGAAGAACAAAACCCGATCGACGATACAGCGACTGCCTACCATGAAGCAGGGCATGCCGTTGTCGCAATGCTGCTCGGGCGCCCGGTTGAAAAAGTAACGATCGAGCGTAATTCTCTGAGGTTGGGCCAGGTCCAGATGAGTCAGCGGCGTGGCACCAAACCAAAAGACAGCCTGGAGGTGCATGCACTCATTCTATTCGCTGGGGTCATCGCTGAATTCAAACACACGCAAAAATACAACTGGGGCGGAGCCGAACAGGACATGATCGGCATTCGACAGCTTGCTCGCTCTCGGGGCGCTACGGACAAACAAGTCGAGCGGATTCAGCAAAGATGGTTCGACAAAGTCCATCACATGCTCGATGACACCATCACGTGGAAGGCGATTGATCGAATTGCAATCGAATTGCTGGACAAAAAGTGTTTAAGTGGTCGAGCCGTCAAGCATTGGATCGATTACGTTTCACACTCAGACCGAGACGAAGAACGCTGAAATGACGTTTCCAGAAAAATCTTACACCCGATTCAGTCCTATCGATAAGACTCCAACGTGGGATGGGAGGTGGGCGAGTAGCCTAGAGTTAGATACCTCTTATGAGCGTGCTAGGGAAGCGCAGTCGAATTGGGCGGACCGAACGAGCAACGAACGGATGGACGTTTGTCGGAGGTTTGCCGAGGCGCTGCACCATTTCCAAGATGAGATCGCTAAATCCATCACGCTAGAGACAGGCAAACCCGTCTGGGAAAGTCGATCAGAAGTCCAATCCGCAATCGCCAAAGTTTCGAACGCCATCGAAGCCATCCAAAAAAGAAGATGGGACTCGAGCGATGGAGCCACTTCGATTCGTTATCGCGCGATCGGAACGGTACTCGTTCTCGGTCCTTACAACCTGCCTCTTCATCTTCCGGGTGCGCATATCGTTCCATCGCTTCTGGCTGGAAACACGGTTGTGTTCAAGCCCAGCGAAAAGACTCCGTCGGTCGGAGACTGGATATCCCGATGCTGGCTTTGGGCGGGACTCCCTCCAGGAGTCTTGGAATTAGTGCACGGCTCTAGAGAGGTCGCGCAATGGATCGTTCAAAAAGAGGACCTAGCCGGCGTTTTCTTCACGGGATCCTTTGGGGCTGGAGTCGAACTGCATCGCGCTCTCGCAGGGCGTCCCGATTGTCTTCTCGCTCTGGAAATGGGGGGAAACAATCCCATGGTGATTGATGTGGCGCCGGAGCGACGAGCCGCGATCGAAACCATCATCCAGTCGTCCTACTTAACAAGCGGTCAACGATGCACGTGCGCCAGACGGCTCATCGTGCTCGACATTCCTGAAAATCGAGATCTGGTCGACAAGCTTTCCTTCGCGATCCGGAGGATTCGATACGGAAATCCTTTTCATTCTCCAGAGCCTTACATGGGTCCCTTGGTCAGCGAGGATGCCGCGTCCCAAATTCAGAGGGCGCAAGAAATCTATCGCGAGCTAGGTGGTCAACCTCTTGTTGAATCAAAACGCGATGCGATCAATCCGTGTATGGTTTCGCCCGGACTCTGGGAGGTTCCTAGTTCGTTCGTACACGATGAAGAATATTTTGGGCCATTGGCAACGGTCTGTTATGTCGAGAGTTTCGAACACGCGATCGAGGTTGCTAATCGGTCTCGGTATGGTCTAGCCGCTGGAATCCTAACCGATCGCCGCGAGCATTTCGATCGGTTTGTCGCATCCGTTCGCGCTGGGATCGTGAATT
The DNA here is from genome assembly GCA_040396935.1 of Pirellula sp. Taxonomy (GTDB): domain Bacteria; phylum Planctomycetota; class Planctomycetia; order Pirellulales; family Pirellulaceae; genus JBKCUI01. The sequence continues at coordinate 9,395 of JBBAXA010000040.1, forward strand.
GGAATTCGCCGACAACGGGAGCCAGCGGAAAACTCCCGTTCGGTGGTATTGGAGCCAGTGGTAACCATCGCCCGAGTGGATTTTTTGCCGCGGATTACTGCAGTGATCCGATCGCATCGGTGGAGTCCTCTCGATTGACACCTTCGTCGAATTTACCACCAGGTTTAGAAGAGCTCGGCGTATGAAGACTTCGAATCGATGGATTGAAATCAATATCGATGGATTGATCGGTCCGACCCACCATTACGGCGGCTTGGGTGTGGGAAATATCGCCAGCGAGTCGAACCGACACACTCCATCGAGCCCTCGTTCCGCGGCCTTGGAGGGCCTTCACAAAATGGAACTGTTGGATGCTCTCGGGGTCCCGCAGTTTTTTCTGCCACCACCTATCCGCCCTGTGTGGTCATGGTTGGAATCCTTGGGTTTCGACGGGGAGCGATCCTCGATCCTGAGACGCTGTATGGAGAATCATCCATCGGTTCTTTCAGCCGCCTACAGCTCTGCATTCATGTGGACAGCGAATGCAGCCACGGTGGGTGTTGGGTCGGACACAGTCGACCGCTGCACGCATATCAAAGTCGCTAACCTTTCGGCGAATCTACATCGGTCCGTCGAGGCTTCCGAACGACGAAGTCAATTCAGTCGACTGTTCGCTTCGGTCCATGGCTGCCAGGTTCATCCCGAATTATTCGGATGTTATCCCTTACGCGACGAGGGAGCAGCGAACGTGATGCGACTGTCTTCAGACACGGGCGACGGCGGTATCTACCTATTCGTCTATGGAAGCGACGATCACGGATTTCATTCCTGGCAATCGAGAAAACGATTTCCGCGTCAAAGCAAACTCGCTTCGCAACTCCTCAGTCAATCGCTCAAGCTACCGAACAATCGATGCGTGTTTGCCGAACAGACGTCAGCGGCGATCGATGCCGGGGTTTTTCACAACGATGTTATCTCCACGAGTCATGAGAATCTTCTTATTTACCACGAAGATGCTTTTGAACAGGAGGAGCGTGTCATCGAGCAACTCCAAAACCAATTCGAACGAATCCATTCTGTTAAGCCTTTAGTGATTCGGATTGCCAGGAACGAACTTCCCCTGTCGGAGGCTGTAGCGACTTATTTTTTCAATAGTCAGATTGTCACTCCAAGAGACGGAACATGGCGCATCCTATGCCCATCGACCTGCCAAAACTCGCTATCCGTTCAGTCGGTCATGACGCGTCTCAAGAAAGAGATTCCCAGGATATCGGATTTCGATTACGTCCCTTTGCATCAAAGCATGGCGAACGGTGGTGGACCGGCTTGCTTGAGATTAAGAGTCCTCGTCACTCCTGACCAACTCCGCGCCTTGCCGGAATCGGCGCGACTGAATCGGGACCGTTCAGAACAGTTGCGGAGCATCATCAACCGCGAATATCCCGAGCAATTGGTATTGGAGGATTTATCACGATTGGATTTCGCAGAACATGCAACCGAGACCGCAATCAAGCTTCAAAAAAATTGGGAATCGACCAAAGCATCCGCGTGATGAAGACTGGCCTTTCATAACACTGCTGGGCGATCGTGGGGAATCAGCGATCGTGAGCTCCCAGTGCATGCACCGAGCGCGAGGACCGGACTCGAGGGCAGAACAAAAACAATCGATCGAGAGCTTAGGCCTAGCGCTAGGGTTGCACGCTGGAACGTACTCGATCGAGGCTTACTGAATACGTTGTTGTTAAGAAAGACAAGAAAGATACGAGGAAGCCAAACCGGATGCATGATCCAGGGGTAGGGTTGTTGCTGGGGCGATCATTTCAGATAAGAGAGGGTTAGCAGCGCATAGCCTGTCACTAGATTGGGATCACCTTCCATCCAGCGAACCTGTTGATTGACCCACGAACCGTCTGGCTGCTGGGTTTTTTGTAGTTGTTCCATCAAATCAGCCTTCCAGTTCCGAGGGCCGTCCTTCGTATCGAAATTGGGTTCCCCTAACGCCGCCAACGCCTTGGCCATCGTGTGCTGGTAATAGTAAAGACCGGTTTCACCCATACCGGGATTTGTGCTTACCGAATAATTCTTGAACAGGTAGTCCTTTACCGCTTTGACGCGAACATCGTCTTTCTTGACACCTGCGAAGATCATGCTTTTCAAGCCGGCGTAGGACATGGATGCGTAGGATCGTAACGCGCCTGTCGTCTCGTCGATTCCCGCGAAAGACTCTCCACCGTTGGCAGGCGTGTAATAGAAACCGCCATCGTTTGCCTTGTTGGCAAACGGTGTCTTATTGAAGGGCGATTCCAAATTCTGGCATCTCGAGACGAACGAAAGGGCGCGTTGGATTGCCGGATCGTCTTCGCCATTGCCAACATCACGAAGCGCTTCGATCAGGAAAGAGGTGTTCGATAGATCAGGTCGTGACTTGCTCCCATAACCTGCTCCTCCATAGGCTGCGTCACTCGACTCCAGCCCCTCCCCCTCGTCCCATTGTTGCTTCTTGACAAATTTCTCTGCCTTGCCGATCAGCTCCTGGTACTTACCATTCTTGTTGAGCTTCGCGAGAGCGACCATGGCGAGGCAAGTCTCGTAATTCGCATGACGCGAACCCTCCGCGTATAGGCCGCCATCGGGCCTCGCTGTGCTCAAAATATATCGGACGGCTTTGTCAACGACCGGATCCCCTTCGCCGAGTCCCGAAGCGATCAGGCTGTTCAATACGAGACCTGTTACACCAGGCCCTGTCTTGCTGCTATACGAACCGTCCTCCAATTGAGCCTTTCTGAGAAAGGCTACCCCGCCGTCGATCATCTTGGCTCGGTTGCTTTGGGCCTCAATCGGACAGGCAAAACTGGCGCCCAAAACGAGCATCCAACCAAAGAGCCGAACCGTTCTCCACTGCCCTAGCGATGTATTGCACATACGGAGTCCTTACAAACGGGATAACCACGATTTACTTATAAGTCACGGTATGTTCTCGGGACTGCGTTGCCAATAGCTGAATGAAAATTGTTCAGTTCGGCCGCCATCGTTCGCGTGCCAGACCATGGCTATTCGGGATGTCTCCGCCAGCTTCGGCAAAGAAGTTGTGTCGAGACGGTTGGGAGACCATGGATGTGTGGATTCAAGGGATTTTTTAGTTCTTGGATGCAGCAATCCTGATGTTTCGCTTCGCATTCCCAAAGGATGGTTCCCTGGAGGAAAGCTCGTTCCGGAACCCTGGAAATCCAACGGTTCCGCTGCGGCTGGTCCTGATCCACGATTCGGTGGACGAGAATGGAGTCCGGGGCATCGGTTTGGCTAGCTACTCTCCAGGCTCGAAGGTGTATTTGAGGCGGTTGATCAATTAAGGTGAACATCCGATCATAGCCGTCTCGGCTTTTCCAGAAGATACGTTTTCGATTGCCGAATCGAGCCGTCAGAGCTTGCTCGACCCTGCGGTGTGAATCCATTTACCGAGATCGAATCCATGGCATCGAAAACATTACCGATCGTGCTTGCCTCCGATTCCGATCGCTGGGAGTGTCGGAACTGCGGTGTATGCTGCCGAGGGTCCGAGATACCGCTTAGCGATCTCGATCTAAAAAAAATCCAAAGCCAACGATGGGGCGAACACCCGGATTTCCGGGGGATAAAAACGGTTGTTGCCGTATCGCCTTTTTCAAACAGGAAACGATTAGCCCATCGAGAAGATGGCAGTTGCGTCTTCCTGGATGAACGAGGTCTCTGCCGGATACACAGTCAATTCGGGGAGGATCAGAAACCTCTCATCTGCCAGGTCTTTCCTCTACAGCTCATACCGCGTGCCAAGCACGGGAAGCTGGCCATTCGGCGATCTTGCCCAACATCGGCTGCCGATCTTGGCAAGCCTGGCAACGAGTATCTCCATCGAGTCCAAAATTGGATCCGTGACAATGCATTAAAGGTCCCTGATATCTCGGCGCCCGCGATCAAGCCAGGCGAGTCGCGCGGCTGGGATACCGTCGACTTCGTATTCAACGCGGTCGAGCGAATCCTCAGCGATCTCAGGTTCCCACTTGTGCGACGCGTCGTGCATGTAGCCCAATTCACGGAGAACCTCGCCAGAGCGAATACTCGTCGATGGACGGACTCGAAGTTTAAGGAATTGGTTTCGACACTCGAAGAATTGGTGCCAGATGAATCGAAGCCATTCTTTGAGTCTCGCACTCCACCGAATGGTTTGGCGAAGCTCATGTTGCGACAGATGGCGATCGAATTCGCTCGTCTGCATCCGAACTATCGATACGAAGGAAAGTGGTATCGACGGTTGCATCACTCGCAAATGAGTTGGAGGTTCGCGCGCGGGGTTGGAAACACTCCTTCGTTGGAGCCTGTTTTCCGATCGATCCCTTTTTCCGAAATCGAGAAACCGTTGGGGTTAGTAGCCCCAGAGGTCGATGGGGTACTCGATCGATTCTTCGTTGCATCGAGTGCTTCTGGAATCTATGCGATTGCGGATCGCCGAGGGTGGTCGTTGGTCGAGAGCCTTCGCGCGCTGGTCATCCTTTACCCTATCTCACAATGGTTGCTGCGATGGACAACCCATGGCCGCAGCCCTGACTTAGACGACATGGTTCGGCTCGTGGTCGCCCTGGATCGCGCTCAAGGATTTGGTCCGCTTTCGTCCTGGAGGCATCGCACCCGAGTGAACTTGTTATCCAGCCTCCAGCAATCGGAACGACTTGTCGTTTGGTACGCTCAGTAGAGTCATAGCGATGCCGTATCGATGGGGCTCGGGATCAGCCGTTTGTCCGGTCAAGGAGGATGGAACTCCATGATTGGTGAGACTTCTGCGAGAGGCCATCGCCGGGCGACTCCGCTCTCCATAGTCATAGATTTCATGGCTGAAACTCGCACGCCCTAGCGAAGGACCACTTGGCGTACCTCGACCGAATGGGTTAACCCTAGCGAACCGAGTGAGTTATTGGTATGAAGACGAGTTGGAGATTACCTTCTTAGAACCTTGGGCAAAATGCAGATGGCTACTCGACTTCAATTGGTGATTCACGGCGCGTCGGGGAGAAATGGAAAACGGCTAATCGCGCTCGGGAGTGCAGATCCAGCAATCCAATTAGTGGGAGCGATCGTACGTCCGCAATCCTCCTCCCTGGGGATGGACGCTGGTACGGCGTCGGGAGTTTCGCCGTTGGGCCTGCCTATTTCCGCCGCCTGGCCCACGCACGCCGATGCTGCGATCGACTTCTCGTCACCCGAGGGGAGTCAACAGGCTCTGACCGAATGCATCGCCCGAGGAATCCCTTTGGTGATCGCGTCGACAGGCCTATCGCCTGAGCAGATCGATCGAATTCGAGCCGCCTCCTCCAGCATTCCGATCTGTTATGCACCCAACATGAGCGTTGCTGTCAATCTGACGATGAAGCTCGTCGAACAAGCCGCCACAGCCTTAAAAGAGGTTGCAGGGGGTGCGGACGTGGAAATCATCGAGAGGCATCATCGATTCAAGGAAGACAGTCCGAGCGGCACTGCATTGAAGTTCGGACAGATCGTCGCCAACGCGATGGGGATTTCTCAACATGTCCACGGTCGCGAAGGTCTCTGTGGTAAACGTCCCCACAACGAGATCGGCTACCATGCGGTTCGCGTCGGGGATGACGCGGGGCAACACACCATCATTTTTGGCATGATGGGTGAAACGATCGAGCTTCGTGTCGCGGCCTCGAACCGTGATTGCTACGCGACGGGAGCAATCGCTGCCGCCAAATGGCTGGTCGGCAAGCCTCCCGAACTCTATTCGATGTTCGATGTCCTGGGCCTGTAGCAAAAAGGGCAAAGGGGTTAACTCATGGCAAGATGTGATCAAGGTTACCTTTGCCGGGTCTGCGGTTTAGAGGTAGAGCACATCACCGAGAGCGAACTCTACCTGCGATTCGTCATCGGGGAGATCGATCCAGAGGTGTTGCATACCAGTCCGGAATGCCACCTGACGTGCGCACCGGCCTTCGCGCAATTTATTGACGACGAGCGATTCCCTTCAGTGGACTGCCAAGATCCGATCTTTGACAAACGGTATCTCGATGGAGACTATGTCCGCGAAAGAACGCATCTGGTAACCCGTGGATATAACAGGCTGTGGCAAATTCGCGAGGAACGCCGAAAGCCCTTCACTGTGATCGAGTACCCGCTCGCGGAATTTCACGAAAAATGGAGATGAACCATCTCTGAGAGTTGGAGATGGAACATCACGCAATGGCAGAGATGACCAGTCTCCTGGGGACTCGCCCTCCCTGGGTCCGAGATTTTCCAGTTCGGATCGGTGATGCATTCGATTCCTTTCGAGGGAGTGAGTGCAATCAAGCACAAACGCTTAGTAAAATGCTTTTCTCAATCCATTGAAACCGAATACGCCGAGAACGACGGATCGATGGGACATTCAATACTCTGGAGCCAATCAGAAGTTTCGTGCGCGATGAGGCTCCTGCACAGACGCTTTCGGTATAGC
>JBBAXA010000040.1:15954-28985 GCA_040396935.1 Pirellula sp.
CGGCTCTCGATAGAGAGCCGACCTGGACTGTGGCCCGAGTTTCCCCGTTCCGACTTACCTGGGTGTCCAACTACCCTGCCGACTTCCTGTTCTCCGAAGCGAAATCTCTTTGCGATTCACGAGAACGCGTCCATCCAGACTTTCGTATTTAACAAACACTTGCACCGACGAATGACTCGGAACCTGATTCTGCCAAGGCAGGTGGAGGTGGAACCCCTGAGAAACCCCGATTGGCTCCAATAGATCTTCGACTTCCGCTCGGCTGATTTCCCAAGCGGCGATGCGCCGATTCCCTTCTTCCGTTTGCTCCTCTGCGACGATCGTGATTCGCCCCGGTTGATTGATGGCTTGTCCCGTCTGATTGAGTGGGGTTAGTACCAGATAGATTCCATCATCCCCTGGTTGTTCGTCGAAGTTGTGTCCCCGACAGAGCGTGGGATGAAAACCAATTTCGACGATTTTCGTGTCGTTAGGCTGGGAATTTCCCGCAATTTCAGCGCTCGCTGGAATCACCAACGAGTCCGGCAGCCGGATCCTTCCCTGGAGGATCGTTCCCTGATCCAGTTTGGGTAGTGGTGGCAGGGCGCTCGGTGGAGAGCTTGGGAAGCCACTTTTGCTCGGAGGCTCCAAAAGTTTGGGCTGCTGCGCCGAACGAATGATCCCTGGAGGCATGACGACCTCCTCAGCGAGTTCTTTTGCATCGCTCTTGCGACGAATGTTTTTCAGTTCCGTGCTGGATTCCCCAGGTGCTCCACTCTTCTTGGGAGGGAGCAGCAGTTCTCCCTCGTTGGACGGTAAAATGGGTTCCGGCTTCAGTGAGTCCACGCTCGGAGGCAGTTTCTGGTTCAATTCCTTCGCTGGAGGAATTAGAGATTCAGCCTTTACGTCGCTAGGCGACCGAGGACTCAAATCGATAGGAGGTGGCGATGCAGGAGACCTAGGAATCGACGGGGCTGGTTCGATCGTTTCGTTTTGGTCGCGATTTTGCGGAATCAACTGGAAAGATTCGTCGGCGTCGGATTTCGGTTTAGATCGCTTTGGCGACGTATCCGTTTCCGGAATTTCGAGAAGAGAACGGTTTTTGTTCTCCTGAAGAGCTGAAAGTTTGGACTGCAGGTGGGCATTGATCCTTTGCTGCTCCTCGAGTTCTCGCTCCAAATCCCGATACGCATGATCGTATTCATAGATCCGGTCTTCTAACGCTCGGTTTTCACTCGCCATGCTTTCAATATAGACTTCGGTAAACGCAGCCCTTCGGCAGCCAATACCCATGGTCGTTATCGCGAGCATCAGAAGCCAAGCGAGGAGCATGCGAACCCCGGATCGCGAGAAACGCAACCGGAGGGCTGGACCATATCGTAGGAACAGACGAATCGATCGAGACATAGCGTCGGAGGGATAGACGAATCCCTTCGACTGCGTCAATACGAAAAGTCTGGTAGCGTTAAATCAATCTGCTAGCTTTAGACGATTCTAGGCTGCCCGACGAACTTGCTGGCAGACAAGAAAAACCTCGTAGAAATCGCGTGTCAGAATGACAGGGTCGTCACCGAGGTCATCCAACCAGGCGAGCTGAATGGCCGCCATTGCCCTCAAACCCTGCGCTAGGTCGCGAACACGGACCGTTACTCGCTCATGCCCTAAACCTCCACGTTCTCCATTGTCCGCGAATGGATTCGACATCAGTCGGACGCCCTCACCTCGGCTTGCCGAGCCACTCGTCGAACCCGTGTAACGCTCCCGTGGAACGACTGGCATCGTTATGGTTTCCGTGTTGTCGTAGCACGATTCGATTGTGGCATGTTCTATTCGAATAACTGTATGCATAGGGCTGATCATCAATCCACTTCTAATATTGGTGTGTCCGCCTCGACTGACTCTGCGTATCGATCGTATCGACTGCATCGACATTGCGGGTTCACGAAATGTTTCTGAAGATTCGGGAATCGGGCGCATTTCTTCATTACTCGCTGGAAATCGTCTCGTAGGCACTCCGGGAGGTTCCTGCTCGCGATGTGAGGTGCAGGTCAGAAGTCGATTTAGCCCATGACGCGCGTCGGGTATCGAGAATGACGACCGAATCGGGATCCAATGGCCTCCTCGCTGCGTGTGCGGGCAGCAAAAAGGCTGCCGGATACCCCGTAATTTGATCCTTGGGCTGGGATCCACGTATCCGTCTTTTCGCGAGGATCCCTTTGGGTTTTTATAGCCCGGTAAAAAAGCTCGGGGGAATTGTTCCCTAGGGCGCTATGCGACCATTTGTCCTTATCAAAAGATGACAAGGGATTTGCAGTATTTCGGTTCAGAAAGGGACGAAACATCACAGCCTGGAGTGGCAACTACCACCAGGACCCTTTCGCTCAACATAGGTAATTTGTAAACTCTGTGCGAAATTCGGGAAAACATGTCGATTTTCCGCACGGTGTGCCGTTTGTGCTCAACTTCTCCCGCCGGTTTTTGCCAAAAATCTCGGGTTGAGTTTGACGCAAACCTCCTATGTTTCGCGGCTTACCGCCGTCGCCGCGCTGGTCGTCGACTTGGGTTCTGATTCATTCCTGCCGCACCGGGCATGAACCACAGATGAAGAAAACGTAATGAGTATGCAACGATTCTTGTTCCCTCGGTGGATCAACAAGTTTTTAGCACTAGTCGGTGTCTTAATTGCTGGCGGTGTGCTCTATGGTAGTGTCCTGTTTTTGGGTGCCACCGACCCGGTAACTTTGAACACAGGCTATCGCCCCGAGCAACCGGTTCCGTTCAGCCACGCACTCCATGCGGGTGAACTGAAGATGGACTGTCGTTACTGCCATAACTCGGTGGATAAGTCAGCGCATTCGTCGATTCCGCCGACTCAAACGTGCATCAATTGCCATAGTCCTAAGACGAGCGCCGGTGCTCCTGCATTGTCGGCGATTCACTCGGAGAGTCCCAAGCTGAAACCGGTCCACGAAAGTTGGCGGACCGGTGAGTCTGTGGATTGGGTGAGAATCCACCGTTTGCCGGATTATGTGTACTTCAATCATTCGATCCACATTGCCAGAGGCGTTTCTTGCGTCACCTGCCACGGCCGAGTCGATCAAATGGAAATCGTTTATCAAGCAGAAAATCAGTCGATGACTTGGTGTATTGATTGCCACCGCAATCCTGAACCTCACTTTCGGCCGGTCAGCGAAGTGACGAACTTGGCGTGGACCAAAGAAATGTCACCTGATTTTGATCCCAAGCAGCACATGTTGCAAAACAATATCAAGCCTCAAACCAATTGTGCGGTGTGCCACCGATGAGCTTCACCGGTTTCGATCATAGACAGCGTTATTTTCGTAGCATTGACGAACTGCAGAAAACTCCAGAGTTTGAGCAGTTCCTGACCAGGGAATTTCCGCAGGCAGCATCGGAGTTTCCGGAGGGCGTATCTCGGCGCCGCTGGATTCAAATGATGGGTGCCTCCCTCGCTCTCGGCGGGATGGCGGGTTGTAGATACAACCGTGAGGAGATTGGCGCTTTCGTGATGCGTCCCGAAGGTCGAGTGCCGGGTTTACCGGAATTCTTCGCGACGAATTTCGAATGGGCAGGCGCGATCGTTCACGCGCTGATCACGAACATCGAAGGTCGTCCGATCAAAGTCGACGGCAATCCGGATCACCCAGCCTACGCGAACTCCCAGCCGAAGGACTTTGCGGAAAATAAAAAGCTGAGATCCGCTGGTACTGACGCGCAGACGCAGGCATCCATTCTGTCCTTGTACGATCAGGACCGTATTCCGCATCCACTGAAGCGAGCGAAACCTGGCTCGAATCCAGAGGTTTTTGACAGCGATGCTGCTAGTAACAAGCTGCAGGCATGGGATAGCTTGGCGACGTACATCCTCGAGGAGAGAGCCAAACTCGAGGCAAACGGCGGGGAGGGCCTGGCTCTTCTCTTTGAACCTTCGCAAAGTCCGTCGCTTCGAAGGACGATTGCGGATGTCAAAGCGAAGTATCCCAAGGCAACCTTGGTGAAGTATGAATCCGTTTACACCGGGAACGTCAATAAGGCGCTCGCAGCGGTAGGCGCTGGCAAGTCCAGCTTCGCCTTGGAGCTCGACGCAGCCAAGGTGATCGTTGCTCTGGACACGGACTTGTTCGGGGCGGAGCCAAATGCGGTTCACAACGCCCGCCAGTTCGCGAATCATCGATCTCCAGACGGTGAATGGGTGAATCGACTTTACTGTATCGAATCTCAATACTCGATAACGGGCTCGGCAGCGGACTTCCGTCTCGCGCTCCAGTCGTCCCAAATTCCGTACCTGCTCCGAAAAATCGAAGCAGCCATCGATGCGGGTACGATTGTCGAGGACCGAGATGAGGAGGTTCCCTACAACAAGCTCTCCGACCAAGACAAAATCCAGCGCGTCGTGGATGCGGTCGTTGGTGATTTGCTCCGAAACAAAGGGGAGGGTGTTCTTTGTGTTGGTTCGCATTTCGACGTGAATGTCCAGCTGGCAGCGATCCGAATCAACGCCAAGTTGGGGAACGTCGGCAAGACCATCCATCTGTATGAGATTCCCAATGAACTCGCAGATGTCGATTCCATCAAGCTCGATGATTTCGTCAATCGAGCGAGCGAATTCAAGTCGCTTTGGATCATCGCCAACAACCCTGTGTTCACGGCCTCTGGGGATATCGCCCTCGCGGATGCGATCAACAAAATCGGCAATTCCGTTTATCTAGCGAATCATGATGATGAAACCGCGGATAGTTGCACATGGTCAGTTCCGGCTACGCATCCACTCGAGGCGTGGGGAGATGTGCGAGCCCAGGATGGAGTTTATGGCGTTGGGCAGCCGATGATCGCCCCGCTACTTGATGGAAAATCCGCGATTGAGTTACTGGCGATTCTCGCCGGCTTGCCTGAGACGAATGGCGAGAAGATCGTGATGGAGACAGCTCGACTCGCAGCGGGTGGAACTCTGTCCGAGCGTCAATGGAAAGAAACTTTGCACTTGGGGTTTATGGCCGGCACGACGGCCAAGCCATTTACTGGCGAATTGAAGTCGGAAGCAAAGTCGCTCAAAGGTGGCGAGCTGATAGCATCGCCAAACGAGCTGCCTGAGGGTGAGATGCGACTGCAGCTAGATAGTGATAGTCTGGAAGTCGTTGTGCGACCGAGCGAGGCTGTTTATGACGGTCGACTTGCCAACAACGGTTGGTTGCAAGAAATGCCGCAACCGATCACCAAGCTCACATGGGATAATGCGGCGATCTGCAGCATCGGTACCGCGAAAAAGCTTGGGCTTAAACAGGGCGAACTGGCAACCTTCACCGCCGGAGACTCCAAGGTGACGTTGCCTGTGTTTGTCGTGCCTGGGCACGCGGAGGGATCTTTTACCATCAACCTCGGCTACGGACGAGCAAAGAACAAGGCCGGGGTCATTGGTAGTGGGGTCGGGACCAACCTTTCTTCCTTCCGACGTTGGCGGCAGGCCGCGATTTACACGGGCGTGACGGCTCGGAATACCACCAAGGCGTACCGACTGGCTACAACCCAGGATCACTTCGCCATCGAGGACGAAGGTGGTATGCGGGAGAACGCGAAGCGATCTCCTCAATTGGTTCGCGAGGGAACTCTCGATGAGTATAAGAAAAATGCGAGTTTCACTGCAGAGACCGTGGAGCACCATTTTGCAAACGAGTCGCTATGGAAAGAGCCTACGGTCGACGAAAATTACAAATGGGGAATGGCAATTGATCTGAACAAGTGTACAGGTTGCAACGCCTGCGTGATCGCTTGCCAGTCCGAGAACAATGTCCCGATCGTGGGTAAGGAGCAAGTCATTCGCGGTCGGGAGATGCATTGGCTTCGGATCGATCGTTACTTCCAATGCGATTACGACACGACCTCGAGCGAAGGTAGTTTTCTAGACCCCATCGATCCTACGATCGTCACGCAACCGATGATGTGTGCCCATTGCGAGACGGCTCCCTGCGAGCAGGTGTGCCCGGTCGCTGCGACCGTTCATACCGAAGAGGGTATCAACGCTATGGCTTACAACCGGTGCATCGGTACCCGGTACTGCGGGAACAACTGTCCCTACAAGGTTCGCCGCTTCAATTACTTCAACTACAACACGGAGTATGGTTACTTCTATGGTTGGAGTGATAAGCGAGAGAAAGCCTCGGCAAAGCTGCAATCGCTCGTTCTCAACCCTGAGGTCAGCGTGCGAGGTCGGGGTGTCATGGAGAAATGCACCTATTGCATTCAGCGAGTTCAAAATGCGAAGATCACTGCGAAGACCAAGGGGGACGGAAGGGTGCACGACGGTGATTTGATCGCTGCTTGCCAAGCGGCCTGCCCATCGCATGCGATCACCTTCGGCGATCTTCACGATAAGACCAGTCGTGTCTACAAGTCTCACCAGGACTCACGAGCGTACGCAGTGCTTGAAGAAATCAATATCAAACCTCGGACGCTCTACTTGTCGCGCGTCCGAAACGTTCCGAAGCGATTGCAGACTGCAACCCAGCTTCATCCAAACCGACCCGGCCACGGGCATGGGCATTCACACAACGACTCCCACGAATCAGGTGACCATGGCCACAACAGCTAGTGTGAAGACACAGTATAATCCTCGGGAAATCGACAACACGAACGATACTCCCGGCCGACGCGCTCCGTTGATCACCGGTAATCAAACCTACAGTTCGATTACCGAGATGGTCTGTCGCGTTGCAGAAGATCCGCAACCGACGCTCTGGTATGTGCTTTTCGGATTGTCCTCGGTCACCGCGGTCATGTTCCTGAGTTTGATCGGATACCTGATCTTTACAGGTGTCGGTATTTGGGGAAATATGAACCCGGTCTTCTGGGCTTGGCCAATCGTCAACTTCGTTTTCTGGGTTGGTATCGGCCACGCGGGTACCTTGATCTCGGCAATCTTGTTTTTGTTCCGTCAGAACTGGCGAACGAGTATCAACCGAGCTGCCGAAGCGATGACTATTTTCGCGGTTATCTGCGCTGCGATCTATCCTGGCATCCACGTCGGACGGGCTTGGCTCGCTTTCTGGTTGCTGCCCTATCCGAGTTTGAATTTGTGGATGTGGCCTCAGTTTCGCAGTCCTTTGCTGTGGGACGTTTTCGCGGTCGGAACGTATGCTTCGACTTCGCTCGTTTTCTGGTACATGGGGATGATTCCAGATTTGGCAACCTATAGAGATAGGAGCAAGTCGCCCCTCCGCCGAGCCATCTACAGCTTCCTTTGTTTGGGATGGACGGGGTCCTCTCGCCACTGGCTCCGGTACGAGAAGGCTTATACATTGCTAGCCGCCCTGGCAACGCCGCTCGTTTTGTCCGTTCACACCGTGGTTAGTTTTGACTTCGCGGTTTCGCAGGTGGCTGGATGGCACACCACCATTTTCCCACCCTACTTCGTCGCGGGGGCTATTTTCTCTGGATTCGCGATGGTGGTCACGTTGTTGGTTCCGGTTCGAGCGATCTACAAGTTGGAAAACCTGATCACGCTCCGTCACCTGGACAATATGAACAAGATTATCCTAGCGACGGGTTCTCTGGTCGGTTTGGCGTATGGCACCGAGTTTTTCATCGCCTGGTACAGCAAGAATCAGTATGAGGGATTCACATTCTTGAACCGAGCCTTTGGCCCCTACTGGTGGGCTTACTGGACGATGGTTTCTTGCAACGTCATTTCCCCCCAATTGTTCTGGTTCAAAAAATTGCGCACTTCGCCATTTTGGATGGTAGTGATTTCGATCTTCGTGAACATTGGAATGTGGTTCGAGCGTTTTGTGATCACGGTGACTTCGTTGAGTCGAGACTTCCTGCCGAGTTCGTGGGGCTATTTCCGGCCGACCATGTTCGACGGCTTGATGTTCTTTGGCAGTTTCGGTGTGTTCCTTTCCCTGTTCCTGCTCTTTTGCAGATACTTGCCAACGATTGCTATGTCCGAAGTGAAGGGGGTCATGTCGTCATCCGCCCACTCAGAGCACATGCAAGCCGCTTTGGTAGGTGGACACGATCCATCCCACGGCCACGGGTCATCCCATGACCATCACTAAGCGGAATCCCTGAATTACTAAGTCCATTCGAAAAATTGAATCATGAGTGACCATAAACCCACAAAGACGGCAGCGAGCAGGCCTCCGCGAGCGTTTGGTTGGATGGCGGAGTTCTCCGACGAGCATAAGCTGCTCGAAGCGGCTCGAAAAGTGAGGGACTCAGGCTACACGGACACGGATGCTTTCACGCCGTTTCCTGTTCACGGTATTGACGAGGCATTGGGGATCAAACCCACCGTCCTGCCCTTTATCGTGCTTTGCTGTGGTTTGACGGGTTTGTCGCTCGCCTTGTTGATGCAATGGTGGATGAATGGTGTCGATTATCGATACATTATTTCGGGCAAGCCTTTTGGAATTTCACCGGCAGCCATTCCTGTCGCCTTTGAAATGACCATTCTGTTCTCTGCATTCTCCACCTTTTTGGGAATGATCGCACTGAACAATCTTCCAAAGTTCAGCAATCCGGTTTTCACCAACCCGAAATTTGATCGTGCAACTAATGACAAGTTTTTCTTGTACGTCAGTGCGAGTGACAAGTACTACAACCGTGATTCTGTCCGTGAGTTGCTCGGTGGTACGCACCCGGATTCTTTGGATGAGGTAATCGAGGATAGTTCGCCAGCGAATCTTCCTCGCCCGATATGGTTGGGAACGCTCCTGTTGGTATTGGCAGGTTTGATTCCCGCGATGATCATCCTGAACATGCGTGCGGGCTACAGTACGAAGCCCAGGTTCCATGTGTTCTTTGACATGGATTTCCAGCCAAAGAAGAAGGCCCAGCAAACGACCACCATTTTTGAGGACGGCAGAACCATGCGTCCTCAAGTCTCCGGAACGGTCGCGAGAGGCCAATTGGATGAGCAAGATCCTTTTTATCTCGGTTACGATCCTGCCAAACTGGTAGCATCCCCAACTCCTGGCAGTGTGAAGTACGTCGCAGCCCAAGCCCAAGATTCGAAGCCTGCGGATGGTGCAGCCGCGGCGCCCGCTGCCGGAACAGGTCCGAACCTCCCATGGATCAGCGAGCTTCCCATCGAAGCGACAGAAGCCCACATGCAACTAGGGGAAGTCAAGTTCCGAACCTACTGTGCTCCTTGTCACGGTTACGGCGGACAGGGGGACGGATTGGTTCACAAGCGAGCGGAGGCAGTCGGCGGCGGCTATTGGCTACCACCGACCTCGATGCATATCGATCGCGTTCGATCACAGCCGGTCGGGCAAATATTCCACACGATCACCAAGGGACAAGGGAAGATGCCTTCCTACGCCTCCTCGATCACCGCCAAGGAACGCTGGGCAATCGTTTTGTACGTCAAGGCGCTCCAGAAATCCAGAAATGCATCCGTTGAAGATATCCCTGTAGACAAGCGGAAGCTTCTCGAAGAACCAACGAATAACCCAAAGTAAGCCGGTTCTGGTCCTCAAATCGCAAGTATTGAATCAAGAATTCTAAAATGAGTTTGAAATACGACAAAGAAGGTATTCAGCTACCTGAAGTTTGGAAAGCGAAGGCCCCGGTCTTTATTTCTATTGGCTTGGTTCTGTTGGTCGTTGGGGCAGGTCTGTGCCTGATGACAGGTCAGGAGAATGCTGCGAAGTATCTCAGCCATTCCTATTTGGCAAACTTCATCTTTCTTTTTTCGTTCTCGATCGGTGCCTTGTTCTTCATCATGATCCAGTTTCTTACCCGCGCCGGTTGGAGCACATCCATCCGACGCGTGGCTGAAATCATCATGGCGATACTACCTTGGTCCGCGATGCTCTTTCTTCCGATCCTGATCTCTTTGTTCCTCGGAAATAACACACTCTACGAATGGAATCAGGCGCCTGAAGCGATTGAGAATACCGTGATTCGTGCCAAGGTAGGTTATTTGGAGAGAGGCTTCTTTGCCGCCCGCACTCTGTTGTATATCGGCTTGCTGTCCGGAATGGCTTTGTGGTTCTTTTCCAAGAGCCGGTCACAGGACGAATCGGGGGATCCAGAATTGTCGCTTGCACGGCAGAAGTGGGCGGGTCCGATGGTGATGGTATTCGCCCTCACGGTTAGCTTTGCTGCCTTTGACTGGGTCATGAGCATCGACGGCGACTGGTACAGTACGATCTTTGGCGTCTATCTTTTTGCAGCGAGTATGCTGGCGTTCTTCTCGCTGATGGTGATTATTAACATGACCCTCCAAAAGGCGGGAAAGCTTCAGGAGTTTGTCACGGTTGAGCATTACCACGACATTGGGAAGTTCATGTTCGGATTTGTGATGTTTTGGTCCTACATCGCATTTTCGCAGCTTTTGCTTATTTGGTACGGAAACATCCCCGAGGAAACCTATTGGTACAAAGTCCGATTGGAGAATGGCTGGCAGTTTTATTCTTACAGCCTTATTTTCGTCCACTTTGCGATTCCCTTGCTCGGATTGATGAGCCGTCACGTGAGAAGACACCGCAGCGGCTTGTTCTTCTGGGCTTGCTGGTTAATCCTGGTCCATTGGATGGATATGGCTTTCCTGGTCATGCCGAATGTCCAGGGAGGCTTTCCGGTAGTCCCGATGGTAGGGCATTTTCTTGGCGGTTTAGGCATGTTGTTCCTGTTGGCAGCCTTTTTCATATTCCGAGCGTCCGGTACACCGCTCGTCGCGGTCCGCGATCCACGTTTGCCAGAAGCACTTACCTACACAAACCCGATTCTTTAGTCCGCAGAAATATTGATCATGGCACGTTACGACGACCTCAACACGACGATGATCGCCTACGGAACAGTGCTCAGCATTGTCGTTTTGGTGATCGTTCTTCAGGGAACTCAAGCTCTCACCTACAACATGGTGAACTCCGAAGACTCCTTGAAGTCGAGGACGGCTACGGACACTGCGTCAGTCGTGAAAAGTGAACAAATCAAGGCGCTTAACGGGTATAAGAAAGCTCAGGTGCCCGATGAGGCATCCCAGACCGGGGGAACCAAAGAGGTTTTGATGATCCCGATCGAAGACGCGAAGCAAATAGTTCTAAAGGAATTTTCGAAGAAGTAGAGTTGCAGGGATTTATGTGGTTCCCGTTTGTCAGAACATTCGCTGCAGGAATGGTAGCTTGGCAATTTTGCCTTGTCGCGGCCGTTTCATGGAGTGCTGAAGCTGACGACGAGATCCCAGCGCGACTCAAGGGAGTCGGAATCGATGAGAAACTCGATACGGAAATCCCCCTGGACCTGAAGTTTACCGACTCGAGCGGGGCTGCTGTGACTTTTCGGTCCCTCCTGCAAAACGAAAAACCGATCCTTTTGACCCTGAATTACAGCAACTGTCCCGGGCTCTGCATCGCTCAGTTGAATGGCTTGATTCAGGGCATCAATCAGGTCAGTTCGTTGCAACTGGGTAAGGATTTTCAGATGGTATCCTTGAGTATCGATCCTCGAGAGTCCATCAAAAAATCAGCGTCGACCAAGGCTCGCTATGCGGACGACCTGGAAAAGAAGCATTCGCCCGAAGGTTGGTTTTTCCTCACAGGCAGCGAACAGAACATCATCGAAATGGCCGATGCGGTCGGCTTTCGATACACCTACGATGCGAAACATAACCAATTCAATCATTCAGCCGCCGCGATTTTTCTCTCTCCCCAGGGGAGAATCACGAGATATTTGTACGAAATCGGCTTTACCCCTGAAACGCTGAAAATGGCTTTTATCGAGGCTGGCGAAGGAAGAATTGGTTCGAGATTGGATGCGTTTGTGCTGTGGTGTTCGCACTACGATGCCAACGAAAACAGATATACCGCCAGTGCCAAGATCCTGTTGTCCGTATGTGCGGGCGGGTTTGTGACATTGGTGCTGCTCTCCCTGCTCCCATTTTGGCTGAGCAGCTGGAAGGCCCGGAGATTGAAGCGAGAGACCGAGACAATTCGTCACGCTGCACCTGCGTGACAGGAAGCTAAAATTACGAAGTAGGCTGGTAGCCTTTTACTTTATCCCCAAAAATCATGATTTTTTCACTATTAGCAGATCAGGCAGATGGATTTTGGTTTCCCCCAGGGGCATCCAATTTCGCCAAACAAGTCGACTTTTTGTACTACGCGATTCTCTGGATCAGCATCATCTTTTTCGTTCCGATCGTGATCGCGATGGTGTACTTCATGGTGAAGTACCGTCAGCGTCCTGGATACAAAGGAAAGCCTGAAGCGCTCCACAACACCCCTTTGGAGATCACATGGACTGTTGTGCCTACGTTCATCGTCGTGTGGATTTTCTGGGAGGGAATGGTCGGATATCTGGATATGACAAGCGTTCCAAAAGGGGGGACAGAAGATATCAATGTCCTCGGGGCGAAGTGGGTTTGGTCCTTTAAGTACAAGCAAAACGGTGCTGAGAGTCCGGTTTTGTACTTGCCAGTCAACAAAAATGTAAAGCTAACGATGACCTCGAAAGACGTTCTCCACAGCTTTTTTGTTCCAGCCTTCCGGGCGAAGCGGGACGTCGTTCCGGGGCGTTACCACTACATGTGGTTTCAGCCGTTGGAGGAAGGGACTTTCGATCTCTTCTGTACTGAGTATTGTGGCGACAACCACAGCACGATGATCACCAAAGCGGTCGTTCTTTCCGAAGAAAAGTACAGGGAGAAATTGGCTGAGCTCGTGAAGGAGCCCGATGACATCATCGAGCGTGGCAAGTGGTTGTACGAGCGTAAAGCGTGCAAGGGTTGCCACTACGCTGATGCTGATGGAGCCAAAGGACCAGGTCCGAGCTACAATGGTTCCTGGGGGAAGAAGGTTTCTCTAGCGAACGGGACAGAGGTCAACTTCGATGAAAACTACGTCAAGGAGTCGATCTTGTATCCTGCTGCAGCCGCGCGGAAGGGGTATGAGAAAGCATCGGCGATGCCCTCATACAAGGGACAGCTGAAACAGGAGCAGATCGAGGCAATCACTGCTTTCATCCAGTCGCTGGAATCCAAACCAGCCGCAACAAAATAACAAACAAGACCATTTAATCGTCATTAAGGA
>JBBAXA010000040.1:29085-52238 GCA_040396935.1 Pirellula sp.
TACCTATCATGCTGGGGACAAAGGATGTTGCGTTTCCCCGTCTGAATCTCGGTAGTTTCTATTTGTGGGTCACAGGATTCTGCTTGTTCGTATTCACGTTATTTTCATCTGGTATCGACACGGGATGGACGTTTTACACCCCGTACAGTATCGAAGCAAAGAGCGCGGTGGAGGCGGCCACCTTTGGAGTCTTTATACTGGGCTTCAGTTCGATTTTCACCGGATTGAACTTCATCGTCACCATCAATACCATGCGTCCACCTGGGATGAGCTGGTTCAAAATGCCTCTGTTCCTTTGGGCGATCTATGCAACCTCCATTATTCAGGTATTGGCGACTCCCGTTTTGGGCATCACGGTTCTTCTGCTCGCCTTGGAGCGAATTGTCGGGATCGGTATTTTCGACCCAGCCCTGAACGGTGATCCCGTAACGTTCCAGCACTTCTTCTGGTTCTACTCCCACCCAGCTGTCTACATCATGATTCTTCCTGCGATGGGAATCATCAGTGAGCTCATGAGCGTCCACAGCCACAAAGGGATCTTCGGCTATCGAATGATTGCCTACAGCTCGATCGCGATCGCTCTTTTCGGCTTCTTGGTTTGGGGTCACCACATGTTCACGTCGGGAATGGCTGATGTGACGACGATCGTGTTCAGTGCGTTGACATTTACGGTCTCGATCCCTTCTGCGATCAAAGTGTTCAACTGGATCGGTACTATGTATCAGGGCACGGTGGCGTTGAACACGCCGATGATCTACGCATTGTCCTTTATCTTCTTGTTCACAATTGGTGGATTGACAGGTTTGTTCTTGGGAGCTCTTTCCACGGACATGCACCTGCACGATACATACTTTGTCGTGGCCCACTTCCATTATGTGATGATGGGTGGCACGTTGGTGGCCTTCCTCGGTGGCCTGTTCCATTGGTGGCCGAAGATGACCGGCAAGATGTTTCATGATGGGGCGGGGATTTTTTCAGCAGCGATCGTTTTTGTTGGATTCAACCTCACCTTCCTACCGCAGTTCGTTCTCGGAACGCGAGGGATGCCACGACGTTACGCTTCCTATGTTCAGGAGTTCCAGCAGCTGCATCAGCTGTCCACGATCGGAGCGATGATTCTCGGGTTCGGCCTGCTCGTTGCCGGTTTGGTCTTATTGCACTCGATTTTTTATGGTAAGAGAGCGCCAGCGAACCCGTGGGGTGGAGCGACTCTCGAGTGGGAATGCGCCTCGCCCCCACCGCATGACAATTTCAGCACTCCCCCGCATGTCGATGACCCGTACGATTTCTCCAAGATTGAGTACGATGGAAAAATGGGTGGATATTACAAAAAGAAGTAAATCGCTTTACCACGCGTCGAACTAACAACCACATCCCTGAAACATCAAAATGACAGACATTGCAACGCACGCCGCCGATGGGCACGATCACCACGATCATCCCGCTTGGTTGGCGCACCACTTCGATGACGCCGAACAGCAATTCGATGCCGGGAAGTTCGGTATGTGGTTGTTTCTGGTCACGGAAGTCCTCTTCTTCTCGGGGATGTTCTGTGCGTACGTGATGTATCGCAATCGAAACCCAGAGGTCTTCGAGTTCTGCAGCACCTTTTTGAACGAGAAGCTGGGAGCGATCAACACGGGTGTGCTACTGTTCAGTTCGCTGACAATGGCCTGGGCTGTTCGCGCTGCGCAGCTCAAACAAACGAAGACACTGATTGGAATGCTCGGTGCAACTCTTGGTTGCGCTGCTATCTTTTTGGGTGTGAAGGCGGTCGAGTACAGCCACAAGTGGGAGATCGGATTGCTCCCAGGGAGACTCTATCGGTCGCAATTGGAGAGCGGGGCGCACGGAGAGCAAGGATACCTGCAGATGTTGTGCGTTATCCCGGCCATCATTTTGGTGATCCTCGCGGTTTACTATGTGTACTCGCTCGTCTTAGGTAGCAAGTTCCATCAACGAGTGGCTGGTCCTCTCGTAGTCGCCGCAGCGTGTTTCTTTGGAGGCGTGGGGCTGGGAAGGATTCTCGAAAGTGGTGAATCCCACGACGCTCACGGGGCCGCTCATGGACACGCCGCTGACAGCCATGCGTCCCATGGTCATGACCATGCTGCGGATGCAACCCACTCTGCGGAAGGCCACGGAACTGCCGGAGCTGGAGAATCCCTCAGCTTAGTCTCGGCGAAAAAGAAGGATCTCAATGATGTGTTCGTCAGCCCGCAGGAGGAAGTCGTTCCGAATGCGAAGGTGAACAATCAGGGAATGGCTGGTTTGTTTTTCAGTATCTACTACTGCATGACTGGGGTGCATGCGGTGCACATCATTGGTGGGATGGTCGTTATCAGTTGGTTGATCGTGAAGTCGGCACGCGAAGAGTTTCATTCGCAGTACTTCGGGCCCGTCGATAACGTCGGTTTGTATTGGCACTTGGTCGATTTCATTTGGATCTACCTGTTTCCGCTCTTGTACCTGATAACCTAATCGGCCGCTTCAATCCGAATCACTCCAACCTGACTCTCTGGAATCGAGAAAAGTTCAATGGGACACTCACACTCACACGGGAATGAAGCGCATGGCGAAGAGCACGGATTTTCCCATCCCATGCCGATTTGGATGCTCCTAGCAGTTTTCTTTGCCCTTCTGATTTTGACCTTCTTAACGGTGTTTCAAGCCCAGTTCGATCTTGGGGATATGGAAATCGTGTTGTCCTTAACGATCGCGACCATCAAGGCCGGACTGGTGATCGCTTTCTTTATGCACCTTTGGTGGGATAAGCCGCTCAATCAAATAGCGATTTTGAGCAGCCTCATCTTCGTCGCTTTGTTTCTCGGATTCACTCTGATGGACGCGCAGGGTTACCATGATCGACTGATCATGGATCCCAACGGCGACCTGCTGGAGAAGTCCCAGCCCGCCCCTCAGTTGGTGCAGAAAAGCGAATAGGTGCGGAGTTGGTCACTAGGCCAGTCCGACGTCTGCTCGGTTCTCGGCGAATGGGAACGCGAAGGAAAACGGTAGGCTACGGTTCTTGAGGTTGTGAGGTATTCCCGCTTGCTGGCTGTAGTATTTTCTCGTTGGGTTACCCAACCTACAGCGAATGGGTTAGTGCGGCTCGAACGGTTGGATTTGGCTTGACGCTGCCGGGTCGTTTTCCATCGGAGATATCGAACGGGCTCCAGCCGAATTTGTTGGGATGGTTCCAAACCGTGGAATGCAAACCCAACTCGCGTAGGTACTGAATTTCTTGGGGAAAGGCTCGATACGCAGCACCGTGCATCGCGGTATCTCCATTAGCATCTACAGAGTCGATGACAGCTCCTAGCGAAACCAAGTAACGCAGAGCGTCGAGTACCTCCGGCTCGGTGCCAGGTTCCTCATCTACGGCGACGGTTCCTACTCCGGCAGTCGCCAGAAAAGGAGTGCAGCCATCCGCATTCTTCGCATGGATATCCGCCCCCAATTCCACATAGAGCTTCATCAGGGGTAGATCTGCGGTTTTCGAAGCCAATAGCAATGGGGTGGCGCCGCGCGTATTGAGTTGAGCCTTGCCACCCGGTTTCCCACTCGCTAACGCCAAATTCACATCCGCTCCCATGGAAACGATACGACGTACGAATGCCAAACTGCTAATTTTTCCCGAACCTCTTGGAGGAGGATCCCCATCGAAACCATCTCCACTCTTGGGTTTGCGAACCCAACTCAGCACATGCAATGGTGCGAAGCCGCATCGCTGATCGTTCGGATCTGCGCCCAGTTCCACCAGACGCAATGCTAACTCGAAATGCCCGCTTTCGACTGCAATAATGAGGGCGGAACTCTGATTGCGGGCGAAACGCCCGCCGGCGGTTTGAACGTTCATGGGACGATTCACATCCATTCCCCGCTTCACAAAATACTCCGTGGTGTCGATGTGCCCGCTCCTGGCTGCAAAATAGAATGGGGTGAATCCGGAACGTAACTCCTTCTGCATATCCGCACCAGAATCCAGCAGTGCTTTGACGCAATCGGTGTTTCCGGCCGCTGCAGCCCACATCAGCGCGGTTTGGCCCTTGCGATCGGTCGCATCGACCTCGGCACCTTTAGACAACAAGAGCTCGACGACGGAAGCGTTTCCCTGTCGGGAGGACATCATCAACGGTGTTTCATCTCCCAAGGCTCGACTGTCGACCTTCGCGCCGGCAGCAACTAGCAGTTCGGCAACCTGTGAATTTCCTTGGCGACAAGCAATCATTAGAGGAGTGATGGAATATCGCGTCCCGAGCGAAGGATTGGAGCCTGCATCCAGCAGTTTCTTGACGATGTCAGCCCGTTGATGGTCGACAGCCCAGTGCAAGGCCGTCATCCCATCGGATTGAGCAAAATCGATTTCACTTTTCTTTGAATCGAGTCGCTCGATCAGGTCATCCCAACTCTGCCTCTCGGCTAACTCGGGAAGTGTTGTTTGTCCTAACAGTTTTCGGTCCGCAACTGTCAGAGCGAGAAGACCAAAAACGAGGAGCATGACCCATTCATTCCACGGTCGGTGCATAGCTTTACAGCCTCCGTAAGGAGTTCGTTTGAATCGTTCGACAGAAGACTCTCCGGGGATAAACGATCATCGAAATCATCTTATGTTCGTTTAAAGTGTCACAGGATCAAAGAGATCCTCGATCTTGCCAGTGCTATCCGCGAAGGTTTCGAGAGGAATTCCAACCTTGTTTAAAAGCGTCAGATGAAGATTGGAGAGAGGTGTCGGCTTATCAAATCGAATATGGCGTCCACCGCGATGATTACCAGCCCCTCCGCCGGCCACGATGATCGGAAGATTGGAATGATCATGAGCGTCAGGATCGCCCATCCCGCTCCCATAGAGGAAAATCGAATGATCGAGGAGATTTCCACCAGCCTCTGGAGTCGACTTCAGCTTGGCCAAAAATTCAGCAAACAGTGAAACATGAAACTGATTGATCTTGGCTACCTGCTTCAGTTTTTCGATATTCCCACCGTGGTGAGTGATCGGATGGTGTGGATCCGACACCCCGATTTCCGGATACGTACGCGTGCTGGCTTCTCGTGCGAGTTGGAACGTGGAAACGCGCGTGATGTCCCCCTGGAATGCGAGCACCTGTAGATCGAACATGAGCCGAGCGTGATCGGCATAAGCGGCGGGAACGCCCGTCGGGCGGTCGAGATCGGGTAGAAGGTTGTCTCGTACGCCTGCTTCGGCTTGTTGGATACGGCGCTCGACATCTCGAATACTCTCCATGTACTGATCGATTCTTTCACGATCGGTTGCCCCCAATTTCCCCTTGAGACGATTGATCTCCTGAGTCACCGAATCCAAAAGACTGGCTTTGCGCCGTAATGCCTCTCGGCGTTGCGACGGTGTACCACCTTCACCAAAAAGTGTTTCGAATACCAGCCTCGGATGGGCTTCGGCGGGTAGCGGTGTCGTCGGTGAAGACCACGAGAGATTGTTTTGATAAACACATGCATAACCATTATCGCATTGGCCCACCGTCGAGAGCAGGTCCATCGACATTTCCAACGAGGGCAACTGTGTCTGTATGCCAATCTTCTTCGCAGCGATTTGGTCGACGGTCGTCCCTAAATAATAGTCCGTACTTTCCGTTAATTTCGCTCGGGCTGCACTTAGGAAAGCGGAATTCGAGGTCGCATGGGAACCGGGATACGCATTTTGCAAATCCATTCCCGTCAACACGGTCACATCGTTTGCCAACTCCTGCAACGGCGACAGACTCGAGGGAAGATTCTCCAAAGAAGGACCTTCAGGAGTCCACTCGGGGGCGTAATAACCCATTGGAATATAAACGTACCCGATGCGTCGAAGATTTGCGGCACCCGCTGCAGTTCCAGCCTCACCAGCCATCGCTGGCAACATCGCATCGAGCAGAGGTAGAGAGAAAGCCACGCCAGAACCTCGTAGTAAGGTGCGGCGGTCCAATGCCTTTTTGGTAACAATCATTTGACTAGCCTCGTCTGAAAGGGACGACTTTTCACAATCCCATGAATGATAGATGCAAAACGATACTGCTGACCCGATGCATATTGAACAATCTTACGGATTTGGGGACCGTCTTCTAACTCGATACCACGCCCCAGCCCATAGGTCATGAGCTTCTCTACTAGTGTACCGACAAATACCTCAGGTCGCTCCAAAAGGCTAACTTCCAAGTCTTCAACAGAGCGTGCAATCGTCCCATCCGGCAATACGCCCTCTGGATCGACGGCTAAGTCGTTATCCCAATTCCTCCATCGGCCCAAAGCATCATAATTTTCCAAGGCAAATCCAATCGGATCCATCAAGTCATGGCAGGATGCGCAATTCGGATTGCTGCGATGCAACGCTAGACGTTCCCGTGTTGTCGACGGGCTGGAGTCCTTTTTTTCCTGCAGTGCAGGTACATTCGGAGGTGGGGGAGGCGGTGGTGTTCCAATGATGTTTTCAAGGATCCAGTTCCCTCGGATGGTTGGTGAAGTTCGGGTTGCATACGATGTGACGGACAAAACACTCCCCTGTCGCAACAATCCACCCCGCGGATATGCTGGGTCCAAGGCGATTCGCCGGAATTCACTTCCCAGGATTCCAGGAACGTCATAATGAATCGCCAATCGCTCGTTCAAATACGTATGGTTGCTGCGAATGAGGGAAAGTACCGAATGATTCTCGCGAATCACCTCGCGAAAAAAATGTTCCGTTTCCTCTCGAAATGCATGCCTGAGATTGTCGTCGAAATCAGGATAGAGCCGCAGGTCCGGGGCCAGTGATGACAAATTCCTTAGGTAAAGCCATTGCGATGCAAAGTTATTGACCAAGGCTTCGGATTTCGGATCCCGCAACATGCGATCGACCTGCTCGGCCAATACCTCCGGCTGGTTGATCCTTCCGTTTTCCGCCGTCTTCAATAGCTCGTCATCCGGAATGCTACTCCAGAGGAAGAAAGAAAGTCGGCTTGCAAGCTCGAAGGGGGACAGCGACACCGGTTGACCTATTGAGTCATCCGGCGATGACTCAACGCGCAATAAGAAATTCGGATTGACGAGAATCGATGCGATACCTGCTTCTAATCCGGATAGAAAACCACCGTTGCTCGACGCCTGATCATACATCGACAAGGAAATCTCCATGTCCTTCTCGATAACCGGACGCCGATAGGCTAGTCGCGCCAAACGCAGTAGAACCTGCCTCGCCACCGCGCGTTCCTGGCCTACTGGTGGCTCCAGAGGCAAATCGTCAAAAAGTGTTCTTGTAATAGGATTGGAGGGTACGCCCTCGGATCGAATTTCAATCGGTCCAATAATCGATACTTCGTAAAGAGCGACATGGGATCGAGGATGTCGATGTCGATTGTAAGACACATCGAAGGGCTGACGCTTGATTTCGAGCAATGACTCTCCCTGCTGTGGAAAGGTAACCCCGATCCGATGTGTGCCTGCATCTACATCGAGCCGCACCCTGAGATTCTTGTCTACCAGAGTGTGGTCGTCGCTCCGATCTGGCTTTCGAATAGCAAAACGATGGCGAGGCTCTCGATCGATCAGAACGTCGAGTTCAGCTCCTTCACCAAGTCCCTCGACTTTTTCATCGCGATCCCGTGTGAGACGCATCTGAAATTCGTACTTTCCAGAATTTGGAAAGTGATAATCGAAAGCGATCCCACCACGCGTACCATAGGGTAACCCTTCGATCCTTGATTCCTGAGTACGATCGGGAGGAATACGAATCGTTATTCCAGCAGGACCTAACTCCTCAATACCCAACACCTGTCGACTGATCGATTCCGCTGCCTGCACTGCCCGACTAATGAACGTTGGGGTCAACTCACCGGTCGTGATGTTGTCAAATCCGTGGCTGGACTCGTCCTTAGGCAAAATGGTAGCAGCATCGATCTGCAGCCCCAAAAGATCCCGAATCGCATTTTGGTACTCCATTCGTGTGAGACGTCGGATTCCCGGAGTAGCAATATAAAACGGCCGCTGCTCATCGCTCGCCTCCAGCGCACGACCGAGATCCTTGACGATCTCCATGATATGCACTTCCTCAGGCCGCGGATGCTGCGGCGGAGGCATTTGCCCAGCCCTCAAACGACGAATGATTCGTTCCCATGATGCTCGCTCTCGGCTGATCGACTCGTCAGCCGTACCGAGCTCGAGCAAACCCTCGATCGAAAATTGCCCCGACGGAGTCGGCCCCGTATGACAGTCCACGCAATATTCCGCCAGGAGCCGGTAGACCTTCTCTTCGCCAAACGTCAGATGTCCAGCCAAGACAACCGCGATCAACACAAAGCTTCGAATGAGTGATTGAATCATGGCATTAGGTGGGACTGTTCCAGGAAACCGTGAGCGGCTATTCCGAACCATTGTAATCGATATCCAATCCGATTTCGTATCTGCAGGTTTTAGACAGCAAAACCAGCATTCTGTAGTTGACGCGAACCTCCTAGATTTGCTATTTCCCCAATTCTTCACCTGACCAATCGATCGATCCACGATGGTCGTTTCCGGTTATCCCCTCATTCATCCACACTTGAGAAACAGTTATTTCGCTGTTTTTATACGAACGACAAACATCGAGTCACCCTTGACCGACCGACAATCGGCTTGATGAAAAACAAGATCCCAGAGGTCCATGCATGCTTCTATCGGTAGTGCTTCCCGTTTACAACGAGCAAGATGTATTGCCGGCCCTCTTCCCTCATCTACTACCCGTACTTGAATCACTCCGCATGGAATTCGAGGTCATCTTCGTGAATGATGGGAGTACCGATGCCACTCAATCGATTTTGGAGCAGTACGCTCAAAATGATTCGCGAATCAAGCTACTGCGATTCAGCCGGAACTTCGGGCAGCAGGCTGGAATCACTGCTGGCCTGGATTTCGCGAGGGGGGATGCGGTCGTCGTCATGGATGCGGATCTCCAGGATCCTCCCGAATTGATCCCGATCATGCTGGAAAATCTTTCGAAGGGTTTCGATGTCGTTTCCACTAGAAAGATATCCCGTCACGGAGAAACCTACTGCAAAAAGAAAACAGCAAGCCTTTTTTATCAACTCATGCGGAATACCGTCGATGAAAGACTCCCTCCCGAAGTCGGGGATTTCCGAATGTTCAGTAGGGGAGCCGTGGTCGCAATCAAGCAATTTCGGGAACAGCACCGGTTCATGCGAGGTTTGGTCGCTTGGTTGGGATTGAATGAATGCATCCTCCCGTTCGAGAGACCCGCGCGCGCGGCTGGAGAAACAAAGTATTCGTCGATGAAGCTGGCGAAGCTCGCCTGGACAGCCATCAGTTCGTTTACCGCGTTGCCTCTGAAACTACCTCTCTATGCAGGAGTGCTTCTACTTGTTTCAGGTGTCTTGTTTTCGGTTTACTCGTTCGTCACCAGGCTGCTAACTGAACAATCATTGCCATCGTGGAGCTGGCTGGTTGGTCTGCAGCTGGTTGTTCATGGCATCACTCTGGCTGCCGTCGGCCTGCTCGGAGACTACGTCGGTCGAATTTACGACGAAGCCAAACAGCGTCCTTTGTATGTAATCGCTGACGGCAGGAATATCACTTCCGAATCGCCAAATGCAAGAACCGTTTGGATTCCGCCGATGGAATCGGCAATACCGGCCCGACAACCGACGGAAATGAAACAACCCGCTAGGCAAGCCGAACGGCGAGCCGCATAGAGCGAACAACAGCAAAACGATTCGACAGTTGCCTTGCAGTTCGATCGCGATCGTAGGCGTGAAAACCGAAAAGTAAACCCAAGCAGAAAGTCCTATCTGCCAACCCCATCCTAGAAGGCCGCCAATCGAACTCCTTTGGGAAGCCTTGGAGAAGGCTCGACTCATACGGATCCCTCACGAAGCAACCTAGCGCCACGCCGTGAAAGAATACAGAAATCCGCATCGGATCTTCAGGTTACTGTGGGTGCCATTGGACTAGCGGCAGGCACGTAAAGATTCTGTAATCAAGAAATCGCACCAGAAAATCGCTGATGGCCGGGAGATGCACCGAAATCAATCGGCGTATCGACTACTCGTACGTATCGGTTACTCGTACTTATCGGTTACTCGTACGTATCGGTCAAAGCTTGAGCGAGGTCTTTTCGGATTTTCCCTTTGCCAACAGATCGTTCGAAAAGCTCTGCGATCTTCGCATCGTAAAGATCGTTCCTACTCGGAGAAAGAGCCAAATAGACAGCTCGAGCCGCCAAATCTGATGGCTCGCTATCACTCAAAACCAAATCGCACAACGCGAGTGCGAGTCCCATCGGAAGACTACCCCAAGCGTACGATTGATTGGTTCCTGAGGTCCGAACGATGATCACATCGTCGCGAACCTCGACAATGCTCACTCTATTTTTACCGATCTGTAGAGAATCCGCTCCTCGCATTTTACTCTTCGACTGCTGCAAGGCATCCTGTGCGATTTTGTAAAGCTGGCCCAGCTGATCAAGTCTCTTCTGCTGATCCATTTGTTCAGGAGTCGATGCAACCGTGATGGCCTCCTCCATTTTTTTACCGAAGGAATCCCAATCGTTTTTGTAGAGCGATTCCTTAGCTGCACGCATTGCGATCGCCCATGCTTTCGGATCTGCTAACGGTACAGGATCTGATGATGGAGCCTGTACTGCCATCGGTTTGGACGGAATCGGTTCGTTCGTGGACGCGTCGGCTGGAGTAGATTCCGCTTTCGGTTCGCGTGCTAGAGCGGGCAACTCTGGCATCTCCAAAGCTGGCGACTGGACCTCTTCATCCGCCCCGAGCTTTTTGTTGTCTTCCGTGCTCGCGGGGGAATCCTGATTCCTTAAATCCCTTGAATCGATGAGGTTTTTATTTCGTTCGTTACGATTGGAATCGACGATTTTTTGCTGGGAGTTGAAATAGTTGTACGCAGCGAATCCCAGAATCGATGCTGCCAAAAACATAAAGCTTCCAGCCCAAATCCGTTCCTGCCGTTTACGCTTTTTCCGAATCTGGATGATTCTTTGATTCGCCAGAGATTCGCGAGACGATTGTCGCTCCGTTGCTGCATCGCTGGATGGTTCAACGGGAGCCAGATGTATTTTCGGGGCAGACGCTGGAACTCCCATCTCGCGAATCAGTTCCTGCCATCTCTCTTCTGCAGATGGTAGCGGCTCCCCTCTTAACACTCGAAAGGATGCTGGCTCAAAAGGTGCTAGCGTGTCATCCGGCGGATACGCAGGATTATTCGTCAAAGACCGTCTGGTAGATAACGCTCCCAACAAAGCGGCGTCATAAACGGTGCGTTTGTGTTCGTCTAAAAGCGTCGTTTGTGCCTGCTTGAGCAGCTGAGTAACCTTCGGAAGGACTATGGGATTGGTCTTGCTGCTCGCAGCATTCCAAAGGTTCACAGTTTCTCTGATCGCTCGTCGAATTTCCTCCGCGTCGGCTCGAGGCGTGATCCCGAGCAGCGAATAATGATTGAACGAATCGCCAACGAGGCGTCTACCTAGATTTTGCTCGATGGCCTCAAGTACATCATTCATACAATCGCCAGTACAGGAATACGATCCGAAAAAACTCTAAGCGAACGGATCCGTAGGCTCGTCCGGAACAGGTGGTTTTTGAAATCCGCGGAGGAGTTTATATGCGAGCGAGACAACGATGGTCATCGCTAACGGAGCAGAGTAGCACGAGATCAAGAAAACGAGATGCGTTGTTCGATCCGTTTTCCCGACCTCAGCGCGAGGTAATCCCCAAAAGTCATTGATCACATTGGATAACGCGGGTACTTGCGATGCAAAAAGCAACAACAGGCTGAGGACAGCATTGACCACCAATAGCAACAGGAGCGCTCCCAGGCTCATCCGCGGACGGTATGTCGGTACTTCCCCGAAAGGATTGCTCTGCGTATCCGCCGAGGGAAGGGACTTTCTATTTAAAAAATTTTCTTTCATGTTCCAGCATGAATTTCAAAATCGAGATGCGCTGTTGCCCGTTTCGAAATGAATAACCCGATAAACCACCCCAGCGTTTTCGCCTCCAATGGAGGCAGCTGCGAATACAGCACTGGATTATACAATGCGTTTGCTTCGTATGCAGTCATTCCAATTCCAACTTCGCCAAACCGGTCGAATGAATGCTCACGTGAGCTTGCCGGGTTTCGGCTTGGAAGCTGGATCGGTTCACGAGACGCAACCAAATCGGCAGCCAGCGTCCCACGTAAGGACAACTGGGAACGGAGCTTGAGTCCTCACCGATGATAGAACGTGACTTGGCTATGAGCGAGGCAGTTCTCGCTTTTTTGCGAACCAGAGGACCGGGGTCGTTCGGAATGGCGAGCTGGTAAATCGCTAGGAGCCGGGAAGGATGGCCTCTATTCGCCGAGTCGTTCTTCCCAACTACGCGTGAGAGTCTCGATCGCTTTCCGGAGCTGATACCAGTGGACAAACGCTTGGTGCAATTCGATGGAGACGGAATCGGTTCGATCAAAGCCTCGCTCGTTCACGAAAATCTCTTCGTCGAGCTCAAACATACCATTCTCATCATCGAGCGAATCGTCCGTCCATTGTTGGAGACCGGATTTCTCGAGAGTACGCTGGATCGCCCAAACTGCGGCGCATTGAGCGTCGATGCAATCCACGATGCCCCGAAGTGAACCGCTCTGAACGTAAAACTTAGCCATGGTTTACCAGTCTGAAAATCGAGCCTTGGAAACGAATCGCCTCAAAACGGTTGCGATGGCTCGCTCGATGACTCATCGAAGATACTTCAACTTGCCATGGATATCGATCCAACCCGCGATGCATTTGAGACAATATGACTATCGTTGCCTTGGATGACACGAACGGTCAACGTTGCTACTCAATTCGGTTTTTTGAGAAGAAATTAATAATTTGCTAAAAGCTGTCGCAGGTCTACTTCTTCCAATGCTTGTCCGCAAAATCCATATAGCGCTGCCAATCGAAGGACAAAATATCATGAGGGCCGGTCCGATTGTGATAGCCGACGCGTTCACCGACACTTTTGTCCGGAGGAGGAGGTAACTCCCCGGGCAAGCCCTGATAGCCCAATAGATTGTAGACGGGAGTCGCATACCATCCGCTCAAGTATTCCCCTTTAGGATCCGCCCATCGATCCTCTGTCGCGCTCGCAATATAGATGGGGCGGGGAGCAGCGCAAGCAATCAACGTATGAGCGTCATGTGGTAACTCTTTTTCATTCTTACTGAATTTCTTAAAGTTGCCGCAGAACCAATGCGGGAATGAATTATTGATGATTGCAACGGTTTCGCCAAAGTTTCTTCGCTCGAGTGCCGCTCCACCGCAACCCGAGTTGTTTGAAATCACAAGTGAAAAACGGGTGTCCGTTGCCCCCGCCCAAAGCGAGGTCTTGCCGAGTCGGGAGTGACCGATCACTCCAACGGTCGATGCATCGGTATAGGGTTGTTGCAACAAGACATCCAAGAGTCGAGATAGCCCCCAACTCCAACCGGCAATCGTCCCCCAACGGCTTGGGTGGCTCGGATCGGGTTTGTGTTCCGGAAACAACTGATGGACCCCATTGAGGAACCCATCGTCAAAATCGGGATCGATATCTCCATAGTATGCTGTTGCAACGATGTAGCCTCGCTCATTGATCTCCTTGATGGGCCACCGTCGCTCCTGGCTACCACGCCCTTTCTCAGAAGCTCGATTATCGATGACTCCCGTATCTTTGTTGTTCGCCATCCAGCTCGTCGGAATCCTCAGGGCCGGATCCCTGTCGATCGAATGATTCCCCTGAAAATTGAGACCTAAAAAAGTTCCCCTCGGCTTTTGCTGCGTCGGCACAAACACAACTAAATCGATATCCATTTTCGCGGCGGGAGTCGAAAGAGTGACGACGAACTGCTGGCGTTTCGTCAGCCCGGCATTCATAGTTCCCTCCTCAACGATTTTCCACGTGACTTGAGCCGCTGCATTCGGGGCAAATCCGAATTGATTTTCCGCGAGAATGCGTACCAATTCCTCTCGATGCTTGGACCACTCGTCAGCTCGAATGCGCTGACCATTGGTGCTCCTCAGAGGATCAGGTAGCAATCCGATATCGATCTTCGATTCGTCGTAGTTCGCTTCGCTTCTTTGCGAGAATCCCTGCTCTGTCGCAGCCATGGAATAGATGCCAACTAGTGAAAGGGTAAACAACGGATAGGTGATAAAACTTCGCATGATAGGCACTCGTTCGTTCGTGAAAGGACCGCATTATTGTAGCGAGGAAGTTGTGAACACGTTTTGCACTTCGTTTTTTACGATCGAATCGTTTTTTGCCGACCGCAAAGTTTCCCTAAGTGTCACGCCAACTGCACTTTGCGATCTTATTTCCAATGTTCGACGCACGGATCGTTGGCATCCGGTCGAATTGGGGTAACCTCTCGTGCGTTTCGGCTCGAGGAGCCTACAGCATCTCGTTACTCCAAATCGAATAGCTCTGCATGATTTCGTCGCAAATTCAAGAGGATGGTGACCCTACTCTCAGCAGCAACAAAGGAACTGTGAACTCCGAATCACCGCTCGACCCGGAAAGCCTGGCGGTCACGGAACCTTTCGTTGGACGCTGGAATACTCTCATCAGCCAAACCAACTGGGAGAAAGGAAAGATTATCTCGGAGTGGAGAGCTGCATTGATTGCAGCAGACGCTCATGTCACCGCCTTTAGCGATGAAACCTGGAGCAGGCAGGTAGGAGCGGTCACCAGCCAGCACGTCGGACGACTTCGGAGAGTGTTCGAACGCTTTGGTGGTACCCAACAAACGTACCCGGGCCTTTTCTGGAGCCATTTCCTGGCTGCCATGGACTGGGACGATGCTGAACTCTGGCTCGAGGGGGCTGCTCGAAGTCGCTGGAGTGTCTCTGAAATGCGGAAGACGCGATGGGAATCGAGCGGTTCCGATCCGAAGCACAATCCTCGCGATGAGGAACTGATCACCTCGGAATTGGACGATGACTTTGATCAGCTGACCGCCGAGGCGGATACCGAATCGGACAGAGAATTAGAGGATCGAATCAGTTCGTCAGGACCGCTCCCTGAGGGTCCAGACTTTGGGGAGGAGGATTCTCTCGGAGCGAACGGGGGGGATGTGTCGGCTACGGATCAGGAGGATGTTCCCTGGACGGATACCGACTCGGCGGACTTAGCGAATCCTTTTGCGAAACTTCCCGCCCTCCCACCGGATGTCGTTGATGCATTGGATCAATTCAAGCTCTGCATTGTTCGACACCGCGCGAACCATTGGCACGAACTTCCGCAAACCACGATGCTGGATGTGCTCGAGGCTTTACGTCAATTCGCGACGAGATAGCCATCGCAACGATCAGCGTAGAAGTGAGCCCCCATCCGAAAGGTGAGGGGCGGCTGGGATTAAAAGCTACTTAGGAACCGCTCCGCAGACTCTCGACCGATCAGTCCCTCGGAGACAAGCCGCTTGATCGATTCGTCCATCGTGATCATACCTTCGCTGCGCCCTGTGAGAATGTAGTTGTCGATCGACTCGAGCTTTCCATTCCGAATCGCGCTGGCGATGGCTGGAGAGTTGAACATGATCTCCAACGCTAATTCCTGCTTTTCATCCGGCAGGATGCTGTCCATCAATCGTTGACAGACGACAGCTCGTAGTAGAGTTGCTAGCTGGGACCTGATCTCTCCCTGAACACTTTGCGAAAACATGTCGGCGTATCGGGAAATGGCTCCCTTGGCATCGCGAGTATGCATCGTCGAGAAAACCAGATGCCCTGTCTCCGCGGCGCTCAACGCCATCCGAGCCGTATCGCTGTCCCGAATCTCGCCTACCAAAATCACATCGGGATCTTGCCTTAATCCAAATTTCAAACCATCCGAGAAACTATCGACATCGTAGCCAATCTCTCGTTGCGAGACGATGGAACCAGGGCACACGGGAAAAAGGTATTCAATCGGATCCTCGATGGTGAGAATACGTACGCCGCCCTGCTGGTTCATACGCTGAAGAATCATCGCGAGCGAGGTGCTCTTACCCGAGCCCGTGATTCCTGTAAAAAGGATTAAGCCATTGGGAAACGAAACAATTCTTTTGGCCAGATCCTCAGGAAAACCCGCCCAAGAAAAATCGGGAATCTGGTCAGGAATAATTCGCAGGCATGCGTTGATCGAACGATTGCTCAAAAAGACGTTCACGCGCAATCGGTATCTTTGACCTCGGAATCGCAGCGAGAGTGCGAGATCCTCACTCTTGGTCACACGAATCCGATCGAGAAGCTCAGGCGAGGTAATCGGCTCCAGAATCTGCCGAATCCGAGCCTCCTCTAACGCGGCAGTACCAATGGACTGCAATTTCCCATGCGTGCGGATAACCGGTGGATTGTCTACTATCAAATGGATGTCCGATGCCTCGCAATCGATGGCGTGGCTGAGCCATCGAATAAATTCGGAATCCAAGTCCTGTTCGTCGAGTTCTTGCATTACCAGCTTAGGATGGGTGGAAAATAATCCGCGATCAATTCCTCGTAAAAAGGCCGCAGCGCGGTGACATCCATCCGCTCATCTCGCTTCGTATAAAGATCGTATTGATTAAAATCCCGGACCCATCGCATCATCTCTCGATCCGCATCACTGAGCAGATAGTCATAGGCCCCTTCGTGATGGATTGGATAGCAAGAGTGGTAGCGAATCATGTAAAGCGCGGGCAGGGGGAGAAAGTCTTTGACGACATGGTACATGTACTCGTCATGCCCCCAGGACATAAACACCTTCTCCAGTCCACAGTTCCGATCGTAGATTCCCAATTCCGATTGAAATCGCGACTGGTACTGATCCGGATTGTCCTGAAACGCCTCGGAGTAGATGATACGATCGGAAAAGCGGCAACCGACCGGGAAGGTATCACCGACTACTGCCCACTGCGGCTCCTCCCAGAGACACAGGATTTTGCCGAGATCATGGATAAGGCCTGCGAGAATATACCAGCGAGGTCGGCCATCGCGACGAATCGCCTCCGCCGTTTGCAAAAGATGCTCAATTTGCGGCAGATCGATATCCGGATCGCTGTCATCCACGAGTGTGTTGAGATACTCCATGGCCTCCCAAATGCTCATTTTTTTCTTTTGAAGCCCTAAATACTCCTCCCGCTTTGACATCACAAAATCAAATGTTTGAAAGCGGTGATTGAGACGATAAAACTCTTTGACCGACGGCCTGGCTTCGGCCTCGTAATTTCGAAACGATTTCCCGTTTGCATCGGTATGTCCCCGACTCGTAGAGGGTGGGTATCGCCTCAACAAATCATCTTCCCATTCATCCAACGATTGCAGCGGCTTGGAAGAGTGCGTCATACAAATCAGCCTTTTCAATCAGACCTTGATAAACCGATACTTGGATTCAACGATTGTAGTTTAACTCGACAACTTCCTTTGCCGGAATTGATCGAGAGTTACGGCGGCGATGATGATCACGCCAATCATAATGTCTTGCGTGTGATTTTGGATCTCCAACTGATCGCAACCGCTCGCAATCACCCCCATGATGGCGGCCCCAGCAAGCGTTCCTAGAACAGTCCCGCGGCCACCACTGAGACTACCACCGCCGATGACAACGGCCGCAATAAACTTCAGCTCGCGACCTATACCCTCGACCGGGTTGGCAATCTTGACGAGCGAAAACGAATAGATACCAGCCAACCCGACCAGTAACCCCGACAAAGCATACACCGTCAATTTGACAGCCAAGACATTCACTCCGCACAGTCGAGCTGTCGACTCATTGGAACCGATCGCAAACAGGTAACGCCCTAGAACGGTCCAACGAAGTAAACCGGCGACAAGCAAAGCCACAAGGAGTGCGACCCAAACGCCTAACGCAATATTTGGGTACCAGCCCATCCAGTCAGGAGGCATCGTAGAGCTGAGGTTTTGGATCCACCCCGGAATCTTTTTCCGTTCCACAAAGACCGTTGAACCTTTGGCTAATTGTTTTGCAAGCCCCAAAAAAATAGTCATGGTTCCCAAGGTTACGATGAACGGCGGAATACGTAGGCAGCCGATCAACGCACCATTCGTAAGACCGCACAAAGCACCAGTCCCCAACGTCAACAGTAGAACGATAGGAACCGAATACTCTGCATTGAGAGCGCAAGCCAGGACGGTCGCGCACAAGGTAGAAGCGGTACCGGCCGAGAGATCGATTCCACCAGCGATGATCAACATCGTCATCCCTAAGGCAGCTACTGCTACTGGGGCCGTGAGCGTCAAAATCACGCGGATATTTCGCATTTCGCTGAATCGCCCTTGCCCCCAATACTGATCGGCAACTGCAAAAGCAATCGTGACCACAGCCAACGCTAACAAAGGACCAAACGCATTGAGCACATCCCAAACTCGACGCCTTTTCGACGTGGTTGTAGCCTTTCCAGATGTCTCACTCGAATCAGTCTTCATACAGTCGGCTCATGCATCCAGCGGATTGGCTAAGGCACTCGTTAGGATTTCCTGTTCGGTCCATCGGTAAACAGGCCGTACCTCCTGCAACCTGCCGCGGGCCATCACCCCTAGCGTATCACAAATGGCTAACAATTCAGGCAGATAGGAACTCACAAAAATAATGCTATGCCCTTCCGACGCCAGTTCACCTATCCAACGGTAAATCTCAGACTTCGTTCGTACATCGATTCCGCGAGTCGGTTCATCTAAGAGTAAAAGATCAGATCCCTGGTGTAGCACCCTCGCGATAGCTACTTTTTGCTGATTACCGCCCGATAGATGCGTGATCGTTTGCTTTTCATGCTTGGCCTTGACCGCAAACCGTTCCATCCAGCTTCTGGTCGACGAGGAACGACGACGATTGGAGAGAAATCCCATGCGAGAATACGCTCCCAGGGCGCTAAGTGTTAAGTTGTCTTCGATCGACATTTGCTGAGCCAATCCCTCGCCTTTGCGATCCTCCGAAACGAATCCGATACCCGAACGAATGCACAACCTAGGGTTGGGATAAAGTGGCTGGTCATTCCAATGGATGGTGCCCTCCGCAATTGGATCGAGTCCAAACAGCCTTCTCAAAATCTCCGAGCGTCCCGCTCCCACTAGCCCGAACAGTCCAAAGATCTCACCTTGCCTCACTTCAAAACTCACCTCGGTCGGTGAAGGCTTACCGGACAATCGCTCCACTTTGAGTCGCACAGGCCCCAGCACATGTTCTGTACGAGGAAAAAGGGTTTCGACGCTCCTCCCTGCCATCATGGTGATAATCTGCTGATCGGATGTATTGACCAATTCCCCTTCTCCGGCGGGCTGACCATCGCGCAACACCACGAATCGATTCGCCAGACTTCGGATCTCCTCCAAAAAATGGCTGATGTAGATGATCGCGA
The DNA here is from genome assembly GCA_040396935.1 of Pirellula sp. Classification (GTDB taxonomy): domain Bacteria; phylum Planctomycetota; class Planctomycetia; order Pirellulales; family Pirellulaceae; genus JBKCUI01. The sequence goes on from JBBAXA010000040.1 coordinate 48,418, forward strand.
GACCTTGATCCCGCAGTAGACGAATAATTTCAAAGAGTCGATCGACATCTTTTTTAGGCAACGAACTCGTAGGCTCATCAAAAATCATCACTTGAGCATCCGAGACGAGCGCTCTAGCGATTTCTACCAACTGCTGTGCACCGATCGACAATCGATGGACCAGTCGATCGGGTGACAATTCAGGGTGTCCTAGCAACTTCAGAATTTTATGGACCCGCTCTCGCTGCTTTCGATGGTGAATCCAGCCTAAGCGATGAAACTCTTGGCCGAGCATGATATTATCCTCCACGCTGAGATCCGGCGCCAGGTTCAATTCCTGGTAGATCATTGCGATCCCGCGGCGACGCGCTTCATTGGGACCGTTCGGTGCGTAAGGCTGCTCGCCCAGATACATGCTACCTTCGTCTGCGGCATGCGCGCCGGACAACAGTTTCATCAGAGTACTTTTGCCGGCTCCATTCTCACCGATCAAGGCTAAAATTTCGCCCGATTTCACCGATAGCGAGACATTCCGGAGTGCTTGAGTTGCTCCAAACGACTTGCCGACACCAACCATCTCCAGCGTTGGTTTGACGTGCTTCTCTTCAGTCATCGATCTACTTCTCGAACCGCTCAGGTCTCAGCAATCGATTGTAGGGTTCGGTCGATTCATTCTCTGCAGTAGCAACATATTCACCGGTGCTGATCGTCGCATCGACTTTTTCACCTTGAAGATGCTTGATCAACGCGAGCACCGACTGTTTACCCATCGCAAATGGATCCTGGAGCACGATACCCGAGACGGATTGGTCGCTCAAACCTTTGATCAGGCTCTCGCTAGAATCAAAAGCGACGTATCGGACTTTTCCAGCCAAACCTGTTTGCACGAGCGCCTCGAGAGTTCCATTGCAGTTCGGCTCACACACGGCAAAAATTCCCGTGACTTGATCGCGGTACTTGTTCAACAAACTAGTTGCCGCCGCGAGCGCTTCCTCCGTGGTTGTCCCAGCATACTGATCCGACGAGAGCACTTGGATGGTCTTTTGCTTGGCAATCGCATCGAGGAAACCCCTCTCCCGTTGCTCGGTGCTCTCGCTCCCCTCCTTATATCTCAGCAGGATAACCTTACCTTGATTTCCCATAGCACGAGCTAATGTTTCGGCTGCTAATTGTCCACCGCGGTAGTTATCCGTCGCGACGTACGTGACAATCGATGGGCCGGTCCCCAAACCACTGTCAAAAATAGCTACCGGGATTTTCTCGGCATTCGCTTCTGCAACAGCATCGACTAAAGCTTGGGAATGATTCGGTGCTAAAACAATTCCATCGACTTGGTTGGTAATGAAATTCTTGACGACGGATATTTGCCCGGCTGTATCCGCCTCCGTCTCTGGGCCCTTCCAAAGGATCTCAACATTGCCCAGTTCTACGGCGGCTGCCTCTGCTCCAGCATGAACCGACTTCCAGAACTGGTGGCTGGTCCCTTTAGGGATCACTGCGATCCGATACTTCTTTGGTAGACCGCCGGCTGATCCCGTATTGGCGGAACCGGTCACTGAATCAGAACGGGTGCATCCCAGAGCGAGGGAAAATAAAACGGTCGCTAGGATCGTGAAGGTAAACCGAGTACTCATAACTAGTTACTTGGTACGGGAGAGGGGAATCGTAGAGCCCTCATTCTACACATACGAGAAGAAACTTGTCGGCTGGGAAATTACCGAAATCGCGGTGAATTCCTATTTCGTACCAAGAATCACTTCGTCTAGAAACTCGAGTGCAGCGAGCTCTTTCTGCCCACCCGTTTTTTCGATAATCAGACGATGGTACTTCAACTCTTCGAGCATCTTCTCATGGGTCAGCAAATGGCGACGGCTCACCATCACGGCCAGCTCTAAAATACTATGCTTCGCTCGATTCCACCCCCAAAAGGGTCGTTGCTCCTGACGAAAGACGACACGGCATGTTGCTGAGGCTCGCGGCTCGTCTGTATCCCACTGCTCCATTTGGAGTGCGTAGAACTGACAAGCCTGAAGGAGTACCCAACCCAAATCCTCTCGATACTCGGACTGTCGCGATCGATCAATCTCGCTCGCCCAGCAGTTCATCCATCGCTCGGAGATGCGGGGGAAGGAGGCCGTCGCGTACCCCGCGACACTCACAGCGAGCAGCAGCGCATCGTCAACGACATGGAAAATACCACGCCCTTCACGAAAAAGATTCGTAAAGGATGTCGATGTTTGAAACGGTTTCAGCATCCACTGATTCAGCTCCTCGTCAACATGCGGCCCAATCGGCGCGATATGGATCGTCCCATCCTCATTCTCCGTTGTTAGCAGACCTTCGATAATCATGGCTTCATAGCGGCCTCGACGAGGCGGTTTCCCGGAGAATAAAAGATGACCAGACGTTCATGATGCTATACGAACCGACGACGTGCATTAAGATGATTTTAGCGAAGTGGTCCTGGGTTGGATGCGCACAATGTGCCTGGGACCATTCGAATCGTCAATACTCCGTTCACCGGTTGTCATTTTGAAGCCTTCCCTTTAGTTGCCAGCAAATTCCTGAATGTTCACCGAAGACGAAAACCGGAATCACCGCAAAGGCTTTATGCAGCTGAAAAGAGAGGAACTCGAATCCTATCAACTTGACCGTCTCAATCGTTTGTTGTCTCAAGTGTTGTCGGAAAACCTTTTTTATCGAACGTTATTCGGTACAACCGAGATCCAACTCGCGTCTTTCGATGAGATCAAAAATCTACCAACATCAACGAAGTCGGATTGGATATCAGACAGCGAGGATGGCATCGCCCGGCATCATTCCTACGCAATCGATGCCTATCGGCGATACCATCGAACGAGCGGGAGTCGAGGCAAGCCCATGGTCATTCTCGATACCGAGGCGGATTGGCGATGGTGGACAAACACCTGGCAATATGTCCTGGATGCGGCAGATATCCAAAGCCAGGATCGTATCCTCATGGCCTTTTCCTTTGGACCGTTCATCGGATTTTGGAGCGCACACGACGCCTGCCTCCAACGAGGCTGTATGGTCATTCCCTCAGGGGGGATGTCCACCATCGCCAGAATCGATTTGATCGAGTCGGCTAAACCCACCGTTTTATTTTCTACCCCAAGTTATGCAATGCATCTCGCCCAGGAGGCAGAAGATCGTGGTAAATCGATGCGAGGGTGCAGCATTCGCAAGGTGTTTGTTGCCGGTGAACCAGGGGGCTCGATCGATCCCGTCCGCAAACAACTTGAGAGCTACTATGACGCGAGCGTTATGGATCATGCGGGGGCGACGGAGATAGGTCCATGGGGATTCGGTTCGCTCGATGGTAAAGGATTGCACGTGATTGAGTCGGAATTCATCGCGGAGTTTCTACCCCTCGAGTCGCAGGAGAATCAGAACGGAAACCTTGAGTGCAAGGAGTTGGTACTGACCGCACTGGGGAGAACCGGTGCGCCGGTCATTCGGTACCGCACGGGCGATCTCGTGTCACCAGGTTTAGGTACTTCCGGAGATACGAATTTCGTACACCTCGAGGGTGGAGTCTTGGGGAGAACCGACGACATGTTTGTCGTTCGTGGCGTTAACGTCTTCCCGACCAGCATCGAAGCGGTCATTCGTGCATTCGGTCGAGTACGCGAATACCGAATCCTGGTCCGAAAGAAAGGTGCGTTGGATGAGATCTCTATCGAGGCCGAGTTGCCCGGTTCCGATGCCCCTGCCCTTGAAGAAGCGCTGCTGGTCAAGCTGGGCTTGAGAGTTCCTGTGCATTCTGTCTCTTCAGGAAGTATCCCACCCTCCGAAGGGAAATCGAAGCGAATCATTCGACT
>JBBAXA010000041.1:0-11914 GCA_040396935.1 Pirellula sp.
TCTGGCCGCAACATCGCTATCTACGAGGATAGCTCCACGCGGATCGACAAGCTTAGATCGACTGGGACTGCTATGATCCGAAGTACGGATGCCATAACCGATAGCGTCGCAGCGACTATCCAGGTAGATGGTAATCTCGTACTCCTCGGTAGTTCGATAGATCTAGCCACCGACAGTCAGGATCATTTGACCGTATTAGGTTCCTCGAGCTTCATTGCGGATCTAGGTGACGTTTCGATTTCCCCATCGGGTTATGTCCAGCTTGGAGTGATTTCCGCATCAGGGAGAGACGTTACGGTCTACGAAGACGACAATACAATTCTGTACAATCTGTCCTCGATAGGGTTGTTGAAAGTATCGAGTACGAGTGATATCACCGATGTGATAGGTTCCCGTATCGATGCTGGTAGTTTAGAGTTTTACTCCCTGGGCCATATCACCCTATCGGATAGCCCTCAAGACTCGCTGAATGTATTGGGTAGTTCTTTCTTTAGTTCTAGCGGTGATGTCACGATCGAATCAGCAGGACTGGTCTCGTTGGGTTCTGTAGGTTTTTATGCCAATAATGTGACCTTGCATGAAGACGGATCGACCCACCTGGATGGAACCGTCTGCCATCAGCTGTTCGTATTCTCTGAGGATTTGATCACTCAGTCGGGCATCGATCGGGGAGCAGGAGTACGGTGGCTACAAGTCGATGGAGATGCATCGTTCGATTTAACGGTGAGCCCTGGGACAGTCGAATTGCAGAGGATTTCTAGCTCTCCGTCGATCTGGACAAGCGATGGACGCGTGACCGATAACCGAATCGACGGGCGTCTATCCGCGACGGGTCTGCTGGGTGCATTCTCGATTCGCAATCTATCATCGACAGCGATGGTCCAATTGCTGGATGGGGTGATTACTTCCGCATCCATTTGGCATGTGAACAACTCGGTTTTATTACCAGATGATCTGGAGATCTATGGCGATTTGAATGTGATTGCGGGGGTCGATACCTCACTGCCTGAGCTATCCTCGGGTAATCCCTTGGACCGAACGAATACTGGTTCGTTTTGGATCCAGGACCAGGGCGACTTGATTGTCCATGGTAATACGATGTTGACTGCGAACGGACCGATTGACTTGGCTAGGACGGTGGGTAGCCATGCAAAATTGCTCGGGCAAGCGTCGTTGATTTCCTTTGCAGGCAGTCCAATCACCGTAGGGTTCGAGGGTACAGCCGAAGTGACACGACTTGGCTACTACTCGGTGTCCTCCTCCGGATCTCGTGGCGACATCTTTGCGAGGCTTCAAGGTTCGACCATACTCGATCTTGCGACGATCGCCTCTCCCGATGGTCGGCGATTGCAGGGGCTCGCCCAAAGTCTGCGACTCGACATAGCTGGTGACATTACCGACTCGCTCGACTTTGATACGCAACTGACAGGAGATTTGGAACTCAACGCAGGTCAAAAAATCTTGCTCGGTGATGATATCCGAAATTTTATTTCCGTTGAAGGAATCTCGAGATTATCGAGTGATCGCGATAGTATCTTTGTAGGTCTGTTCGGCACAACGATTCTTGCAGATGTATCTATCGTTGCACAGCGAGGACCAATCAGGATTGGAGGCGAAGGAGTAACCCACTTGGGCACCCTCGACCTTGTAGGCTCAAGTATCGAAATCGATGAGGATTCCAGCACTCTTATTCGGACCGCTATTTCGAATTCGGTACTGGTGGTCGATAGTGGTGGCTCCATTCTCAACACGATTCCATTCGACCCCGTTGCTAGTCTTGGAATTCGTGCGAGCGACGCGAAATTCACTGCAGCTAGTTTCGTTCATCTCGGGCAGGTTGCCATCGATCGTCTGCAGGTCTTTGCTCATTCGAACGGATGGTTAGGTTCGTCTCCAATATTCGCACTGAACTCGCAGGCAGACGCAGAGGGAATTCAATTCCTGAACGCCTTTGGAACCAATCTCGCTCCAGGGGTGGTGACGGATCCTGTCCTTCTGAATGGAACGACCCTGAACGATTTGGAAAATGAATTCTCCTTTATCCAAAGATTTAATCGAGGTTATGGGATTTACATTACGAACGGTTTCGACCTCGATATTCAGGGGATCACAACATTCGGTGACGGTGTAAACGTGTACATCGAATCTTTGGAAACAAAAGACTTGACGATAAGCGGCCTTATCTCGATGACAAACACATCCGCACGAATGGGTGGGTTAGTACTGATTGCGGGAGGGAGCTTTGATATCGGGCAGGGTGGTCTGATCCAAAGCCAAGAACAAAGTACGTCTGCGGTTTTGCAGACGCTGGTCCTCGATGAGGGCTGGGAAATACGTGCTTTCGACGGAGGACAAGGAATTGGGGCCTACCTTTCGACACGAGATGTCTTATATGCATCGGATGAAAATGCGGATCTAGGAACGCAAAACGTGTTGCAACGTGTCGCAGTACAATTCGGCAATCGTGGAGAATTCGGTTTTCAGACGTGGATGCAGTATGCCGATGGCAGGCTGCAGGAATTCCAGGATCAATCAGAGCTATTTGCGTCTCAATGGTCTGGAACTGCGCAGCAGTCCTACCGTGGAAGCTTGCGAGCTCACGATCCTTCCACGAGCGATATTGTCGTCGTACAACGTGCAACCCCGTTCGATGGACCTTTTTTAGGGACTTACCAAACGCTACCCACCTTGGCTGTCGTACGACGGAGCGCAGATCTTTTCCTCTTCGAGAAAGGCGGGCAGATCGATCTCGCTTCGTCAACGCGTCAGTTACAACCCGCGGTCGACCCTGTCCTGGATGTTTTAGCACCTGGGAGAAAGGTAAGCTTACCGATGCCCACGGATATTATCGTATCCCGACCATTCATTTCGCCACAGCAACCTCTGGGAATCGTCAATGAGCCGACCTTGGATACCCTATCGAACCATTTGGAATCCTCGGTTGTCTCGCAAGCGACATTCGAGATTGCGATCTACGAAGTACTGTACAACGACCTAAACGGGGACGGTCAGCCGGACGAGAACGAATTGCCTGAGAGGGAATCGATCCAAGTGGATGAAAAGCTGCCGGGTGAAAGTGATCGCTCGAGCTCAACGCCTCAACGGGTTGGTGAAGCGATCCTAAGTACGAAGGAGACCAAAATCACACAGTCCGTTACATCGGAACAAATTGAGAAGTGGATTGAGGAGTATCGTAACGATCCACGGAAACGTTCCGGTACTTATGTCATCATTTCCAAAGACAATGTAACGGGGGTGGAGATTCTGAAAGTTTTCAGCGTCCGGGATTTCGATCCCAAGCCGCGGTTGGACCCACCCAATCTCCAAGACAAAAGTGAAGTTCCGGATCCCGTCCCGCCCGCCGAGGATCAACCACCGAAACAAGACGCATCCTCCGGTGCGAAGAAACCCATACATGCACCTGTGCCGAACCAATCGAACGATAGCTGGAGTTTTTGGGAACCCAGTGGTCATGAAGACCAACCATTCCTGGCGAATCCGTTGATTGTCACGATGCTGCCAGGAATTTGGACCAGTTCGTTGCGGAACGCGTGTCTACACAAAACGGCTCCGAACCAATCCGAAGGACGGTCCTATCTTAAAAGAGCGCGAAGTCGTCGCCGCCGGGAGAGAACGACATGAGTCGCTGTCCGCACTGTCAATCATGGAACGAAGCCAAAAGCACCGTTTGTATTCGTTGTCATGAAGAACTATCAGCCCACGAAGCTTCCGATGCCATCATCCAAGAGACGATATCTGAAGTACCCACTGGTACTAAGCCCGAAACCGAACTCACCGTTGATTTAGGGAAACAAGACCAGACGCTGAGCGACCATCCCACCGCCGCTACGAGTGATCCGCTGGTCGTCGATAGGAATCAAGCGACGCTCGACAGTACCTCGATTCCGTCGATGGTTCGCCAAACCAATGCTCAGCCCATCGCCCAAAACTCCAAACAATTGACGGCGATCCCGAGTCCGGATTGCACCCTGGATTTATCGCTGGCACCGGTCGAACGCGTCGATCTCGATAGCACGCTAGCTGAACGGACAGCTGAAGGAACGACTGGCAACGCGGATTTTACGATCGATCAAGGGAATATCCTCGTCACTGCTACCATTCATGTCGGCGCAGACGGAATGACGGTTGCCCGATCACAGGCGTCCTCTCATACACCTGCGAAAGCGACTACCGATAGTAACGTTTCTGGGACTGATTCTAGGAAGAGTCCGGAGACGATTGCCGGATCGATCTGGTCGACGATCAGCCGTCGAACATTGAGCTCCAACAAAGACCTGCCAGGGAATTCATCGGACTACACCATCGTACGAAAGCTCGGCGAAGGTGGCATGGGTGTGGTTTATGTTGCAAGGCAGAAGGCGCTAGACCGTGAGGTCGCCGTCAAAGCGATCAAGGCTGGAAAGACGGATACCGAAGAAAGCCGGAAAAAGTTCTTTTATGAAGCCCAGATCACAGGAGAGCTCGATCACCCCAACATCGTTCCAATCCATGAGATCGGTGCAAACGATGACGGAACGCTTTTCTATTCCATGAAAATGGTGGATGGAACTCCTTGGGAAAAAGTCATTCGGCAGAAGTCGCGTGAGGAAAACCTGGAGATCTATATGAAGGTATGCGATGCCGTCGCCTTCGCCCACGCACGTAACATTATTCACAGAGATCTCAAGCCGGAAAATGTAATGCTCGGTGCGTTCGGTGAGGTGCTGGTGATGGATTGGGGTTTAGCATTAGACCTCAATGAGAATTCTCCATTTGGACTTAGTGGAACACCAGCCTACATGGCACCCGAAATGGCGAGCCATCAAGTCCCGAAGATACGGCAATGCAGTGATGTCTACATCCTCGGGGGAATTCTGTTCCAGATTGTCACGGGGAGGGCGCCGCACACAGGCACCTCTGTCAGAGATTGCCTGGTCAATGCTCAGCGGAATGTCATTGTCGAGGTTGCTCTCGAGGATCCGCTTATCGATATCGCACGAAAGGCAATGGCAACCGAACCATCAGATCGTTACGCCAGCGTGCTCGATTTGCAAAAAGCGATCCGTGACCACATGAGGCATGCAGAGAGTATCTCATTGACAAAACGAGCCAAGGAACTGCTGGCTCGCGCGAATCAGAACAAGGATTATGATGGTTTTGCCCGATGCATTTTCTCGCTTCAAGAAGCCATGGAGATGTGGCCTGAAAACGAAGATGCCAAGCAGGGTTGCGTTGAGGCAAAGCGTGACTACGCCCAATGCGCTTTCCATCGTAAAGATTTCGATCTTTGCATCCAAACCTTGGATGCCGCACAGCCGATGCATTTACCGCTCCTCAAGAATGCACAGGAGCAAAAATTAATCGCTTCGCAACGCGAATCGCGTATGCGAATGATGCGCAAGACGCTGATCGGTGTCATCAGTGTCGCGACCGTTTTACTATCTGTCGCGACATACTATGCGAACTATCAAGCGGGAGTTGCGAGAAAGCAGGAGCGCCTCGCTCTGGATTCGGCCAAGCAGGAACGACTAGCAAAAGAGAACGAAGCCAACGCGCGTCAACAGGCTCAAAAGGATAGGGATGCGGCCATTGTCGCTCAACGCGATGCGGAAATCGCCGCAACCAAGGAAGCTGAGGCCAAACGTGTTGCGACAAAAGCCAGAAATGAAGCGATCGATAATGCTCGCGCTACATTGCTCGGTAATTACCAATCGCTTTTAGGACTAGCGATGCTTCAGAACACGCTATCAAACGTGCAACGCAGCGGGCAACTTCTAGGGGAAATCGATTCCATTGAGTCGCAGCTATCGAATAGCTTTGTTGCACAAAGCACACCCGCCACCGTGCCTTCGCTCAAAAACTGGGCTTATCGTCGAATTACTTTGCTCAACAATTCCGATATCTTGCGGACGAAACTTCTCGATCCTCGCGCCTCTTGGAGTATCGCGGATCAATCACCCTTCGCTTTGATCGGTGATCAAAGCGGTAGGATCGAGCGACGCCCGCTCGAAAAAAATGGACAACATTCAACTTCTGATCATTCGCTAACCCTCGGTCGTCCGATCGTATCTGCCGCAATCGCGCCTGATGGCAACGATGCTATCGTCTCCGTGGCTGCTAAACCCGGAGAGCCGACGCTATTACGTTGGTCAATCACACGCGATAAAACCATTCCTCTCGAATTGCCTCATTCGGGTGAGATGCCCTTTATCCGATGGATTCGTCAAGGGAAGGGGATCGTTGCAGGCATCAATGGTGGACTTTGGGTTTGGAATAGCATCGATGGTTCGCCTAAACGCATCAATTGTCGAGGCCAAGTGCGAACGCTGGAAACGATCGGTCAGGATCAGTCGAATGCGGTTGGCGTCCTCGCATTACCCAACGGAAGCGTTGCGTGCGTCCTATTTGATTTTGATCGACTCGACGCCGAGCCGATTCCTCTGCCGGAAGAGCTATCCCAAAAGGTCACCGCCGCATGCGCTTTCAAAGACCGCGCGCACGTGATCGTTGGAACGCAGGATGGGGCCCTTTTCAAAGTCCCTTTGATACCTTCCCAGACAGCAAGCAATCCAAGGAAAGAATGGTCGCGTGTGTCGATTCCTGTGGGTTTTGTACCCAGTCGTATGAGCGACCCTTCGGAGGAATTAGAACCTAGAAAACATAGCGCAGCGATTCGAGGGATCAAAATCAAAGGTGATCAACTGATCACGTACGGCGATGAACCCGTGATTCATGTTTGGAGCTCGACACCATCTGCTGGGCTTTCCTACGTGTGCCACTTGCCCGGACTAACCGAAAACATTCGTCAAGCCTGCTTTGGGAGTACGGACGATATTGTCCTCGCTGTCGATCAAAAGGGAACGGCGATCCAGTGGTCGATTCGAGATCAGTTACTACGTCAATCCGTGCTTCCGACTGCGAGCCCTGCATCCATCATCGCCCACTCGACGAATCGACACGGAACTTTGGATGTCGATGAGTTCGGTGCGGTACGATCTGTCCTAAATGGTACAAGTGAGCATCTTGAATCCAGTGGCTGGGAACGATTTGGTCACAGTCCAGATGCTCTCGTGCGCGACAGTTGTATCGCGTCCGATCTCGGCTTGATTGCAACCGCAGCGACACTGCCAGGGAAAACGGATCGTTACGCTATCGACACCAACGATAAGATTGAAATCTGCGTCTGGGATTATGCTCATCATTCGATCATGAAGAAGACGCAATTCCAGTCCGATGGCACTCCGCGGATTGCTTGCCTACCGCAAAAAGAGCTGGTACTCGTTTGCGATGGACACCGATGCCATCCCATACCCTTTGGGGCGTCCAACAGTGAAATCGTGACGAGGCTGCAGAGCCTCGAATTCAACGCGGCATTTGCCGTCAGTAATCCGGCGAACCCTGATCGATTGGTCTTGGTGTCGCCCGTGGGCGCACTGCTGGCTGTCGATTTGAGCCGTATGGGGTCAGAGTCTTCAGATGGACTTCTAAACTCAGACCTAGCAATCAAGAATCGATACTCCGTTGTAGAAGGAACGTGGTCCAACGACGGTAAACGATTTTTCTTGCTCTTCGAAAATGGACGAATTGCCAAATTCGAGTGGGACCAACAGCAGTTCAATCTACTTGGGACGTCGAATGTTGCCGAAATCAAATCCCTGCTACCGACGAATCCTTGGGAATCGACCGACTTGGCTACGCTATCGGATCCATCTCCTTCCGATACACTTCGAATCGTAAATCGAGCAGAGCGTTCAGAACTCGGTACCAAGCTGAGTGATCTGCGATGGGAGATGGACGGAAAGGCACCAACGCTCGTGGACACACGTCTGCTACCAGGAACGGTACGTCTCGATCCATCCGGCGGTCCCATGCTGAATGAACACGTCGACAACTCACAACCGTCGACTTGTATTGGGCAGTACCGAGACGCGACGGCTCAGATCGATGTCTACTCTGACGGCCGATTGATGCGAAAGGAGATCGACGCGACCCAACGAATCCTGGGTTTTGGAAAGATACAATCGGCTGCTTGTTCTTTAGACCATGACCGCGTTGCGATTGTAGACTCCAATCATCAATTGATGGTTGGATGGAAGCAAGGGTCGCAGTGGAGATGGCAAACCGGCACCACCCAGCTTAAGACTCTCTCTCGAGTAGTGATGGAGTCGCGGGGAAAGCGACTGGTATGCATGGGAACGACTCACGATCGCAAACCTAGCGCCGAGATGTTGCAGATCCCAAGTGAGCCATCGGAATGGGTGTCTTTGGGGACGATGGACGGGGTCACGGCTGTGGCAAGCCATCCTGCCAAGGATCAGTTTATTGGGTATCGCATGGATGGACGACTCGTTTTGGTCGATTTCCAAGCGAAGAGTACCGAGATCCTACTTCCCGGCTTTGATCAGGCTGTGAAAAAGGTCTCGCAACTTTCGATATTCACGGAGCGATTTGAGAAATTAAATACGACTGCTTACCATGCCATCCTGGTTACGGAAACTACTCAAGGCGATGAATTGAAATTCGTTCCTCTTGAGCCATCTGCCGTTCGTTCTAACATTCCGTCAACCGTTCTCGGAAAACGAGTGACTGCGGTATCCGCTTCGAAAGAGGAACCTTTGTACACGATCGGAGACGAGGATGGAGGTGTCAGTGTCTGGTTCGCCACACCCACCATCGATCCGACCCCTCGCGAACTGTTTGCATTGCCGGGGCATCGAGGTGCATCGCTGCAGAGTGTCGGTTTCTCTGATGGTTCTACAGACCTGATTACGGCGGACTCGCAGAAGCGAATGTTTGTCTGGAGAGGTGTACCCAGATCGGATCCGAAGTAGAAATCACTCTCTTAGGCGAGGGGTAAGAATCTATCGACCAGGACAACATGCTCGCGGACTGACGCTAACTATTGTTAGCTCGGAAGGAACGCGACGAGTATCGCGGATTTAGAATGCCTCCCGGTTGCCGGGAGAATTGTTCGGACTCTCACTACATCATCGATCAGGCGCCCCCAGTCTACGTTTCTTGCGAGGTAGAGTTCAAAACTACACAACCGACAAAACTCGCTCGAACGCTCCCACGTTCCCCGCCAATCCAAGGGTTTACCCGCATTTTGCGTGAACGGCACATGGAATGTGCCTACTACCGTGATTTTTGCCGGCTGTGTCGAAATAAACAAAAAAATGTTTGGGCAAAAAAATCAAAGCGTGCGGCCATGCTCTTGTCCATTTTTTTGCCCTTACTTGCTACCTTTATCTGGTCCGTCAGTTCACCAACCCGCCGCAAGCATACTCGTTGCTGCTAGGTAGATTGACCGAGATTGATGCGACCCAGGACGATCCGTCATTCCTCAGCGAGGTTTGCGCCAGGGGCGGTGATACCCAATCCTCTCCAACGCGGAGTAAACCTCTTCGAGAGTTTTTTCACCGAAGTTGGCGATACTCAGCAGCGTCTCAGGTGTGCTATTGAGCAAATCACGGACCGTAAAAATCCCTTTTTCCTCAAGGCAATTCGTCGTGCGAACCTGTAGCCCGATTTCTGCAGTACTTAATTCGAGCCGCTCCTTTAAGAGTCGAGCATGCTCCTCCGCTTGACTGATTGGTACACGAGTCATTCGTAACACTCCTCCGAATTCAGTGGACATTCCTGTCCGTTCCAAAAAAGATGCAAATCCTTCGCCATCGATTGCAACAAAAGCAGTCGTTGCACCGAAGTAAGTGAGCGATCTCAATATAGCAAAGAAGTTCCGATTTGTACTGACCGCAACTAAAAACTCAAAAATTTCCAATTGCTAGCAAACATAGGACTAGTTCGATAGGGCACGAGTCGAAAAGCTTGATTTGCGCTCGAATCGATCTTTGTCAAACCATCATGCACAGCGTGGCTCGGTCCTCTTCATCTCGAGCGGGATTTTAGCGACGCCCTTGCCACCAAGTGCAACTGTCAGCACTGGAAGGAGAGCTGCTGTACGTGCGTGATCAATGCCTTCTCTAAACCTCGTTTTGGTATCGCTTCGTTGAGTGCACTCAATCCAACGGTTCAGACCCTCTCATTTAGCCAGGACCTTCGATTTTGTACGATTCCTGTTTGGGGAGAGAATCAAACAGCCTCGGAGTTAGAGATTGATCAGTGAGACTTGAGAAGATCTGCTTGGAAAGCATCCCCGGCAAAAAGCCATCGACTTGCAGGTTGATTTCTTATCTCGTTCGAACCATTTTTAGTTCTTGATGAAACGCCGACACAAGGACTTTAGACCTACTATGCAAGAGATCACTTATGGGATTGAACCGAACTTACCTGCCGATGAGTTGATCGACTGCCTCGTGCGTTCGACATTATCGGAACGACGTCCTGTCGATGACATTCCTAGAGTAGCTCAGATGATTCATAATGCGGATATACTGTGCACCGCACGGAATCTCGCTGGACAGCTGATTGGAGTCGCTCGCTCAATAAGCGACTTTAGCTATTGCACCTACCTATCCGATTTAGCTGTCGACGTTATCTATCAACGACGCGGAATTGGCAAGTAGTTGATTCGGCGTTCGCATGCTGTCGCGGGAGAGCATACGATGTTGGTACTTTTGGCAGCTCCCAAGGCTGCTTCTTATTACCCCCATATCGGTATGCAATCCCATGCGAATGCTTGGTACATCCCGCGATCTTAGAAGATCTGTTTTCCCTATCAGTGCTCCTTGAGTCAAGAATCCCTCGAGTAGCCTGAGAGTGATTGAAGGACGATCTGTTCATGGAACCAGAATAGGGTCGGTGATCTGAGATTCACCCAACGACGCCTCGAGACAATCTAAGCGGCGACCAGGCTCGGAATGTCCAGGAAATTTTTCAGTAGCCGTAGTCCGTCCTGCTGACTTTTCTCAGGATGAAACTGAGTCGCTAACATATTGTTGACACGTACCGCAGCGCAGAATTGCTGACCGTAATCGCATGTTAGCCAAATCACATCAGGATCTTCCGGTACGACGTAATAACTATGGACAAAGTAGACAAAAGGATTGCTACTGATCCCATCGAGCATCGTATCGTGGTCGAAGGTGGATTGAACCCGATTCCAACCCATGTGGGGAATTTTGCGGTGGATGTTGGCTGGATCCTGCTGGTTATCGAAACGAACAACTCTTCCGGACAGAACTCCGAGCCCCTCGTGAGCTCCACCTTCTTCACTCACTTCGAAGAGCAACTGCATCCCCAGGCAAATGCCCAAAAATGGAGCATCCGACTCGATCCAATCTTTTAGCCAAGGTACAAGATTCCTTCTTCGAAGCTCGGCGATGGCATCACCGAACGCGCCGACACCCGGCAGAATTAAGTGACTCGCCTTGGAGAGTTCAGCTCGGTCAGAGCTGACAATCGCCTTGCCCCCTATTTTTTCGATCGCTTTTGCGACGCTTCGCAGATTGCCCATCTCATAGTCGACGATACCAACGATTGTCATTCTCGAATCTATTTTCTCAGTTTTGGTTCTTCGGAATTGCGTCTAAGCAAACGACGTTCAAAGACCGGAAACTCCCGATCGGATCCGCTGTTCGGGAATCTATAGCAGAAACTGTGATCGATGGAAACAAGAACAGCATCCTGGGCCTCGGAAAGCGCTCGAAATGCTTCGCGATCGATCGGTATCTACATTGGATCGAATTGATCGACCGCGACTGAACGACCGGTCTTATCCGGGGTTTGTACAAGAATCGAATGATCCCGGGGATACTGTCTCTGACATCTTGATCCCTGGGGTACGATCTGACTTGGTAGGCAAAGCGATGACTCCCTGTCCCACCAGAAGACTCCTTGCCGAAAATCCGCAAAGTATTCGCCCGAGGGCGAACGCCTTAAGAATCCCCAAATTCGATCCTGGGCCCAGTACAACGAGCCCAGTACAACGAGCCCAGTACAACGAGCCCAGTAC
>JBBAXA010000041.1:12014-36561 GCA_040396935.1 Pirellula sp.
GCCCAGTACAACGAGCCCAGTACAACGAGCCCAGTACAACGAGCCCAGTACGACGGGCTCAGTCCGACGGGCTCACGCGAACAGGTCGGGTAGCGGACCGTCTCCACAATAATCTGGATTTCCAAAGGACTTGACTGGCATTCCCATCGCCTCGCTAAAGCTCATCAGCAATCGATTGTGTGGAACGCTCTTGTAGTCGATGGCACGTCCCATGGAGAAGCCGCACCCCTCACCTACCAAGACGAACGGGATGTTGTTTCTCGTGTGCGAGTTCCCTTTGCCTAGCTCATTGGTCCAAACCAAGGTGGTATTGTCAAGTAGCGAACCTTGTCCATCCGGTTCCGGTGTTTCGGCGAGCTTTTTGGCTAAGTAAGCAACTTGTTCGCAATACCAAGTGTTGATTTTGATCAGCTTCTCGTAAGCTTCCTCGTTACTATCCGGTTCGTGGGACAAATGATGATGGCCTTCCTCGATATTGAGCCATCGCATCTTTGGTTCACCGACAGAGTTTGTGATTTGGAAAGTCGCAACCCTGGCAAAGTCCGCAGCGAAACTGCTGACGAGCATGTCCATTTGCATCTTGCAAATCATAGGGATGTTGTTGTTCACCTCTTCAACATTCGGAGGGAGTGCCGGTACTGCGTGCCCAACATCTTTCGATTTCGTCGCTTGTGCCAGCTCCGTCTTCAGCTCTTTCTCGAGCCCACGGACCATTTCCAAATGCTCATTCAACAGTCGGCGATCCTCGGAACTCACCAGGGATTCCACTTTCTTAAAATCGGCTGTCAAGTCATCCAAAACGCTTGCCAGCAGTTCACGGTTCCTGGTTTGACCATAGAGCTTGTCAAACATTTGATAAGGGTTATCGATCGGAGCAACGGGTTGGTTTGGACCGGCATACGACATGCGTGTCCATGTATCTGCTCGCTCTGGGACCATGACTCCGAATTCGAGCGATCCGAATCGAGTCTGAGTCGACGGATCCGACTGTAGATGATTCTTGATATGCTGGTCTACCGAGATACCTTTGGACCATCCAGCGGGTGTATCAGATCCTCCCTGAACATCTCCAGGAAATAGTTCGATCCCGGTCAGGAGACACCCCATACCTCGCATGTGTCCGTCTCCATCTCCTTTGATGCGATTGCAAACGCCATGCAGCGTGAGGGTTCGATCCTTCAAGTCTGCCAACGGCTGAAGAATTCGTTTGAGTTCGAAATCCTTACCCAGTGTCTCCGGCCAAAAATGATCGGGGATAACACCATTGGGACTAAAGATGAAAACCAATCGTTTCTTCTTCGGAGTTCCCGACGAGGCAGCCCATCCCAAGCTAGGCAAACTGAAGAGGAAATTGGCAGCAGCAGCGCTGACGCCCGTCTTGATTAGGAATTCCCGACGAGAGGTTATTCGATTCATAGAATCAACTTTCGGATGGCTGGTTCGATGTTTCTGGAATGAGTGATGCAACAACAGCTATTTCAACGATCAACTCGCGGATATTGTAACCGCTCTTTACAAATTTATCCGTCAAATCCTGCAGTGTTCTCGACCCAAACGCATCGGGCGGTTGTTTGACAAAATGTTGGAAAATTCGGGTTACAAAGGCTCGGTGGGAATCTGGGGAATTTGCCAGATAGGATGCCAGATCGGCAGTTTGACGGAACTCGACAAGCTCGTCCCTTCGGCTTCGGTAACTTCCGGTAGGGTCGATCGGCTTGTTCCGTTCCTTATCTCGGAATCGGCCGACGGCGTCATAATTCTCTAGGGCAAATCCTAGTGAATTGATTTTGCTATGACACGCTTGGCAATTTTCCGGACTGGTTTGGAGCGCAACGCGTTCGCGCGTCGTCAAATCGGGATGCAGGTCGGGACTCAAAGGGGTAAAAGCATCCGCGGGGGGGCGAAGCGACCTACCCAGCACGTACTTCATGAGAAAGATGCCGCGATGGATCGGGGATGTCGCATCGTGGTAGGCCAAGGCACTCATCAAGTAGGGATGCGTTAGGACTCCATGCATCGTTTCGGACGAACGAGCGGTCCGATGAACTCCGAGGGTTCCGTCAACGGCAGGTTTCCAAGCCTCGCCATAGAACTTGGCTATCCTATCGGATGTGTAGGACCAGTCTGCTAAGAACAACTGCCGGAAATCGCTCGATGGGCTCGTCACCACCTCGTCTAAAAACGCATCGAGCGACGCTCGCAAATCGCTTAGCAGTGCGGCGTCAAAACCTGGAAACAACTCCTGACTCTTGGTGATCTCGCCTTTGTAGGAAAGGTTCATCCATTCGTAGAAGAACTCTCGTATTTTCGCCTGGGCACGATAGTCGTTCACCATGCGTTTTGCGGCTTCTCGTAACTGCCAATCCTTCACCAACTCATTCTTCGAAATTCGCTTGAGCAACCATTCATCGGAGGGAAGTGAATCGTACAGAACCAAGGTCATGCGATTGGCAGCCCGCTGTGAGATAGTTGCTCTGGCATCTGCGAGCGGATACAGAAATCGGGGTGATTTGAGACCGAGCAGGAGCACCCGTTTGATCGCTTCAAAGTCATCTTCCGTTTTGTCGACTTGTAAATCGACATACGCGCTGGCAGACTCATCATCGAGGGCACCCCGAAAAGCGACGTCTAGGGTTTCGCGTAGGAAGGACTTCAGCAAGGCTCGATTTTCATTAGGTTTCTCCCGCTGGTTGCGCAAATAGCGGGGGTAAAGTTCTTTAGCTGCAATCGCAGCGAATTCGATGGCGGCAGACGTTGTCGAGTCATCCCATTGCCGACTTACCGCAATTCCTCGGTCAAAGCCATAGCTACGATCATCCGGAGGCAGAGCCGATTGCAGTGCAAAAACACCGGGACCGGAAGAGGGAACAAGATTCCTTTCAGGAATGATTTGCTCGATACCAGCGGGTGGAACCCAAGAGAGCGAGATCTTGGCTGGAGGCAATTCCGTCTTTCTTTTCCTCTGAATGAAGTCGATCTTAAATGGGTAAAGCCGGCCTGCCGTGAGGTGAAGCGATTGACGGAATTCCGTTCTGTCCCCGGACTGAACATGGTTGTCGATAAACAGCCGCTCGATTTTTCCAAAGTCCATTTTGAACGAGCAACTGCTCCGAACGATGATTTCATAACGCCCCGTCTGCTCAACCTTCAAACTCCCTTCCCAGTAGATGTAGAACGCCTCCGCTTCGATGCCTTCACCTGGGCTCGACTTGCCAAAATCGAAGTCGATCGACTTGTCGATTCGCTCTATCTTTTGGTTTTCTTTTTTGAATCGATCCCCGTTGAAATAGAGCCCCTTAACCCCTCGCTGCTCCTTGATTTCCGTGACCCCGCCAAATCTCGCATAGAGGTCGGCGAGGCTCTGCCGTAACTGGTTTCCGGTCAAGCGAGCGAACGCAGCCTTGGGAGGATTATTTCGGGATTGAGCCTCCGGGCTGTAAAACGACTGGTGAATATACGTTGCAACAGCCTCGGCATCTCCGCCGACACATCGTTCGGGCTCACCCTCTGGCATCGTGTCATGAATGACTTTCGTCAACTCGCCTACAGTGGAATCTCCCGTCAGAGGTTCCGGATAGTTTCCGGCGACTCCCTCTCCCTTCTCTCCATGGCAACTCGCGCATTGCTTCTTGTAAATGGCAAGTCCTCGTTCCATCAAGAGCGGGTCGCTAAGCGACTGGAACGACCTTTCCTGCGACAGTCCCTGAACTGTCCAGGAGATCAAGAAGCAGCAAACGTAGAGACTGCGAGCAAACATTCGAGGAGAAATAGGGGGGGTGGAAACGACACTCGGGCGAGGCCGTCATAGGGTGGGGGTCGCGAAGGAGGGAGGAACAACCGCGATTACACTAAATTCTAGCTAACAGACTCAAAAAAGTGAATCTCGACATTTTTGAAGAAAGCAAACCTTGTGGAATAGGGGAAACTCGGCTGACTGATTCGGTTCGAGCTCGCAAACGCCTCTCGGCGGCCTCGGGTTGAAAGGGTTTGTATCGATTTGGGAAGCTAGTCTCATTTTTGCACGAAGTTTTAAGACCGATCTCACCCTTGGAGACACGGCAGCCCCTGTTTTTGGCAAGCTTTACCAAAGATTGGGGATTTCTATTCGAAGAAATGATAACCGCAGAGCACGATTGAACAGAAAATGTCCTCAGGGAGTCCGTTTTGCCGAGCGACCAATTGAATGTGCTCGAATGGTCCAACAGTTGCATTGGCGTAACGAATCGCGAACCGACAGTCAATTTGCTGCGTCTAATATTTCCGATGAAAGATCGGATTTGTTGGTCGAGCAGACCAAACGAGTCCAGTTCGCGGGCGATGAATCGGTTGTCAACGCGGCACCGAAAGTTCTCGCCAGCTTGGGTACAATAGCTCAAAGATTGAGCTTTTTCCCTTTTAGCAAGGTCGAGCGAAGCGGTTGGGAGCCGCAGGGATCGAAAGAATTCGACTTCGCAGCAGGGAGCAGAACGATGAACAGTGATTATCGAATAGCCTTACTCCGAGAACTTCGTGATCAGCAGATCAAGTTCGCGCCTCGGATCAAACGAAGCGAGCAAGCGGACCGCGCAGAGAGACTGCTTACAGAGCTCGACCCAAGCCGGGACTACCCGTTCGATTTTCTATTCTATCGAGTCACGGATGTTCGCCCGGACGGCACTGGTTACCGACTGATCAAAGGAACCGATGCGGTGCATGATCTTCGGCTATTCGTCGAGGACATTACCGATTCGATGAACCTCCGTGTTGAGGAAGCCAGGGAACCGGTCCATACCGTTGAAGATCTCAGCAAAATGTTCAACGTGTCGACGAAAACCATCTCGCGCTGGCGCGACCAGGGGCTCGTATCTCGCCGCTTCCTTGCCGAGGGAAGGAAACGAGTAGGCTTTCTGCATTCCAGTGTGGAAAGGTTCGTCTCGCAAAACAGGAATCGAGTGGAACGAGGCGAGAGGTTCAGTCAACTGAGCGATCAGGAACGAGATGACATCATCGATCGCTCTCGACGCATTGCATCCATGGGTGCCAATTTGTCAGAGGTCGCGAGGACGGTGGCTAGGGAAGTCGGACGAAGTACCGAGACCATTCGGTACACGATCAAAAAATTCGATTTGCAAAATCCAATGATGGCCGTTTTCCCGGACCAGCGTGAAGTGCTTTCCGAGGAAGACAAACGAGCTATCTACCAACAGCATCATCGAGGTGTATCGACCGTGATCCTCGCAAAACGTTATCGTCGCACTCGTGGCAGTATCGTTCGTATCCTGAATGAGCAGCGAGCCGAAAAAATTATGGAGTTGCCGTTGGAGTACATTCCGAATCCGGTTTTTGACGATCATGCCATGATCGATCAAATTCTCGCCGAGGAACCTCTCTGCAAAGAGCCAACCAGGCGTTTGCGAGCGCCGAGTGGATTGCCTGCGTACCTCGCATCGCTGTACGATGTGCCCCTTCTGTCGAGGGAACAGGAATATCATCTGTTTCGTAAGATGAATTACTACAAACATGCGGCATCGAAATTACGAGAACGTTTGGATGTTAAAAATCCATCGATCTCGATGATGGAGCAAATAGAAAAGCTTTACGAGGAATCCGTGGATGTCAAAAACAAGATCGTGCAGTCAAACCTAAGGTTGGTTGTATCGATTGCGAAGCGACATCTCGCGCCCAATGACGATTTCTTTGGTTTGATCAGCGACGGCAACATGTCTCTGATTCGCGCCGCCGAGAAATTCGATTACGCGCGTGGAAACAAATTCAGCACGTACGCTTCGTGGGCGATCATGAAGAACTACGCCAGGACGATCCCAGATGAATTCAAACATCAGGATCGATTCCGTACCAGTTCGGATGAAGTGTTTGATTTCCAAGAGGACAATCGAGCTGATCATTTTGTTGCCGAGATTGATCAAGCGGCCAGGACCGATCAGATCCAAAAGATCCTCCACACTCTCGATCAGCGCGAACAACAGATCATCGTCCGTCGATTCGGGCTCGATCATCGCTTTGAACCCTTAACCTTGAAAGAGGTAGGCGAGGCAATGGGTGTGACGAAAGAGAGAGTTCGCCAACTGGAGGCGAGAGCTCTCAACAAACTGAGGCAGGCAGCCAGTCAGGCCAGGATCGATCAACCCGAGTGAAAGGCGGCGACTCATCTTTTCCTTAGCTCCCGCACCCAACTCCCTCCCGCAGACGTCTGGGGGCCAAATGTCTAGGTCCCGAGAATGAAGCGTCTAGGGGGAGAATAGGGCGAGAACTGGAAGAGAAAAGACGTTAAAAAAGAGACATCGCAGCGGTCTCTGGAAGATCTCTGTAGAACCTAGGAGCTGCTCGGTTACGCCGAGCAGCTCCCTTTTTTTGGGGGCAGCTCCCTTTTGTGTGGCAGTTCACTGCCCGAACTCCAAACCGATCACGCGTACTCTCGATCCTTGACAATCCCTGGCTGAGGTACGGGATACAGCCCATTCGGCAGCAATTGCAAGGGTGCTGGACTATTGAAGGTCAAATTCTCGATTCCTGGCGCGAATTGGTGTTTGCAATTGAGCATTTCGTCGTAGGTAATCTCCTGTCCGGTATGTGCAGCCATGCGTCCCATACTGGTAACGACCGATGCCTTCACGCCTCGCTCGACTTCATTGTACGGTTCGTTGTCTCGAATCGCCGCGATGAGATGTTCCCACTCTCGCTGATAGGGATTCGCTTGCTCGGGCTGAGGATACTCCCAAACGATTTCACTCCGCTTGGTGAGATTTTGTCCGCTATAGATGCGTGCCTTCGAAGGCCAGTGCGAGGCCGTGGAGATGACAGCGGAGCCCTTGGTTCCATGGGCATAACTAGCGAACTCATTCTTGCATCCAGGGATCGTTCTCCCGTTGAGGAATAGTTTGGTCCCATCCTGGAAAGTGTACTCCACGGAGTAGTTGTCAAAATTTTGGTCGACGCAATCGTTGCGGTAATGGCGACCTCCACAGGCTTGCGCTCGAACCGGCCAATCATCCTTCATCCAGCAACACTCATCGATATTGTGAATGAGAAAATCGCTCACAGCGCCACCGCTCAACCAAAGGAAACCGTGGAAGTTTTTGATCTGATACATGAGCTCGCTCATACCATCCGGTTTTTTGGTCACTGCAGCCGAACCGGTAGGACCAGCCATTCGATACGCGCGGAGCGTTTGAACCTCGCCGATTTGCCCATCTTTGATCCGTCTGAATAGTTCACGTCGCGCGTCGCAATGCCGACACATCAATCCGATTCCCACCTTTAGATTCTTCTCGACCGACTTCTTGCCGAGTTCAAACATTTTCACGCTGCTGGGGCCATCGACGGTCACTGGCTTTTCCATGAAGACATTGAGGCCTTTGGAGATCGCATACTCGAAATGAACCCAACGAAACGCAGGCGGGGTGGCCATGATTGCCACGTCCCCTGGGCGCAAGCAATCCATCGCTTTTTTGTATCCGTCGAAATCCACAAACTTCTGGTCTTCAGGTACCTTGACCTTGTCCTTGTTCTTTCCGCTGATCAAGCTGTCGTAGCAGCCAGACAGTTTCTCTGGGAACACATCCGCCATCGCGACCAATTCAATCGGACCGTTATCGACGGCGAGGGCGTTGGTGGCTGCTCCTGACCCACGGCCTCCGCATCCGATCAACGCGACTCGAATGGTATTGTCCTCAGCAGCATGGACACTTCTCGAGAGATTGGTTGCTAGCGCCCCGACAGTCGCGGCCGTGACTGTCGAGGACTTCATGAAGTCTCGCCGCGAGGGTGAATTTTGGGATGTTGTATTGCTGGGGGAGAGGCTCATCGTGGCTCCAATCTTGGTAGGTGAAATGTCTGTTTTGATAGTGTATAAAAAGGATCATCGCTAAGTATAAGAATTTTCGCCGGAGAAAGGTCCGGGATTTAACGATCCAGTGGGATCGGACGCTCTTTTTGAATCGGTTCGGAATATTCCCAGAACTTCTCTTTCTCTTCTTGGCTAGGTTCGACGAGTGGGCGCACCACTCGGAAACCGACGTGCAACGCATCCGTGAGATACCAGATACTGACCGGCACCTGGGGATCCTGGGCGATCCAATCCTCGGTCGATCCCTCCTTTGCGGCGCTGCGACAATCCTCAGCCGATTTATCCCATCCACCACCTCGGACCGCTCGCGGGTACAACACCCTGGGAACGAGCAATGGATTTTTGGCGGCGAGCTTGTCCAATAAAAAACCGTCTGGTTGGTGTTCATCCAGCACCCATTCGGCGACGTTGCCGTGCATGTCGTGAAGCCCCCAGGGATTCGGCTTCTTGCGACCCACTTTTTGGTATTTTTCTTCGGAGTTGTCGGCGAACCAGGCGTAGTCCTCGAGCTCACTCTCATCATCTCCAAACGAATACCTCGTGGTGGTTCCAGCCCTGCAGGCATATTCCCACTCGGCTTCGGTCGGAAGCCGGTAGTACCGCCCCGTTTTCGCAGTCAGCCATTTGCAAAATGTTCTAGCAGCATGTTGGGTCATGCAAATCGCTGGAAATCCCTGCTTGCCCATCCCGAACGACATGTCGGTATAGGGTTTCGTCGGCTGGCTCTTCTGATAAGCATCTGCCAACACATCCCGCGCCGTCGCTTTCAGCTTGTTGACTTCGCGAGTGAATACATCGAGGTCATCCATCCATACCTCGTACGCATCCCAGGTGATTTCGTACTTGCCAATCCAAAATGGCGAGAGTTCGACTTCGTGCACCGGACCTTCATCCGCTCGCCTCCCCGCTTCGCTATCGGGACTTCCCATCCGGAATTTCCCGCTCGGAATAGGGACCATGTCGATCGTAGCCGTCGTATGTTCAATCAGTTCCGCATACGGTTTCATTTCCTTCTCGGACGATGCGGTGGAATCCTTGACACTCAGGATTTGTCTATCATCCCATGCAAAGCCAATCGCTGGGAACAGGAGCAAGAACAAACTGGAACAAGCGAACAGTACGGGGTTTCCCATTCCAGGGTGCGTTTTCAGAATCATTCTTCTTCATCACAACGAGTCAACAAACCGGCAGCTCACAACACTCGTATCTGAATTGCCGCGACTCGAACGGGTTTCGAGACCTGTTCGAGCGTTAGATTCAAACGAAACAGAGGGACCCCAAGGTGTGTTTGAGGAGCGGTTGAAAGTCGCATACCGCTTCGCATTCTCTCGAGCGAACCTCTGATTTTATCTACGACTTCTCATCCTACTTACTACTTCGTCAACGATTGGATTTCAATGTTACGAAATTGAACCGGATCGGAATGCCCTGCGAATCCAACATGCCCGCTGGTTCGATTTTTACCAGGATGAGGGGTATTGGCCATGTATTCCTGAACGGTGCTGAGATCGGCATCGAGGATTTGAGTGCCGTTGAGTTCGACGTTGATCTTTGAACCGACAACCCGAACGATTTGATGATTCCATTCGCCGGCTGGACGCAAGTATCCTCGTTTGGCCGCAACCATGCCGTAAGCACTGCCGTGCGCCTGCCGCGGATCGAGCTTGCCGTATTTGGAGTGACCGTCGTCGAGGACTTGTAGTTCGCACATTCCGACATAGGCGGGGTCTGTATTTCTTTTCCCCTTGGGTTGCTCATCCAATTCGGCTTGTGTCGGATAACGCATCGCCAAGCCGTTATTCCCTCCTGGCGGCAGCTTGAATTCGCAACGGAACACATAGTCTCCGTACGTCTTTTCTGAATAAAGCACGCCTCCTTTGCCGGGTTTGCACTGGATGGCCCCCGATTCGACTGTGTAGTCATCCTTTGCTCCTTGCCAGCCGCTCAGATCCTTGCCGTTGAACAGCGATACGAAACCGGCTGAACCTGCCAATTTCGATTCTGCTTCTGCCAGCAGTTTGCTCGCCTCTTCGCTACCGATTGTGTGGAGCGAAAGATTACGAAAGCGAATCTCAGCACCGTGCGTCTGAAGCTGAATCGGGCCTTTCGTGGGTAGTGGCTCTCCCTTTGCGAAGTAATTGTGCAATCGGACATGATCGACAACACACTGGTCATTGAGCCAGACCGAACAGCGTTCACCGATCAGACGAATTTTCATCTTATTCCATTCGCCAACAGGTTTATCCGCGCGAACCGATGGATCTTTTCCGGCCCATCCAGCAGGATTATTCCACAGTCCTCCGCTCCCTTTTTCCGCCCCGTGCTTCTTGCTCGCTTCTGAAGTTGGATCCCAAATCTGAACCTGAGGTATGCCGCGTAGATAAATCCCCGAGTCGCAGTCCTTCACGATCTTGTAGTCGAATGAAAATTCGAAGTCGGCATAATCCTCATTGGTTGTAAGATAGGCACCTTTCCCGTCGTTGACGATCTCTCCATCCTCAATTCGCCAATGCTCTTGGATCTCACGATTCCACTTGGCTTTGTCCTCTTCGGACTTGGTCGCGTAGACTTTGGGATCGATGGTCGATCGACCATGCCAGTTGCTAAAGTCTTTCCCGTTGAACAAGGCAATTTTCTCAGCTGATGCCGTGGCTGGTAGAGAAGCCAAGAGAAAACCGAGCGTCCAATGAATGGTATTCCTTTTCATATTCGTCTCATCCAAAAAAGAGGAAATTTAGGAGGGAGTTATTGTGGAGTACGGAGGCTCCCTTTTGGAAACATCCGACTGGTTAGGTGTATCTTTTTGTTTATGAACCAGGGGAACGATCGGCGGCTGATCGGGATCGACCCAGGCCGACCTACGAAAATTCCTTCCGTAGGTCCCATAGTCGTGGAACGCATACCACTTGGCAAGTCGATAAGCCCAGGATCGTTCAGGAATTTCCGCTCCCGGCACATACTGGCTGCGGTGGGGTGTGATCTGCGATAGTTCTTTCAGGGCGGTTTGTCGTTGGGTCGTATCCCGGGCTCCATGTTTCTCAGCGAGCGCGATCAACAGATCTGGTCGTTCTAAAACAACACAGCCCCTCGTATGTTTTGACACGGTCTCTCGAAAATCCCTCAGAAAATCGCTTTTTTGAAAGACGTCTCGCAAGGGACGTTCCTCGTGGATGTTCTCGGTCGCTAATTGAATGATCGGACAGGGCTCCACACTCCCCGACGGTCCGATATGGTGGGTAAATCCTGTTACCGCGGGACATAAGGCTTGTCCTGCACCGTCGTGGTAGGCATCGATGACGATAATCGGCTTCTTGACCCTCGTTTCGACGACAAACCTCCGGACGCGACTCAGCTCCTCGGTATCTAACGCCAGTTCCGGTGAACTCTCAGGGCCGACGACACGATAGACGTGAAACCAACAATACATTACCCCCATCGCGATCAAACGATCCACCCAACGATCGTTCAAAAGGTCGTCGATATTGGTTTTGCATACGCTCGTACACACCCCGGTCATCACATGGTGGTCGAGGCAGTTATGCAATCCCTCCATCGTCTTGCTCAACACCCCTTCTCGGCCTCGACGCTGGTCGCTCACGATCTCGCTTCCCTCCACGCTGATCAATGGCGTGACGTTTCCCATTTGATGCAGTCGTTTGGCGACGTCGGGGGTGATGAAATGACCGTTCGTGAAAACCTGGAAATAGGCATCCGGATGCGCGGCCAGAATATCGAGTAGCTCTTTGTGCAGAAAAGGCTCACCGCCGAGGATGCCAAAAAAGGAATTTCCCATCGCCTTCGCCTCGGTGAGTGTCCGATCCATCGCTGCGAAATCGATCTTGGTCTGCTTTCCAGCCACATCGACCCAACATCCTTGACAACGCAAGTTGCAGGTATTGATGATCGAGATGTACAAAAACGGAGGGAAGAACTCACCTCGCTTCAGACGGCTTTTATGTTTCTGGACGCTGCGCAATCCTTTCCAGCCTGCCAGGTAGGCAAGCTTCCAAAGAAGGCGTTTGTCGGTCTCTAGCAGCAATCGTTTTGCCAATCGAAGATACATAAAGCCCATCGCAGTACGCGAGTCAGTAACCCCAAACCTCTCGCCTACCCATGCTGGAATCGGCCGGTTTTGGAACCAAGTTTTTACGAGTTCGAACCTAAAATCCTTCGGTCCGCCCCTCCTCTTAACCGGACCACAGTTTACCAGGAATCACCCTTATCGTGGAGAATTGATTTCCATGCGGATCATCGAATTCGCCACAGAACTGTCACGGAACACCTGCTCCCCCTCGCTCGCTAGGATCCTTCGTGTCAGGATCGCGAACGGAAAAGGATGGAAGTGTCTTTTTCCATGGTGACTCCTAGCCCAACAAGTCGCTGAGAGAAACGACTTATGCAAGCGGCAATTGGGTGTGGCATTGAGTCCACTGGTCATGGATCTCAACAGTGCTCCGAACCGCCTCGTGGACAGACGGAGCCGGAGCATCCCCCGGACCGTAGGATTTCAAGAAGCGACAAGCGGCATACCTTCGGGCGGAAGCCTCGTATTTTTCAAGCCATGCCTCGCGCATCCCCCGCGCCGATTCGGAGATGGGCCAAACACTTCTGGGGACCATATGGTCCGCGATTCCGCATCTCCATGGCTTCGCGGTCAATCGCGCTCGAAAGCATCGTTGATGGAGACACATCTTCACATACAATCGATCCGCCTTCGTTTGCCGAAAGAATTCTTGAACATCTGGCTCGGTCGGATCAAACAATCGGTGCGTCACCAGGATGCGATAACCATTGGGCGTCTTGTAAAGACGGAAACCCCACTTCGGGTTCTGCTCGGCAAACAGATCGAATGATCGCAACATCTTCCTATCGAAAGCGACACCGTTCGGTCGACCAAGTCTCGCATGAAGGAGATAGAGAATCGCCATCACGACAACCAGGAGCAATGCGAGGAGAAACTGCTGGGCTAGCAGCGCGATAGTACCACCCAGCGCGACAATGATCAAAATCCAGCAGCCGAATGTTAACCAGGCTTGCGTTTCATCGATATCTGCAATCAATACATTCGGAGAGTTCAGGCAGAGTGCACCATAACCATTGCGCGTGATGGTAAAAAAGTGGCCCGCTTCGATAATCTCTTCTCGAATCGGTACGCCTTCAGCCCCGTTGTAAGCGACTTTCGGTTCCCGAAGCCTTACCAAACGAGAATCGATCTCCCAAGCAGCAATCGCTTCGCTTAATCGAGCCTCCGCATTGGACTTCGCATCCTCCTCACTGACCGTCGACCAACCGAATCTCCGGAGCGTCACGTTTTTTCCCGGCTGGGACGCCCTACCAGAGGCCTCTGCCCAAAATTCTGGAATCAACATCGCCTCGATCACCTTTCCTCGTTCAGCGGAAACCTAAGCGAAAACCAAGGATTGTAAACCGATGGAATCGTACCTTTCCAGAACTCTAACACTCGAACGAACTATCGGAGGAGTTTTCTAGCTCCCGACGAGGCGAATTGCAACGCAATCGGGCGTTGGAAGGAACCGAGAGAAAAAAAGATTGCTGAGGGTTTTATCCAACCAACATGCTTGCATTGCATGAGGATCCTCTGCAAGCTATCGGAAAACGGCCTGATGGAATCGCCCCTCGTAGCTGCATCCGTCGGACGGAACTCGACCGATCACCCTTTTTGTTTTTCCAAGAGCATCGCATGTGTCGAATCAAACAAAGGTTCCCCGTTGGTTCCCAAGGCTCAACCGGTTTCCCAGTGCCGCAGTGTTTCTCAGTGACGCAGTGTTTCCCAGTGCCGCAGTGTTTCTCAGTGCCGCAGTGCTTCTTGCTGACGCTTTGCTTATGGTTGATACCATGGATTGCCCTAGCGGCCGACGACACGCCTGCTCAGGAACGCCCCAACCTGCTGCTCATCCTCAGCGATGATCATAGTTATCCCTTTCTAAGTTGCTACGGCGATACGAATGTGCGAACCCCCAACCTCGATCGTTTAGCAGCCGAGGGTGTACGATTCCATCGTTACTTCACATCATGCCCCCAGTGTGTCCCATCGAGAGCTGCACTGATGACAGGCAAATCACCCGTCGCTGCGAGGATGACTAGGTTTTCCTCTCCTTTACCCAAGTCCGAGAGAACATTGCCTGAAATCCTTCGAGAGGATGCCAATTACTTTACGGGTATCTGTGGACGTTCGTTTCATCTCGACGGTTCGGTTGGAAAGAATCCCGTCGCAGATGAGGTACTGCAGAAATACGGAATGAAAACATTCAGCCAACGCGTCGATTATTTGCAGAATTGCGGGGACAACCAGGTCGCTGAGAAGGTTGCCGACTTTCTCGAGAATCGTCCGCGGACTCGCCCTTTTTTTCTCTGGGCCAATTTCAGTGACCCACATCACGTATGGAACGCTCCTGCGGAGTTTCGCCCCGATCCGAAGACTCTGCAATTGCCAGCCCATTGGCCAGACCTCCCGGGAGTTCGCGAACAAGTCGCAGATTATTGTGCCGAGGTGAATCGATTGGATCAGTCCGTGGGTGCTGTCATTAGGGAACTTGAAAAACGCGATTTGTTCAATCGTACGGTGGTCGTATTTACTGGTGATAACGGCGCAGCATTACCCCATGGCAAAGGCTCCCTTTACGACCCTGGTTCGAACGTGCCACTGATCGTACGCTGGCCAGGTGTGAAAACAAAAGGTTCGGAATCGAAGACGCTTCTCAGTGGAGAAGATATCACTCCGACATTTCTCTCGGCCGCTGGACTCAAAGGGGATGGTTCGATGAGCGGACGCAGCTTCTGGAATCTAGTGGTCGGCGGCGACTACACTCCCCGGCAATTTGTCTTTGTGGAACGCGGCCCCCATGGATCTGCTCCAGTCTCCGCGGGCATGTCCAATAGCGGATACGACCTTTCTCGAAGCGTAAGGAGCGATCGATTCAAATTCATTTACAACTGCACTCCCTGGATCCCCTATTCTCCAGTTGACTCGGCCGGTGGAGCTGGTTGGAGCCAGATCAAGGCGGCGCACGCTTCCAATCAATTGAGCGAAGGGCTACAAAAGACCTACTTCTCATCTCCACGTCCGGTCTACGAACTCTACGATCTCGAAGCGGATCCGTCAGAACTCAACAATCTGGCTGGTTCTAGTCAATTAGCGGATGCCGAAGACCTCCTGCGAGCAGCCCTCATCGAAAAGATGATCCTCGACTTTGACTACCTGCCACTTCCCGAACCATTCTCGACCGCCAGCCGTTCGCGCCAACAAACAACGAATTCGACCAACGCTGAAACGGACAAACAGCGAGCCATTCAATTTGAAAGACTCGACCGCAACAAAGACGGTCGTTTGAGCAAAGAGGAATTCCAGTCGAACCGTCAGCCCGCCGACGCGGAGCGTTGGTTTCTACAGAGAGACACCAACAAAGACGGATTCGTGGATCGCGCGGAGTTCCTCCCCCGATCACCATCGAACCGTTGATTCCGTTGTCAACCTGGTAGTTCCACTGGAGTGGAGCGTTTTCATCCACTCCGCTTTCCTCCCTGGCCCGTTTGACTCGATAGCTCAAATCCGAGAGTTTCCCTGCACGACCGTTTGTTGGCTGGAAGCGGATGGGAGGGTAAATCGTGGCGGGGGTTCGGACGGTCGACTGACGGACCCTGCGGACAGTCGGTTTTGGGGTGCCGAGGGACACAAAACTGCATGCACGGAGACCTTCGGAGGGATGGTTCGGACCGCATAAGCCGGAGAGCCTGGCGCAGGCATTCGCGGTCGATTGAGACGATCTGAATTCCAAAACAATTTGTTTTTTTCCTGAGAATTGAACTGTTTCGGGCTCGGATACGTAGTGCCGCCACGGGTGACGTTGTTCGGGATTGCTTTCTCGATATACTGCCACGCCTTGTATTTTTTGTTGCGGGACGTTCTTGCTAAACGGAATTCCTATGACGGCATCGACAACCAATTCTTCGGCCATGATCGAGGCGGATGGATTGTCCAAGTTCTATGGACCATTCGCAGCGGCGCGTGATATTTCCTTTCAGGTCAGCCGGGGAGAGCTAGTGGCTTTTCTCGGACCAAACGGCGCCGGCAAGAGTACAACCATGAAAATGTTGACCGGCTACCTGGCGCCGAGCGAAGGGCACGCCAGGATCGCTGGTCACGATATGTTCAAGGATCGAATCGCGGGTTCCCAGAGACTGGGCTATCTACCTGAAAACGGTCCGCTTTATCCGGACATGACTCCGTACAGTCTCCTGAATTTCTTTGCCGAAGCTCGGGGAATGGCTCCTGATTACAAGAAGACACGCTTGGAAGCCGTGATCGAACTATGCGATTTAAAAACGGTTGTCCACAAGGCGATCAGCAAGCTCTCGAAAGGTTTTCGTCAGCGTGTCGGAATGGCTCAATGCCTCCTGCATGAGCCGGACGTATTGATTCTGGACGAACCGACCGCGGGTCTGGACCCGAATCAAATTCGAGAAGTTCGGAATACGATGCGAAAACTCGGGGAGACGAAGACAATTCTTTTGTCCACCCACATTCTTCAGGAAGTGGAAGCGATGGCCTCGCGTGTCATCATGATCAACGAAGGTCGCAAAGTTTTCGAGGGAAGCGTCGCTGATCTCAAGCTGGTGAAGGGGGATCTAGCCGATGCCTTCCATAAATTGACAGGTGCGGCTGCCTAACAACCTTACCAAGTAATGCCGACTGTTTTTGATCCACATCACATCGTCATCACACAACCATTAGGATAGATTGCCGTGACGCTTGTTTATGTTTTAACAGCTTTGACCAAGTTGCTCGTCCTTGATCTGGTCTTCCTCGGCGTGATTCTAGCCATCGTAGGAACGATGGCTCTAACACGCCGTGTGAGTTATGCCGTCATGAAACGCAATTTCTACGGCTATTTCTCGAACCCGACGGGCTACGTTTTCTTGTGCCTTTTCGTGTTGTTGACCAGCATGGCTGCTTTCTGGCCTGACGAGTTCTTTAATTCCAATCTCGGCACCTTGGGTCAACTGAACAAATGGTTTTCTTACATCATGCTCTTCTTCATTCCCGCGATCACGATGAGCATCTGGGCAGAAGAGAGACGTCAGGGAACGGACGAATTGTTGTTGACTCTACCCGCAGATGATTTCGACATTGTGATCGGCAAGTACGTCGCAGCAGCCGCGATTTACTCCGTTTCGCTCCTGTTCTCGCAGATTTCAACGTTCATTGTTTTGGCATTCCTGACCCAGGGTGAGATCGACACCGGACTGTTCTTCACCAATTACATCGGATACTGGTTCATCGGCCTGGCAATGATCGCCATCGGGATGGTCGCCTCCTTCCTCACGAATAACTTGACCGTCGGCTTTATTCTCGGGGCCCTTTTTAATGCTCCCTTGGTCTTCGCGTTTGTTGCGGAGGACGTGATCGCTTGGATCGTTCGTGCCGTTCTGTCGTTCGTCAATCCGGATGCGACCCCCAACCGAGCGATCGGCCGATCGATCAAGGAGTTCAGCATCGCAGAACGGTTTGATGATTTCGGTCGAGGGGTTCTGAGTTTGTCCAGTTCGATCTACTTTATCCTCGTCGCCATCTTCGGGCTTTACCTTTGCATGGTGCTGATCGGGAGACGGCATTGGAGCGGGGGCAAGGATGGGAACGCGAAACTCGGACACTATCTGTTGAGGATCGGATTACTTTTCGTCGCTGTCATCGGTGGCTCCATCCTCTTCCGGAATCGGGATGTTCGGTTGGATGCGACTGAAATGAAAGTGAGTTCGTTGTCGCCGGTGACCTCCGAATTGATTCGTTCGCTGGGCAAAGATCGTGATATCGTCGTCGATGCGTATCTCTCGGCTGATGTCCCTGAACAGTACGCGAAGATCAAATATCAGGTGATCTCTCTCTTGAAGGAGTTCCAATCGACCGCTCAGGCGTCTGGCGTCGCGATGCAACTCCGGATCTATGATTCGATCCAGCCCTCGAGCGACGAGGAAAAACAAGCTGAGCAGCAGTATGGAATCACTCCGCAAACCATTCGTGTACGTGAACGAGGCGCCTACTCCGATCAGCCAGTCCTTCTTGGCGCCGCCTTCAGAAGCGGACTGCAAAAAGTGGTGATTCCGTTTTTCGAGCCGGGAGTTCCTGTCGAGTACGAATTGGTTCGTTCGTTGACTACCGTTTCCAAGCCCGCGCGAAAGAAACTGGGGATCCTCAATACGGACGCTCGATTGATGGGTGGCTTCGACGCCAGATCGATGGCCTCGTCTCCACAGCAGCCCATCGTGGACGAATTAGCCAAGCAGTATGAAATCGTTTCCGTCAGCGCTGCATCACCGATCGATATCGAGAAACTGGACGTTTTGTTGGCGGTTCAGCCCTCTTCTCTGTCTCCAGAAGACATGACGAATTTCATCGAAGCGGTGCGATCGGGATTGCCTACCGCCATTTTCGAAGACCCAATCGTGGCCTTGGAGTCCATTCCAGGAACCGGTGATCCGAAACAAGCTGGAGGACCGATGGCCATGTTTGGCGGAGGAGGACCTCAACCTAAAGGTGACATCCGACCACTCTGGAGAGCCCTGGGAATCGAGATACCAGGTCGACCGGGAATGATGGGGATGCTCGCACCCGATTTGTGCTGGCAGGAATACAATCCCTATCCCGTCTTGGCGGAAACCGCGGAAGCCTCGGACCTGTGGATCTTTGCTCGGGAGGAGGCCCCAGGTGCTAAGGAAGCCTTCAACACCAATAGCGAGATCAGTAAGGATCTCCGAGAAATCATGTTCCTCTACGCGGGCGTCGTCAAACCGATGACCGATCCAGATCTACCAGTGACGGTAACTCCGCTGGTTAAAACCGGCACCAAGGCGGGTACGATGCCCAGATCCGAACTTGAAAGTATTGAACAATCGGGTCTATCTCGCTCGACCGAGTATCGTTTGCGTCGTGGTGCAACCTCGGCAGAGCAGATCCTAGCGGTATTGGTCGAAGGGAAGTCGACGGACGAAAACAAGTCGAAGTCGGATGCTGAATCTGCCGCGACACCATCGAAGAGACCAATCCGGGCGGTCTACGTCTCGGATGTGGATTGCATGACTCGTACGTTCGTGGACATTCGCAATCGGCCACCTATGCTCGAGGAAATCAACTTTCAATTCCAAAATATCACCTTCGTTTTGAATGCGATTGACGTCTTGGCCGGTGAGGAAAAATACCCTCAAGTACGCCGTCACGTTCCAACTTTCAGCACTTTGAAATTAGTCGAGGCTCAGGCGGACAAAGCTCGTCAAGAGGAGGCAGCAAAACGCTCCGAATTCAGCAGGAACTTCACCGAAGCGATCGCCAAGGCTGAGGAGGAGAATGCCAAAGCCGAGCGCGAGTTCAAAGACAAGTTGGACAAACTCACCCAAGATGGAAGTATCGATCCCTCTCAATTCCAACGGATTGAATCGTTGAGACAAGAAATGGCGATACGCGCCCAAAATACGGCGAAACGATTCAAAGTGGAAAAAGATAAATTGCAACGGGAACGTGACACTGGTATTCGAAATGCTCGTCGAGAAGCTGATGACGCGATTCGCAAGATTCAGACCAACTACAAGCTTCGCGCGATTTTCATTCCCCCCATTCCACCCCTATTGGTTGGAATCATCGTTTTCGTCTCGCGACGCTTGCGCGAGCGAGAAGGCATTTCGAAAAACCGACTTAAGTAGTACCGGAGAGAAATAAAGTGACTGAAGGACGCAAAACTGGTATCTTCGCTCTGATTGCTGGCGTTGTCGCTCTGCTCGCGTGGGCTACCACGAACCGTAATCGAATCGATACATCTGATGTGACGCAGATGATCGGGAAGGTTTTGTTCGAAAAATTCACCGATCCTGTCAATGCAGCATCGCTGAAAATTCAACGTTACGATACGGCGAAAGAGTCGTTCGATGATTTCGAAGTCTCCAAGGATAGATCCAGCGGACGTTGGAGTATTCCATCCCATGACAGCTATCCGGCTGACGCCTCGAAGCAAGTGGCCGATGCATCGAACCTGTTCATCGGATTGAAGGTGCTCGATATCGCCAGCGAAAAGCGCGAGGAGCATGGGTTGTATGGGGTCATCGCACCGGACAAAACGAAGGAGAATCAGGGAGGTGACGGAGTCGGGATGCTGGTACAGCTGCGCGATGACAAAGCTGCGATCCTGGCCGATCTCATCATCGGAAAAGAAATTGACAAGAAGAAACGTTTCGCGCGAATCCCATCCGAGGATGTTACTTATGTCGTTGAATTGGAAACGACTCCGTTGAGCACGGATTTCAAAACCTGGATCGAGCCGGATCTGCTGAAGTTGAGCAGTATGGATATCGAGAATCTAAGCGTTCGAGACTACCAAATCATCCCCACCAACCAAGGTATGGTGTTGAGTCGCAATTACGAAGCGGATCTCGCTTTCTCGTCAACCAATTCTCAATGGTCCGCCTCGCGTATCACGACATTCGAAGCCGATCCACCCGTTGAGAAAAAGATCGGTGAGAATGAACAGCTCAACACGACCAAGCTGAATGACGTTCGCAACACTCTCGATAGCCTGAAGATTTCTGATGTCGCCAAGAAGCCTGCTGGCCTGGCAGCAGACTTGAAGGGGGACAAAACAAAGCTCACCAAGGAGGCTGTTCAATCGCTCGAGGGTCGAGGGTTCTTTCCCAACCCGAATCAGAAGGACGGCAACATTGTTGATTTTTATTCGAAGAGCGGTGAACTCATCGCGACACAAAAAGATGGTGTTCAGTACCTGCTCCGGTTTGGTGGTGCTGCTGGCGCAGACATCAACAAAGCGGTTGAGGAAGGGAAAGAGGATACGGTTTCGATCAATCGTTTTCTGCTCGTGACGGTCCGATTGGATGAATCGAAATTTCCAGAGCCGCAACTAGAGCGTCTCCCTGAATCGGTCGAGGAACTAAAGGCTCTCGAAAAGCTCAAAAAAGCAGCTGAGGCGCCGGTCCCGAGTGTTCCGACCGAACCCGCCAATGTCCCACTCGATAATGCGCCCAAAGCAGACAATGCAC
Organism: Pirellula sp.; assembly: GCA_040396935.1. GTDB lineage: Bacteria > Planctomycetota > Planctomycetia > Pirellulales > Pirellulaceae > JBKCUI01. The sequence goes on from JBBAXA010000041.1 coordinate 32,917, forward strand.
CGAAGTCAGACGAAAAAGGTTCTGAGGAACCGAAACCAGATTCGGCTCCCGCACCGACTGAACCAAAGAAGGATCAGGCTGCAAAGAAAAACACACGAAGTTTCCTCGTGAGTGCTCAAGCTCCGGAATCCAACGCGCAACAGGACAAGCCGGAGAAAGTGGATAGCGCAGCTCCCACGACAGATCCTCAAAAAGAGCCCGCTAAGCCAGATGCGTCGCAAGAGCCCACGGAAGAGGAGTGGAAAGAGCGTCTGTCGGCAGAACGAGAACGCATCACCAAAGAGAATCAGCGAAAAATCGATGATCGCAAGGACAAGTTAGAAGCAGCGAAAAAGAAGGTTGCTGAACTCAATGCACGCTTCGCAGATTGGTACTACGTGATCAGCGATGCGGATTACAACAAGCTTAGGGTCACGCTAAGCGACCTCATCCAGCCGAAAGCAGCTGCGACCACTCCCGCTGCTCCGAATTTTGGAGCCCCCGGATTTGGGGCTCCTGGACTAGGGATTCCCGGACCGGGCAATCCCTAAACCATTCGATCTCCCCCGAAAATATTGGTACGCATCCGCAGACTCGCGATCTAGGGTCTGCGATCCGTTCCATACGATGCGTAACGTTCAGCGGACTAGAAGACTGCCGAGTCCGCTGTCAACGAGAACGCGAAGTGCCGGAAGCAGAGAGACGATGATTCGACGGGACTGGAGACAGTTCTAGTCCGAAGGGCTTCAGTGGTAGAGCAACTCCTCTTTCGCCCTTGGAATTTGCGAACCGCTGCCACTTCGGATGGTAAGCGACAACTGGGAGGCTCAAAGCCTAACGCGCAGAATAGAGCGCATCGAGTCCGCTGCATCTTTTCCAATCGAAGCTCTGAATCCCTCAATCCACTTTCATCCAGAAGGGAGCCGTCGCAAACCAACCGATACATGACACAAACATGATCGCTTGTACCATTTCGAGTGAGATCACATGAGCCATGAACATGGTGGGAGGAAGAACGGTACCGATCAGGGATACGATACCGATCCATTTCGCAAATTGTCTCATTCGAGTTGTTTCCCTGCTCATTCGAAATCGATAAGAGGCTTGGCAATTCCTTCAGGACTGACCTGCCATGGTACCCAGGCCAACGCCACCAATTTGATTTTGGTGTCCGATTTCCGAATCGGGATGTCGACTGCATCGAGCGCGAGGTTTTCAGGCGCATATTGTGATGCCACCGCTTCGATTTCTTCCTGGGCTTGTTGTTCGAGTTCATTCTTGGCTGCGATTAGCTCTTCGAGAGACTCCTCGGCTCGCATCACATCCCCCTGCTTGGATGTCACCTTTCCAAAACTTTTGACGGCAGTCGCCGCCTTGGAGACATTGGTTTTACTGGCGATCTTATTTCCTAGCAGGGCTCCCAAGATGGATGTTCCTATGTTGAGAAAACCCTCCATCTGGCGATTCTTGGCTTCTTGCTTTTGTCGATCCACACGTTGTTGAGCTGTGGTCAATCTGGTTTGCAGGCTTTTCAATTTGTCCGCGTATTTGACTCTGAGCTTATCAATCGCGTCATCTCGTGCTTCCTTGGCAGCATGTGCCAAGTCGATTCGTGCGTCGGTTTCAGAAAGGCCTGGGGCTGTTGTCTTCTTGATCGCTTTGCAGGAGTAAACGGTACACTGAACGTTGCGGAACAAGTGATCTTTCAAAGCACTTTCCCAGCTCGAGAAATTTTTGGCGGAGGTCAACTCAGCCGGTATCTCAGAGAAACCGTACGCGTCTTCCGGTTGTGAACGGAATTGAACCCCATCCTTTCCGATCTTGGTCGCATCCTCCCAAATGTCACTGGAAATCGGATCCTCGATCGCCTTGATCCACTGAATATCCTCCCAATAATCGGTGCTGGCGGTGGATTTGACGAAGTGCACACTGGTTTGCGCAAGGAGGGCAGGTCGATAAAGGAGTCGACTCTTTGGAGATGGAACGATCGTGGCTTCCAAGAAGCGTTCGGGAATGGAAGTCGGAATGATCGGGCGTGCCGAGGAGGAGATTGTTCCTTTGGAGGGGCTTATCGATTCGTCCCCTGTGGCTGCGTTTGCCGCGACAGCTCGTTTCGCGTTCATCAGCGTGGAGACTTGATCCCTGGACAGTGGCCCTCTCAGAAAGGAAAGTGCCCAACGGGTTTGAAAGATGGTTGGCCCATCGTCGTGGACGTTGTTCATGAGAAAGACACGATTCCCCAACGCTGACAAGGACTTTTCCATCGTCGATCGGTCAAATGCGGATCCCTGCTGCATCGAGGCTCCCTCGAGACCATCCAAAACTCGATCTTTGTCGCGTTGCGTTTGCAGCCTGCCGAGGAACCAGGTTCCCATATTGGCCAATCCCTTGTAATCCAAGTCCATCGGATTTTGGGTAGCCAAAACGATTCCCAGTCCAAACGCTCTGGCTTGCTTTAGCAGAGTTAGCATGGGTGGTTTGGAGGGTGGTTTCGCTGAAGGTGGAAAATAGCCGTACACCTCATCCATGTAAAAGATGGCCCGCAACGAGCCTGTGCCCGGCTGAGAACGCATCCAGGAGAGCAATTCACCGAGCAAAATCGTTACGAAAAACATCCGTTCTGCATCATTCAGATGCGCGATCGAAATGATCGATAGCCTTGGTTTTCCCTCGCGGGTGTACAGGAGTTCCTTAATATCGAGAGATTGCCCTTCCAGCCATCCCGCGAAGGAAGGGGAGGCGAGCAAATTGTTCAGGCTCATGGAGAGCTTCACTCGATCTCCCGGTGGATAGAACGTATCGAGATCGATGACGCCTATCTTTTTGATCGGAGGAGATTGAATCTGACGAATCAAATCCTCAAGCGTGAGATGCGTCCCATTTTTCCAAGCGTTATCGAGAATGTTGGAAAGCAGAATGTGTTCGCGACTCGTCAATGGATCGGCGTCGATCCCCAAGAGAGTCAATAATCCTGAGGCCGAAGAAGAGATTCGTTCTCGGTATGTTTCTAAATCGCGGACAACCTCTGGCCCAGGTGCATCAAAACTCTTCAGGACCGTGAGTGGGACACCGATGTTGCTGCCCGGGGTGTAGATGGTGATATCGACTGATTCCTTAAACTTCCGAATTCGCTCCACGGGCTGGTGCCAATCCGTGAGTCCCTTTCTCCATCGATCGGACATCTCTTGAGCCAGCACATCCAACGGTTTTCCTAATCGTGTCGATTCCGCGGGTTCGATCCATGGCTGAAAATCCTGCGGGGCCAACTCAGGGAACGTCAACAAGAGATTGCCGAGGTCCCCCTTGGGATCGATACATAGAACGGGTATCCCATCGATGGCAGCCTCCTCGAGGAGACTCAAGCACAAGCCGGTTTTGCCGCTGCCGGTCATACCCACACAAAGCGCATGGGTTGTCAGGTCTTTCGACTCGTAGTTTACGAGTTCATCTTTCAATACACGGTTGACCAAGTCGTACTTTTTTCCGAGGTAGAAGCTACCTAGCTTCTCGTAGTCGGCAACTGACGGCATATGCAATCCCCTTAAGGCCATCGATACATCCAGAGGAATCTGCACATCGTTTCCGTGCAGATACTCCTATTCACGGCCCAGATTATAGCTACCGACTCGATGGAGAGGTAATCCATCGAATACGGGATGGGCGAAC
>JBBAXA010000041.1:36661-45492 GCA_040396935.1 Pirellula sp.
CTTGGCTGCTCGGATGGTAGCTTGTTGCGGCATCCGCTGCTAGCGCAGCAGAACGTGCAGATCGCCAAGGATACGAAATTGCACCAGAGATTCATGCGTAGATCGAAAGCCATCCGTCACTCAATCCTTCTGAGGAACCGCCAGAATCTACCGCCTCAGGTTGAGCAATTCATCGAACAACTGCTGTGTCGCGGTGATGACTCGCGCGTTGCTTCGATATTGGGTACTTGCGAGAACCAAGGTAACCAAGTCGCCACCCACGTCGGTATTCGAGAGTTCCAATGCACCGGCGGAGATCAAACCTAAACCGTTTTCCGACGGGCTTCCCTCGATTGGCAATCCGGTATTGATTCCTTGAGCATAGAGGTTTTGACCTCGTTGCTCTAAACCGCTCGGATTGGAAAATCTGGCTAAACGAAGCTGTCCGAGATCGCGAGAGATACCGTTGCTGAAGACCCCCCGAATCTTTCCGTCTTCGCCGATGAGGTAACTGGCGAGTACCCCAGGCGGCGAACCATCCTGACGAGATGCCGCGATGGTCGCCTTTTCCGCAGCCAAGCCGCTCACGCTACTGAAATCGAATTTGAACTGAAGTGGCTTCGTGCTAGGAAGACCCGCACGATCGACCGCCACCGTATCGTTCGTTGCCGACACAAAGTTACCGCTGCCGTCGAATTTGATCAGACCAGTCCCAACAGCAATCGCGGTTGAGTCTTTGGGAATCGCATCCGCACTGTCGGCGTACCAGCGATAAATCGTCTGCTGATCGTTTCTCTGCTCCATCGTCGCGGTTAGTCGCATTCGAACGGGAAGACCGAGAGAGTCATACGCGATGAAGTCCGTGACGGCACTTTGCCCCGTAGCCTCTTGGATCGCTCCAAATCCCAGATTCGGAATACTGACATTGCCGCTCGTTTCCTTCAGTCGGAAACTGGTCAGATCGATGGAGACTCCATTGTCCACTCCTGTATTGCTTACGAATCGAAAGGCCCCATTCGATATATAGGAGTTGGGTAGGATGATACCACTTTCTCCTGGAATATTGTTTTTCGACGCGACGATCGGATTGGTCGCATCTCCACTGTCACCAATGATCCCCATCGAATTTTTCATGAACAACAAAAGATCCTGAACGGTCGAGGCGTTCGTGATGGTGAACTTCTTTTCCTCGAGCAATCGCTCCCCTTTTCTCGCTCGGAACGAGAGTTCCCCAGGTTTGAAGGGATTCGAGTAATCCAAACCGTCCCGTGTGATGAGGTTGACCAATAACGTGTTGCTATCGATAGTTGGTCCGTCCAAATTAATTTTCTTGTTACCGGGAACGGTCAGATTGCTGATGAATGCATCGGTCTTGCTGTCGGTATATTCCGCCCCTGGAGCAACCGTGTCCACGAGATAGAAAGTGTTTGGATCGTTAGCCAGATTGCGATAGATACGTATCTCATCATACGCGGGGAATCCACCACCTGGAGGTGGAACGGGTGGAGCTGGAAAGTTATCGATGTAGATCCGGCCGTTGACGATGTTCTGCGGTCCGATAAGAGGAGAGGGACGAGACTCTGGCTCACCGGCTTTGTAATAAGTCACCATGTAGGTGTAGTTCCCGGTCAAACCCTCATCATTCAGTGCTGTTGCGGATGACGTCGGATTGGTATCCACGAAACTACCGCCGGCCGCTGCGGTCCCTGCGAGAAAGAAATTGTTTCCCCCTGGAGCTGTTCGATAGACCCTGAGTTGCGTGTATTGGCTATTCGCAACGGGCAGATTGTTGAGGGTAATGGTATTATCGGCGAGCCCATTCCCCACAGGCACCGTTACCGAAACAGGACTGCTCGGCATGCTTTCGTAACCGTTTGCGTCGACATAGGCAAAACGATATTGATAGACCGAACCCTCTGCATGAGTACCAGCACCTCCCTGGGTGTGGGCAGTCGTTACGGAAGTCGCTAGTGGCGATGAGGATACATCGAGCGTTACGCCAGTTCCTGGTGGACGAGGAATACTGTCGCTACCCATCGTTCGGCTTTGAATAACCTTGGAGGTATCCGCCAAATTTCCTCGGGCTGTCAGCGTTCCTTGGAGAGTCACCGTGGAAGTCGCTCTCGCAACTGCCTCGTTTCCAAGAGGAATGGTGAGCGGGGTCAACGCAGTCGATTGGATATTGAATTGCTCATCGACCCCGAAGCCCAAGAGTCGATTCCCCGTCGATGTCACCAACTCGTTCGTACTGTTCAGCTTGAAGATACCGTTTCGAGTGTAGAGTTTCTCTCCTAATCCACCCTCGACTTGAAAGAAGCCATCTCCCTGGATCGCAAGATCGGAGGGAGAGGTGCTGATTTCAATCGTTCCCTGACGAAAGTTTTGATTCACACCGGCGACTTGTACACCCAATCCCGTTTGCCTGGGGTTGGTACCACCATTCCCCTCCATGGGGGCGGAACCTAGCGATAATGTTTGTAAAAACTGAGTCGCAAAGACGACATCCGATGACTTGAAGCCAACGGTCTGCGCGTTGGCGAGGTTGTTTCCGAGAACATCGATCTGCGTTTCGGCAGCCGTCATGCCCGTCAACGCGGTACTTAAAGAAGATGTCAAGCCCATGTGTAAGCGTGCTCCGTCAACATTTCTATCGATACGGAAAGAGCTAGCTTAATTGATGGGCTAGCTCAATCACTCAGACTGATCAATTTCACGAACGTTCTTCATATCGACAATTTGAGTTCCAACATGCACTTGTACCGAACGCTTGTTTCGATCTTTTTCGTCAATCTTCACCGAAACACTCGAAACCTCCCCTTTTACCTCGTCCCCCTCCATATCCAAGCCTGTCACTTTTTTGCCGATCAGACTGCTAGCCGTCGTCAATTCCTGAGTATTGGAAAAGCTCGTCAGAGTCGAAACCAATCGATCGTTCGAGCTAATACTGCGCAATTGACCGATTTGTTCGAGGAGAGCGGCATTGTCAGTCGGATTGAGTGGATCCTGGTTCTGGAGTTCCGTAATCATCAGATTGAGAAACTGGGACGTATCGACATCATTGAGTCCATTTCCGTTAGCGGAATTCGCATTGGAACTATTTGGAGCGGTTGTTGGCGTTGCATTTGAAACTCGAGACATTTTTGCTCCCTTTTGAAGTCATTGTTTCTCTAAAAACGACTCCGAAGAGTACCTGGAATCCCCTCCGTATCGAAAGATCAATTCATCGCGGGGCAGCCGAATGGGATAGACCGTCTGAATCCATCGAGCATAATAGTTTCGGTTTTTGATGTCTCTCCAAAGTTCCTACCTTGGCAGGTTCCCCCATGTTCCATCTTCGCCGCATATTTCTACGATCAGCCTACGGCTGCGCTTTGTTCACCGCTTTTGGCATCTCTTCGGGATTGCGTGCCCAAGAGGGTGCCCCGACCAAAACGGCGACCCTGGCTGCTAAGGACTTTCTGGGCAGCCTATCTGCCGAGCAAAAGAAGCTGGCTCAGATTCCGTTCGGTGATCAACGCCGATTGGAATGGCATTTCATTCCCATGGAAACACGAAAGGGATTGCCCATCCGCGACATGAACGAGCAGCAAGCAAAACTGGCGATTCAGGTTTTGCGATCGGTCACAAGTGAGAAGGGGTTCAAGCGTGCCACCGACATTATGAGCTACGAAGCCATCCTCTTAGAGTTAGAGGGACCGGCAGCAGCCAAAAGGCGCGACTATAAAAAATACTATTTGGCGATCTACGGCGAACCCACCGATCAATCCCAATGGGGGTTGAGTTTCGAGGGACACCATATGTCATTGAACTTCACGTTGGATCGAGGGGTGATCGTGGATGCGACACCCGAGTTCTTTGGTCTCAATCCAGCGAAGCTCCCCAAGTCCTTTACGACTCCGAGCTCGTCGAGCCCGGGACAACAAGTGACGTTCAAGGAGGGGAATCGTGTATTGAGTCTCGAGGAAGACGCGGGCCTCGCGCTGTTGGATAGCTTGAACGACGCACAGAAGGCAAAGGCCATTTTCAATACGCAATGTCCTGAGGACATTCTATGGGCGGGCGAGGCTCAGCCCAAACCGATCACCGCAGTCGGTATCCCAGCCATCGAACTCAATCCCGATCAAAAGAAGCTTTTGATGAATTTGATCGACGCTTATCAATCGGCGATGCCCAACGATGTCGTCTCTGCCCGAAGGAATTTGATCAACGCGTCAGGTATTGACTCCATCCATTTCGCTTGGGCAGGTGCGACCAATCTTAGCGGCCAGCGCTACTTTCGGCTTCAAGGGCCTACCTTCATCGCTGAGTTCAGTAATTTCCAGGCAGACTCGGCGGGGAACAAGGCCAACCATATCCACTCGGTTTGGCGTGACATGACAGGAGACTTTAATCTTCCGATTTCAGGAAAATAGTTCTTTACCCAACTCAATCGCCGATCGAGCCCCTGCATGATCAATACGCTGTTCCTACCTGAACTTCGCGAGATGCTCGCTGATGGTCAGACGCAGGAGCTTCAAGAATTCTGCACGGCGCTTCATCCTGCCAAGACGGCGGAGTTTATGGAGGGGCTTGAGGCCGGGGAGATGTGGCGCGTTCTTCAACATGCACAACCCTCCCTTCAAGCTGAGATTTTTCATTACTTTCCGTGGGATCGGAAAGTCGAATTGCTCGCAACGCAAGAAGACAAGCAGGTCGCGACCCTCGTCACTCACCTGCCTGCGGATGATGCGGTCGACCTATTGCAGGAGGTCGATGTTGCCAGAGTGGATCATATCTTGGCTTTGGTTCCTGCGGCTGACAGACGAGACATCCGTCGACTGCAGACGTTTCCGGAGGGGACTGCGGGAGCCCTCATGACGACCGAAGCGGCTTGCCTGTCGGAGAACTTAACCCTGCGCCGCGCGATGGAAGAGTTGAGTCGACAAGCGGAGCATCTCGAAACGATTCATTACATCTATGTCACAGACGATACAAATCACTTGCGAGGCGTCGTCAGTACCCGATCGCTCGTCTCAGCAATCGGGCGCCCCGAGAAACGTCTTGGCGAATTGATGAAAAAGGATTTGGTCACAGCCCACGTGCTGGATGACCAGGAGAACGTTGCCCAAAAAGTCGCTCACTACAATTTGATGGCGATCCCTGTCATCGATGACGAATACCACATGATGGGGATCATCACCCACGATGACGTCATCGATGTGGTCCGCGAAGAGGCTACCGAAGATGTTCAACGCATCGCAGCTGTTGAGCCCCTCGAAGACTCTTACATGCGTACGCCGGTATCCGTACTGTCTCGAAAACGTGGTGTGTGGTTGACGATCCTGTTTTTGGCGGGACTTTTGACCGCTTTTTTACTCCGAACCTACAACGCAGAGTTAGAAAAGTACGAATGGTTGGTCTTGTTCATTCCGCTGATCATTAGCAGTGGAGGAAATACCGGGAGTCAGTCATCGACCCTGGTCATTACCGCCCTGGCGATCAAGGATATCGATCAATCCGACTGGGGAAAAATCATTCGTCGTGAAGCGCTGATGGGGGTCATTCTCGGCAGCTTTTTGGGAGCGATTGGTTTTTTATGCGCTCTCCTGCTCGCACCCAATATCCTCGCTGCTTCGGTCATTCCAATAACGGTTTTATTGGTCGTCATTTGCGGCGCTTGTACCGGAAGTATGCTACCGTTGCTTTTTCAGAGATTGGGACTGGATCCCGCCTTGATGAGCAATCCCTTCGTGGCCGGAATCAGTGACATTCTAGGTTTACTAATCTATGTGAACGTTGCATTGGTTGTACTGGGGTGAGTTGCCACGGGTGCAATACGATGAGAAAATGGGTCCTACTCTCCTCAGAAAGATAAATCTTGCGAGCGGAAATCATTTCGATAGGGGACGAGTTAACCAGCGGGAATCGCCTGGATACCAACAGCCAATGGCTGAGCCAACAACTAGGTGATCTCGGCGTTCGCACCGCATTTCATACAACCGTCGGTGACCAATTAGCGGACAATGTCCGGGTTTTTAGGAATGCATCGATGCGATCGGACGTGGTCATCGCGACGGGAGGATTGGGGCCTACAGCCGACGATCTCACGCGTGAAGCTATCGCGCAGGCTTTCGATGCTCCGCTCGAACTCCGACAGGAAGCTCTCGACCATATTGTGCAGCTTTTCTCCAAGCGGAAACGCCCGATGCCAGAGCGGAATCAAGTGCAAGCCATGTTCCCCCGAGGATCCGCAATCGTTCGCAACCCCCACGGTACCGCGCCAGGTATCGATCTGAGCACCGTGCACGAAGGTCATACGTGCCGAATCTTCGCACTTCCCGGTGTGCCTGCAGAGATGAAGCAAATGTATTTTGAAACCATCGAGCCCTGCCTGATTCGAGATCACGGCGCGGGAAAACAAAGATGGTTCTATCGCAGTTTGAAGGTCTTTGGGATCGGTGAAAGCGACGTTGAGAAACTCATTCCTGATCTGATCGCGCGCGAGAGAGATCCCATGGTAGGCATCACCGTATCCAAAGCGACGATCACCCTGAGAATCGCTGCGGTCTGTACCGACGAAGCGGAATTCACGACGAAGATACTAGAGACCGAAAACGAGATTCGAGAAAAGCTCGGGCTGCTCGTCTTTGGAATCGGCGAACATGACCTAGACGCTGCTGTTGCCCAGTTGATCGAGGAAAAACAATGCCGGGTAGGCATCGTTGAAATCGGTTCAGGCGCTTGGATCGCGACGGCTTTAGGTAAACACACAGATCCCTCCTCCGAGTTTGGCCTTCGCGCCGCTCAATGGTACGCTCGCTTGCCTTCCGCAGGCGGTTGCATCTTGGAGGATGCCTTACTGCGACTAGCGGTCGAGCTTCTCGAGGATCGAGCCTTGGATTTATGTTTGGCAGTCGGTGTTTATCCAACCGGCTCGGAAATCGCTGGAAGTATTGATCTGCCTTCGACCGATTTCCAAATGGTGATGGCCAGGCGCGGTCAGGATCCGAGGTCGACGAGCGTTACGACGGCAGCCCATCCCGACGTCTTGTATCACCGTCTGGCAAAAACCGGCATGAATTTCCTGCGTACGGAGCTCCTGAAGCGTGCTTAAACGAGTACCGATCGCCAAGAAGTCCGACATCCCCGAGAATCAGGGGCGAGCATTTCCTGTCGGTGACAAACTCATCGCGGTTTTCCTTTATGAAGGAAACTACTACGCGATGGATGATTTTTGCCCCCACATGGGCGCATCGCTCGCGGCTGGCTGGTTACACGAAGGCTCGGTGGCTTGCCCATGGCATGCATGGCGATTTGCTCTGAAGGATGGTACCTGGCTCGATAATCCTAAAATCAAGACTCAGGTGTATCCTCTTGTTCAGGAGGGAGAGGATCTGATCATTGAAATCGAAGAGGATTGAAAGACCTATTCATCGTGATTCATTCTATGTCGCCAGATGAAATCAATGATCTCCATCGCTTGGACCGGTCGGTTGTTTGGCATGCTTTTTCCCAAATGGATCAATACGACGGCTTGGTCATCGAGTCAGCCGAGGGATGTTGGTTGAAGGATATCCACGGCAGATCCATTCTGGATGGGGCTAGCTCTCTGTGGTGCAACACGCACGGCCATCGCCATCCAGCAATCGATGCAGCTATCCGGTCGCAACTCGATCGCGTTGCCCACGTCACCAATCTCGGGATGAGCCATCCGACGACGATCCAGCTTGCCGGGCAACTCGTACGGATTGGACCGAGAGGTTTGAACCATGTCTTTTTTTGCGGTGATGGTGCTAGCGCGGTAGAAGTAGCGATGAAAATGGCGTTCCAGTTTTGGCAACAACAGTCGCCACCCCAGGTCCATCGGACAAAATTCCTGGTGCTCGGAAACGCTTACCATGGCGATACCGTCGGGACGGTTGCACTCGGCGGCATCGGGCGTTTTCACTCTATGTTTGGACCTTTGCTTTTTCCTGTCGTGCGTGGACCTTGCCCTAGAAATGCCTCCTACGGTCAATCGGTAGCCGACGCCGATCTTTGCAAAGCTTATTTGGATGAGTACCGAGCTCTGCTAGAGACGCATGCTAATGAGATTGCGGCGGTGATCGTCGAACCGATCGTGCAATGCGCAGCGGGTATGGTGTTCCACCCAGCTGGCTTCTTATGTGGGATTGCGGATTTATGTCGCGAATTCGATACCTTGCTCGTAGTCGATGAAATCGCGGTGGGATTCGCGAGGACAGGACGATTTTTTGCCTGCGAGCATGAAGGTGTTGTGCCGGACCTGATGTGCATCGGAAAGGGTTTAACCGGTGGCTATTTGCCCATGAGTGCAACCCTGGCATCTACGCGGATTTACGAAGCCTTTTTGGGAGACTCTGCCAGAACGCTCTATCATGGACATACCTATGGTGGCAATCCCTTGGCGGCTGCAGCCGCAGCCGCTTCGATTGACCTGACGATCGAACGTTTGCAGTCGGATGACTTCGCGCAACGTCAGAAGCAGCTATCGGCAGGAATCCAAAGACTCTCGACCCACCGGGCTGTGTACCGAGCGGAGAGTCTCGGACTGCTCGGCGTGCTCGAGCTCCAATCAGCATCGCCGACGATGGCGGTTGGTTTGTGCCGACATTTGATGGACCGAAATGTTTGGCTGCGACCGTTGGGAAATACGATACCGATCGTACCTCCCCTGGTTATTTCAGAATCCGAGCTTGAACTCCTCCTAGACGCCCTAGAATACGGCCTTGACCTGATCGGAAAAGTCCTATAGAAAACCATCTGTGATGGCTCCGTAGCCAAGTGGCTAAGGCAGCGGATTGCAAATCCGCCATGCGTGGGTTCAACTCCCACCGGAGCCTTTCACTTTTCTT
>JBBAXA010000042.1:0-16394 GCA_040396935.1 Pirellula sp.
CTTGGTGCCAGGCACTCGCCTACTTGGTGCCAGGCACTCGCCTACTCTCGCCTACTGCGTTTCCTTTTGGAGTGTGCGCTGTAGCACAGCTTTGGAATAGGACTTTGGTCTACTTTTCGAGGGTTTTAAACCTTGGCCCGATGGTTCACCGTCGCCATGTCGATCCGGGCTCTGTTAGCAAATCGTAGTTCTGTAGCGACGCTTCTATTCAGTTCCAATTCCAAAGCGGTGTCTAATCGCCACCGCACTCCAAAACATACTGGACAGTTCTTGCCGTTCCGCTTCCAATTTTCAAAAGGTTGTTAGGCATACCTCGCGACTCTCAGGTAAAATTCTCGTACTCGAGCCTACACTAAACCCCATCGATATCGATGCACCATGTTCGATCGTTTGCGTTTTGGATTTTTCTTCACGGTCGCTGTTAGCTTTTTCTCGCTCTCCTCAGCCCAAACTCCGCCGGATCGATTCCACTGCGTTTGGACGAATGGACCGGTCGTTATCGATGGAAATGGGAGCGACGAAGCTTGGCAAAGAGCGTATCCGATCGATCGATTTTGGATTCCGACCACCGATCAGTCTGCGTCGACAAAGACTCGTGTCCGTTTACTTTGGGATCGCGAGTACTTGTACTTCTTCGCGGAGATGGAGGATCACGACCTCTTCGCAGATGTTCTGGAGCACGACGGAAAGACGTGGGACAACGACGTTTTTGAAATGTTTTTTCGACCGAGTCGAAACCATGAAGGCTACTACGAGTTTCAGGTGAATGCGGCTGGTACCAATGTGGACATGTTCCTTCCGTCTTCTGGTACAGGCGGCTACTCCAAGTACAGGTCGTCGAACCGCTTTCACTGGGAAACCGCCGTTGTGAGAAACGGCACCTTGGAGGATCGATCCGACCACGATACAGGTTGGTCTGCCGAGGGTAGGATTCCGTGGATCGATTTGATGCCTACTGGTGGTAGGCCGGAGCTTCGCGAGGAGTGGCTCGTCGCCTTTTGTCGCTACGATTTTACGAAGGGTCGATCACCGGAGTTGAGTAGTAGCGCACGGCTCACCAAGCCCAGTTTTCATCACACACCCGATTATAGTCTGCTCCAATTTTTAGGACCTGCGGAGAGTGACCCGAACTTACGTCGGGTTAGCGAAAAGCAATCCCGCATTCAATCGAGAGTCACTGGTTCCCCTGAACCGCCTCCACCCTATCGAGCCGTTCGTGCTTATCCCAATCTCAACATCAAATGGCCTATCGACGTGCAGGTCGAGCCTGGAACGGATCGATTGATCATCATCGAGGAGGAGGGAGCCTATGGTCCGACCAAGGTGATGCGTACGGGGCGGGATGGAGATCCGTCGAAACTAGAGGAATTGTTAGATCCTCACTCAGTAGCCTACAGCATCGCATTCCATCCTCGATTTGCGGAAAACGGTTGGATGTTTGTGGGTAGCAACGGTCCGTTTGACGATGGCCCCCACAAAAGCCGAATCACTCGATACACCATCGAACGAGTTCCACCGTTCAAAGTAATCAGCGATCCGGTCACGATCATCGATTGGGAATCGCGAGGACACAACGGTGCGGCGATCACGTTTGGGGCCGACGGCATGCTGTACATCACCTCGGGTGATGGGACGTCCGATTCGGATACCGACAATGTCGGTCAGGATTTGTCGAAGCTTCTCTCGAAAGTTCTCAGAATCAACGTGGATCAACCCTCCAGTGGACGGGCCTATTCGGTTCCCGAAGACAATCCCTTTGTGGGTGTCGAGGGAGTTCGTCCGGAGACCTTTGCGTATGGTTTACGAAACCCGTGGCGTATGACGACAGACCCTAAGACCGGTCGAATCTGGATTGGCAACAACGGTCAAGATATGTGGGAGCAGATCTACCTACTCCAAAAAAGTGCTAACTATGGATGGAGCGTCTTCGAGGGAAGTCATCCGTTCTACACGAATCGACGCATGGGACCCAATCCTCTGACCTTGCCAGTAGCAGAGCATCCCCACAGCGAGGCTCGTTCGTTGACGGGCGGCGTCGTTTATCATGGTTCCAATTTCCCGGAATTGAAGGGAGCCTACGTCTACGGCGATTATTCAACAGGAAAAGTCTGGGGATTGAAGCACGATGGCAATCAAATCACCTGGCATCAAGAGATCGCCGACACGCCTTTTCAAATCTCGTCCATCACCCTGGACCCGTCGGGTGAACTGCTCCTGGTCGATCATCGAGGTGAACAAAAGGGTGCACTTTATCATCTCGAGGCCAACCCGGATCGGGATCGCACCATCGATTTCCCTAGGCGACTGAGTGAAACCGGATTATTCGATGAGGTTTCCTCGCACCGCGTTGCAAAAGGATTGATTCCCTACAGCGTCAATGCTCCCCTCTGGTCCGATGGTTCAGAAAAAATGCGCTGGATCGCGCTGCCGAAAGATGGCTCGATCGATATGACGGAGCAGTGGAGCTGGAACTTTCCAGAAGACACGGTCTTGATGAAATCCTTCGCCTTTGAAGCTAAGAAAGGGGAGATTCCGACCAAGCAGTGGGTCGAAACGAGATTGTTTCATAAGAAGGAAGGGGAATGGGTTGGTTATTCGTACGCTTGGAGGGAAGATCAATCGGACGCCGACTTAGTCGAGGCGGGCGGGGACGATAAAAGCATCCAGGTTCTTAGAGATGGCGAATGGGTCAACCTGGATTGGCATTACCCGAGCCGAACGGAATGTATGGTTTGCCATACGCGCGCAGCCCGATTCGTTTTAGGTTTGTCGACCTTGCAACTCAACAAGAGTCACGACTATGGCGACGGGCAAATTCTCAATCAACTCGAAGTCCTCGAAAGCCTAGGTGTCCTGCGTTGTGATTGGGATAGCGACCAAAAGAAAAAATTGTCGCGACAAACGAAGGATGCGGGGCAGGACTTGAAGTGGACCGCCGAAGAGTTAGCAGCGATTCGAGTTGCACCTGATCAGCTACCCGTCAGATCGAGGCAGATGTTGTCGTTCTCGCCAGTGAACTATCCTAGATTGGTGGATCCCTATGATCGAAAAGGCGAGGTAGATGACCGGGTGCGCGCTTACCTGCACAGTAATTGCGCCTATTGTCACGTTGAATCGGGAGGTGGGAATGCACAAATCGACTTAGCCTATTGGACCACTAAGGATCGCATGAGGTTGATTGATGTTCCGCCGATCCATAGCCATTTCGATATCGAGGGAGCTAGATTGATTGCTCCGGGTTCGGAAGAGAGATCGATCTTATTGCAGAGATTGAGCCGAAGAGGGCGAGGCCAGATGCCTCAGTTAGGGACATCGGTGATCGATCGGGAGGCCGTTGAATTGGTCCGTGAATGGATTCACTCCTTGAAATAGACGGAAATAAAACTACTAGGAGATCCAAGTAGACTCAAGCTGACGCTCATCGAGGAACAGAAACATCGATGGCAAAAGCTTCAACTGGCTACTTAAAAATGCTTCTCAGAGTTGCTCCAAGGTCCTATGCAATAACCCTTTTGAGCCCTCATCCCTAATGCCATTTCCACCATGAAAAGAAACGCTCAAGATTGAGACAGAATGGGCACAGCCTAACCTCTGCGTGTAGAACCATTGGCCTACAGTCGGCAACCTCACCTGCCGATAGTCCCTCTTCACCAGCTGTAATCCAAAGCCGAAAGACATACAATCGCGACTCCCGTGCAGAGGATTCTAAGGCTTTGACCGCTTGATAAATTCCCGTATTTTCCATAGTCTCAAAATGTTGACAGGTTGTACGGACCGTGCGACCACCCTACCTGTACCGAAGACGCGAAGGTAAAAACCATGAACCTTGTAGAATTCATCAATGTGCTTAGGCAATCACCCAACCAGACTTTTCGCGTCGAGATGCCATCGGGAAGGCTGCTACCGGAACATTTCCATGTGACCGAAGTCGGGAAACTGACCAAAGACTTTGTAGATTGCGGTGGTATCCGAAGATCAGAACGGACATGCGTCTTGCAGACTCTCGTCGCCAGCGATTCAGACCACCGACTTTCAACGACCAAGCTGTCTGGTATTCTCGAAAAGAGCTCGATACTGAACCTTGAGGATAGCCTGCAGGTCGACCTCGAGGTCCAAGGGTCTACGATCGAAATCTATCGCCTTCAGTCCGCAGAGCAACGCGACGGTGAGCTTTTACTCACGTTGCGAAACAAGCAAACCGCTTGCCTCGCACCGGACAAGTGTGGACTGGATATCCTACCCATCAACAGCGATGGATGTTGTGGCGGGAATTCGAATTGCTGCTAGGTCAGTAGGGGGCTGTTTTACCGGACAACATCGCCTGTCGAAGATCTTTGTCGACCGGGGAATCGGAGAGCCAAATTCCGAAGAGAGCCTGCTTAAATGCCAAGCCGGGAATGACTCCCTGCACTTTCCCGTTCTTCAACACGTGCAGTCCCTTGGCAGGGACATAGATAAAATCGTAGACGTCGTTCTTTTTGACTTCGTCTTGAAGAAACTGCTGCAATTGCTGGGTTTCGCGTTGATAGGAATCAGGTTTCGCTTTATTGGCCTGCGCCAACCCATCTTGCAGGGATGAGACCAGCGATGCTCGGCTGACGAATCCAGAAGTGATTCGTATACGAATAGCCATCAATTCATCTGCTACCAAGACCGTTTGTGCATCCTTCGTAGGTTTCAGCAGGTAAAGACCACTCTCATAAATCGGTACAAAGGTCTTCGTTCGAATGCCTGCTCCGTTCAGCACGAGAGACTGCTCACCAATCTTTAGCTGAGGTCCCAAATCCGCATAGACAGTCGAAATGAGGGCAAAGCAAAGAGACAAGGCCAATAGAAAGCTGCGAATCATGGACATAGCTACCTCCATCGATTTGGGGCTACCAACGCCAATTCCTGGCGTGAACAGTCCGGCGTTACGCCTGATCAGGAATCGTTGTTGCGTGACAGGATAGTACCTCAGTGGCAAGAATGAAGGAAATAGCGAAAGCTGCGAGTCTTGCTTTCCGCTTTCCCAATTTGAATTTGGCTCTACCCCGATCGCGCAGTAACTCGGTCCTAGCCCCGCCCCACCGGCTCTCCCCCAAGCGACCAAGAAGAGATCGAACCAATTCCTCGACCAACGGAAGAGGGAAACGCGAATATCGATCGTCCAATCCGAGGGTAAGGACGAATACCCGTGGACTCACTCACGAAATGAGGGTTGTACTGATATCGCCAGCTATTCCACACCAAGAAACAATACGAAAGACGTTTCTCCCCGGATTGGGAATGAGAGCTATCGACGATCTCGATGAGTTCCTCTCCAGCGAGGGCGCCCATGGAGAGCGCGCCGAGTGCTTGGGCTTCGCCTAGAGCGAAATCGCTAAGCGAAACTGGTCAGCAGGATGGGCGATTCACTGCCGATGAAGATCGTCCTTTCCTCGGAAAACAGAACTCCGCCAGACGCATCCAAGCCCAGCAATCATCAGGAACAGCCTAAAAACCAAGACTCAATCTGGGCTCCGTCAAACAGCTTCGAGCTGGTTTTAGCTGAGTATTTTTACAAGGTGGGTGGACTCATTCGCAGAAAAGTGAAAACTCATGATTTCACCGTAAACTCATACGAGTTCTGTCGAGCTTCGATACGTTTGACAGGTTTCGTCAACATTCCCCTATTTTCATCGAGTTCAACGTGCCAACATCCGTCGTCTACAACTTTCAGGGTAAGAACGCCCTCGTGACTGGCTCATCCAAAGGAATCGGACGCTCGGCCGCGATCGCGCTTGCACGAGGCGGTGCCAATGTGACCATCAATTGTAGCTCGAGTGTGCAGGAAGCCGAAAAGGTAGCCGACGAAATTCGGGCGATGGGTCGCAAGGCGTTCGTCGTCCAGTGCGATGTTTCCGACCAAGAAGCTGTTGAATCGATGGTTGCGAAAACCGTCGAGGCCTTTGGTTCCCTCGACTTGTTTGTTTCCAACGCCGTTTACAGCGATCGACAAAACATGATTGAAGCCGAGATGAAAGGCTTCAAGAAGACAATCGATGTTTCGATGTGGGGTGCATTTTTTGGTCTGCGAGCTTCGGCGCAGCAAATGGTGAAGCAAGGCAAGGGTGGCGCCATCACCATCGTCAGTTCCCCGCACGCGAACATCCCATTCCCAACTGCGATGGCTTACAACATGGCCAAGGCCGCCATCGATCACATGGCTCGTACTGCAGCGATGGAACTGATCCGATACAACATCCGAGTCAATGTCTTCCACCCAGGCTGGATCGATACGCCCGGCGAACGAAAATTCTTCACGGAAGATCAACTCGCTTCCGGTTCCGCAAACCTTCCCGCCAAGCGGCTAGGTACACCGGATGAAATGGCACACGGCATCTGCTTCAGCCTGAGCGATGAAGCTGCCTACATGATTGGTAGTACGCTGACGATGGACGGTGGCGCACAACTCCCGTGGTGGTCGAAACGGGAGGAGGGTGGCCAGTAACGCAAGAGGCTGGAGTCCATCTGCGAAGACGCAGGAGCACGTATGTACCGCTGCGACTAAGTCTAGCCGTGCAGCGCGAGCTACCAGGTATGTTTTTCTATGCCGCTCGCCGAAGACGATCGCTCCCCAGTCACTATGTCTATGAATCGATCATAGAACTACAACGCAACGGAACCAGCCGACAAGATCTGACCCGCGACTAGACGATTCCTGCGCCAATCAAACGCATGACCGATGCATTGTTTTACCAATCATGCCGTGCGCATCGCGACAGCTCATTCCATTCGATGCGAGCCTGCGAGCTCTAAGTCACTTACGTATCGACTCATCCGTGAACACCGAAATCAGCGACAGACAGGTTCATACGTAATAACGTTCGAGGATCTCCGCAGCTGCAGGAGTCAACTGCTCTCGACGCCGGAGTTCATCAAATCTTCCGAGCAGGTCCTCTGGTCTCGCGCGAGCCTTTTGTGCACCACTCAAGTCCGCGACTATCTCTCCCATATGCATCATGATGATTCGATCCCCTAAATGGACCGCTTGTTGCATCGAATGAGTTACCATCAATGTTGTTAACCGATCTCTTGAGACAATTTCATGCGTCAGACGGATCACTTGATCCGCTGATCTCGGATCGAGGGCAGCGGTGTGCTCATCCAACAAGAGGAGATCGGGTTTATGCCACGTCGCCATCAACAGGGTGATCGCCTGACGCTGACCACCGGACAGGTTGCCAATCGGATTGTCTAATCGATCTTCCAGTCCCATCTTGAGCGAGCGGAGCCGTTCAGCCATTTGGTCCCTGAGCAAGCTCGAGAGCGACCATCCCAGCCCACGACGCATACCGCGGCGAGCTGCCAACGCAAGATTTTCGGCAACGGTCATCGTCGGAGCACTACCAGAAAACGGATTCTGAAACACCCTACCAATCCTCCGCGCACGGGCGTGTTCAGGCAAAGCGGTTATATCCTCTCCAGCTAAATCGATTCGACCTGAATCCACACGAAAGACACCTGCGACGGCGTTCAGCAACGTCGACTTTCCCGACCCATTGGTTCCGATGATGTTGACAAAAGATCCAGGTTCCATGGCGAAGGACACGCGACGCAACGAATGCACTTCGTTGGGAGTGCCAGGATAAAATGTTTTGACAACCTCAGACACTTTGAGCATGGTCGGACTCCGCAGTTGTCTCTGGGGTGAGTTTCCATTTCAACGATTTGATCCATCCGGGAGCCACCAATGCGATGAAAACAAATACCGCAGTGATCAACTTCAGATCGTTTGGATTCAGTCCACATCGGAGGGCGATCGCAATCATCATCCGAAACAGGATGGAGCCGAGGACCGTACCCGCGATGAGAACACCAAATCGAGACGAACCCACCAAGGACTCGCCGATGATGACGCTCGCCAGCCCCCAAACCACCATACCAATCCCCATCTGAACATCGGCGAATTCCTGACACTGAGCGAGCAATGCCCCCGAAAGCGCAATCAATCCATTGGCAAGCGCGAGTCCGAAGACCAGCAATCGCTTGTCGCTCGCTCCGAGCGCTCGTATCATCTGCGCGTTGTCTCCTGCGGCGCGCATCGCAGCACCGATATTCGTTTGAAGAAAGACAAACAATAGGATTCCGAGCAGAACGACCATCGCTGTTAGGAAAATAAGATTTGCAAGATCCTGCGTCCCAACCGTCCAGCCTAGGATTTGATGGCGATCGCTGTCCCCAAAAAACCATTTGACGACCCCCGTCCAGGCTTTCGACAGGGTTGCGGTGTCGCTGAGGGAAACGTTGCTACGACCTAAGACGCGTAGATTGATCGAGTAGAGCGCGGTGGTCACCAAAATCCCCGACAAAAGACCATGGATATGGAACCGCGTATGTAGCAAACCGGTAGTAGCCCCAGCCATCGCACCCGCCAGAAACCCTACGAATGTGGAAAGAATCGGACTCCACCCCAGAACGAGCATCGCGGTCGTAGCCGCTCCCCCCAAGGCGAACGATCCATCCGCAGTGATATCCGGAAAATGGAAGATACGAAAACTGATGTACACCCCCAAAGCGAGGAGCGCGAACACCAATCCAAAATTCAAAGCGCTTATGAGCAATAGCATTTAAAAAAACCGTCCTTTAGACATCCAACCTTTTACATGCTCCATCGTTACCTTCATTCTACGACTGGTCCAAACCAGCAGGCTCCCCGCATTAACTCCGTCTGGCCAACACCCTCGATCGGCCGGTCATCAGAAAGCAAATGCAGGACGCTTTTCGGAGTATCCATTTTGAAAAGGTCATGGACCGTTTCACGCATAGGCAGCAGCCCTTTAGGCAGCGGCCGATACGGAAACACGGCCGCATGAAAATGACCCTCGACAGTACTACCATCTCGTAAAGGTCGCACAAAGGATTTGGTTTGACTGTCGGGCGATTTACGAGCTACCCCGACGATCAGAGCGAGCATCCTGTCCTCATTTTGTTCGCTCGTAAACGACAACCATTCACGGACGCCGGGAAAAGACCATGGAGATCGACCATCCGCCCTCGTCGGTGACTGAATCAACGAGGCTCCAACCACCGAAGCGGCTTCGACTACCATCGCAAAACACCCGATCCCACATGCAAAAGAATCCAAGACTCCTTCGATAAAATCGGAGAAGCGGATTGACCCTCGTTCGCTTCTGCCAGCTTCCAAGCGGATCAAATGAGAGAAATCGCCTCGTCCGCTGATACCGTACAACAATCGTAACTTGGGTACCATCTCTCCACGCGCAATCTGAAAGTCCGGTATACGACTTCCATCGGTAGGCTGCTCGATGGCGATCCCAGCAATACCGAGCGACTCACCGAATCGACAGAGCGAAGCACTCGACGACGTCTTCCGATCCCCCTGCCCATCCTCAAATGCGCCCAACCCCAGACAGAACCGCTTTGCATCGAGAGTGAGAAGGACCGAATCGTTTGCATCGAGCCTTCCTGCCGTAAAACTCTCCGGTTGGCCGATCCACTCACATCGGAGAGGTTCCCCCTTAGAGAGCAGGTACGATTGAAAGCGAAATCCATTCACCTCCAATGTTTTCTCTTTGCTGGACTGGGTATCCGTTGACTCGATGGCCGATGGCCCTAGGAGCATTTCCTCGAGTCGCATCAATCGCAATATGGAACGCACATCATCCACGGGATTGCAAACACGTAAATACCCATTCACATTGGCCAACCGCTTGCGGTATTTGAGCAAGACACCAATACCCGCAGAACTCATGTAATGAACATTTCCTAGATCGATATCGATCTGATGCTCGCCACTTTGAATGGCTGACTCAATGGCTGATCCAACATATTCCGACCAACTAGCATCGAAACGCCCAGTAAGTGAAAGAATCAGTTTTTCGCCAACGCGTTCAGAGTTGATTTGCATATTCGTGTGCAAGCGAGGCTAACGCTCGTAGGTGGTCCGATCTAGTACCTACTTGGTGGGAACTAAATGAGATGGAATATTATTTCCCGATGCGGTAATCCAGCCGTCGGCACGTTGCCGAATCGACGGTGTCAATGACCAACGATCTTTCAATTTGGGCAACACCGTCTCGTTGAACAAAAGAATCTCGGCGGTTTGATTCTCAACTGGAATGCTCTCAGGACTCTTTCCCTCGAGAACGTCTGCCGCCATGTCGCCCAGTGTTCGTCCCACCGTCACGTAGTCCGCCCCCAAATCGAGCGTGCTCCCCTGCAATACACTCGATGGAAGTGAACTAAAGACAGGAATCCCTGCATTGGTTGCAGCGCGAATGATGACGCTCGTTGCGGACGAAACGGTGATGTCACCGCTAACCCAAATCGCGTCGACACCGCGTGAAATCACAGAATTGACAGCCTCCTGAACCGCGGCTGAGTTTTCAACACTTCCCTCGATCAACTCTAGATTCATCGATTTACAAAGTTCACGAGCCAACTTCGTCTGAGCAAACGAATTAGATTCCGCTGGATTCCATACCAGCCCGATCCGTTTGACATCGGCTCGCATTTCCCGGATCCGACGAAAGAGCGACTCAACTGGCTGCATGCTCCCAAATCCAGTCATGTAGGGTGGATGCTTGCTATGATCGATTGCATCAATTCCTACCCCTGCAGCATAAGGATCTGTGACAAGTCCAAAAACATGCAGGACTTGATTGGCTGATTTATTCGCATTGGCAACCGTTTGCAAAGATGGAGTACTGATCGTGATGAGCAGATCATACGATCCAGAGACCACATCTTTTGCGATAGCATTGGCGGTTCCAATATCTCCCTCCGCATTGAACAATTTGAACGAGAGCTTGTCCGACTCGGTAAAACCTCGTTTTTTGAGTTGCTCGAGCAGTCCGATCCGTCCGTCATCAATCGCTTTGATCGATGCATGCTGGATGATCGCGATCCGACGCAGGGAAGACGCTGACTTCTTGCCACCCGAGTTGCGGGACTGCAAGTCCATGAAAAGCAGAATAGTACCCGCTACCAGCAGCAATCCGATCCCCAGGCTCAATCGCCTCAGTCCGTCCCAAAAAGCATGCAGCATCAATCGACCTCGCGAGGGAATCGTTTTACAGGCACTCTCCAACAGCAGTGCTGAACAGCTCCAAAGTATAGATAGTCTGATCCACCTGCGGGAGCCTGGCAGACACTTTCCAGGGCCTCCTATCGATGAGCTCTATTTCTGTAAAAAGACATCGCAAGGCGGATCAAACGGGTAATCCTGAACCCTCGGGTGATTCTTCCTCGGGGTATGCTGAGAATCCAAAATGGATGGTGCAAGAAAACACCCCTCCCTCATCGAAAAGGATTGGTCAAAACGCCCGAGCAATGCAGACGATCCATGCTTCGATTTATTCGAGAGAACTATCCTTTACCAACGATTCACCATCCGGATCGGATATCCAAAACGACTGCCAATCCTCCATCGTTCTCGTTTCCGAAACGATTTTTTTGGGTTGGCGAATGGTACGTACTCCTGTGAATCCACCTTTCGATCGATGTCGGCAGTTCGTCTCTTGCCATTGAATCAACCGATGAACCCATGCGTCCACATCGCGAGTGTTCTCTATCTCTGGTGCCCTCTGCCCGGATCGTGTGATCAAAATCGCATGCGCGGTGTCGAATTGGCAATCGCGCAGCTCGATCACTGACTCCAACAAATATTGACGCGTCAGGACAATATCGATCGCACTCGTACCAAAAAACTTGGAACGCTGAATCACGAACCGAGTTCTGTCAACAAGCATCCTCGCCGGTGGTGGGTAGAGGATCGTTATTCCAGATGGACAACGAAATGTGCAATCCAGTATCTCCACTCGCCCCCCCTGAAGCAAACAACCCAGAGCGAACAGCTCGCCGGAGAAAGAGCTATTGATCACGCGAGCGTTCCCACCAAAGCCGAGGATCGCTCCAATTTGAGTGGAGTGGAAATCGCAGTCCTCGACAATCAAGTCCGTATCGTAGTCCGTCGAAATGAGATTGGTGAGTTGTCCCTCTTCAAAGATCGGGGCAGCTTGAACAGGCCTCCAATCAAACTGCAAACCTCGAAGCGACAAGTCGCGATTGGTCCGCAGGAAGTAGGAGACACCACGATCTCTTGGATCGGCATAGCGAATCGTCGGCTTGGTACCGGGTTGAGCCATGATGGTGAGGCTCTTATCTCTCACTTGAACTCCGGATTCGGCAAGATCGCTATCCAAATAAATGGTCTGACCATCCATCGCCTCGTCGATCGCGTCAGCGATCGACGAGAAATTCCCCTCCTGACCGTCGATCCAAATTCCCCGCTTATTGGCCCCTCTAGAAGAACTTTCTACCGACATTGACGACAATCCGGTCGTCGAAGAGGTTCTCTTTTTGAAATAGAACAGTGCGAACATACCCATCGTTCCGATCAGGATCGCAACCACTGCAGACCGCAGCCATCGATGCGGCTTGTTCGCGGTTGGACGAAATTCTTGATTTTCAAGATATTGAACGACCTCTTGTGCGCTCGAAATTCGATCCTTCGGATCTTTGGAGAGAAGCTGGGCGATCAATCGAGAAAGCCAAGGAGGCGTTTCGGCTCGCAGATTGGTCGCAGGTTCAACTTGTTTTCGCCTGAGCATTTCAAAGACGACGAAAGGATCAGGATGGTCGAACGGCACAACCCCGGTCACCATCACGTACATCATGACTCCCAAGCTGAACAAATCAGAGCGTGAATCGACAGGCTTCCCCTCCGTCTGCTCCGGCGACATGAAGGACGGAGTCCCTGCCACAAATTGATCGCTTGTCAGCCTGGAGCTTTCTCCCCGTTTGGCTAATCCAAAGTCCGCAATTTTGATGACCTGCGACAGCCCATCGATCAAAATGTTATCCGGCTTCAAATCACGATGAACCATCTGGCTCGCATGAGCAGCCACTAAACCTTTCGCGATTTGCAGGGAAATCGATAAACAATCTTCGATCGGCAAGGCTCCGTCGCGTCCGATTCGCTTTTGGAGCGATTCACCATCGACAAACTGTTCGATCAAAACTGGCTTATTCGCAACGAACTGAACGCCGTAAATCGACAATATATTCTCATGTTGTATGGCGGCGATCGCTTGTGCTTCGCGGAGCAAACGCTCTTGGGCCGTTCCGTCGTCGGACTGAATCGGTTTGAGCAATTTCAAAGCGACTCGCCGCTGCAATGCTTCGTCGATCGCTTCATACACGATCCCCATCCCGCCACGACCCACCTCGCGCACTATGCGAAACCCCTGCAGT
Source organism: Pirellula sp. (assembly GCA_040396935.1). Taxonomy (GTDB): domain Bacteria; phylum Planctomycetota; class Planctomycetia; order Pirellulales; family Pirellulaceae; genus JBKCUI01. The sequence goes on from JBBAXA010000042.1 coordinate 13,240, forward strand.
TGTTCATTGAGTTGATGCAGTTGCTCATCTTCTGAGACAGGGAAGCGATCGCTGGAGGAATGTGAAACGCTCTCTCGTGGCCCGGTCCGCTTCATTCGATCGAGTACCGTCGTCAAATACTCGGAGGAAAACGTCTGAGGTAACGGCGCACTCCCAACAGGCCACTCTGCGGAACCTGTAAGCTGCTCCCACCGTGCGCGAAGCGCAGGATCTGCGGCAATCCTCTGCTCGAGCTCCTGCTCTTCCTGCTGGCTCATTTTTCCTTCGAGTAGATCCCGAAGTAGCTGATCATCGATGTTCTGGGGCATGCTCACACCATGACTCTACTTGGTCAATCTCTTGCCGAATACGAGCGAGAACGCGAGAACGCGCGATGTAGACAGCTCCCTCACTGATACCTAATTGCTCGGCTGCACTCGATATCGAAACTCCGTCCACGGTTGTCGACCAAAAGGCCTGCCATGTCGATTCACGAAACAGATTTCGGATTCGATTCGCCGCCCAGTGGAAAAGACGTAATTGATATTCTCGTTCCCAAGCGTCCAACTCGTCTCGTCCGGGTTGCTCCTGCAAGATTTGTAAAATCCTTGTGTCTCCGGAGCCGGGAGTTTGATGTTTCGCTTTATTCGCCTCTCGACGCAACTGATTTCTCAAAATGGTTAATAGCCAACCGCGAAATGAACCCTTTTGGGAGTCGTATTGGAACGAGGGAATCGCTCGAACAACGAGAACCAGGGTTTCCTGGGCAGCATCCGCTGCATCTGCTTCCTGCAGTCCCATTTTCAAGGCATAGGAAAAAACCAGCGGCATGTACAAATCGACAAACTCCGACCACGCCGCTTGGTCGCGCGCATCGCGGACTCGAAAAAGGAGTGTAGAACGCGTGTCGAATTGGCTCATACGGGATAGCGATGGGAGGAGCGTAAATACTCGCTCATCTATCGTAACCCAATCGACGGAAATTGGCTCGTTCATTTGTCTTCGGTAGCTTGATGTCAGCCGACATTGGTCGGTTTCCTCGAAACGCACAATCCAAAACTGGGTTTCGCCCCACAAACCATGGAGCTTCCCGGGGCATTTCCTGCCGCCATCGGTCCTATCAGTTCGTACCCTCCATCCCTATTCGTTAAAACTCCTTTTCGAGACACGCCTCTGCTTCGACTGCCAATCCATCCAGAGGTCCGAGGAGAATCCTGCGATGAGCAGCATGTCGGTCTCGATCCATCGAGCGTCTACTGTTTCCCTCAGGGAAAAGTCACTCTCGCCTTCGCCGCTGCCAGACGATTGGGAATTGATCCGGTTGATGACAAGCAAGACATCCAAAGGAGAAACGGAGCCATCATCGTCGACATCCAGAAACTGCTTTGAGTTAGGCCCGATATCATCGAGTTTCCGCGAACCCTTTGCATTTAGATCGTTGATGAGAATCAGCACGTCCAGAGGGCTGATCGATCGATCGTCGTCCACATCTAAATGGTTTCGCTCATTACGCCAGACGTTACTTCCAGCGACGACAAACTCGACAATAGCTTCCGCTTCATGAATGCCATTGTTGACGCGGTAGATGAACGATTCCTTTAAGGATTCATTTCGCTTCAATTGGCGGAACGCGGGTGCACCGTTCGGATCGTAGGAGACGTTTCCCTTGATCCCGACGATGACGAGAGCCCCGAGAGGACTGGTGAAGGTTTTCGATTCGGTTTCACCCCGAATCAGTTCGAATCGATCAAACCTCGAGACAATTCCCTCGAACTCTCCATTGACATTGAAATCATTGCCTAGAATATTGCCCTGGAAGCGACCAAATTTGCGAAGTTCCGCAAGATCATCAACGGCTTGTAAACCAGGTAGCATGACTCGGAGGTAAACACTTATACCTTCGAAAGTGGTCCCATTGCTAATCGGAACATAGGGTTCCCGGGCCTCGCTCCAAAGCACAACGGGTAAACTGGCGATGAAACCATCCTCCGCAGTAGTTAATTCTAAATCCCTGAGCGATCCTCCCGTAGAACTGATTCCAAAGCCACTAGCATCACCGCGTACCTCTTCACTGAGGATATAGTCGCCAGGAGCTAAGTCTCGATACCTGCTCAAAACAAAAATACTCGATCGACCATCCGCTTCAAAAACTCCGTCATCGCGCCAGCCCAGATAGGTGATACCATAGGACATCGCCAGATCGGGTTTGTCAGCGTAGCCGATCGTATCCGAGATTGTTGTCGCATAGCTGCGAGCTCGCGAATCACCATGATAGAGTGGAATCATCGGTTGCACCGCAGGGGGCTCATCAAGTCGGACTTGGACAACCAAACCATCGACCTGATTCTCGCGGCTTGAGACGAGTTCCCACGCAACTGCGATATCGAATTCCAGCTCGATCTCGCCAGGCACCTGTCCTCGTTGATCAATGTATTGAATACCAATCGTTGGCTGAAGTGTATTTCCATCGGTCGCCGTGTGGACTGTCGACCATCCTCCGGTGACATATTCTCGGAAGCTGACGTTCGGAACGGCAGGACAGAAAGTCGATTCGTTTTCCAGGCTCGTGGTATTCGCCATCACGACAATATCCCGATCGCTGGAATCCCCATAGGAGATGGCGACTACTCCTTGGAACTCAACCGCTGCCGCATCGTAGCCTTCGAATTCCTTCCCAGCAGGAATCGGATAGACACTCCTGGGTTGGAGGAATCCATCGATACACCCTTCGGCGCGGATATATTGCGAGACTCGCAATCCTTTCGCGCTTGTGTTGGGATTCGTGTCGACCCAAAACAGCAAACCGCTGTGGCTACTAAACTGAACGAATTTCGAATCATCGGCACTTCCAGTCTGAGCTGGATTGGGGAGTCGAGTCCACTGGGTATCCTCCCTGGCCACTTCGATCGTACTCGTCCCGTCAGCAGCGATACTGGTCCAAGCGATAATGAGCGAATCATCAGCTTCGGTCTTGAAGAGAGTGGGCCGACGGGATTGGTTTGCATCGTTACTGATCCCACCTCCTGATGCGGAATCAAATGCTCCGAATCCTACCAGCGGAGTCCAATCCCCCACTCCATGCGGATGAAACGCGACATAGATCTCGGAGTTCCCATTGCGCCAGTCCACCCAGGCGATGTAGACGCCGCTTTGGTCCACATAGACAGCCTCTTCGT
>JBBAXA010000042.1:16494-23703 GCA_040396935.1 Pirellula sp.
TCGTCATCCTCTCCTCCTCGGAGAGTATCATTCCCGGAGCCGCCACGAATCGAATCTTTTCCTTCGTCCCCGTAAATCAAATCCGCTTGATCGTTCCCGGCAATGAAATCATCCCCGAGGTTGCCCTCGATCAAATCCAAGCCTCGATTGCCGAATAGCGAATCGGCAGCGTCACCACCGACGATATGGTCATTCCCTAATCCGCCATCGATCGTATCCACTCCGTCGCCGCCGTCGATCGTATCGTTACCGTGATCACCAAAGATCCAATCGGAACCCTCTTGCCCATAGATCTGATCATCACCGTCGTTCCCTCGTATCAGGTCGTCCGCAGCACCGCCATAGAGCACATCGTTATCTGCATTTCCATAGAGAAAACCTTCCAGGTCCGAGCCACCCGTCAGGGGACACCAAAACGCCGGAACGATTAGATGGAATCCATAAATAGAATCGGCTCCACTGCCCCCTTCGATCGTGTCCGAGCCCTCGTTACCAACCAACTGGTCGGAATCCTCCTCCCCATAGATGAGGTCATCGTGTGGGCCCCCTGAGATGCGATCCGCTGCCCTTCCACCATAGAGCTTATCCCGATCCGTGCCCCCGAGCGGCAGTGAGTCAGCCAGCAGATCACGAACATATCCGTAGATCGTATCCGAACCGAGACCACCAAAAATCGTGTCATCTCCAGCGCCACCAGAGAGTGTATCGTTTAGACCCTCTCCATAAATCGTATCAGCGCCATCGCCACCATCGATCGTGTCGGCTCCATCACCCCCATAGACAGTATCGTCTCCTAGACCGGAATGGATCGTATCAGAACCTGACCCTCCATAGATCAAATCAGGGTCGTCACCACTATCGATGGTGTCATCCCCCTCGTCACCAAAAATTTCGTCAGCCCCATTTCTCCCATAGATGAAATCTCCATCCTCATTACCACTCAGAATGTCGGCATCCTCTCCGCCATCGATCTCGTCAATCCCTTTGCGGCCGAATAGACGATCATCTCCTTCGTTACCAAACAAGAAGTCACCGTCGTCTCCACCATCGATGAGATCATCGCCGAGTTGGCCACGAATCGTATCGATCCCACTATCACCGCTCAAGACATCTGGCCCATCGTTACCCTCGATCATGTCATTGCCAGATCCTCCATAGATCACATCCCTCTGCAAGCCACCATAGATCTCATCGTTTCCTGCATCTCCATAAGCGATATTCCGACCATTACCTGTTTCGATTTCATCGTCTCCATCGCCGCCGTACAGTTCGTCGTCTCCTTCTTCCCCGAAAAGATCGTCGTCTCCATCGTTGCCATAGATCAGATCCTGGCCAATGCCTCCGACGACAGTATCTTTGCCACCCCATCCAAATATTTCATCGTTCCCGGCTCCACCATCGATGAAGTCAATTTTCTCACCTCCATTGATGACATCGTCTCCGTCGCCTCCTCTCAAAATCGATGGCTTATTCACACCGACTAGACTGATTCGATCGTCTTTCGTTCCTCCATCGGCGACAATATTACGAACCTTGGTCGCATCGAAGGATTGCGACTTACCAAATGCCAGGACAACAAGCTCCCCCGCCGATTGCTTCACACTAAACGCTTCTTCCTCAGCATTGGGTCGCACGTCACGTCGATGGGCCTCTGGCCCCATGAACAGGGTTAGAGTACCTGTTGTGGAATCGAGGCCTGCCAAAACAGCCGGTGGAGGAGGTTCGTAAAATGGGCAGCTGATGACCTTGCGTCCCTGGGCCAAGGTGGCTTCGGCGAGCGGGAGCTCCAGCCGCAAGGGCCCCACTTTCGCTTGCGCCTCGAGCGCCACACCAAACTCACCTCGCAGTGCAAAGCAGCCATCACCTGAACTGAAATCTCGACCACGCACTTTTCCATCTCTGTCGTGATCCAACAGATCAATGCCCACCTCGGTAAAGACACCGCCCCCGACGAGCAATGCTGTGCCGGGCACGCCTACGCCTGCAGCTGCTAACAAGTCGCCTCGTAGAAAAACCTCATTGATATCCTCACCCGTACCATCCGCATTCGCTCGATCGCTCACATAAAAGCCTTGGAAAAAGTCCTTCAAGTCACGGGTTCTCGAGTAGGCCTCAAAACCTGCCGTATCCAGTCCGACTTTCAAATCAAATCCGATCTCCAGTCCTCCAAAGATCCCTGCAAGGATTCCCGGAAGAACTGGAAATTCAAATCCGACTGGGAACGAAAACGAGGCATCGGGCAAGTCCCAGGTAATCAGTTCCGCTTCATCAATTCCCAAAATCCAACCGATCGCATTGCGTGGGTTCTCAATGATCGGTACGCGAAGAGCGCCTGGAGACCGGTTGAACTCCGCAGAGACATTGGGGGCTCCATTTGCACCATCGAATTGACTTCTTAGATCTCCCCTCGTGCTGGCCAGATTGAGCACCGATGTGTCTAAAGAATCCAGACGTGCATCGAATGGCGGCTGCGTTGTACCACCGAATGTGATACTACCCAATTGGAGAGAAAGCAGGGAACCGCTGTCCCTTTGGATTGCGAGGACAATACCCTCAATCGTCTCGATCGTTTCGACAAACTCGACGAGCGACTCAATCGATCTACGAATATCCTCCGGCATCAGATCCTTCACCGCTGTCGCCAGGGAAAGGATGGACGGATCAGGATCCATGAGATCCGAGAGAATCGGCAAAGGCGATGTGAGAATGTCGATGATCGGCTGCATCGGTTGGAAGACATCCTGGATCGTTTCAAAGAACGGCAAAAAGACTTCGCTCAGCAATCTCCCGAGATTGAGTTGGATCCCCTCATAAGTTACGACGGGTGGATTGTGTCCTCGGAATCCAATCCCATCAAATTCCCAGTCGATACGCAAACCTGTTTCCATCGAGGGAAGCCAATCGTTGACCAATGCTTCGATCGAGAAACGCATGTGGGCTTCACCGCTCAGCCCCGATGTATTGGTATCGACCAACGGACCTGTTCCTATCTCCTTCAGGAACAGTCGATTATCTCCACTCGGTTCGGTAACATCGATCACATACTCGGCATGGAAAACGCTTTTACCTGGAGCAGGTGCATCCGCAGTGGCGACAATCTCAAAAAAACCGAGCTTCCCGGTGGCTTGACCGAACATGTCCATATCGAGCGTCATCTCCACGGTTTCTGTATTGGTCTCAATATAGAAACCGTCCTTGAGATCTAGGACAAAGGTCATTTGGAATTGATAGGCTCCTACCACCGAGAAGTCGGCAGTCCAATCCGCGCCGAGCGCGGGTAGACCCAGATTGCTATTAGCAGGTTTGGTAACCGAGATTGGGGCATCTTCGATATCCAGTGTAAGTTTGAACAGGGTTGGTGTTTTGATATCAATCCTTACAAAGTCTCCTGTCGGTCGATTGAATAGATTCCGCAGCGCGTCCTCGATCGCCGTCTCGACAGTGCTCGGTGTCAAGGAGTTCAAACGTTTGAGCGCGGTGTTGATTGCCTCGCGGAACGGTGCGATGAAATTCGCAAACTGATCGAGCTGTTCCCCAATCAGAGGATAGGCGCGATCCAAAACCTCGTCGATGATCCTGGATTCGATTTTCTTGAGCATATCCTCGATCGCGGGAACAAATGCATTGAGGTCGAGCTGTAAATCGACACCTCGCCTTAATTGCGGGAAGTCAGGACTTGAGAGCAGACGGGTGGAACCAGCCAAATTAGCAAAGTCGAGTGTTTCGAAATGGAGTCGATTTCGTTCTGCGGTACCGGTGTGATCCGGAACCACCTCAAAGTCTGCGAGCAACTGTCCCTGTGTTTGTCTCTGGGGCACATAGGTCGACAGGTCTGAGATGCGAACTCGGCTACCATTCGCAGGAATCGAACTGCTGAACACAGCCGGGGCCGATACGTTTGGAGATGGAACGCTCTGCGCGATCACCAAAGAACCTTGTTGCAATTTCATCCCGAGAGCTCCCGACGTTCCTTGGAGCGAAACAGGATTCCCACCGGACTTGGTTGCATTGATATAGATCGTACGATCTAGTCGGGAACGGGAATTCAGAAATCCATTCTGGAGACTTTGAGATTGATTACCTGCGACCGGATCAAACTCGAGTCCCAGTTGTAATCGCGATGACGAGTTCGCGGGTACTGAGACGCCTTCGCCAACGAGATCCTCTGTATTGCCGACTTTAGCATCGTTCGTCAAGCCGAAGAGCGATTCGAATCCCAAACCGATGCTGGTCGATGTCGCCTCCTCAGCCGTCACATCGACAAACCACTCTAAGGTTGCGCTCCCCAAGTGATAGGTTAAATTGGAAACGAATTGGCTCACTCCCGCGGTGGTAGCGCGCACCAAATTTTCCACAAATCCAGGAAGATCCTGAACGATCATTCGACTGTACCCAGCGGCGGTATCGGCCTCCTCGACAGCCTCTGCAACCGCTTGGGCAATTCGATCCTGTTTGAGCGGACCAAAGTCCTGGAGCGAAGCTCCGAGCGTCGCGACTGCTTCGTCACCCTCGGAGTCCCAAGCTTGCGTTCCGAGGAGAGCATCCGAGAAGGACTGCGTGAGCCCCTCGAACGTCATGTCCTCAAAATTCCAAAAGTCCGAAACATTGGTCGTCGTCGTGTAGGCGGAATTCTTGATGTTCGAGACACTCACCTCGATAAAGGAATTGGCAGCTACTCCGAATAGGTTTCCAGCGACTTGCAAACTGGGAAGACGCAATGAACTCGCACCACTCCAGGCCATCTCGCTTTGAAGCAATTCGTATGCGGTATCGATCGTATCGTTCAAAACGCGGAGAGTCACCGGCCGACCGTTACGGACCGATTTGAAAACAGCACTCGTGGAAAGATCACCCGATAGGACGCCATTGGCGAATGCTAATCCGAGTCCTCCAAATGCAGCGTTGCCCGTCAATACAACCGCTTCGGTCCCATAGAACGTTTGAATCCGCAGGTCTTCGATCGCGATACGATCGAGAAAATTGACGTTCTCTTGACTCAAGTCGATCGAAATAACAAAGCTTACGGTACCATCGCCGGTCACCATCGCCTCGGTTTGACTGCTCAGACCGACCGTGTCGTCTAACTCCACTCGAGTCCTACGGGATTGAGTCTGCTGGGAGGGTAAATTCCGAACGACGACGAGCTTCAGTTTGTTGGTAGCCTCGTTGTAGTCGATCCCAGAACCTGAATAAGGAAAATCACCGACATTATCAAATGCAGGATTTCCTTGCTCATCGCGCAAGCTTTCGACAAAGCCAGACATCGCGGTGCCCGCATTGAAGACCGAACCAGCTGTCGAATCCTTTGTGAATGGAATCGCGATATCGTATTGGCTCGAGTTACCCCAGCTCGTTAGCCAGGACTGGAAATTTTCCATGCCAGCGACTATCTCGGCGCTCGAGATATTGTTGAATAGAAAGACCTCATCGAAATTAGGGCTAAAAGAAATCACAGGATCAAAACCTAAGAAGTCGCCAACCGCTTGCAGGTACGTCGAGCCCGCGAGCCGCCAGCGTCCGATACCCACATCGAGATTGAACTTGGCATCGAAGTCATTCGAGCCGATTTGAGTTGCGAAGAGATCTGCAACCTCGAGCGTGTTGATTTCCGTCAAACGGAGAGAAGGTGTCCAGGGAGGCTGGCTCACCTCGATATCCACGCTGGCCGCTAGTACCACATCCGGTACGCTCGCTTCCAGAATTCCAAGGTTCACTGTAAACGGATGAAAAATCGTATCGGCTCGAATCGAACTGAAGATTGACAGGTCTCGGATGAAGAACGCTTGTTCCGCATTGAGACTAGGATCGAGCGTGATACCAAAAACGACTTGAAAATCGAGGACTGCCATCAGATTGGCTTCGATACCATTCTTCGAGTCAAAAGAGGATGGTAGAACTGGGTCCTCAAACTCGATATCGAGTAGAGTCCGTTCGTACTCCCGTTGAATGTGGATTTCGAAAACCAGTTCATCGATCGTTCCATCAACCAATCCCCCTTCGATCGATAAAAATGCCGGATCCGATCCGAGGTGAGCTATGAGAGAATCGGTCGTGCGCCCGCTGGCCGGCGTCGAATCAAAGTAATCGCCGATGGGATTTTCGAGCTGTTCCTGCAACGTCCGCCCGTACGGTCCGAGCATTCCCGGTGTGACGGCCGTACCGTCCCGATTCTTGAACGGCCCCAACGGTTGCGAAAAGTTCCCCGATCGATCAATCCGCTCCCCCAAACCCGATAGTCCCTGGGCTCCCTCCATGAAGAAATCGGCCTGCGACTGGGAAATCGGGGCATTCACGTAGGGTCCGGTGAGAGGTAGTCGCTCCTCTAGCCTTTCAAAAAGGCCCGCAAAGCGAGTCCTCGCCCTCATCTGGGATCGTTTTCGTTCGTTTTTCGTCCGTTTTTTCATGATGGATACTTCTGGCGGAAACACATGTCTTTCAGGTATCCAACGCCCGCGGAAATCTTTCAGAGAAAAAAGAAAAAAGTGAGGCTTCGACGCTAAACCGCAAAAAATCAGGCCATTCGAGTCTATCCATCCGCGTCCGAATCGCGATCGATAAGGAATGGTAGGTTCGCAGCTAGGGACCTTCGAGCCAAAGTTCGTCGGGTGGTTGTTCGACACCTCTGGAAGTCGATCCGCCTGATGGTCGACCTGGCAAACGGGCATGCCGCTCACTCTTCTCCATGCAGCCTAACGCGGTGAGAATGGAGGTTGAATCGACTTCCCAAAAACCTGATGGAGATACGTGGATGTGGCGCAGTGTTTATGCGGTATTGTCAGTCGCTGGTTTCATCATGCCGATGGTCTGTTTCGGCATGCATTTCTCGCGAGGTGGACCAACCGCCTGGCAGGAGTTCTTTGCGGCACCCTTTGCAACCTGGGTGATCTCCGGATTTAGCTGGGACCTAATGCTGACCGCGACAGCCTGTACGATCTGGATGGCCAACGAATCCAAGCGATTGTCGATGAAAGGCTTCCTCTGCCATTTCGTAATGATCTTCCTGATAGGGATCTGCTTCGCGCTGCCGACATTCTTGTATCGACGTGAGAAGTATTTGAGGAAATAACGAGTCGATTCGACGAAGCTTTGAAATCAAGCCAAGGAACACGTTTTGGGGGACACGATAGCGAGGAACCTATGCAAAGCGGTGGCGATCGTACCTGTCGAACGCGGTGGCGGGAAAAACTTTGGAACGCGGTAGCGACGAAA